>CAYPQV010000008.1:30111-44541 GCA_964412955.1 uncultured Hyphomicrobiales bacterium
CCGCCGTGAATGAACATCACCACCGGCGCGGCGACGCGCTGGGGATGGAAGATGTCCATCGTTTCCATCGGGCCGTCGCCGTAAGCAACGTCGAGGCGGGCGAAGGCGCGCTTGCGCACTTCGGCGCTGCGCGACGCCCAGCGCGCGAAGATCAATGGATGGTCGGGGATCGACGCGCGCGCGTTGTACTGAGCTTCCAACTGGTGCGCGTCGTAATTGCGATAGAGCGTCATGGGCTTCCCTTCTTCCGTCGCTTGCTGCCGGCACGTGCTTCTTTGCTCTGGGCCAGCCCGGCGATGACGCCGCGCAGCGTGCGCACTTCCTGCTCGGTCAGTTGCGCGCGCTGAAAGAGGGCGCGCAGGTTGCGCACCATGATCGGCCGCTTGTGCTTCAGGCGCAAGAACCCGCACGCGTCCAATTCGCGCTCCAGGTGCTCGAAAAAGCCGACCAGTTCCTCCTTGGTCGCGGGCCGGGTGCGCGCATTGAGGCGGAGCCGCGAGGCCGCCGCGCCCGCTCCGGCGGCGAACCACGCGTGGGCGACCGCGAACACCGCCTGCGCCAGATTGAGCGAGCCGAATTCGGGGTTCACCGGCACCGTCACGATCGCGTCGGCGAGCGCCACGTCGTCGTTGGCGAGCCCCTTCGATTCCTTGCCGAAGATCACGCCGGTCTTGCCGCCGCCCGCGCCGGCGAAGGCGCGCATTTCGTCCGCCGCGCGCGCGGGCGTCACCACCCGGAGCGCCATGTCGCGCTCGCGTACGGTCGCGGCGAACACCAGGCGGAGATCGGCGATGGCGGCTTCGGTGGTCGGAAAGACGCGGGCGGCGGCGATCACCGCGTCCGCGCCCGAGGCGGTCGCCAGCGCGCGCGGGTGCGGCCAGCGCTGTCGCGGCCGCACCAGGCGCAGATCGTCGAGCCCGCAGTTGAGCATGGCGCGCGCCGCCATGCCGACGTTCTCCGCCATCTGCGGCTCGACCAGAACGACGGCCGGCCCCGCGACGGTTCGGCTCATGTCTTGGTTGTGGCCGCCGCCGCGACGCCGTCGCGCAGCAGCTTGAACACGATGCTGTCGAAAAGCGCGTTGTAGGACGCGTCGATGATGTTGCCCGACACGCCGACCGTGTCCCACGGCTCGCCCTTGCCGTCGACCGATTCGATCATCACCCGGGTCATGGCGCGGGTGCCGTCGCCGGAGTTGAGGATGCGCACCTTGTAATCGACCAGCTTCAGGTCGGCGAGCGTCGGATAGATCGGCAGCAGCACCCGGCGCAGCGCCGAGTCGAGCGCGTTGACCGGGCCGTTGCCCTCGGCCACCGCCATGTGCTCGCGCCCGGCGGCGTCGAGCTTGACGGTCGCCTCCGACAGCGTGATCAGGTCGCCCTTGGCGTTCCAGCGCCGCTCGTCGATCACGCGAAACGAATTGAGGCGGAAATATTCCGGCACCCGACCCAGGGCGCGTCGCGCGAGCAGCTCGAAGCTGGCTTCGGCGCCGTCGTAGGCGTAGCCGTCGAATTCGCGCGCCTTCACGTCCTCCAGCAGCTTCGCCACCTGCGGGTCGTTCGGCTCGATCTCGATGCCGAGGTCGCGGAAGCGGGCCAGGATGTTGGCGCGGCCCGATTGGTCGGACACGACCACGTGGCGGCGGTTGCCGACCAGGTCGGGACGGATGTGCTCGTAGGAACGCGGATCCTTCTCCACCGCCGATACGTGGAGGCCGCCCTTGTGCGCGAACGCCGATTCGCCGACGTAGGGCGCCCCGCGCGCCGGCGCGCGGTTGAGCCGCTCGTCGAGCACGCGCGACACATGGGTGAGACGCCCGAGCGTCTCCAGGGTCACGCCGGTGGCGAAGCCCATCTTCAGCATCAGGGTCGGCACGATCGAGGTCAGGTTGGCGTTGCCGCAACGCTCGCCCAGGCCGTTGAGCGAGCCCTGCACCTGGCGCGCGCCCGCGCGCACCGCGGCGAGGCTGTTGGCGACCGCGTTGCCGGTGTCGTCGTGGCAATGGATGCCGAGCCTTTCGCCCGGGATTTCGCGCGCGACCTCGCCGACCACGCGCTCGATCTCGTCGGGCAACGTGCCGCCGTTGGTGTCGCACAGCACGATCCAGCGCGCGCCGGCGTCGAACGCGGCCTTGACGCAGGCGCGCGCGTACGCCTTGTTCTCGCGGTAGCCGTCGAAGAAATGCTCGGCGTCGAAGATCGCCTCGCGGCCCTCGGCGACGACGCGCGCGATGCTGTCCCTGATCATGGCGAGATTTTCGTCGGCGCTGACGCCGAGCGCGATGTCGACGTGGAAGTCCCAGGTCTTGCCGACTAGGCACACGGCGCGGGTCTTGGCTTCAAACAGCGCCGCCAGGCCCGGATCGTTGGCGGCCGAACGCCCCGCCCGCCGGGTCATGCCGAACGCGGCGAGCGTCGAATGGCGGAGCCGGGGCGGCGCGCGAAAGAACGCGTCGTCGGTCGGGTTGGCGCCGGGCCAGCCGCCCTCGATGTAATCGATGCCGAGCGCGTCGAGCTCGCGCGCGATCGCCGCCTTGTCGGCGGGCGTGAAATCGACTCCCTGGGTCTGCGCCCCGTCGCGGAGCGTGGAGTCGTATATGTAGACGCGCTTATCGGTCATCGTGTCCGCATCATGTCCGTCGGGCGCTTCGCCAAGAGCCCCGGAAAGTGGGGAGAATGCCGAATTTGCCCCCCGGGCTCAAGCGCGCCGGAGTCTTGGCGCTGGCGCGTTCCGAGGGATATCCTTCTCCAGGCCCGCCATGTCCGCCGCACCGCCCGCCGACGAACCCGACAGCCCCGAAACCGAGGCGCTCCGCAAGCGCGCGCAGGGCAGCAACGTCAACGAGCAGACCCTGCTCGCCACCGACTACCTCAACCACTTCAACGAAGTGGTGATGCTGCTGGAAATGCTGCCCGACATGCCGGAAATGCTCGACGAAGTGAAGGCGTGGCAGCCGAAGTCCTACCAGGACCACTTCCGCACCAGCACCATCGCCGACCGCGAACTGGCGGTCGAGGCCTACGACCACGTGCCGAGGCGCTACCGCGAGCCGTTCGACACCACCGTCGACCAGATCAACCGCCTGATCGCCACCAGCGTCCAGCGGCTCGAGGCCGACGTCGGCCGGGGCGAGCCCGAACTCTTGCGCGCCAACGCCAAGTCGCTGTCGCGGATCATCCAGCGCCTGATGGACGTCGCCGGCGGCATCATCCACGGCAGCGAAAAGACCCTGCACCAGGATGAAATCGATTCGATGATCGGGAAGTAGATGTCCTTAAAATGCCCTCATGCTGAGCCCGTCGAAGCATGAGGCTGTCGGGGGAAATCACGCCCGGCGCCAACTCGTCCCCTTCGGCCCGTCCTCCAGCACCACGCCCTTTTCCAGCAGCTCCTTGCGGATCGCGTCGGCGCCGGCGAAGTCGCGCCCTCTCCGCGCCGCCGCGCGCTGTTCGATCAGGCCTTCGATCTCGGCGTCGGTCAATCCCGCGGCCGCAGGCCGCCAGTGGCGCCACGCCGCGAGATCGTCCGCGAGCAGACCGAGCAAACCGGCGCCCGCCTTGAGGCCCGCGCGCGCGGGCTCGTCGCCCGCGAGCGCCGCGTCGGCGAGCGTGTGCAGTTCGACAATCGCTTGCGGCGTGTTGAGGTCGTCTTCGAGCGCGGCCATGACCGCAGCGGGAGTCTCGCCGGCCTTCGCGTCGCTTGCGGCGAGATACCAGCGATCCAGCGTCCGCTTCGCCTGTTCGACCCCGGCGCGGGTGAAGTCGAGCGGCTGGCGGTAATGGGTCGCGAGCAGCGCGAGGCGGAGCGCCTCGCCCGGAAATTCCTTCAGGAGATCGTGGACGACGAGGAAGTTACCGAGGCTCTTCGACATCTTTTCGCCCTCCACCATGAGAAAGCCGTTGTGCATCCAGACCCGCGCGAAGGTGCCGGGCCCGTTGGCGCACGTGCTTTGCGCGATTTCGTTTTCGTGGTGGGGAAAGATCAGGTCGGCGCCGCCGCCGTGGATGTCGAAGGTGGCGCCGAGATACGCCTGGCTCATGGCCGAGCATTCGATATGCCAGCCGGGCCGGCCCCGGCCCCAGGGACTGTCCCAGCCCGGCGCGTCGGCGTCGGACGGCTTCCACAGCACGAAGTCGGCCGGATCCTTCTTGTAGGGCGCGACCTCGACCCGCGCGCCCGCGATCATCTCGTCCCGGTCGCGGCGCGAGAGGCAACCGTAGTCCGCGCAGGTCGGCACCCCGAACAGCACGTGGCCGGAGGCTTCATAGGCATGGCCCTTGGCGATCAGGGATTCGATCATCGCGATCATCTCGGCGACGTGCTCGGTCGCGCGCGGCTCGAGCGAGGGCGGAAGCGCGTTCAACGCCGCCATGTCCTCGCGGTAGGCCTTGGCGGTGCGCTCGGTGATGGCGCGGATCGGCTCGCCCGAGGCCTTGGCCGCGGCATTGATCTTGTCGTCCACGTCGGTGATGTTGCGCGCGTAGACCACGCCGCCTTCGCCGTAGAGGCGCCGGAGCAGCCGGAACAGCACGTCGAACACCACCACCGGCCGCGCGTTGCCGATGTGGGCGTAGTCGTAGACGGTCGGGCCGCACACGTACATGCGCACGCGCTTCGGATCCAAGGGCCGGAACGGCTCCTTGGCGCGCGAGAGCGTGTTGTAGAGGACGAGACTCATGGACATATCGGACTCGTCATCGCGAGGCGGTGTCCTGCGCATGCACGCCTATCGGCGCGAAGCCGCCGAAGCGATCCAGTAGCCTGGATTGCTTCGCGTCGCTCGCAATGACGGCAAGAAGACGCATCATATGCCTTCACCCGGGCCCGCGCCAAGGCGCCTTTCGGCGCGGGCGCGGCCGATCAACGGCAGCAGCACCTTCATCTCCGGCCCGTGCTCCCGGCCGGTGAGCGCGCGTCGGAGCGGGCGAAAGAGCTGCGGTCCCTTGCGCCCGGTCGCCTCGCCGACCGAACGGCTCCACGCGCTCCAGGTGGTGTCGTCCCAGGGCTCCGGCGGCAGGGCGCCGAGGGCGGCGCGCAGAAATTCGCGCTCGCCCGCGTCGGCGGGCGGAGCCGTTTCGCCGAAACAGGCGTCGTGCCACGTCTTCACCTCGTCGAACCTGGCAAGATTGCCGCGCACCGCGAGCCAGAAGCGCTCGTCGGCCTGGGCCAGGCCGAGGGCGGCCAGCCTCGGCGCGGCCTCCGCGAACGGGAGCGCATGCACCACCTTGGCGTTGATGCGGGTGAGATCGTCGGGATCGAAGCGCGGGCTCGCCCGCCCGAAGCGGCCGATGTCGAACTCGCGCGCGAGATCGGCGAGGCGTGCGGCGGGCGCGACCGCATCCCCGGTGCCGAGGCGGGCGAGCAGGCTCGCGATCGCCATCGGCTCGATCCCCGCCTCGCGCAACGACCGAAGGCTCAAGGCCCCCAGGCGCTTGGAAAGATTGGCGCCGCTCGTGTCCGTCAGCAGCGGCAGGTGCGCGAATCCGGGCACGGCTGCCCCCAACGCCTCGAACATCTGGATCTGGACGGCGGTGTTGGCGACATGGTCTTCGCCCCGGATCACGTGGGTGATCGCCATCGCCGCGTCGTCCACCACCGAGGGCAGCATGTAGAGGAACGCCCCGTCCTCGCGCACCACCACCGGATCGGACATGTGGCGCCCCTCGAATTTCTGCGCCCCGCGCACCAAGTCGGTCCAGGCGACGTCGCCGCCTTCGAGCTTGAAGCGCCAATGGGGCTTGCGTCCCTCGGCGATCAGCTTGTCGCGCTCGGCGGGGCTTAAACTCAGCGCGGCGCGGTCGTAGATCGGCGGTCGTCCGGCGGCGAGCGCTTTTTTCCGTTTCAGTTCCAGTTCGGCCGGGGTCTCGAAGCACGGGTACGCCCGGCCCGACTGCTTCAGGCGTTCGAGCGCGGCACGGTAGGATTCCATCCGCTCCGACTGGCGGGCGCGTTCGTCCCAGGCGAGCCCGAGCCAGGCGAGATCGCGCTCGATCGCTTCCGCGAAGCGCGCCTCGGACCGTTCGGCGTCGGTGTCGTCGAGGCGCAGCACGAACGCCCCGCCGGCCTTCTTGGCGAACAGCCAGTTGATCAGCGCGACGCGGGCGTTGCCCACGTGCAGCAGCCCGGTCGGGCTCGGCGCGAAGCGGACGCGAACCGGCTTCATCACGCGCCGTCCCGGAAGCCGTTGACGATGGGATAGCGCCGGTCGCGGCCGAACGCGCGCGAGGTGATCTTGACCCCGGGCGGCGCCTGGCGGCGCTTGTATTCGGCGCGATCGAGCATCCGCCACACCCGGCGCACGGTCGCCTCGTCGAAGCCCGCTGCCACCGTGTCGCGCACGCCGCGTTCGCGCTCGATCAGGGATTCGAGAATCCCGTCGAGCTCGTCGTAGGGCGGGAGCGTGTCCTGGTCGGTCTGGTTCGGCTTCAATTCCGCGGTCGGCGCCTTGGTCAGCACGCGCTCGGGGATGACCGGGCCGGCCGGGCCTTTGGCGCCGTCCGGGCGGCGCGCGTTGCGGAAGCCGGCGAGCCGGTAGACGGTGGTCTTGTAGACGTCCTTCAGCACCGAATAACCGCCGCACATGTCGCCGTAGAGGGTTGCGTAGCCGACCGACATTTCCGATTTGTTGCCGGTCGAAAGCACCATGTAGTCGAACTTGTTGGAAAGCGCCATCAGCGTGATGCCGCGCGCGCGCGCCTGGATGTTTTCCTCCGCCGTGCCGCGCGGATGCTGGACGAACGCCTCGCGCAGCATCGAATCGAAGGCTTCCATCGCCGGCACGATCGAAATCGTGTCGAGGCGGCAGCCGAGCCGGCGCGCGATCTCGGCCGCGTCTTCCAGGCTTTCCTTCGAGGTATAGGGCGACGGCATCATCACGCAATGCACCCGGTCGGCGCCGAGCGCGTCCACCGCCAGGACCGCCGCGAGCGCGCTGTCGATTCCGCCCGAAAGACCGATCAGGACGCCGGGAAAGATGTTCTTGTCGACGTAATCGCCGAGCCCCGTCAGCAGCGCGCCGTAGATGTCGGCCAATGGCTCGGGCGCGGGCGCGATTTCGCCCGGTTCGCACGCCCAGCCGCCGCCGTCCCTGCGCCAGCGGGCGACCAGCAGATGCTCGCGCCACGACGGCGCGCGCGCCAGCAGCCGGCCGGCGGAATCCAAAACGAACGACGCGCCGTCGAACACCAGCTCGTCCTGGCCGCCGATCAGGTTGACGTAGGCGAGCGGCAGTCCCGTTTCCGCGATCCGCGCCTGGGCGTGGCCGAGGCGCGCGCCCGGCTTGTCGATCTCGAACGGCGAGCCGTTGATCACCAGCAGCATGTGCGCGCCCTTCCGGCGCAACGCGCCGGCGACGGCCGGAAACCACATGTCCTCGCACACCATCAGGCCGAGGTTCACGCCCCGGAACGGCACCGGGTCGGGCGGGTCGCCGGCGGCGAACAGGCGCTTTTCGTCGAACACGCCGTAGTTGGGAATTTCGTGCTTCATCACCGCGCCGGCGACGCGGCCGCCGTCGAGCAGCAACGCGGCGTTGTAAAGCCGCCCGTCCGCGCCGCGCCACGGCGCGCCGATCACCGCCGCCGGGCCGCCGTCGGCGGTTTCGGCGGCGAGCTTTTCGACCGCGCCTTCGATCGCTTCGAGGAACGAGCGTTTGAGCACCAGGTCTTCGGGCGGATAGCCGCTCGCGACCAGTTCGCCGAAAACGACGAGATCGGCGCCCGCCGCGCGCGCCTTGTCGCGGGCGACGCGAATCTGATCGGCGTTGCCGCCGATGTCCCCGACGACGGGATTGGTCTGGGCGAGCGCGAGCACGACGGATGCGGACATGGTTTGGCCGGAAAAACGGCGTGAATCCCGAGAATCCCAGGGGACCCTATGCGCCGGGTCGGAATGCTGTCAACGCGGGAGGTAGGCCGGTCGGCCGGGATCTGCGCCCCGGGCGGATAGTCAAGGCCGGGACGGACGGCTATTGTCCGGCGTCAAGCGGGGCATTCCATGGCTAAGAAGTATAAGGTGACCTTGAGGCCGATCGGGCGCGCGGGCGAATCCCCGCGCGCGCCAAAGTCGGCGCTGCCGTCGCGCCGGAAGGCCCAACCCACCTACGACCTGTCGACGCCCGGCGGCCAGGGCCACGCGCTCGCCGAAACGGTGGTGATGGGGTTCATCGAACGGTTGCGCCAGGAGGCCCGGTCCAGCGGCGGCAAGCTGACGCTCGCCGACCTCGATCGCCTGGCCGACGACTTCCACAACAAATCCGCGGCGTTGCGCCAGGCGTTCGAAATGAGTTTCGAGGCCTATGCCCGCGCGCGCGAGCACGCCAAGGCTTTCCAAAACCGCCAATATCCCTTCAACCGCCTGCTGGTGCGCCGGTTCGAGCATCTGCTCGCGCACGGGAAGAATCGCGACGGGATTCCGCGCCGGGTGCTGCCCGGCTTTTTCATGGCCGTCGAGATGATGCTCGGCCCCCAGGTGTACGAAGCCTACCAGGAACACGGCCGCGCCATCGTCGGACGCCTAAGCCAGGCCAAGGGCGGCCGGTTCGGCTGGGGCGATCTTTACGCCGACGCGGAAGCGGCGACGCTCGCCTTCGACGCCCTGGTCGCCATGGCCGCTTATTTCGCCGATTACGACAAGCGCGCGCGCTGGTTCCTGACCGTGGTCAACGGCCATCTCGCCCCGGCGCATGCCAACGCCACGCCCGAAGAGGCCGCTTGGCAACTCGACGACGCCACATTCAAGAATTTTCTCGCCGCGCTGTTCGCCGAATTGAAGGACTCGGTCGCGACCGCGGTCGCGCGCACCGATTTCATCGAACGGTTCGGGGTCGAAAAGTGCCGCGCCGTCGCCGATGCCGTGACGCGGATTTTCGGGCGGTAGGGCCCGCGTTATTTTTGAAGCGCGCGTCATGCCGGAAGGCATGCGTCCGCATGACGATTCGCCCGCGCGCCTATTTCGCCGCCGTTTTGCGCCCGTTCTGGACGCGCTCCTGCTTCAAGGCTTCGGCGATGACGAAGGCAAGCTCGAGGGCCTGGCTGGCGTTGAGGCGCGGATCGCAATGGGTGTGGTAGCGGTCCGACAAGCTCGCCTCGGTGACCGCGCTCGCGCCGCCGACGCATTCGGTCACGTCCTGGCCGGTCATCTCGAAGTGCACGCCGCCGGCGTGGGTGCCTTCGGTGCGGTGCACGGCGAAGAAGGCGCCGACTTCGGCCAGCACGCGATCGACGTGGCGGGTCTTGTAGCCGGAGGCGCTTTTCACCGTGTTGCCGTGCATGGGATCGCACACCCATGCGGCGTTGCGCCCCTCGCGCTTGGCGGCGCGCAAGAGCGGCGGCAAGCCGCGCTCGACCTTGTCGGCGCCCATGCGCGCGATGACCGTGATCCGGCCCGGTTCGTTGGCGGGATCGAGAATGTCCATCAGCCGCAGCATGTCGTCGGGCGCCAGCGTCGGCCCGGCCTTGAACGCGATCGGGTTCTTGACCCCGCGCAGGAATTCCACGTGGGCGCCGTCGAACTGGCGGGTGCGGTCGCCGATCCAGAGCAGATGGGCCGAGGTGTCGTACCAATCGCCGCTGGTGGAATCGATCCGCGTCATCGCTTCCTCGAAGTTGAGGAACAGCGCCTCGTGCGAGGTGTAGAACTCGGTCTCGCGCAGCTGCGGCGTCGTTTCCGAGGTCATGCCGCACGCGGCCATGAAGGCGAGCGTCTCGTCGATGCGGTCGGCCAAGTCGCGGTAGCGCGCGCCGGAGGCGCTGTCGGCGACGAAGCCGAGATTCCACTGGTGGACCTTGTGCAGGTCGGCGTAGCCGCCCTGCGCGAACGCGCGCAGCAGGTTGAGCGTCGCCGCCGACTGGTTATAGGCCTGGATCATGCGCTTCGGGTCGGGCACGCGGGCTTCCTTGGTGAACTCCATGCCGTTGACCATGTCGCCGCGATAGGCGGGTAGCGTCACGCCGTTCACGGTTTCGGTCGGGGCCGAGCGCGGCTTGGCGAACTGGCCGGCGAGGCGGCCGACCTTGACCACCGGGCACGCGGCGCCGAACGTCAGCACCACCGCCATCTGCAGCAGCACGCGGAAGGTGTCGCGGATGTTGTTGGGATGGAATTCGGCGAAGCTCTCGGCGCAGTCGCCGCCCTGCAACAGAAACGCCTTGCCCGCCGCGACCGCCGCGAGGCGCGCCTTCAGGTTGCGCGCTTCGCCCGCGAACACCAGCGGCGGATAGCGGCGGAGTTCGGCTTCGGCGGCCTTCAACGCGGCCGCGTCCGGGTATTCCGGCGCCTGCTCGATCGGTCGCGCGCGCCACGACTCCGGCTTCCACTCGCTCGCGGTCAGCTTGCCGCTTTTGCCTGGACCGCTTTTGCTCGGGGGCGTTTTGGTCATGTTTTCCGGCCTTTCACGGGGGGTATATACCCCCGCGGGGACCCGGACGCCACCCCTCCCCCGACCGCGCGCCATCGGGGCCGCCATTCGGGAGCATCCCGCATGGTAAACGGCGGGCGATTGGCTTATGTAAGGCCCCATGATCCGCATCAATCTCGCTCTCGGCGGCGGCGGCGCGCGCGGCCTCGCCCACATCGCCATGCTCGAGGCGTTCGACGAACTCGGCCTCAAGCCCCATCGCCTCGCCGGCACCAGCATCGGCGCGGTGGTCGCCGCGCTCTACGCTTCCGGCATTCCGGCGGCCGACATCCGCGCCGACGTCGAGCGGCTGATCGGTCTCGGGCCGCGCCGCTTCAAGGACATGTTCGGAAAGGACGAACTCGCGCATTGGTTCAAGTTCGTCGATCTCGAATTCCGCCGCGGCGGACTGTTTCGCGGCAAGCGGTTCCAGAAGTTCCTCAGCCGGCGCATGCCGGCGCGCGATTTCGAGCACCTCAAGATTCCGCTCAAGATCGTCGCCGCCGATTTCCAGAGCTGGGAGCCGGTGGTGTTCGACAAGGGCGATCTCGCGCTCGCGGTCAAGGCGAGCATGTCGGTGCCCGGCGTGTTCGCGCCGGTGCGCCTCGACAGCCATCTCCTGATCGACGGCGGCGCGGTCGATCCGCTGCCCTATGACCTGTGGCGCGACGACTGCGACGTCACCATCGCCATCGAGGCGGCGCCGGTGCGCGCGCGCGATCCGCGCAAGAGCCCGCGCATGCTGGACGCCGTTTTTACCACCATCCAGATCATGCAGCGCTCGATCGTCGCCGAGAAGATGAAGCGCAATCCGCCCGATCTCCTGATCCGCCCCAGGATCGCGGGCGTGCGCCTGATGGATTTCCACAAGGCGGCGCACATCTTCGCCGAGGCCGAGGCGGAAAAGCAGCGCCTCAAGACCGAACTCCGGCGCCTGATGGCGGAAGGGTCCGCGCACGCCCGGGTGCACGCGGCGGAATAGCGCGGGATTTCTTGCGGCGCGCCGAGCCGCCAATCAATAAAGACCGGCGTTTTACTTCGCCGGCCGTTTTTCCCGCATGGTGACGAATTCCTCGGCCGCGGTCGGATGAATGCCGACCGTGGCGTCGAAGTCGCGCTTGGTCGCGCCGCACTTGAGCGCCACGGCGAACCCTTGCGCGATCTCGGGCGCGTCGGCGCCGACCATGTGCAGGCCGAGCACCTTGTCGCTCGCGCGATCGACCACCAGCTTCATGAACGTCCGTTCGGCGCCCCCGGCCAGCGTGTGCTTCAAGGGCTTGAACGAGGAAACGTAGACGTCGATTTCGCCCCGTTTCGCCGCCTCGCTTTCGGTCAAGCCGACGGTGCCGACGGGCGGATTGGAAAACACCGCCGTGGGAACGTTAGCGTAATCCATCGCAGTCGGGCGGTTTTCGAACAGCGTGCGCACCAGCGCCATCGCCTCCGCCAGCGCGACCGGCGTCAGGTTCATGCGGTCGGTCACGTCGCCGACCGCGAAGACGCTTTCCACCGACGCGCGCGAATAGGGATCGACCTCGATCGCGCCCCTGGGGGTGAACCTGACGCCCGCCTCGGCGAGGCCGAGCCCCTCGGTGTTGGGCGCGCGCCCCGTCGCGTACAGCACGGCGTCGCACGCGAGGGTTTCGCCCCCCTTGAGCCGAAGCGCGAGGCCGTCGGCCGTCCTGGCGATGGATTCGACGACGCTGGTGCTGCGGATCGTGATGCCCTTGGCGGTCATGGCGGCGGAAAGCGCCGCGCGCACGTCCTCGTCGAAGCCGCGCAATATTTTGTCGGCGCGGATCACCACCGTCACCTCGGAGCCGAGGGCGCGGAAAATGCCCGCGAATTCGACCGCGATGTAGCCGCCGCCGACCACCGCGACGCGCCGGGGGCGCGTCGGCAGATCGAGCGCCTCGTCGGAGGTGATGGCGTGTTCGATTCCGGGAATTTTCGGCAACGACGGCCGCCCGCCGGTGGCGACCAGGATATGCTTCGCCTTCACGGCGCGGCCCGCGACCTCGACCGCGTTCGCGCCGTTCAGGCGCGCGGTGCCTTCGATCAGTTCGACCTTGCTGTCGGCCAGAATTTTCCGGTAGACGCCCTCCAGCCGGTCGAGTTCGCGGTTCTTGGCGGCGATCAGGGCAGACCAGTCGTGAACGGCTTCGCCCACCGTCCAGCCGAAGCCGCGCGCGTCCTCGAAATCCTCGGCGTAATGGGCGCCCAGCACCAGGAGCTTCTTCGGGATGCAGCCGCGCATGACGCAGGTGCCGCCGACGCGGACGTGCTCGGCGACGGCCACCCTGGCGCCGGTGCGCGCGGCCATGCGCGCGGCGCGCACGCCGCCCGATCCGGCGCCGATGACGAACAGATCGACGTCGAAGCTCATCGCGTTCAGCGGTAGATCGAGCCGACGCAGACGTACTTGATCTCGACGAAGTCCTGAATGCCGTATTTCGACCCTTCGCGGCCGATGCCCGATTCCTTGACGCCGCCGAACGGCGCCGCGTCGGTGGCGATGACGCCGTCGTTGACGCCGACCAGGCCGTATTCGAGGCCCTCGCTCATCCGCCACATGCGGTTGAGATCGCGGCTGTAGAAATAGGCGGCGAGGCCGTAAGGCGTGTCGTTGGCGAGCCGGATCGCTTCGTTCTCGGTCTTGAAGCGGTAAAGCGCCGCCACGGGTCCGAAGATTTCCTCGTTGAAGATGTCCATGTCGCGCGTCACGTCGGTGAGCACGGTCGGCTCGTAGAAGGTGCCGCCCAGCGCGTGGCGCTTGCCGCCGACCGCGACGCGGGCGCCTTTTTGCCTGGCGTCGGCGACCAGGCGCTCGACCTTGGCGAGCGCGTCCGGATTGATGAGCGGACCCTGCTGGGTTTCGCCCTTGAGGCCGTCGCCGACTTTGAGGCCGGAAGCCGCCTGGACCAGGCGCGAGACGAATTCGTCGTAGACGCCTTCCTGCACCAGGATGCGGTTGGCGCACACGCAGGTCTGGCCGGTGTTGCGGTACTTGGAGGCGAGCGCGCCCTGGACCGCGATTTCCATGTCGGCGTCGTCGAACACGATGAAGGGCGCGTTGCCGCCTAGTTCCATGGAGATCTTCTTCACCGTGCCCGCGCTCTGGCGCATCAAGAGCTTGCCGACCTCGGTCGAGCCGGTGAAGGAAATCTTGCGCACGGTCGGATTCGAGGTCATCTCGGCGCCGATCTCCTCCGGCACGCCGGTGAGAACGTTGATGGTGCCCGCAGGCATCCCGGCGCGGTCGGCGAGTTCGGCGAGCGCGAGCGCGGAATAGGGCGTGTCCTCGGCCGGCTTGATCACCACCGTGCAGCCCGCCGCCAGCGCGGGCGCGCATTTGCGCGTGATCATGGCGTTGGGGAAGTTCCAGGGCGTGATGGCGCAGACCACGCCGACCGGCTGCTTCAGGACCAAAAGACGTTTATCCGGCGCGTGCCCCGGGATGGTGTCGCCGTAGATGCGCTTGCCTTCCTCCGCGAACCATTCGACGAACGAGGCGCCGTAGACGATTTCGCCGCGCGCCTCGGACAGCGGCTTGCCCTGTTCGGCGGTCATCAGGCGGGCGAGGTCCTCCTTGTGCTCGAGGATCAGATCGTGCCACTTGCGCAGGATCCCGGCGCGCTCCTTGGCGGTGCGCTTGGCCCATTCCGGCCCCGCCTTGGCCGCCGCCTGGATCGCGCGCTTGGTTTCGGCGCCGCCCATCTTCGGCACGCGGCCCAGCTTTTCGCCGTTCGCCGGATTGAAGACATCGAAGGCGGCTTTGGAATCGGCGTCGACCCAGGCGCCGTCGACGTAGGCTTGGCTCCGGAACAGGCGGGAATCGGCGAGCTGCATGGGACGTCCTTTCGGGTGATGCCTCTTCCCCTACATACCCCTCCCCCTACCCCCTCCCGCAAGGGGAGGGGGGGAACCTCGCTAAAAAAATCCCCCTCCCCCCTCGCGGGGGAGGGTTGGGGTGGGGGGCGCGCGGCGGGATTCGCCGCCGCGGCCTATTTATGCGCGGCGGGATTCGCCGCCGC
>CAYPQV010000008.1:44641-121599 GCA_964412955.1 uncultured Hyphomicrobiales bacterium
GCGCGGCGGGATTCGCCGCCGCGGCCTATTTATGCGCGGCGGGATTCGCCGCCGCGGCCTATTTATGCGCGGCGGGATTCGCCGCCGCGACCGCTTGGACGAGAAAATCCTCGAGCCCGCGCACGCAGGCCTCGTCGCCGTAGAGCTTGGCGCGGTTGGCCGCGATCCGGGCGCGCACCTGGGTGCGGAACGCGGGCTCGCGCCCGAGGCGGATCGCGATCACGATGTAGTCGTCCACGTCCTTGGCGACCGTGTCCTCGACCCCGATCATGCGCAGCATCCCGTGGCTCACCCGCCCGCGCATGAATTCGCCCGGCAGCGTCACCACCGGCAACCCGGCGCCGAGGGACTCGTGGGTGGTGTTGCCGCCCGACCAGCCCGGCGTGTCGAGACTGACGTCGGCGGCGTGGTTGAGATCGCCGAATTCGCCCGGCGGCAACGGGTCGAAGAACCGGCAGAAGCGATCCCGTTCGAGGCCCTCCGCTTCGAACGCGCGCGTAAGGCGCTGGAACATCACCCCTTCCTGCCAGACGCGCCCGAGCCGGATGAAGGCGAACCGGGCCTGGGGCACCGCCTTGGCGATCGCCGGGAAAATCCGGTCGTAGCGCGGCAGGTATTTCATCAGCGATTGGATCGCGAGATAGACGATTTCGTCCGGGGCGAAGCCGAAATCGGCGCGCGCACGGCGCTTGGCCGCCGGCGCGGCGGTGGTGTCGAACAGGCGGAGCGACAGGTTGGGCAGCCGGATCAGCTTTTCGGAATAATGGGCGTCCGCGCCCTCGGGCTCGATCAGCTCGCCCGACAGGAAATAATCCACGGTCGGCAACCCTGTCGTCACCGGATGGCCGATGCCGACCGCCTGCACTGGCGCGAGCCCGCGCGCGGCGGCGTAAAACGTGGTCGGGTCCATGCCGAGTTCGGGGAACAGCAGCACGTGCAAACGGTCGTCGTCGACCGCGCGGCAGAGATCGGCGAACCGCCGGAAATGCGGCCGCGATTCGTCGCTCAGAATGTCGCGCCCGAGCGGGCGGAACGCATCGCACCGCCCCGCCAGCATCCGGCCGACGTTGTCGTCGACGGCGCTCGCGTTGTAGCCGTAAAGCTTGAATCGCCGCCGGTCGATGTTCTCGAACCAGCCGGCGTAGAGCCGGCTGACCGTATGCTTGTGGAAAAAGCGCGTGAAAATCCCGATGCGCAGGCGTCCGTCGGGCTCGGGCGGCGGCATCGACCGGGAGCCGTCGCCGGGCAGCGGAATCCGCGCCCGCAGCGCGTCGGAAACCAAGCGGCCGTAACGGACCTGCAGATCGCGGTCGTTCCGTTCCTGATAAGCGAGATAGAAGTTCGTGCCGCCGAAGATGCCGCCGAGGACGGCGTCGCTCGTCGCCGGGTCGCGGGCCATGCGTTCCAGCGATTCGAGCCCGGCCTCATACCGGCGGCGGACGGACTCGATCTCGGCGTCGGTCGCGTAAATGTTGGGTAACAGGCGATCGAGGGCGACCCGCGCGGGTATGTGCCCGGGATCGAGCGCGAGACAGCGCCGGAAGAGTTTCGCCACCACCTCCGCGCTGCCCGCTTCCTGGGAGGCGCAGGCGGCTTCGTACATGACGTCGACCGCGCGCGGTTCGATTTCGCGGGCCCGCGCCAGGCATTGCTCCCGCCCCGAGGCGTCCCCGAGCCGTTCGCGGACTTCGGCCAGCAACAAAGGCACGTTCAGGTTGCGAGCGCGCGCGACGATTTCGGCCAGCGCTGATTCGGCCGCCTCGGGCCGCCCGCGATCCAATTCGAACTCGGCGATGCCGAGCCGGATATCCTCGTCTTCGGGCGCGAGCCGGAGCGCCCGGCCGAAGCGTTCGCGCGCCGCATCGGCAAGGCCCTGGCCGGCGAGCGCCCGGCCGAGCAGGAAGGAAACCTCGGCCTCCTGCGGCTTGAGCGCGGCCAGCCGCTCCAACAGCTCCGCCGCCGGGCGCCAATCCCGGTCCTCGAGCAGCAGAAGGGCGAAATTGTAAAGGGCGACCGCGTGATCGGGGCGGGCCGCCAGCGCCCGCCGGAAGCGAATCTTGGCCGCCTCCGGCTCGCTGACGCCGCGGAGCGCGAGCCCGTAATTGGCGTTGAAATAGGCGTCGGCGGCGAGCGCCCCTTCGGCCCGCCCCAGGTATTTGGCGGCCTCGGCGTATTTTTCCCGCATCAGGAGGACGAGCCCGGCATTGTGCAGCGCGTCCGCGTCGTCGGGCGCCCGGCGGAGGGCGGATTCGAACGCCGCCCAGGCCTGATCGAGCCGGCCGGCCCGGAAATGGTCGCGGCCGGATTTTATCAACTCGTTGATTTCTTTAGTAAATTCAGAAGGCCGGGGGGGAGCGTGTTGTTGCGGCGGCGGGCGCTCGCTCATGGGGATTCTCGTGGGGGAAAAGCCAGCGAAACCGGGTTAACGGATAATTCCATTAACGAACATTATCAATAGCTTAATTAGTGTTGCATTCGCGCCACAGGGACGAGGGAAAATGGGAAAAACGGCGGATTGGCGCTTTTCCTTAAATCCGCACTCCTTAGAATGCGCCCAACACGAGGCCGAAAGGACCATCGGAACGATTTTCCGGGGACACTCTTTCGGGCTCGTCGAGACGATCCAGATGGGGTGTCCCCGAACCGCCCCTTGCGCTTGGAGACAGTACAAGGGTCGGGACCAGAGTAATAACCACCGTTCACAAAGGAGAGATCACCGTGAACATGAAGACCATCCTCAAGACTTCGGTTGCCGCGGCCGCTCTGGTCGCGTTCACCGCGCCGGCGATGGCCACCATCGAAAACGGCAACGCGAAAGTGAAGCTCAAGGTTTACGGCCAAGTCCACAAGGCCATGCTGTGGGGCGACGACGGCAACAACGACCGCGTGATGGTCGTCGACGGCCAGGTGTCCTCGACCCGTCTCGGCTTCCTCGCCGAAGCTCCGGTCAACGCCGACTTCTCGTTCGGCGCGAACCTGGAAATGGAATGGCGCAGCAACCAGGGCTCGGGCGTTCAGATCAATAACGGCGGCACCGGCGGCGGCACCGCCCAAGACAACGCCGTCGGCACCAACAGCTTCACCGAGCGCAAGGCCGAAGTCACGATGACCCACAAGCGCTTCGGCAAGCTGAGCCTCGGCCAGGGCGACGAAGCCGCTCAGGACGCTTCCGAATACAACCTGAACGGCGCGGCGCTCGCGTCCGGCGTGCTGAGCGCGACCAGCTACCTCACCAATACCGCGCTCTTCAACAAGGCCGGTAATGCCTACCTCACCACCACCCTCGGCGCGGTGTTCGGCAACATCGACGGCGACCGCGACGACCGCGTTCGCTACGACACCCCCTCGATCATGGGCTTCACCGCCAGCGCGAGCTTCACCTCGGGCGGCGGCGGCGCGGCCGGCCTGAAGTACGACGGCAAAGTCGGCCAGTTCAAGATCCTGGGCGCCATTGCCTACAACAACGACTCGGGCATCAGCACGACCACCGAAGACGAAGTGATCGGCTCGATCTCGGTGCTGCACGACAGCGGCGTGAACGCGTCGTTCGCGTACGGCAACCGGAACCACAAGCAGCCGACCACCGGCGCGGCCAACACGCCGGATGACGCCAAGTTCATGGGCGGCAGCGTCGGCTACATCGCCAAGCTCTTCGGCGTGGGCCCGACGGCGTTCTCGGTGGACTACTACAGGACCGAGAACCTCAACCGCGCGAACACGGCTTCCACCACCACCGAATGGGAAGTCAAGACGATGGGTATCGGCGTCCAGCAGGACTTCACCGATATCGGCTCGTCGGTGTTCATGACCTACCGGAACTTCGACGTCGATGCCCCGACGGGCACCACGGTTGACGACGTCAACCTGGTCGTCGCCGGCGTCCGCGTCGTCTTCTAAGTTTCGTACCGCCTGCCCCGCGCGAGCGGGAAAGCCGGGGCTCCCGTTCGCGGGGGCCCCGGTTTCTTTTTGGGGTCCCCGCAATCATTTCAATTCGCGCGCCGCGCGCGCGAGGAGCCCCGGTTTCTTTTTGGGGGTCTCCCTGCAACCGTTTCGATTAGCCCCTCTCCCCTTGCGGGAGAGGGGTTTGGGGTGAGGCGCACCCACGATAAGATGCCGCATGCCCAACGCCATGGCCCGACGCTTGCGCCGCGACGCCACGGAAGCCGAAAAAGTCTTGTGGCAGGTTTTGCGCAACCGCTCCCTCGGCGACGCCAAGTTCAGGCGCCAAGTCCCGATCGGGCGCTATATCGTGGACTTCGCCTGTTTGGAACGGAGGTTGGTCATCGAAGCGGACGGCGGTCAACACGCCGCTTCGGAGAATGACGCCGAACGGACGAATTGGTTGGAATCCCGACGCTTCCGGGTGCTGCGCTTCTGGAACCACGACATCCTCGAAAATCCGGAAGGAATCGCCGCGGTCATTTTGGAAGCGCTAGCCGAACCGCAGCCCACACCCCCCTCACCCTCCCGCTCGCGCGGGGCCCTCCCTCTCCCCGCGAAAGCGGGGAGAGGGCCTGGGTAAGAACCACTTTTCCCATGAGCCGGGGCATCGAACGCATAACCGCCAAGGACGCCGAGCGCCTGTTCGGCGAGACGATCGCCCTGCACCGCCGGGGCGACCATGCCGGGGCCGAGAAGCGGCTGAACCGCCTCAAGGTCGCGTTTCCCGATCATCCGGACGTAAACCACCTATTGGGCGTCGTGCGCCTTGCGCTTGATCGCCCCAAGGACGCGCTCGAACCCTTGCGCGTCGCGCAAATGCTGGCCGAGCGCATGCGGCCCGAAATACTTCCCGGCGTGCTCACCGCGCTCGGCAGCGCCGAGCGGCGGGCGGGCGAGCCGGCGAACGCCGCCCGGACCCTGGAACGGGCCGTCCGCCTCGCCCCCGGCGACGCCGACGCGCTGTTTAACCTGGGTAATGCGCTGATGGACCTGAATCGCTTTCATGCCGCGTGCGAACGGTTTGACGCGGCCCATGCGCTGGCCCCCGACCAGGCCGATATCCTCGATGCGCTCGGCCAATCCCTCGTCCGGATCGGCAGGTCGGGCGAGGCGCGGCTCGCCCTGGAACGGGCGACGGCGATCGATCCGAAACTTCCCAAGGCTCATTGCGCGCTCGCCGCGATCTATCTTTTCGCCGGCGATTTCGCGGCCGCCCGCCGGGCCGCACAAACGGCGCTTGACCTCGATCCCGACATGGCCGAGGCGCACGCCAATCGGGCGGCGATCCTGCTTTCGGGCGGCGACGCGGACGGCGCGATCGCCGCGACCCGGCGCGCGATCGCCTTGTACGAGAAGCGGGAACGCGGCGCGCGCGGGCAAGAGGCGCTTGCGCAAGATCCGCGGGCGACGGCCCATTCCAACCTGATTTTTCAGATGCTGTATTCGCCGCGCTGTTCGGCGGCGGATATTCTCGCCGAGGCGCGGGCATGGAACGCCGTCCACGCCAAGTCCCGCGAGTCGCAGGAGTCTTCGCCCGCCACGCCCGATAAACAATCGCCCGGCAAACAATTGAACGTCGGCTATCTCGGCGGAGATTTCAAAACCCATCCCGTCGGCTGGTTCACGCTCGCCTTGTTCGCCGCCCACGACCGGACCCAAGTCCGATCGTTCGTCTATATGACCGCGCCCCAGGCCGGCCCGGCCCCCGACCCGGTTTCGGAAAAAATCCGCGGCTCGGCCGATCATTGGCGCGACGCGTCCGATTGGGACGACGTCCGGCTGGTCGAGGCGATCCGCGCCGACGGCATCGATATCCTGGTCGATATCGCCGGGCACACGGCCCACAACCGCTTGCGGGCGATGGGGATGCGGCCCGCGCCGGTGCAGGCGACCGGCTTCGGCGTCACCGGCACTACCGGGGTGGACGCGGTCGATTATCTGATCGCCGACCGGGTCGAGATTCCACCCGGTCATGAGCGGTTCTACAGCGAAAATATCGTCCGCATGCCCGGAGACAACGTCTGCTACGCGTCTCCCGAACAGGCCCCCGCCGTCGCGCCGCCCCCTTTTCGGACCAACGGCTATGTCACCTTCGGCAGCTTCAACGCCATCGCCAAGGCGTCCGATCGGGCGGTCGCGCTATGGGCGCGCGTGCTGAAGGCGGTGCCGGATTCGCGCCTGTTGCTCAAGTCCTTCGCCTTCAAGGACGATGAGATTCGCGCGCGTTATCGGGATATGTTCGGGCAAAACGACGTCGGCGCCGGCCGCCTGATCCTCGAAGGTCCCTCGCCGCACGCGGAACTGCTCGCCGCCTACGGCCGGGTCGACATCGCCCTCGATCCGATTCCTTATTCGGGCGGGCTCACCACCCTGGAATCGCTCTGGATGGGCGTGCCGGTGGTGACGCTGCCCGGGGAGACCTTCGCCTCGCGCCATTCGGCGTCGCATGTGTCGAACGCGGGCCTCCCGGAACTGGTTGCCCGCGACGCGGACGACTACGTCGCGATCGCGTCCCGCCTCGCCGCCGACCGCGACCGTCTCGCGGCCTTGCGCGCGTCCCTGCGCGCCCGCCTCGCGGCCTCGCCGGTGTGCGACGGGGCGCGCTACGCCTGGAGCCTGGAAGCCGCGTTCCGCGAAATGTGGCGGCGATGGTGCGCGGGCGAACGCCCAAGCGCAATAGACATACCGCCGTCGTGACGCGACGGCGGGGGGGGCGAGGAGCCGCGATCTTTTGATGTGCCGCCCCCATGATGTGAGGCCGGAATCGCGGGCGGATCGTGCTCTTGCGCGCTATTCCACCGTCACGCTCTTGGCCAGGTTGCGCGGCTTGTCGACGTCGGTCCCCTTCATCACCGCCACGTGGTAGGCGAGCAGCTGCACCGGAATCGCGTAGAGGATCGGCTGCACGAACGGATCGACTTCGGGCAGCACCACGGTCTTCCTCGCGATGCGTTCGAGCTTGGCGGCGCCCCGGGCGTCGGAGAGGAAAATCACCCAGCCTCCGCGCGCGGTCGCTTCCTCCAGGTTGGAGGCGGTCTTGGCGAAGAGCCCATCCGAGGGCGCGATCGCGATCACCGGCACGTCGCGGTCGATGAGCGCGATCGGCCCGTGCTTCATCTCGCCCGCGGCGTAGCCTTCGGCGTGGATGTAGGAAATCTCTTTCAGCTTGAGCGCGCCTTCGAGGGCGATCGGATAGCTGGTCCCGCGCCCGAGATAAAGGGCGTCGCGCGCCTTGGCCACGTCGGCGGCGATGGCCTTGAGCGCCTCGTCGTGCTTCAGGACCTCGGCCGCGCGCGCCGGCACCTCGGTCAGCGCGCCGGCGAGCCGGGCGGCCTCCTCCGGCGTCAGCGCGCCGCGCGCCCGGCCCGCGGCGAGCGCGAGGCAGGCGAGCACCGCGAGCTGGGTGGTGAACGCCTTGGTCGAGGCGACGCCGATTTCCGGCCCGGCGTTGGTGTGCAGCACCGCGTCGGCCTCGCGCGCCATGGTGCTTTCCGGCACGTTGACCACGGCGATGGTCCGCTGCCCCCGGGCCTTGGCGTGGCGGAGCGCCGCGAGCGTGTCCGCGGTCTCGCCCGACTGCGAGACGAACAGCGCGATGCCGCCCGGAACCAGCGCGGGTTCGCGATAGCGGAACTCGGAGGCGATGTCGGTTTCGGCGGGGATCTTGGCGAAGCGTTCCAGCCAGTAGCGCGCAACCATGCAGGCGTGGTGCGAGGTGCCGCACGCCACCAGCGCGATGCGCGAGGCGCGCGCGAAATCGATCGGCAGATCGGGCAGCGTCACCGCGCGGGTCGCCGGGGCGATGAAAGAGGCGAGCGTGTCGCCGATCACCTGCGGCTGCTCGTAAATCTCCTTCAGCATGTAATGGGGGAAATTGCCCTTGCCGACCTGGGCGCCGCCGAGCGCGGTCTCGCGCACCGGCCGCGTCGCGGGACGGCCGTCGGCGTCGTACACCTCGGCCCCGTCGCCGCGCACCAGGGCGAAGTCGCCGTCCTCCAGATAGAGGATTTTCCGGGTCAGCGGCGCGAGCGCGAGCGCGTCCGAGCCGATGTAGGTCTCGCCGTCGCCGAACCCGAGGGCGAGCGGGCTTCCCCGCCGCGCGGCGGCGAGCAGGCCGGACCGGCCGGCGAAGGCGATCGCGAGCGCGAACGCCCCTTCCAGGCGGGCGAGCGTCTCGCGCACCGCCTCCGGCGGCGCGGCGCCCCGCTCCAGGTGCCGGGTGAGCAGATGGACGATCACCTCCGAATCGGTCTCGGAGGCGAACACGCGGCCCTCGGCGGCCAGTTCGTCGCGCAGTTCGCGGTAATTCTCGATGATGCCGTTGTGGACCACTGCGGCGCGGTCGGTGGCATGGGGGTGCGCGTTGCGCTCGTTGGGGACCCCGTGGGTCGCCCAGCGGGTATGGCCGATGCCGGTGGTGCCGGCCAGCGGCCTGGCTCGGAGCAGGGATTCGAGGTTGGCGATCTTGCCTTCGGCGCGGCGGCGATCGATCGTTCCGTCGGTCACGGTGGCGATGCCGGCCGAATCGTAGCCCCGGTATTCGAGTCGCTTCAGCCCCTCCAGCAGCAGGGGCGCGACCGGGCCCTTGCCGACGATGCCGACGATGCCGCACATGCCCTAGCGCGCCTTCTTCGTCGCGCGGATGCGCGCCGACCGGCGCGACGCTTTGGCGCGGCGGCGGGTCCAGTCCCTGATCTCCCGCTGCTCGGCGCGGGTGACGGCGAGCGCGTCGGCGGCGACGTCCTTGGCGATGGTGCTGCCCGCGCCAACAACCGCGCGGTCGCCGATCCTGACCGGCGCGACCAGGGCCGTGTTCGAGCCGATGAAGGCGCCTTCCCCGATCTCGGTCGTGTGCTTGGCGAAGCCGTCGTAGTTGCAGGTGATGGTGCCGGCGCCGATGTTGGCGCGCGCGCCGACGCGCGCGTCGCCGACGTAGGCGAGGTGGTTGGCCTTGGCGCCCGCGTCGAAAACCGCGTTCTTGATCTCGACGAAGTTGCCGACGTGGGCGCCCGCGCCGAGGCGCGCGCCGGGGCGCAGGCGGGCGAACGGCCCGACGATCGCCCCCTTCGCGATGGTCGCGCCCTGGATGTGGCAGAACCCGCGAATTTCGACCTCGTCGCCGACCGTGACGCCCGGGCCGAACACCACGTTGGGGCCGACCGTGACGTCGCGCCCGAGCCGGGTGTCGAAGCTGAACCAGACGGTTTCGGGATCGGCGAGCGTCGCGCCTTCGGCCATGGCGCGGGCGCGCAAGCTCCGCTGGATCGCTTGCTCGGCGGCCGCCAGATCGGCGCGCGAATTCACGCCCATGACCTCGGCCTCGTCCGCCTCGACCACCGCGCAGCTCCGGCCGCGCGCGCGCGCCAGCGCGACCGCGTCGGTGAGATAGTATTCGCCCTTGGCGTTGGCGTTCCCGACGCGCGCGAGGAGATCGAACAACGCCGCGCCGTCGAAGGCCATGGCGCCGGCGTTGCAGAGCGGTATGCGCCGCTCCGCCGCGCTCGCGTCGCGCGCCTCGACGATCCGTTCCAGCCCGCCTTTCGGCCCGACCACCAGGCGGCCGTACTGGGCGGGATCGGCGGGCCGAAAGCCGAGCACCACCACCGCCGGCTTGGACGGACCCCGCAGTTTGGCGAGCATGGCCTTGAGGGTCGCGGGACGAATCAAGGGCGTGTCGCCGTAGAGCACCAGCACGGCGCTTCCCGGTCCGGCCGATCCGGCGAGCGCCTTCTTCGCGGCCAGCACCGCGTGCGCGGTGCCGAGCTTGGGATGCTGAACCGCGACCGGGTGCGGGCGGACGGCTTCGGCCACCTCCTCCATGCCCCGGCCGACCACGGCGACGATCCGGTCGGGCTTCAGGCCCTCGGCGCTCGCCAGCACGTGCGCGATCATCGCCCGTCCCGCGAGCGGGTGCAGGACCTTGGCGCGCGCCGATTTCATGCGCGTTCCCGCCCCGGCGGCGAGGACAAGAACGGCGATTTTTCGCTTGGTCATCGGGTCGGGAGGCGCTTAAAAGGATCGCTTCGGGCAAGGTGCCATAGCCGCCGCGAGCCCGCCAAGTCAAACATTGTTTCCAATTCTTTCAACGGCCTACCCGTCAATGGCGCTTTCCTCGTGTCCCGGCCTCAAGGCGGTGGTGTTCGATCTCGACGGCACGCTGATCGACAGCGCCCCCGATCTCGCGTCCGCCCTCAACCGCCTGCTTGCCCGGGAAGGTCTGCCCCCGGTACCGCTCGCGGACGTCCACATGATGATCGGCGACGGCGTCGCCAAGCTGGTCGAGCGCGGCTTCGCGGCCCGCGGCCGGAGTTTAGGCGGAGCCGAGTTGGAAAATCTCGCCCGGCGTTTCGTTGCCGACTACGAGCCGAATTCGGCGGTCGAAACCCGGCCCTTTCCCGGGGTGTTGGCGGCGCTCGGGGAACTCGGCGGCGCGGGCCTCGCGCTCGGGGTCTGCACCAACAAGCCGGAGGCCGCGACCCGAGCGATCCTCGCCGCCTTCGGCATGGACGCCCATATTTCGGCGGTGGTCGGCGGCGACACGGTGCCGGGCGCGCGCAAGCCGGACCCGGCAACGCTGCTGGAAACGCTCCGCCGCCTGGGGGCCGTCCCCGGACAGGCGATCGCGGTCGGCGACAGCCCCAACGACGTCGGGGCGGCCCGGGCCGCGGGCGTGGCCGTGATCGCGGTCAGTTTCGGCTATTCGCGGGTACCGCCGCACCTCCTCGGCGCCGACCGGCTGATCGGCCGATTCGCCGATCTGGGAGCCGCCTTGGCCGAGGTTTCCCGCGAACGCCTTGCCTTGACACCCCTGCCGGGGGCCCCTTAAGGGTTTGGCCCCGGCGGCCATATAAGGGCGCGTAGCTCAGCGGGAGAGCACTCCCTTCACACGGGAGGGGTCACAGGTTCAATCCCTGTCGCGCCCACCATTGTTTTAACGGCTGTGATGCCTGTCACAGCGAAATGGCGCATAATATTCGTAAATATTAACCGTCCGCCGGCCTGTTCTTTCGGGCATCGACGCGACGAAGGGTATATGAGGCGTTTAATTCGATGGGGACCTCCGCCGGACAACCGGCGGTGTAATGGTGTTGTGAGCGGCAGCGGCGGCACATTCCGGCGGATCGATCCCGCGGCCCTGCAGACTCTCGCCCGCGAGGCGACGACGGCGAGCCGTTCGGAACTCGCCAAGTCCGTCGTCGGCCTGTTCGGCAACCCGATCTATGAGCTCAGCGACGATGCGCGGAAGATGGCCTACGAGATTCTGCACACGATCGTGCGCGACATCGAGATGGCGACGCGCCAGGAGATCGGCCGCCGCCTCGCCGAACGGCCGGACGTGCCGCGCGACCTGATCCGCTTTCTCGCCAATGACGCGATCGAGGTCGCGTTCCCGGTTCTCGTCAAGTCCGGCCTGCTTGACGACGCCGACCTGATCGAGGTGATCAACTCGCACACGCTGGAGCATGCGCTGGCGGTCGCGGCGCGGCCTGCCTTGAGCCCGCCGGTGACCGACGCCCTGGTCGCGACCGACGCCGAGGACGTGATCGTCGAGGTGCTCAAGAATCCGGGCGCGGAATTTTCGCCGAGGACGTTTACGGACCTGGTCGAGAAATCGCGCCAGAGACGACCGCTGCGCGAGCCGATCCTGATGCGCCGCGAAATGACGCCGGAACTGGCCCGGCGCATGTTCCTGTGGGTCACGGCGGCGCTCCGCGAGCATATTCTCAGCCGGTTCCCGTTCGACCGTGATGCCATCAATCAGCTGTGCGACCAGATCGCGTCGGAAGAAATCGAGAATTTCATGGCGGTGAACAAGGCGGGAAAGGGAGACTTTTCGAAGAAGCTGCCCGCGCTCGTCAAGGAGAAAGGCCGGTTGACGCCGGAAATGCTGGTCCTCGCCTTGCGCGAAGGCGACGTGAGCACCTTCAACGGTATCCTCATCCGCCTGGCCGAAATTCCGACTCACCTCGTCGACCGGCTGTTGTTCGACCCCACCGGCCGGGGGCTGGCGGTCGCCTGCAAGAGTCTCGGCGCGGGCAAGATCGCCTTCTCGAGCATTTTCGCGCTCGCGCAGAAAATCCGGGGGGAAGTCGACGGCTTGGTCAAGCACCGCCTGCGCGTCGCGTCCGAATTCTTCGACCAACTGTCCAGGCAGGACGCGGCCGAGGTCGTCGACCAGTGGCGGAAGGGCGCGGACTATGTCGCCTCGATGCAGGTTTTGGGGGAACGGATGCGCGTGGCGCCCTACTGAACACCCGCGAAACGCCCATTATTTCTGCGTCCGTCGCGCCGAAAAACCATCGACCATGAGCGATTGCCATGAATTTTGTATTTTTACTTCAATTAGTTACTCTCGGCATACGAGGCTCCACCGGCGGTTTTAATTCTGTTCAATAAGGGATCGGTTGGATGGTCGCAATTTTCGGAAAAACCGAATATATAAGTACCCATAAAAGAACGCGTTGCTCCGGGGGAAGGGCACGCCAACCATTCGGACTTAAGGGGATCGCTGCCGCGCAAGCGGTGGCGTGAGTTGGTTTGTACGAATCCGGCAATACCGCGCGGCGGTTTGACCCCAACACCCTGCAGGCGCTGGCCCGCCAATCGTCGACGGCGAGCCGCTCGGAGCTTGCTCAATTCATCGCATTCCTGTTCGACCGTCCCGCCGGGGAACTCAGCCCCGAGGCGCGGGCGATGGCCTACGACATCCTGCACGCGATCGTGCGCGACATCGAGATGGCGACGCGTAAGGAAATCGCCCGCCGCCTCGCCGAACGGCCGGACGCGCCGCACGACCTGATCCGCTTCCTCGCCAACGACGCGATCGAGGTCGCGTTCCCCGTGCTCGTCAAATCCGACGTGCTCGACGATGCCGACCTGATCGAGGTGATTCGCTCCCGCACCCACGAACACGCGCTGGCGATCAGCGAGCGGCCCGCCTTGAGCCCGTCGGTGGCCGACGCGCTGGTCGCGACCGACGCGGAGGATGTGATCGTCGCGGTCCTCAAGAACCAGGGTTCGGAACTGGCGCCGGCGACGATGCTTCGCCTGGTCGAGAAGTCGCGCAGCAGCCGGCCAATGCGCGAGCCGGTCTTGATGCGCCGGGAGATGAATCCCGAACTGGCGTTGCGCATGTTTCTTTGGGTTTCGACCAATCTGCGCGAGCATATCCTGCGCCACTACAAATTCGACGCCGCCGCGGTCAATCAGCTGTGCGACCAGATCGTGTCCGAAGAGATCGAGAATTTCGCGCACGAAGGCATCGGCAAGCACGAGCTGTCGAAGAAAATCTCGGTCCTGATCAAGAACAAGGGCAAGATCACGCCGGAAATGCTGATCCTGGCCCTGCGCGAGGGCGATGTGAACACCTTCGTTTCCTTGTTCAGCCGCATGTCCGAACTCAAGGCCCACACCATCGACCGCTTCCTGTTCGATCCCACCGGCCGCGGGCTGGCGATCGCCTGCAAGGCCTGCGTCACGGGCAAGATCGCGTTCGTCAGCCTCTTCTCGCTCGCCCAGAAGATCCGGGCCGAGGTCGACGGCGTGATCAAGCAACGGGTCACCGCGGCGATCGACTTCTACGACGCCCTGCCGCAGAAGGACGCGACGGACGTCATGAACGAATGGCGCAGGGGCGCCGATTATGTCGGCTCGATCCGAATCCTGACGCATCGGATGAAAATGCTTCGCCACTAGAGCGTATCCCGATAATTTGGAATCGCTGCGCCGGAGGGATTTTTCGGCGCGGGCAGAAGACGGGCGACGCGCGTAGCGGTGCCTACGGGCGAGCCCGGCGACGAACCTGCGCCGAAAAAGCTCCCGGCCCCAAGGGGTTGCGCCGTGGCGGGCGCCCGCGTCGTTGCGGCGCTCGACCGATGCTCCGGCATCGCTCTTCGCGCCGCGCCTGGCGGATCGCCGCGCCACGGCGCAACGCAGCCGGTTCCAAATTATCGGGATACGCTCTAGGCGTCGTCAGGGCTACGGCTTTTTCAGCACCAACGTCGTCCATCCGTCGCTTTCGGTCCGCGCGACGAGGCGGAATCCGAGCGCCCGGTAGGGCGCCGCCACCCACGCGGCGTCCGCGGCGACGAAACCCGCCAGCACCGCGATCCCGCCCGGCGCGAGCGCACGCCCGATCGGCCGCGCGAGCCGGATCAAGGGGCGGGCGAGGATGTTAGCAAGCACGAGATCGAAGCGGCCGGGGCGCGCAAGCGCGCGCGCCGCGAACCCGTCGGCCCTGAGCACGCGGATTCGCCCCGCCAGCCGGTTGCGCCGGACGTTGGCCGCGGCCGTCGCGATCGCGTCCGGGTCGATATCGGACGCGATCACCCGCGCGGCCTTCCACGTCGCCGCCGCAGCCATGGCCAGCACGCCAGTTCCGCAACCGAGATCGAGCACCCGCGCGAAAATCCGCCCGCGCGCCATCCGGTCGAGCGCCCGGAGACAGCCGCGCGTCGAGGCGTGCTCGCCGGTCCCGAAGGCGAGACCCGCGTCCAGGGTCAGCGTCACCCCGGCACGGGGGGCTTCGGCGACGTGCGTGCCCTTGATCCGGTAGCGGCCGACCCGGACCGGGCGGAAGGACGCGAGGGATTCCCGCGCCCAGTCGCGCTCCGGCAGCAAGGTCAATCGGATGTCCGGCGGGCGCGCGCTCAAGGCGAGCGCCCGGGCGGCGCACGCGGCGTGAATCCCGGCGCGGTCGAGCGGCTCGGCGGCGACGCCTTCCACCCGCCATATCGCGTCGGTATCGGCGCCGAACCAGCCGACGGCGAGGCAAAACGGCTCGATCGCTTCGGCCAACGCCGGCGCCGCTTTCGGCGCCGCCTCGAACGCGATTTGCCAAAGCATCGGCCGGAACGATCAGGCGTTCTCGACGAAGCCGGCAAGCACGCGCTTCGCGCCCGCCTTCTCGAAGTCGATCTCGAGCCGGTCGCCGTCGGTCGCGCGAATCCGTCCGTAGCCGAACTTCGGATGAAAAACCCGCGCCCCGACCGCGAAGTGCCGCTCGACGTCGCCGTATCCTTGGCCGCGCGCGCTCCAGGCGCGGCGCAACGCGCTGCGGCCGTCGGCCACGCCTTCTTCGGCGAGGCCCTTCCATCGCTCCCGGCCCTGGAATGCGCCGCCGCCGGAACGGCTGTAAAGGCCGGTCGCGGCCGTGTGCTGGACGTGTTCCTCGGGCAGCTCGGCGATGAACCGGGACGACAGCGCGGTCTGCCATTGGTTGTACACGCGCCGGTTGGCGGCGAAGGTGATGTAGGCGCGCCGCTTGGCCCGCGTCAGGCCGACGTAGGCCAGGCGCCGTTCCTCTTCCAGCGCGCTTTCGCCGCCTTCGTCGAGCGCGCGCTGATGGGGGAACAAGCCCTCCTCCCAACCGGGAAGAAAGACGGTCGCGAATTCGAGCCCCTTGGCGCCGTGAAGCGTCATCAGCGACACCTTGTCCTCGCTGTCGGCGGCGTCGTTGTCGGTCACCAGCGCGACGTGTTCGAGAAACGCGCCGAGCGATCCGAACTCCTCGATCGCCGCCACCAGTTCCTTCAGGTTTTCCAGCCGTCCCGGCGCCTCGGGCGAGCGGTCGGCCTTGAGCATGGCGACGTAACCGGATTCCTCCAGCACCTGGCCGGCGAGCTCGCCGTGCGGCACCGCGCCGACCAGGCCGCGCCAGCGGTCGAAATCGCGCACCAGACCCGCCAGCGTCGAGCGGACCTTCGGCTTCAGTTCGTCGGTGGCGACGATGCGGCGGGCCGATTCGAGCAGCGGCAGGCCCTCGCCCCGCGCCAGCAAGTGCAGGGTCCGCAGCGTCGCCGGGCCGAGGCCGCGCCGGGGCACGTTGACGATCCGCTCGAAGGCGAGGTCGTCGGCCGGCTGCGCGACCACGCGCAGATAGGCGAGGCCATCGCGAATTTCGGCGCGCTCGTAGAAGCGCACGCCGCCCACCACCCGGTAAGGGATCGCGAGCGAGACCAGCCGTTCCTCGAATTCGCGGGTCTGAAACGACGCCCGCACCAGAATGGCCATGTCGTTGAGGGCGTGGCCCCGGCCGTGCAGCGATTCGATTTCCTCGCACACGGCGCGGGCCTCCGCTTCGCCGTCCCAGACGCCGATAACGCGGATTTTTTCCCCGGCGTCGTCGGAATCGGTCCACAGCGTCTTGCCGAGCCGGCCGCGATTGTGGGCGATCAGGCCGGACGCGGCGGCGAGGATGTGCGGCGTCGAGCGGTAATTGCGTTCGAGCCGGACCACGTGGGCGCCGGGAAAATCGGCCTCGAAGCGGAGGATGTTGCCGATTTCGGCGCCGCGCCAGGAATAGATCGACTGGTCGTCGTCGCCGACGCAGCAGAGGTTGCGGTGCTTCTGGGCGAGCAGGCGCAGCCACAGGTACTGGGCGACGTTGCTGTCCTGGTATTCGTCCACCAGGAGATAACGGAACTGGCGCTGGTAGCGTTCCAGTATCGACGGAACGGTGCGGAAGATTTCCAGGTTGTGCAGCAGAAGATCGCCGAAGTCGGCGGCATTGAGCGCCTTCAGGCGCTCCTGATAATCGGCGTAGATTTCGAGCGCGCGCCCGTCCGCCGCGCCGGCGCCTTCCGCCGACGAGACCCGATCGGGAGTCAATCCGCGATCCTTCCAGCGCTGGATCACGGCGTTGAGCGCGCGCGCCGGCCAGCGCTTTTCGTCGAGATGGCGCGCTTCGATCAGCTGCTTGAGCAGGCGGACCTGATCGTCTTCGTCGAGGATCGTGTAATCCGAGCGCAAGCCCACCGACTCGGCGTGCGCGCGCAGAATCCGGGCGGCGATCGCGTGAAACGTGCCGACCCACCAGCCTTCGACCGGGCGGCCGAGAAGCCGCGCGACCCGCTCGCGCATTTCGCGCGCGGCCTTGTTGGTGAAGGTGACGGCGAGAATTTCGTTCGGACGCGCCCGTCCCGACAGCAGGAGATACGCGAGCCGCGTGGTCAGCACCCGGGTCTTGCCGGTGCCGGCGCCCGCGAGCACCAGGACCGGCCCTTCGGTCGCTTCCACCGCCTCGCGCTGGCTCGGGTTCAGGGGCTCCAGCAGCCGGGGCGGAACGGGCTGGGGCGGCGCCGACACCGGCAAAGCGGGTCGGGGCAAGGGCGACGATTCGGCCATGGCCGCCTTATAGCACGCTCCCGCCCGCCGCCCGCAAACGCCCGCAACCCGGCGTAAAGCGCCGGATTCGGCCGGCCCTTTCGAGCCTTTTCGCCGCGTACTAAAATGCCTCCGATTCTCCTTCCTTGACGAGGAGGGTGGCATGATCGACGTCCGTTCGGTGCCGCGAGTTTTCATTCCGGCCTTGGTCGCCGGGGTTTTGGCGTCCGCCGCTGTCGCGGCGAGCGCGCCGGGCCCTTCGTCGTCCGACGCTGCAGCGGCGGCACCGGCCGCCGATCCGACCCGAGCCGTCGTCGGCGTCCACGCCCTGGTGCCGCCGGAAGCGCGCAGCGCCCGCACCCTCGGCACCGAGCGCGACGGCAGCGGCATCCTGATCCGCGACGACAATCTGATCGTGACCATCGGTTATCTTCTGATGGAGGCGCACACGGTCGAAGTCATCGCCGCCGACGGCCGCCGGATTCCCGCCGCCATCGTCGCCTACGACGCCGAGAGCGGTTTCGGCCTGGTGCGTCCCGTGCGCGGCATCGAAGCGAGCCCGGTCCGGCTCGGCGATTCGGACGCGATCAAGAGCGCCGACCAGGTCATCGCGCTTTCGCGCGCCGATGGCCAAGCGCTCGCCAGCGCGGCGCGGGTCATGTCGCGGCGCACGTTTGCGGGATATTGGGAATACCTGCTCGACAACGCCATCTTCACCGCGCCGCCCCATCCGACGTTCGGCGGCGCGGCGCTGCTGACCGAGGATGGAAGCCTGGTCGGCATCGGGTCGTTGTTCGTCAACGATTCGGCCGAAGCCGAAACCTTATCGCCCGGCAACATGTTCGTGCCGATCAACGCCTTGAAGCCGATCCTCGCCGAACTGGCGGAAAAAGGCGGCCGATCGAGTCCGCCCAAGCCGTGGCTCGGCGTCTATTCCGCCGAAACCCAGGGGCGGATCGTGGTGACGCGCGTCGCCGACGACAGCCCGGCCAAGGCCGCCGGCCTGCGGGCGGGCGATTCCATCGTCGGGATCGACGGCCGCAAGGTGCAGGGCCTCGCCGATCTCTATCGCCGCGCCTGGGCGCTCGGCCCCGCCGGGGTGGACGTGCCGCTCGACGTGCTGAAGGCGCGCGGCGACGAAGCGAAGATCGAGCGGATCACGATCCGCTCCATCGACCGTGCGAAGTGGCTGAGAACGCACAAAGGATTTTGAACGTCGCCCCTTGTCGTCAGCGGTTCTTCGCCCCTCCGGCCGCGCCGATCTCGAACGCATAGCCGGTGCCGCGCACGGTGCGGATGACGTCCGCGCCGCCGGCGACGTTCAGGGCCTTGCGCAGCCGCCGCACGTGGGCGTCGACCGTGCGCAATTCGACGTGAATGTCGCGGCCCCAGACCCGGTCGAGAATCTGCTCGCGGCCGAAGACCCGGCCCGGATTTTCCATCAAGACCCGCAACAGGCGGAACTCGGTCGGCCCGAGATGGACGTCGCGCCCCTGCCGCGTGACCCGGTGACGGGCGAGGTCGAGCCGCACGCCGCCCGCCTCGATCACTTCCGTTTCCGCGCCGATAACGGTCCCGGTGCGGCGCAGGACGGCCCGGATGCGCGCGGCCAGCTCGCCCGGCGAAAACGGCTTGACCATGTAATCGTCGGCGCCGCTTTCCAGCCCTTCGATCCGGTCGGTTTCCTCGCCGCGCGCGGTCAACATGATGATCGGCATCGCCCGGGTCGCGTCGCGCCGGCGCAGACGGCGGCAGACCTCGATCCCGGACAGGCCCGGAATCATCCAATCCAGCACCATCAGGTCGGGCGGGCTGTCCTCGGCGGCGGCCAACGCGGCGTCGCCGTCGGCCGCGGTCGTGACCGCGAATCCCTCGCGCGCGAGATTGTAGCGGAGCAGCTCCGCGAGCGCGGGATCGTCCTCAACCACCAGGATCGTCGGCGACATACGGCCCGTTCGTCAGCGCCGATCCGCCGGGGAGGCGGAGACGACGATGCCGGAGGTCTCGTCGCCCTTGGGACGCCTGCTTTCGGGCGCGGTGCCGCTCACCAGGTAAATCACGTTCTCGGCGATGGTGGTGACGTGGTCGCCGATCCGCTCGACGTTCTTGGCCGCGAACAGCAAGTGGGTGCACGCGGTGATGTTGCGGGGGTCTTCCATCATGTAGGTGAGCAGTTCGCGAAACAGGCCGGTATACATGGCGTCCGCGTCCTGGTCGCTGCGGCGAACGTCGTGCGCGCGGGCAAGGTCGCGCGAGAGATAGGCATCGAGGGCGCTGCGCAGCATTTCCAGCACAAGCCGGCCGAGGCGCGCGACCGCTTCCGCCGGCGCCATCGACGGCGCCTGGGCCAGCGCGAGCGTGCGCTTGGCGATGTTGCGGGCATAATCGCCGATCCGCTCGATTGCGCCGCCGATCCTGAGCGCGGCGATCAGCACGCGCAAATCGTCGGCCATCGGTTGGCGCAGCGCGATCAACTTGATCACCCCGCGGTCGAGTTCCTTTTCCAGGACGTCGATCCGTTCGTCGGCGGCAATGATCCGTTCCGCCTGCTCGACGTCGCGGCACAGCATGGCTTCGATGGCGGCGGCGAACTGGGCTTCGGCCATGCCGCCCATTTCGGCGATGATCGCGTCGATGCGCTTGAGGTCCTGGTCGAAGGCCTTGACGATATGATCGGCCGTCATGAATCGCTCTCCTTGTCGACCCGACCGTTCGCCGCCCGCGTCAGCCGAAGCGGCCGGTGATGTAGCCCTGGGTACGCGGCTCCCGGGGCGCGGTGAAGACGGCGTCGGTGGCGCCGTATTCTATCAGACGGCCGAGATACATGAAGGCGGTATTGTCGGACACGCGCGCCGCCTGCTGCATGTTGTGGGTGACCAGCACGATGGTGTAGGTCCCGCTCAATTCGTCGATCAGTTCCTCGATCCGCGCGGTGGCGATGGGGTCGAGCGCGGAGCACGGCTCGTCCATCAGGAGCACCTCGGGATCGCCGGCCACGGCGCGGGCGATGCACAGACGCTGCTGCTGGCCGCCCGACAGGCCGAGCGCATTGTCCGACAGTCGGTCCTTGACCTCGTTCCACAGCGCCGCCGCGTTGAGGGCGCGCTCCGCCGTTTCCGCCAGCATCTTGCGGTTCCGCACGCCGTCGACCCGGAGGGGATAGATCACGTTCTCGAAGATCGACATCGGAAACGGATTGGGCTTCTGGAAGACCATGCCCATGCGCTTGCGAAGCGCGATCACGTCGGTATCCCGCGCGTAGATGTCGCGGCCGTCGACCCGGATTTCTCCTTCGACCCTGAGGCCGTCGATCAGGTCGTTCATGCGGTTGATGGAGCGCAGCAGCGTGGATTTGCCGCAGCCCGAGGGGCCGATCAGGGCGGTGACCAAGCCGCGCTCGACCGCGAAGGAGACGTCGAACAGCGCCCGGTTGTCGCCATACCAGAGATTGAATCCGATCATTTCCAGGTTTTGCCCCTGGCCGCCGGAGAGCGGGTGGCTGACCGTGGGGCCGAACTGGTTTTCCGACTCGGCGTTCATGACGTTCATGCGCGATGCTTATCCGATGCGGCGGCTCGCGGCACGGAAAAATACCTTTCCGGGAGATCGGCGGGCATCCTGCCGGACTAAATCGATGGTCGTATGACCGTCGTGTGACACTTTATTGACATAAACGTTGAGACGAGCCTCGTGGCCGGGATCGCCCGTCAAGTAACCTTCTCGCCCCCTGTCCCTCGCCCCGCAACGGGAACGTAGACGGTGAAGCGGCTGCCTTTGCCGATCTGGCTTTCGATCGCCAGACGGCCGCGATGGCGCCCGACGATGTGCTTGACGATCGCGAGCCCGAGCCCGGTGCTGCCCAGCGCCTTGGCGCGTGCCTTGTCGACCCGGTAGAAGCGTTCGGTCAGGCGCGGCAGCGCGTCGGGAGGGATGCCGTCGCTCTCGTCGGCCACGCACGCGGCGACGCCGGGAACGCCGCGATCCGGAATGCGGTCGACGGCGCGCACAATGACGGCGATACGCCCGCCGGCGCGGCCGTAGCGGATGGCGTTTTCGATCAGGTTGCGGAAAACCTGCGCCAGCTGGTCGGCGTCGCCGAGAACCGGCGGCACGTCGGCGGGGCAATCCAATTCGAGGCGCGCGCCGGTTTCCTTGGCGCGCACCGACAGAAGATCCATCGCGCCGCGGATCACCGTGCCGAGATCGACCGCGTCGCGGGGCGGGATGCGCTCCTCGACCTCGACCCGCGACAACGAAAGCAGATCGTCGATCAGACGGGCCATGCGGGCGGCCTCGGTGTGCATGATGCCGAGAAAGCGCCCGCGCGCCTCGACGTCGTCCTTGGCCGGGCCCTTGAGGGTCTCGATGAACCCGATCAGCGACGCGAGCGGCGAGCGAAGTTCATGGGACGCGTTGGCGATGAAATCGGCGCGCATCCTTTCGGCCATGCGGATGGCGGTCAGGTCGTGCAGGGTGATGACCGCGGCGGGATTATCGACTCCATCCTCGCCGCGCACGGCGGCCGCGAACAGGCGATAGGTGGGCGAGCCGGGCACCGGAAGGAAAACCTCCGCCTCGCGCACGGCGGCGCCGCGCAAAACCGCGTCGACCGCCTCGAGCCCCGCCGGGTGGCGCAAGGTCACGGCAAAGTCGTTGCCGATCATCGGGCCGACGGAAAGTTCGCGCGCCGCCCGGTTGGCCGCGATCACGGACCGCTGCGCGTTCACCAGCAGCACCGGGTCGGGCATGCCGTCGAGGATGGCGATGACGAGGCCGTGCATGGTGCCGAGGCTGCCAGAGCGCGCTTCGCCCGGCAAGAGTTAGGCGGCAAGGGCTGGGCGGCAAAAGCGGGCTAGCGGGCCGGAGGTCGTATCGACCGCCCGGCCTCGGCGGGGCGGGGTCGCGCCCCGTGCCGGTCGGCCAGGGCGCGAAGGCGCGCGAGCGCCGGCGCGGGAAACGGCGCCGCCCGGCGGGCGGCCATATCCATATGCAGGCCGAGGAATTCGTAGGTGGCGGCGAGTTCGCCGCCGACGGCACGGGTCATGCGCGAAAACCCGTGCAGCCGCTTGTCGTCGTAACCGAGGATTTCGGTTTCGACTCGCAGGTCGTCGCCGAGGCGAAGCTCGCGCCGATAGACGACGTGGGACTCGACGATGAAGAACGATCCCTTCGCGTCGCGCCGGTACGCTTCGCCGATACCGAGGGCGTCGAGCAGCTTGTCGGTGGCATGATCGAAGGCGAGCACGTAGTAGGCGACGTTCATGTGGCCGTTGTAGTCGATCCATTCGGACCGCACGGTTTCCTCGTGCGGCACCGGCGTCGGCGGGGATTCGGGCGCGGTTGGCGGCATCGGAGCCTCTTCCTTGGCGGCCTGCGAATTATGCCGACCGGGCCCGCCGCCGCCCAGCATCCCGATCGGAATTTTTCCGGCTGGAACGACGCAAGCCCATGATCCGAAAAAGGAATTATTCCTTGCCCCGGCCTTGGGCCCGGTGCGATAAGCGGGACGCGCGGGAGCCAAGGCTTCCGCCGATGGCCATGCAGACGCACTCTCCCGTATCCCCCGGCCCTTCCGCTTCCGGCGCGCGCCCGCCCGCCATGAGCGTCGTCGTGCCGCTGCTCAACGAGGCCGAGAACGTGGTGCCGCTCGTCGCCGAGATCGCGCAAGCGCTTGCCGGCCGCGCCGACGCCGAAATCGTGTGCGTGGATGACGGCTCCGGCGACGGCACCGCCGACCGGGTGCGGACGGCGATGCGGACGATTCCCTCCCTCCGCCTGGTGCGCCACGCGCGGCGCGCGGGCCAGAGCGCGGCCATCGTCACCGGCGTCCGGTTCGCGCGCGGCGATGTCGTCGTCACCCTCGACGGCGACGGCCAGAACGACCCCGCCGACATCCCGCGCCTGCTCGACGCCTGGCTCGCCGAGGCCGATCGGGAAACATTGATGATCGTCGGCTGGCGCACTCGGCGTCGCGATTCCGCGATCAAGCGCCTGTCGTCCCGCATCGCCAACGCGGTGCGCGCGCGCGCGCTCGGCGACCAAACGCCCGACACCGGCTGCGGGCTGAAGGTGTTTTCGCGCGCTGCGTTTCTCGCGTTCCCCGCCTTCGATCACATGCACCGGTTCCTGCCCGCGCTGATGCGGCGGGCGGGCGGTCGCGTCCGCTCCATCCACGTCCACCACCGCCCGCGCCAGCGCGGCCGGTCCAACTACGGAACCTGGGACCGGCTGTGGGCCGGCCTGGTCGACCTCGTCGGCGTGGTGTGGCTCAAGCGGCGGCGGCTCGATCCCGACGCGCGCGAGGATGGGCGCCCGGAGGATTCGATCTCGTGAATTCCCGCCCCGCCAGCGGACGGCTCGTGCTGCGCAGCGCGGCCCTATTCCTGTCCCTCGTCGTCGTCGGCGCTGCGCTGCACGTTTCGGGGCTGGCGGGCATGCTCGACGAAAAATGGATCGACACCTACGTGCGCGGCCAGGGCCTGCGCGGCGAAGCGCTGTTCATCGTCGCGGGCACCCTGTTCGTCGCGGTCGGCCTGCCCCGGCAGCTCGTCGCCTTTCTCGCTGGGTACGCCTTCGGTTTCATCGCCGGCAGCGCGCTCGCCCTGGTCGCGGCCGCGTTCGGCTGCACCGCGGCGTTCGCCTATGCGCGCCTGTTCGGTCGCGAATTGGTGGCGGCGCGGTTTCCGGCGCGGGTGCGCCGGATCGACGATTTTCTCGCCGAAAATCCGTTCACCATGACGTTGCTGATCCGGTTCCTGCCGATCGGCAGCAACCTGATCACCAACCTCGCCGCCGGCGTGTCGCGCGTGCCGCCGGTTCCGTTCGTCGCCGGATCCGCCGTCGGATACATCCCGCAGACCGTCGTGTTCGCGCTGGTCGGCAGCGGCGTCGCCGTCGATCTCGCGTCGCGCGTGATTCTGGGCGCCGCGCTGTTCGCGGCATCGGGCATTCTCGGCGTTTATCTCTACCGCCGCCATCACGGCGCCAAGACCCTGGGCGACGAGCTGGAGCGCGAGCTCGATCCCGATTCCGCCGACGCCGCGGGCGCGGACCGCGACGACGGCACGAGACGATGATGCCGCGCGGGGCTTTCCCGGTCACTCTGGCTTGGGCGGTCGGCTGGATCGCCGTGGTCGCGGCGGGGATTTTCCTGCGCCCGCACCTGCCGGTGGACGAAACCCGCTATCTCGCCGTCGCCTGGGAAATGTGGCGCGATCGCGGTTTCCTCGTGCCCCATCTCAACGGCGAGACTTACAGCCACAAGCCGCCGCTGCTGTTCTGGCTGATGCATCTCGGCTGGAGCATCTTCGGCGTCAACGACTGGACGCCGCGCCTGGTCGCGCCCCTGTTCGGGTTCGGCACGCTGATATTGACCGGCGCGCTCGCGGCCCGCCTGTGGCCGGAGGACGCGCGCGCCGCGCGGCTCGCGCCCGCGCTTCTGTTCGGTTCCGTTTTTTTCGCCTTGTTTACGACCCTCACCATGTTCGATCTGATCCTCGGGTTTTTCGCGGTGCTCGGCCTGCTCGGCTTGGTGATCGCGGTCGAAGGCCGTTGGGGCCGGGGCATGGCGATCTGCGGCATCGCGCTCGGGTTCGGCGTGCTCGCGAAGGGCCCCGCGATTCTTCTCCATGTTCTGCCCGCCGCCCTCGCCGCACCCTTGTGGGCGCCGCATCTATCCCGTCCGCGCCTTCCGCGCTGGGGGCGATGGTATGCCGGCGTTCTCGGCGCGGTGCTGCTGGGAGCGGCGATCGCGCTCGCCTGGGCGGTCCCGGCGGCGATCGCCGGCGGCCCGGCGTTCGCGCACGAGCTGTTCATCGGCCAATCGGCGGGCCGCATGGTCGAATCGTTCGCCCATAAACGTCAGGTCTGGTGGTATGCCGCGTGGCTGCCCGTCCTGCTGCTGCCGTGGACGCTATGGTCGATTCCCTGGCGCGCCTTCGCGCGCGCGGGACTCGGCGCCCCCGCCGGGACCGATGGCGGGGTTCGCCTGATTGCCGTCTGGTTTACCGTCGCGTTCCTGGCGTTCTCGTTCATCAGCGGCAAGCAATTGCACTATCTCCTGCCCGAGTTTCCGGCGCTGGCGCTGTTTATGGCGCGGTTCGCGTCCAAATCCGCCGCCGCGCCCCCGTCGCAAATCGGGCGGTTCGGCGCGGGGGCGCCGGCACTCGCCCTGTTCGCCGTCGCCGTGGCCGCCGCTTTGCTGCCGTTCCTGCCCGGAACTGGCAAGCTGGTCGCCCGTCTCGCCGGCGTCGAGTTCCTCTGGATGGCGCTGCCGGCTTTCGCCGCCCTCGTCACCGCGATCTTCGCGTGGCGCGTCCGCCCGGCCGCGCCCGAAACCACGGTCGGAAGCGGCGCGGCGTTGATGGCGCTCCTGGTGGTCGCGGTGCATCTGGCCGCGCATCCGCTGCTCGCACAGGCGCACGATCTCACCCCGACCGCCCGACGCCTCAAGGCCTGGGAGAACGCCGGCGAGGCGATCGCCCATGTCGCCAAATACCACGGTCAGTTCCATTTCGCCGGGCGTCTGGAGAGGCCGATCACCGTCATCGGACTCACCGAAAGCGATTCCCGGGACTGGCTCGCCGCCCACGCCCGGGGCAAGGTGGTCTCCTATCGTGAATGGTTGCCGCCCGCGGGCGAGCCTCAGCCGCTCTCCGCCGACCCGTTCCGCGACGGTTGGGTCGTGATTTGGGACCGCGATCAACTGGCCCAATACCCCCGTTCGGTCTATCGCGATTAACTTTCCCCTGAAATTCGGCGGCCTTTGCGCTTGACAGAAGGCTCCCGGCTCATTAAATCGCTGGCACTCGATGTGGGCGAGTGCTAGTAGTTATCTAACCCATTGTAAACAAACGAACATCAAGGAGATTCGCCAATGAAGTTCAGGCCGTTGCACGACCGCGTTCTGGTGAAGCGGATCGAGCAGGAAGAACGGACCAAGGGCGGAATCATCATTCCCGATACCGCCAAGGAAAAGCCGATGGAAGGCCGGGTGGTCGCCGCCGGCAGCGGCAGCCGCAGCGAAGACGGGAAGATCACGCCGCTCGACGTCAAGGCCGGGGATCGCATCCTGTTCGGCAAGTGGTCCGGCACCGAAGTCAAGATGGACGGCGACGAGCTGTTGATCATGAAGGAATCCGACATCCTCGGCATCGTCGAAGAAAGCAAGAAGAAGTAACGCGGATCGTCGTTTCCGCGCGTTTCATTTCAAGGAGAACAACCAATGCCTGCTAAGGACGTGAAATTCGGCATGGATGCGCGCCAGCGCCTGCTGCGCGGCGTGGACATCCTGGCGGACGCCGTGAAGGTGACGCTCGGTCCCAAGGGCCGCAACGTCGTGCTCGAGAAATCCTTCGGCGCCCCGCGCATCACCAAGGACGGCGTGACGGTGGCCAAGGACATCGAGCTCGCCGACAAGTTCGAGAACATGGGCGCGCAGATGGTCAAGGAGGTCGCTTCCAAGACCAGCGACGAAGCCGGCGACGGCACCACCACCGCCACCGTTCTCGCCCAATCGATCGTGCGCGAGGGCGCCAAGTCGGTCGCCGCGGGCATGAACCCGATGGACTTGAAGCGCGGCATCGACCTCGCCGTCGAAGCGGTGGTCGAGGACGTCAAGAAGCGCGCGAAAAAGGTTTCGACCAGCGCCGAAGTCGCCCAGGTCGGCACCATTTCCGCCAACGTCGACCGCGAAATCGGCGACATGATCGCGCGCGCGATGGAAAAAGTCGGCAACGAAGGCGTGATCACGGTCGAGGAAGCCAAGGGCCTGACCACCGAGCTCGACGTGGTCGAAGGCATGCAGTTCGATCGCGGCTACACTTCGCCCTACTTCATCACCAACGCCGAGAAGATGACCTGCGAGATGGAGAACCCCTACATCCTGATCCACGAAAAGAAGCTGTCGGGCCTTCAGCCGCTGCTCCCGGTTCTCGAATCGGTGGTGCAGTCGGGCCGTCCGCTTCTGATCATCGCCGAGGAGATCGAAGGCGAAGCGCTGGCGACCCTGGTCGTCAACAAGCTGCGCGGCGGACTCAAGGTTTCGGCGGTCAAGGCGCCCGGCTTCGGCGACCGGCGCAAGGCCATGCTCGAGGACATCGCCGTTCTCACCGCCGGTCAGGTGATCAGCGAGGACCTCGGCATCAAGCTCGAGAACGTCACGCTGCAGATGCTCGGCCAGGCGAAAAAGGTGACGATCGACAAGGACGACACCACCATCGTCGAAGGCGCCGGCAAGCGCAAAGACATCGAGGCCCGCTGCGGCCAGATCCGCGCCCAGATCGAGGAAACCACCTCCGACTACGACAAGGAGAAGCTCCAGGAGCGGCTGGCGAAGCTCGCCGGCGGCGTCGCGGTGATCCGGGTCGGCGGCGCGACCGAAGTCGAGGTTAAGGAACGCAAGGATCGGGTCGACGACGCGCTGCACGCGACCCGCGCCGCGGTCGAGGAGGGCATCGTCGCCGGCGGCGGCGCCGCTCTGCTCTACGCCTCGCGCGCACTCGACAAGCTCAAGCCCGACAACGACGACCAACGGACGGGCGTGGATATCGTCCGCCGCGCCTTGCAGGCTCCGGCCCGCCAAATCGCCGAGAACGCCGGCGTCGACGGCGCCGTCGTGGTCGGCAAGCTGCTCGAACAGAAGGACACCAACTTCGGCTTCGACGCCCAGGAAGGAAAGTACGTGGACATGCTCAAGGCCGGCATCATCGACCCGGCCAAGGTCGTCCGCACCGCCCTTCAGGACGCGGCCTCCGTCGCCGGTCTGCTCGTTACCACCGAGGCGATGGTCGCCGAGCGGCCGGAAAAGAAAGCCCACTCGCACGGCGCCGGCCACGGCCCGGGCGACATGGGCGGCATGGGCGACTTCTAATTCGCCCGGCGAATGATCGAGAAGAAGCCGCCCGGCGACGGGCGGCTTCTTTTTTTCGCGTCTGCGTTGCCGCCCGGACCGGAACCCTTTAGGGTTCAGGCGGCTTTATTTCCGACATGATTTCCCATCTTCGCCTGTTGCTGGAAGGTCCCGACCAAGCCGTCGTGCTGGGCGCGGCGGCGGTTGCGTTCGTCCTGCTCGCGGCGCTCGGGCGCGCGGCCGCCGGCCCGCGCGCGCTACCCGAAGCGACGATCATCTTCGGCTGGTCGGCCGCCGCGGCCGTTTTTCTCGTTCCCGCCGTTTTATTCGGCGTCGGGTTCGCCGCGACGGGCTGGGCCGCGCTCGGTCTCGGCGCGGCCGCGCTATCGTGGCTTGCCGTGAGGCGCGAGATGCCCGTTGCCCCGATTCTGGCGCGCGCGGCCATCGTCGCGTTGCCGCTGCTGCTGATCGCCGCCGCCCACCGCGCATCCGAATGGGACGAGTTTTCCCATTGGGCCGGCGCGGTGCGCTACCTGATCGAAAAGAACGCCCTGCCCACCCGCGCCGATCCCGAGCACGGGTTGATTTTGCCGGCCTACCCGTTCGCCTTTCCGATCCTGGGCGCGATCATTTCCCAGATTGCCGGGCGGTTCCACGAGGCGGCCGGGGCGGTCGCCAACGTCGTTCTGCTGCTCGGCTACGGAGCGCTCGCCGTGCGCCTCGCCGCCATCGGCGCCGGACGGGCGACGGGCCGGACGGAAACCTCGCCGCTTCCCTTCGCCGCGTGGACGGCGGCCGCCTTCGCCGTGGCGGCGGGCACGATCCTCAATCCCTCCTTCGTCCAGAAGATCGTGCTCACCAACTACGCCGACACCTCGACCGGGGTCGTGGCCGCGTTCGCTGGCGTACTGGCGTGGCTCGCGATTGAGGCTCTGGCGGAGGGCCGGGACGACGACGCCCGCGCGTTGGCCTGGCAGCTCGGACTCACGGGGATGCTGTTCGTCGCCATCAAGCCAGTCAACCTCGGCATCCTGGTCCTGGTATTCGCATCCGCCGCTGTCGTCGCCCTGCGCGATCCGGCGATAAAACCGGGAAAACTCCTTGCGCTCGTGCCGGCGGCGGTCGCGCCGCCGATCCTGATGCACGTGTTGTGGCGCTACCACGTTTCCGTGTCCCTCGGCGGAACCGGCGAGGTCGCCTTGATGCCCGCATCGCAGTGGATGCTGAGCGAGGCGCCCGCGATCCTTCTGCGCATGGCGACCATCGCGGCCAAGAAGGGCGTCTACTTCGGCCTGATGCTGGTCGCCGTGGGCCTGGCCCTGCGCGCCCTTTGGCGCTGCCGCAACCCACTCGACCGGTTTGCCTTGATCGCCGTCCTGCCGTTCCTCGGCTACAACGCCTTTCTGCTGTTCGCCTACATCGCCATTTTCGGCGAATTCGACGGTTTGCGCGCGGCATCTTTCTGGCGCTACAACATGCACCTTTCGCTCCTTGGCGCCGCGTTCTTCGCCTACCTCGCCGGCGTCCTGTGGCGGCGGTTCCGCGCCGAGCGGCCGTTGCCGCGCGCGGTCGGGACCGGCGTTCTCGTGCTCGTGATCGCGTTGCCGATCGCGCTCGCGCCCAAGCTGCGATTCGACCTGGAACCGCCGAAGCCGCACTTTCGCGCGGTCGCCGAAGCGCTCAACGGCGTGGTGCCGCGCGAGGCGCGCTTGCTGGTGTTCGACGTCGGGGGCAGCGGCGAGTCGGGCGTGATAACTTTCTATCACCTGCGCCGGGCCGATTCCCGTCTCTCCTATGCTTCGGCTTTCCACGCAATCGATTTGGCGAAAATCAAAAAATTGTTTGCCGACGATCCGCCGGATTTCGCTTTGGTCCATTCCGGCGCCGATCTCGTCGCCGCGGCGACCGGTTTGACCCTGGGCGAAGGCGAATCGTTTCTTTTGCGCCGCGTCGACGGCAAGTGGAGCGTGGTCAACCGCTGGCCTTACCCCGGTCCGCGATCGGTCCGGCCGTGATCTCCGTCCTCAACGTCGTTCTGCCGGTATTCGCCGTCATCCTCGCCGGCTACGGCGCCGGGCGCATGGGCTGGCTCGGCGAGGCCAGCTCCGAGGCCCTCAACCGCTTCGTCTACTATTGCGCGCTCCCCGCTCTGTTCTTCGGGTCTCTCGCCCGCATCGAACCGGCGCGAATTTTCGATCCATCGTTCCTCGCCGCCTACACCGGCGGGCAACTCGCGATCTTCGCCGTCGCGTTCGCCGTCGCCCGCCTCCTTTTCAAAAACCCGCCGGCCGAGGCCAGCCTGTTCGCCATGGGCGGCATCTTCGCCAACAGCGGCTACATGGGAGTTCCGCTCGCGCTGGTCGCCTTCGGCGCGGACGGCCTGCCGCCGACCATCGTTTCGACCGTGTTCATGACCATGATCTTCATCGCGCTCGTGACGATCCTGATCGAGACCGACCCCTACCGCCGGGCGGACGGCGCCCGGATCGTCCGCGACGCGTCGCGCGCCGTTTTTCAAAGCCCGCTGGTGATGTCCGCCTTGGTCGGCATGCTGTGGTCGTTGACCGGCGTCGGCCTGCCCCAATCGGTCGCGACGTTCTTCGATCTGCTCGGCGCCGCCGCGGGCCCGTGCGCGCTGTTCGCCATCGGCCTCTTTCTGGTCGGAAAGCCGATCCGTCAGGACTTGGGCGAGGTCGGCGCGATGGTCGCGATCAAGCTCGTCGTCCATCCGCTGGTCACCTGGGTGCTCGCCTTCCATGTCTTTGCGGTCGAGACGACATGGGCGATGGTCGCCGTGGTCATGGCGGCGTTGCCGGCCGGCGCCAATTGTTTCGTCGTCGCCCAGCGCTACGGCGTCTACGTGCAGCGGGCCTCGAGCGGAATATTACTATCCACCGCCGTGTCCGTGGTGACGGTGTCGATCCTGTTTTCGCTCTGGATCGCGAACTGAATCGCCGTGTTCCGACGAAAAACCCCCGCGTGGGTTCCACGCGGGGGGCTGTTAAACACGGCTGTTATCGGCGCCGGGTTTCGGCGATCGCGTCCTTTTCGTCCAGATCGATGTCGGGAAACGCCGTCGCCGGACCCTGGCCGTTGTTGACCAGGAAGCGGCGGTGCTGTTCGTAGGCGTCCCGCTCGACCGCGTAGCGATCGAGCGACCCTTCGGTCGCGGCCTCGATGGCGTCTTTCTTGTCGGCGTAGCCGACGCCCGCGTCCGCGGCCTTGAGCGCGAGCGGCGCCGGATTGGCCAACCCGACCAGGATATCGCCGGTGGCGTCGCGCAGGTTGCTCGGCCCGAAGATCGGCAACACGATGTGCGGCCCCGGCGCAACGCCGTTCGCGCCCATGGCCTGGCCCAAGTCCTCGCGCCGTTGCTTGAGCCCGGCGTCGGTCGCCGGATCGCCGATGCCGCCGACGCCGGCGAAGGTGTTGATGAAAAACCGCTGGGTCGCGACCGAGGCGTTGTCGGTATCGCCCTGGAGCAGGCTCGACCCCGCGGTGAGCGGTTCGCTCAGGTTGGAAAAGACGTTGGAGATCGCCTTCTGCATGTCGGTCGGCGTCACCGCCCGATAGCCCTCGACCAGCGGATCGAGGATTCCCTTGCGCAGGACGGCGTTGAATTCGGAGGTCACCCGGTTGACGGATTCGAGCGGGTCGTCGGACGCGGCCGGATCGCTCGCGAACGCCGAGGCGCCGGTCAGCACGCCGCAACCAAATACCGTCGTAGCCAGGATCGCGGCGCGCCGGAGGCGCCGGGTTGGAACACGCATGACGGAATTCTCCCTGTCCGTTCCAATTCGATGGCTGGAAGACTAGCAAATCGCGGCGGCACCGGATACGGGGCTGCGCGCCCGGCAACCCATTGTAAGTCCTGCAAAATAAATCCGGGGGCTATCCCGCCGCGCCCGGCCGGGCGGTCTATTTCACCGCGCCGACGGTAAACCCCGCCACGAACCGATCGACGAAGAAATTGTAGAGCACCGCGATCGGCAGGCTCGCGATCAAGGCCGCCGCCATCATCGACCCCCAGAAATACACGTCGCCGCGCACCAGGAAGGTCGGCACGCCGACGCTGACGGTGTAGTTCGACGAGGTCGTGATGAAGGTGACACCGTAGACGAATTCCTGCGTCACCAGGGTGAACGTGAAGATGATGACCGTAAAGACCCCGGCGACCGAAATCGGAATCACGACGCGGATGAAGGCGCCGAAACGGCTCAGACCATCGATCATGGCCGCGTCCTCGAGGTCGCGCGGGATTGCCTTGAAGAATCCCATCAACAGCCAGGTACAGAAGGGGATCGTGAAGCTGGGATAGACCAGGACCAAGGACCAGAGCGAATTCTGCAATCCGAGATCGGCGATGATGCGCGCGAACGGGATAAACAGGATGGTCGGCGGAACGAGATAAGTGAGGAAGATGCCGATGGCGAGCGTCTGGCTCCAGCGCCCCGTCGCCCGCGCCAGGCTGTAACCCGCCGGAAGCGCGAAAGCGAGGGTGATGATCACGACCAGCACGCCGACCCAGGCGGTGTTGATCAGCCATTGGACAAAGGCCGTGTCCTCGAACAGCACCCGGACGTGGTGCCATGTTGGCGGGTCGTTAAAGATGAACGGATTGTTCTTGATGTCGTGAAGGTCCTGGGTCGTCTTGAAGGTGGTGATCAGCATCCAATAGAAGGGAAACGCGAGAAACGTGACGAACGTCGCGAGCACGCCGAAATGGCCGATCACGCCGGCGGCGCGCTGCGCCCGATACAACCCGGCGGACATCACGTCACCTCCGCCCGACGCGCCATGCGCAGGAACGCGATGGCAATGGCGACCAGGACCGGAAACAGGAAGAGCGAGATAGCCGCGCCTTCGGACAGATCGCTGCCCTGAATGCCGGTAAAGAACGCCAGGCTCGCCAGCACCTGGGTGGTGTCATAGGGCCCGCCGCGGGTCAGGACGAAAATCACGATCATGTCGGTGAAGGTGAACACGGTGCCGAACAGCAGCGCGACCAGCATGATCGGCATCACCAGAGGAATGGTGACCGTGAACAGCTTGCGCCAGAAGCCGGCGCCATCCACGTCAGCCGCGTCGTGAATGTCGTGGGGGATCGAGCTCAGGCCGGCGAGGATAATGACCGTCGCCAAGGGCAGCATGCGCCAGACGTGAACCGCGATGATCGAGCCCATCGCCAGGTCCGGTTGCCCGAGCCAGATCGGCCATTGATGGGGGCCGAGCAAGCCGGCCCAGCGCAGCGTCCAGTTGATGATGCTGTAGATCGAATCGAATATCCACAGCCAGCCGATGCTGCCCATGGAAATCGGCGCTACCCACGGCAACAGGATGAGAAACCGCACCACCCACTTGCCGCGAAAGTCCTTGACCAGCGCCATGGCGAGAATCTTGGCCAGTACCAGGACCAGGAGCTGCGAGATGACGGTGAAGATGAAGGTGTTCTTGAGCGCGGTCCAGAAGGCCCGGCTCTCCATGATGTGCTTGTAGTTATCGAAGCCGACGAAATTCATCTTCGTCGTGCCGATGTGAATGTCGGTCACGCTGTAAAACAGGGAGAGAAAGAAGGGATAGCCGACCAACGCCGCGATATAGACGATCGTCGGCGCGATCATCAGGCGCATCAGCCAGCGCTCGTCGTCGGCAAGTCGGGTCCAGAAACCGGGGCGGGCGGTCGCGACGGCGGGCATGGGCGGTTTATCCTATCCGCAGCCCGGTCTTGGGATCGAACCGGTTCATGTCGCGGGCGCGGACGACGAAATCGTGGATATCCCCGGGACTGACCGCGGCGCGAACGTTGTTCGGCAGCTTGGAAATCACGTGCGCGTTCCGATACGGCGGTTCGAGAATGCCGTAGACCAGCCGGTCGGCGCCGAGGTATTCGACCCGGGTGACGCGAAGGGGGATTGCGACGTGGGAATCCTGCCCGCCGCCGATTTCGCGGGGCAGGAAGGCTTCGGGACGGAAGCCGACGATCGCGCCTTCGTGTTCGACCAGATTCATCGGCGGGGAGCCGATGAAGGTGGCGACGAAGGTGTCGGCGGGCTCGTCGTAGATTTGCTGCGGCGTGCCGATCTGGCGCACCTTGCCCTCGTTCAGCACGGCGATGCGGTCGCCCAGGCCCATCGCCTCGACTTGGTCGTGGGTAACATAGATGGTGGTGGTGGCAAGCCGGCGCTGGAACTGCTTCAGCTCGTCGCGGGCGGTGTTGCGCAGCTTGGCGTCCAGGTTCGAGAGTGGTTCGTCGAGCAGGAACACGACCGGCTCGCGCACCACGGCGCGGGCGAGCGCGACGCGCTGGCGCTCGCCGCCGGAAAGCTGGCGGGGCTTGCGTTCGAGCAATTGGCCGATCTGGAACATGTCCGCCGCCCACTGGACCTTCCGGGCGATTTCGTCGCGCGGCATGCCGCGCGCCTTCAGGGGAAAGGCGATGTTGCCGGCGACCGTCATGTGCGGATACAGGGCGTAGGACTGGAAAACCATGGCGATGTTGCGCGCCCGCGGCGGATAGTCGTTGACCACCGTGCCGCCGATGATCACCTCGCCCGAGGTCGGACGCTCGAGCCCCGCGATCATGCGCATCAGGGTCGTCTTGCCGCAGCCCGAAGGGCCGAGCAGGACGAGAAGCTCGCCCTCGCCGGCGGCGAGGTCGATGCCGTCCACCGCCTGCACGTCGCCGAAGGTCTTGACGATACGCCTAGTCTCGACGATTGCCATGATTCGTCCTCGTTAAATCGTGCCGGGAGGGGATAAAGCCAGCCCCCCGCAAACGGACGGGAAGGTTCCGGCTGGCCGAAACCTTCCCGCCACTTGGTGCGCCGTCGCGGACCGAAAGGCAAGGCACCCGGCTGCCCGGCGGCGCGGGCCGCCCAGACAAAAGACCGAGCGCGAACGATGCCGCCGGGCCTTTTAGTTTTGGCGCCTCCGCGCCCGGCGGCGGCCGGGCCGGGAACTCAGAGCATGCCTCGCTCTTTCCACTTGTCCCAAATGCGCTTCATCTTGGCCTCGGCGCGTTTGAGAGCGGACTCGGGTGATTCGGCGCCGGTCGCGGCTTCCGCGAACATAGTGTTCAACACCCAGGTGTTGAACGTTTCGTCGATCGCGGCGTTGGAATAGCCGGGGTAGCCCACGTTGGTCGCCCAGTCGAGCACGTCCTCCAGCACCTTGTACTTGTCGGGCGGATCCGCCTTGGGATCCTTGGAAATCTGCTCCTTCAAGTTGGGCACCGACTTGGAGAAGCAGGGGAAATTGTAGAATTCGCTTTCCTGGAACGCCTTGTTGAAGTCACTCATGTAGTCGATCAGGAACTTCTTGGCGCCCTCGACGTTGGGCGAGAATTTCCAGATGATGTAGCAGTTCATCACGTGCTCGAGGCCGATCCGACGCACCGGCCCCTTCGCCGACCGGGCGAGCCCGATCTTGGAGTGGATCGGCAGCTTGTCGTTTTCGCCGGTGCGCGTCACCGAAATGGCGTTGAGCACGAGCGAGGAGCGGCCCGCCAGCATCTGGCGGTTGTTGGAGGAAGCATCCCACGCCAGGACTTCCGGCGTCATCGCCTCCTGGAACAGTGCCTTGACGTATTTCAGCGCCTCGATCGTTTCCTTCGAGTTGATCGTCAGGTTACCGGCGGGGTCTTGTTCGCTGGCGCCAAAGGAATACATGATCGCGCGCATGGCCATGCCGGTGTCGATTTCAGCCGACAGGCCGATGCCGACCGGAATGCCGGTCTTGTCCTTGATCTTCTTGCCGCCGATCCGGACGTCGTCATAGCTGTCCGGCTTCATGCCGATCTCGCCCCAAAGGTCGGTGCGGTAGTTGACCGGATCGGGCACGAAGCTGTCGGAGAACGCGAAGTACTTCTTGGTCTTCGGGTTGTAGGTGCTCTTGACGGCGAGGTCGATCGGCTTGCCCCACTTCTTCTCGACCTCCTTGTAAACGTCCGCCATGTCCACCACCTGATCCTCGAACGACGGCGGCGGCCAGTTGAGCAGCACGAGATCGTGTCCCTTTTGCGCCGAAACTTCGGCGGCGGCGCGGCTGTTGAGAAGCGCGATGTTGATGTTGTCGACGGTGACCTTGGTGTCGTTCTTCTTGCCCCATTCGACCACGTAGTTGGTGTTGAACCATTTGTCGTAGCGGGGAACGAAGTGGCTCCAATGCAGGATCTTCAGTTCCTTGGCGGCCTGGGCCGGCCGCACATGGAAAAACGGCCCCGCGGCCGCCGCGAGGCCCGTAGCACCCGCCGCGCGCATGATCTGGCGGCGCGTGAGCATACTTTTACCGCGTGTTGGCTTGGTCATGGACTCCTCCCGTCCTGTGGCCCGGTCTTAAAGTCCGCCGGGTTGATACGCGGATATTACCTCCCGGCCATTCCGCAAAACAATCGCGGATGAATCTTCGTTTTAACTCCGAGCCTTAGAGTTCAGTCATTATCCCCGGCGATCGCCCGGCAGACGGCGTCCGTCACCTCGCGGGTGGTCGCCCGCCCGCCGAGATCGGGGGGCAGCATCTTGCCTTCGCCGGTGGTGCGCTCGATCGCGCGCATCAGGCGCGCCGCCGCGTCTTTTTCCCCGAGGTGATCGAGCATCATCGCCGCGGTCCAGAACGATCCGAGCGGATTGGCGATGCCCCGGCCCGCGATGTCGAAGGCCGAGCCGTGAATCGGCTCGAACATGGACGGGAACCTGCCCTCGGGGTTGAGGTTCGCGGTCGGCGCGATGCCGAGGCTGCCCGAGAGCGCGGCGGCGAGGTCGCTCAACACGTCGGCGTGCAGGTTGGTCGCCACCACCACGTCGATCGTCTCCGGCTTCAGCACCATGCGCGTGGTCATGGCGTCGACCAGCATCTTGTCGACCGCCACGTCGGGATAATCGCCCTTAAGCCCCGCGAGCACGTCGTCCCACAGCACCATGCCGTGGCGCTGCGCGTTCGACTTGGTGACCACGGTCAGGCGCTTGCGCGGGCGGGATCGGGCGAGCGCGAAGGCAAAGCGCATGATCCGCTCGACGCCCGCGCGGGTGAACACCGCCACGTCGAGGCCGACTTCCTCGGGCAGGCCGCGATGCACGCGCCCGCCCGCGCCCGAATATTCGCCCTCGGTGTTCTCGCGCACGATGATCCAGTCGAGGTCCGAGGGCTTCGCCGCCCGCAACGGCCCCGGAATGCCGGGCAGAAGCCGCGCGGGGCGGACGTTGGCGTACTGGTCGAACCCCTGGCAAATGGCGAGGCGCAACCCCCACAAGGTGACGTGGTCGGGCAGCTCCGGATCGCCGACCGCGCCGAAATAGATCGCGTCCGCGCCTTTCAGCAGATCGAGCCCGTTTTCGGGCATCATCCGGCCGTGGCGGCGGTAGTAATCGGAACCCCAGGGCAGATGCTCGATCGCGAGGCGAAAACCGCCGCCGCGCTTCTCCAGGGCGCGCAGGACCTCGATCCCGGCGCCGATCACTTCGGTTCCGATGCCGTCTCCGGGTATGGCGGCGATCCGGTATTCGCGCATATAATATTCCCCCCGTTCCGAGCCGGAACGGATTGCACGCTCGCGCACCGCCGAACGCGTTGCGCGACAGACAACTGCCAGAAACGGCAAGCTTAGGCAACGGGCCCCATGGGCCAACATACGGGCCAACAGACGGTTTCGCACCGGGACGTTCGCGCGCGCAAAGGCGCGCTCGCGGCGCACGCCCCGGCAAAGGGCGGCATCCATGACCCCGCCTGGCGCGCCTTTGCCGCCTGGTGCCGCCGGCTTGCGCTCTGCCCCTTGCCCGCGCACCCGTGGACGGTGGGGGCTTTTCTGCGCTGGTGCGACGAACGGCCGGGCGCGGTGGCCGTGGCCGAAGCGGTCGGCGTGATCGCCACCGTGCACGTCCGGCGCGGCTATGGTCGCCCCGAGCGCCACCTCATCGTCCGGCGCACGCTCGCCGCGCTGGCGCGGCAGCACGGCGTCGCGTCCATGCCGACCCTTCCGCGACGGCCCGAAAGTCCCGCCCGCACCGCCAAAACCGGCTCGCGCAAACCGGTCCCGCCGCGCGCGCCCCGAATTCTTCGTTCCCAACCCAAGCTCGTCGCGCGGCGCCATTACCGCGTGCATTGACGGTCAACGGATGTCGACGGCATGCGCGAAGCGCGCTTCCTCGACGGCACGGCCGTCCTTTCCGCGCAGCAAGACCGCCTCGGAGCGGTAGGTTCCGGCCGGCCATGCCGCGGTTTTCCGCCGTAACCCGACGTACACGAACCGCCGCGCCTGGGTCTTTTCGACGGCGACGGTATTGTCCGCCAACACCTCGCCCGCCGGGCCGAACAGGCGGACGCGGATGCGGTCTCCCGCCTGAACCCAATAGATGTCCGCCCAGGCGACCAGCGCGGGCGCGGAGGCGCGCAGGGTCGTTTCCCGGTGCAGGCCGCGGCGCGTGGCCGCCGCGTCGGGGGCTTCGCCCGCGATGCCGCCGTTGTAGATGGCGCTCGGCCGATAGGGTCCGAGCGCCGCGAGGGCGCCCCGGCTCCAAAGCGGCTTGGCCCCCAGCCCGCACGCCGCGCCCCCCGGCTCGACGCCGCGGAACGGATCGACGATCCGGCCGTCCTTCGCCACCTGGATGTGCACGTGGGGAAATTCGGCCAGGCCCGATTGGCCGACCATGCCGACGGCGTCGCCCACGGCGACCCGGTCGCCGGGCCGGACCGCCACGCTGTCCCGGCGCAGATGGCAGTATTGAGTTGTCCAGCCCTGGCCGTGATCGATGACGAGGCCGTTGCCGCATTCGCGCCCGGCAATGTCGTTCCCGGCGGCGCCGCCCGCTTCGGCCGCGTCCGCCATGCCGTCGCGCACGCGCAGCACCACGCCCGCGGCGGCGGCGCGCACCGGCACGCCGCGCGCGACCAGGGAAAAATCCCGCACCGCGATATCGACGCCCTTGTGGCCGTCGTAGCCCGCCCGGCCGCACGCGTAATCGCGCACCCCCGGACCGGCGTCGAGGTCGACGTAATTGACCACCCAGCAGTCGGCGCCCGGGCGGCAGGCGAGCGGCAATTCCAGCGCCGGCTCGGCCGCCGCCTCGGCGACCGCCAGAACCAGGCCGAAAACCAGGACCCCGATCCGAAGCCAGCGTTTCCGCAATTTCATCGGCTTTTACCCGTCACCATGGGGGGCCGCCCCCGATTGCCGGAAGGGCGGGCGCGTGACATGAATAGTACGCGACCCGCCGCCCCGCCCTTAGCCGAGGATTTTCCCATGAATCAGACACCCGAGACCACCGCGAACGATCGCGACCTTCTGCACGGGTACTACTTCGAGGACCTGAAGGAAGGCATGAGCGATATCTACGGCAAGACCGTGACCGACGCCGACATCGTGATGTTCGCGGGCGTTTCCGGCGACATCAATCCGGTGCACCTCAACCACGAGTTCGCCTCGGGAACCATGTTCCAGGGCCGGATCGCCCACGGCATGCTGACCGCGAGCTTCATCTCGACCGTGATCGGCACCAAGCTGCCGGGGCCGGGCTGCATCTACGTCAGCCAGGCGCTGCGCTTCAAGGCGCCGGTCAAGGCCGGCGACACGGTCATCGCCCGGGCGACGGTGACCAAGCTGATCCCCGAAAAACACTTCGCCGAAATCAAGACCCAGTGCCTGGTCAAGGGCAAGGTGGTGCTGGACGGCGAAGCGACCGTGATGGTCCCGACCCGCACGAAATAGAGCCCCCAAGCGCCTTGAATCGGCTCAAGTTTCACCCTTGACCCGATCCCGGGCCGGGGGCACCTTCGCCCCCCCATGCGGATCTTCAGGCACCTGGGCGACCTGCCCGTCTCCTTGCGCGGCGCGGCCGTCGCCATCGGCAATTTCGACGGCATTCACCTCGGCCACCGGGCGGTGATCGCCGAAGCCGGCCAGCTCGCCCACGCCCACGGCGTGCCCTGGGCGGTGCTGACCTTCGAGCCGCATCCGCGCAACCTGTTCCGTCCCGGCGATCCGCCGTTCCGGCTGACGCGGCTCCGGGCCAAGGCGCGCTTCGTCGCCGAATTGGGCGTCGATTTCATGGCCGCGCTCCGCTTCGACCGCGCGTTTTCGTCGCTCTCGGCCGACGAATTCATTCGCCGGGTGCTGGTCGAAGGGTTTCGGGCGAGCCATGTCGTCGCCGGTTACGACTTCGTCTTCGGCAAGGGCCGGACCGGCAATTGCGAGCTGCTGCTCCGGGCCGGGCGCACGCTCGGATTCGACTTCACCGCCGTTCACGCCGTGCGCGACAAGGCGGGCGAGGTCCTGTCGTCGAGCCGCGCGCGCGACGCGCTGCGCCGGGGCGATGTGGCCCAGGCTGCCGCCATCCTCGGCCGCGCGCCGGAAATCGAGGGACGGGTGATGCGCGGCGACGCGCGCGGCCGCACCATCGGGTTTCCGACCGCGAACATCGCGCTCGGCGATCACCTGCGTCCCGCCGGCGGCGTCTACGCGGTGCGCGTCGCCATCGACGGCGACAACGGCCAGGACGGCAAGCCCGTCTGGCGCGCGGGCGTCGCCAACATCGGCCGGCGGCCGACCTTCGGCGGCGAAATCGAGATGCTGGAAGTCTTTCTGTTCGACTTCGCGGGCGATCTCTATGGCAGGCGCCTGAGAGTGCAACTGGTCGAACATCTCCGCCGCGAACGCGCTTTCGACGGGATCGACTCCTTGCGCGCGCAGATCGCCGAGGACAGCCTGCGGGCGCGCCGCATCCTGGCCGCGTCATGAACAAGCCCGATTACAAGGCGACCGTCTTCCTGCCCGACACGCCGTTTCCGATGAAGGCGGGGCTGGCCAAGCGCGAACCGGAAATCCTCAAGCGCTGGGAAGAGATCGGCCTCTACACGAAGCTGCGCGAACAGGCCAAGGGCCGGAAGAAATTTGTCCTCCACGACGGTCCGCCCTACGCCAACGGCCACCTCCACATCGGCCACGCGCTCAACAAGATACTCAAGGATATCATCACCCGTTCGCGCCAGATGCTCGGCTTCGACGCCGACTACGTGCCGGGCTGGGACTGCCACGGGCTGCCGATCGAATGGAAGATCGAGGAAAAATACCGCGCCGCCGGCAAGGACAAGGATCAGGTGCCGATCCTCGCCTTCCGCCGCGAATGCCGCGAGTTCGCCGACCATTGGATCGGCGTGCAGCGCGAGGAATTCCGGCGGCTCGGCGTGGTCGGCAACTGGGACCGTCCCTATTCCACCATGACCTTCGCCGCCGAAAACCGGATCGCGCGCGAGGTGATGAAGTTCGCCATGAACGGGCTGCTCTATCGCGGCTCCAAGCCGGTGATGTGGTCGGTGGTGGAAAAGACCGCGCTCGCCGAAGCCGAGGTCGAGTATCACGACTTCGAGTCGGATCAGGTGTGGGTGAAGTTTGGAATCGAGCGGACGAGCATGGCCCGAACCGGCCTTGAATTGGGCGAACTTCAAAAGGCCTACGTTGTCATCTGGACGACGACTCCATGGACGCTGCCCGGCAACCGCGCCATCGCTTATTCGCCTAAGATCAAATACGGCCTTTATGAAGTTACCGACGCACCTGCCGAAAATTGGACCGAAGTCGGCGAGACTCTCATCCTCGCCGACACGCTCGCCAAAGCGGTGTTCGAAAAAGCGCGCGTCACGGCTTACAAGCGCCTTCGTGACGTCAATCCGGCAGACATCGTGGCGTGCCGGCATCCGCTCAGGTCTCTCGGTTACGAGTTCGCCGTACCGATGCTTCCGGGCGAATATGTCACCGAGGACACCGGCACCGGGTTCGTCCACACCGCCCCCGGCCACGGCGCCGACGACTTCGAGGTTTGGACCGCGAACGCGCGCGCGCTCACCGCGCGCGGCATCGACACCACCATCCCCTCCACGGTCGACGGCGACGGATTCTTCACCGACGAAGCGCCCGGCTTCACCGGCAAGCGCGTGATCACCGCCCACGGCAAGAAGGGCGACGCCAACGAGGCGGTCATCCAGGCGCTGATCCAGGCCAACGCCCTGGTCGCGCGCGGCCGACTGACCCACCAATATCCGCATTCCTGGCGCTCGAAAAAGCCGATCATCTTCCGCGCGACGCCGCAATGGTTCATCGCCATGGATCGGGCGATTTCGGGGAAACCGGACGACACGCTGCGCGACCGCGCGCTTCGGGCCATCGACGCGACCCGGTTCGTGCCGGCGACCGGCCAGAATCGCCTGCGCGGCATGATCGAGACCCGCCCCGACTGGGTGATTTCGCGCCAGCGCGCCTGGGGCGTGCCGATCGCGGTGTTCGTGCGCCGCGCGAACGGCGGCGCGGCCGAGGTCCTGAAGGACGAGCGCGTGAACGCCCGCATCCTGGCCGCCTTCGAACGGGAGGGCGCGGACGCCTGGTTCGCCGCCGATCCCCGGCGTTTTCTCGCCCCCGACCACGACCCGGCCGAGTACGAGGCCGTCACCGACATCCTCGACGTCTGGTTCGAGTCGGGCTCGACCCACGGTTTCGTCCTCGAAGGCGGGGACTGGAACCTCGCCTGGCCGGCGTCGCTCTATCTCGAGGGCTCCGACCAGCATCGCGGCTGGTTCCATTCCTCGCTGCTCGAAAGCTGCGGCACGCGCGGGCGCGCGCCGTTCGAATCGGTGCTGACCCACGGATTCGTGCTGGCCGAGGACGGCCAGAAAATGTCGAAGTCGCTCGGCAACATCGTCTCGCCGCAGGACGTGGTCGGGCGCGACGGCGCGGACATTCTGCGCCTATGGGTGGTCGGCTCCGACTACGAGGACGATCTCCGCATCGGCCCCGAAATCCTGAAGCAGCAGACGGATGTCTACCGCCGCCTGCGCAACACGCTCCGCTACCTGCTCGGCGGCCTGAAGGGCTTTTCGGCCGGCGAGCGCGTCGCGGCGAACAACATGCCGGAACTCGAGCGCTGGGTGCTGCACCGGCTCGCCGAGCTCGACCGCTCCTTGCGCGCCGCGTGCGACAATTTCGTGTTCCACCGTTTCTTCGCCGATCTGCACTCGTTCTGCGCCGGCGACCTGTCGGCGTTCTACTTCGACGTCCGCAAGGACGCGCTCTATTGCGATCCCGCGACCTCGCCGGCCCGCCGCGCGGCGCGCACGGTGCTCGACATCCTGTTCGAAACGCTGACCGCCTGGCTCGCGCCGTTCACCTGCTTCACCGCCGAGGAAGCCTGGCTCACCCGCCATCCCGACGGAATCAGCGTGCACCTGAGGCCGTTTCCCGAAATTCCGGCATCGTGGCGCGACGACGCGCTCGCGGCGAAATGGGACAAGGTGCGCGCGCTCCGGCGCGTGGTCACCGGCGCGCTCGAAAAAGAGCGCGCGGAAAAGCGGATCGGTTCCAGCCTGCAGGCGGCGCCGACCGTCCATGCCGGCGCCGATTACGTCAAGGCGCTCGCCGGGCTGAATCTCGCCGAAATCGCCATCACGTCGGACGCCCGCCTGGTGGAGGGCTCGCCGCCCGCGGGCGCGTTCACGCTGCCCGACGTGCCGGGGGTCGGCGTCGTGCCCGCGCCCGCCGCGGGCGAAAAATGCGAGCGTTGCTGGAAAGTGCTGCCCGAGGTGGGCGGGGACGCGCGCTTTCCCGGAACCTGCCGGCGCTGCGCCGACGCGGTCGCCGGTCCCCTCGCCGCCCAATGATCGACCCGCGCCGCCTCGCAACCGGAATCGGCGTCGCCGCCGCCGTCGTCGTCGCCGACCAGATTTCCAAGTGGTGGATCGTCGAGCGCGTCATGAATCCCCCGCGCGTCATTCCGGTCGCGCCTTTTTTCAATCTGGTGATGGGCTGGAACCGGGGCGTGAGCTTCGGCATGTTCAGCCTGGATTCGGCGATGGGGGCGTGGGTGCTGTCGGCGCTGGCGCTGGTCATCGTCGCCGTTCTGTTCGCGTGGATGGTCCGGGAGAGCCGGGCGTTCGTGGTCGCCGCGCTCGGGCTGGTGATCGGCGGCGCTCTCGGCAACGTGATCGATCGCGCGCGATTCGGCGCGGTCGCCGATTTCCTCGACTTCCATGCCTTCGGCTTCCATTGGCCGGCGTTCAACGCCGCGGATACGGCGATTTCACTGGGCGCCTTGGCGTTGCTCGCGGACGCCTTGTTCGGCCGCCCCGAATTGCCTAAAAATAGGGAATCGGGCGATTCCGGCGGAGCGCCGGGGGCCTAAGTGTCATGACCGCAAAACGAATTGTCATCGCGACGGGGTGGATTGCGCTCGCGCTTACGCTCGGGGCATGCGAGGACACGCGCAAGATGCTCGGGTTCGACAAGCGTCCGCCCGACGAATTCTCGGTTTATTCCCGCGCGCCCTTGTCTTTGCCGCCCAATTACAACTTGCGCCCGCCCGCCCCGGGCGAGGCCCGCCCCCAGGAAACGGCGCCTTCGACCGAAGCCGAACAGGCCTTGCGCGGCCGACGGCCGGGCGCGGTCGAGGAACAGCCGGCGCCGGAAGGATCGAGCGCGGGCGTGCGCGCGCTCCTGCGCCAAACCGGCGGGCTGACCGCGCAGCCCAACATCCGCGTCGTCGTCAACGAGGAAGCCGCCGCGCTGGTCCAGGAAAACGAGCGCGTCACCGACAAGATCCTGTTCTGGCGCACGCCGGAGCCCCCGGGCACCGTCGTCAACGCGGAAAAGGAAAACCAGCGCATTCGGGAAAACCAGGCGCTCGGCAAACCCGTGACCGAGGGCGAAACGCCCATCATCCAGCGCAAAAAGCGCGGACTGTTCTAGGCTTTATCTCATATCCGGTTTGTGAATTCCCCGCGCCTTGCTCCGGGGCGCGAACGCCTTATTTTAGTTGGACGCGGCCCTTGGCCCCGAGGAAACCTGTATCCATGTCGCATGACGTTCGCGCCCGGCTCGCCGTCGCTCTCATCGCCGCATTCGGCTTCGTGTTTCAACCCCATGGCGCCGCCGCCAAGGTGTTCGGCGCGGAAAGCTTCACGCTCGCCAACGGGCTCACGGTCGTCGTGGTGCCCAACCCGCGCGCGCCGGTGGTCAAGCACATGGTCTGGTACCGGGTCGGCGGCGCCGACGAGGGCGAGGGCGAATCCGGCATCGCCCATTTTCTCGAACACCTGATGTTCAAGGGCACCAAGCAGCGCCCGGCCGGCGAATTTTCGCGCCTGGTGGCGAAGAACGGCGGGCGCGAGAACGCTTTCACGTCCTACGACTACACCGCCTATTACCAAACCATCGCCAAGGACCGGCTCGACATGGTGATGGCGCTGGAGGCCGAGCGCATGACCGGTCTCGCCATCACCCCCGACGGGGTCGACCGCGAGCGCCTGGTGGTGCTGGAGGAGCGCCGCACCCGCACCGACAACAATCCGTCGAGCCGTCTGCGCGAGCAGATGGCGGCCGTGCAGTTCTACAACTACCCGTACCGGCGGCCGGTCATCGGCTGGGAGCACGAAATTCGCGCGCTCGACCGCGAACGCATTCTCGCCTTCTACCGGCGCTGGTACGCCCCCAACAACGCGGTCCTGGTGGTGGCCGGGGACATCACGGCGGCCGAGCTGAAACCGCTCGCCGAAAAATATTACGGCGTCATTCCCGCCGCCGCGCCCGTCGTCCGCTCCCGCCCCGACGAGCCGCCGCAGACCGCCGCGCGCGAGGTGGTGCTGCGCGATCCGCGCGTGCCGCAGCCGTCGTGGTCGCGCAGCTGGCTCGCGCCGTCGCTGCTGTGGGGCGCCAAGGAACACGCCTACGCCCTCGAAGTCCTTGCCGAAATCCTCGGCGGCGGCGGCACCTCGCGGCTCTACCAAACGCTGGTACTGGACGCCGGAATCGCCGACGGCGCGGGCGCCTTCTACGATTCCTCGACGCGCGGGCCGAGCCGGTTCGGCTTCTTCGCCTCGCCCCGGCGCGAGGTCGCGCCGGAAAAAGTCGAACAGGCGGTCGAAGCCGAAATCGCCAAAATTCTCGCCGACGGCGTCGATCCCGGCGAAGTCGCGCGCGCCAAGACGCGCATGAAGGCGGCCGCCGTGCTGGCCCGCGATTCGCTCGATACCGGCGCGCAGGCGCTCGGCTCCGCGCTTGCCCTCGGCCTCACGGTCGAGGACGTGGAAACCTGGCCCGAGCGCATCGACGCCGTCACCCTCGAACAGGTGAACGCGGCGGCCCGATTCGTCCTCGCCGGCTCCGGCCACGTCACCGGCCGCCTGCTGCCCGCGGCGAAGGAATAGACCATGCGCAATCCTCGGACCTGGGTACGCGCGTTTCTTTTCGCGGCCGTGGTTTTCGCGGCCGCCCCGGCGGCGCGCGCGGTCGAGGTCCAACAGGTCAGAAGCCCCGGGGGCATCTCCGCTTGGCTGGTGGAGGACAAGCTCAATCCGATCGTCGCGATTCACTTCGCTTTTCGCGGCGGCGCAGCGCTCGATCCCGCCGGCCGGGAGGGACTCGCGCGCATGACCGCCGCGCTGCTCGACGAAGGCGCGGGCGACATGGACGCCAAGGCGTTCCGCGCCGCGCTCGAGGATCGCTCGATCACCCTGTCGTTCGATTCATCGTTCGACGAATTCAGCGGCTCGCTGCAGACCCTGAACGAACATAGGGACAAGGCCGCCGAATTGCTTTCGCTCGCGCTCGCCCGGCCGCGCTTCGACGAGGCCGCGCTCGCGCGCGTGCGCAGCCAAATCCTCGCCCGCCTGCGCCGCGACGCCGAAAACCCGAGCACGGTCGCCCAAATCCGCCTTTTTTCGGAAGCATTCCCCGATCACGCTTACGGCCGGCGCACGCGCGGAACCCTCGAAAGCGTCGCGCGCATCGCCGCCGAAGACTTGCGCGCGTTCGTCCGACAGCGGCTCGCGCGCGATTCGCTCGTGGTCGGCGCGGCGGGCGACATTTCGGCGGCCGACCTCGGCCGCATGCTGGATCGCATGTTCGGCGCCCTGCCGGAAAAGTCCGCGTCCGCCGCGGTGCCCGACGTTCAACCGAGGATCGATTCGCGCACCCTCGTGACCCGGCTCAAGGTGCCGCAGAGCGCCATCTTCTTCGCCGCGCCGGGGCTGAAGCGCGACGATCCCGACTACTACGCGGCCAGCGTGCTCAACTACATCCTCGGCGGCGGCGGATTTACCTCGCGGTTGTACGAAGAAGTGCGCGAAAAGCGCGGCCTCGCCTATTCCGCCGGCACCTCGCTTCATCCGCTCCGCCATTCCGCCTTGATGCTGGGCAGCGCCGCCACCGCCAACGCCAGGGTCAAGGAGACCGTCGCCGTGGTCCGCGCCGAATGGCGGCGCATGGCCGAAGGAGGCGCGACCGCCGACGAGATCGCCGACGCCAAGACCTTCCTCACCGGTTCGTTTCCGCTGCGGCTCACCACCACCGGCGGAATTGCCGGAATGCTGCTCGGCATACAGATCGAGAATCTGGGACCGGACTACATCGACCGCTACAAAAGCCTGATCGAGGCGGTCGACGCCGAATCGGTCGCCCGAGTCGGCCGCCGCCTGCTCGACCCCGCCCGCCTGTTGATGGTGGTCGCGGGCGAGCCGGAAGGGCTCGCGGCAGCCGACTAGCAGAGGCGCGCCCGCGCCGTTATCCTGCGCTTATGCCTTCCCGAACCGCTTCCCGCCGGCGCGACGCCGCCTGGCGCACGCTTGAGCGCCACCGCGCGCGCCTCGCCCGCGCTTCCTTGCGCGACCTGTTCGCCGCCGACCCCGGACGCTTCGCGCGGTTTTCCCTCGGCTACGAGGGCCTCTTTCTCGACTATTCCAAGAACCGGATCGACGGGAAAGCCCTGGCCGCGCTGCTGCGACTGGTGCGCGCGGCCGACGTCGCCGGATGGCGACGGCGGATGTTCGCGGGCGAGCGGGTCAACGCCACCGAAGGCCGCGCCGTGCTCCATGCGGCGTTGCGCGATCCCGCCGCGCGCACCCGGGAAGCGGCGGCGGCGCGCGCGACGCTTGCCCGCGTGCGTGCGTTCGCCGCCAAGGCCCGGCGCGGCGGCCGCTGCACGCACGTGGTGCACATCGGCATCGGCGGCTCGCTGCTCGGGCCCAAGCTTGCCTGCCGGGCGCTGGCCTCGGAGAAAGACATCATCGAGGCACGGTTTCTTTCCAACGTCGACGGCGCGGACTTCGCCCGCGCGACTCACGGGCTCGATCCGGCGAAGACCTTGTTCGTCGTCGTTTCCAAGACCTTCGCCACCGAGGAAACGCTCGCCAACGCGCGCGCGGCGCGCGCGTGGATCGCGGACCGTCTCGGGCAGGCCGCCGTCGGCCGCCACTTCGCCGCCGTCACCGCCGCCCCCGACCGGGCCGCGGCGTTCGGAATTCCGAGAAACGCGGTGTTCGAATTCTGGGATTGGGTCGGCGGGCGCTTTTCGCTCTGGTCGGCGGTCGGGCTCACGTGCGCCCTGGCCCTCGGGCCCGACCGGTTCGCGCGAATGCTCGCGGGCGCCCACGCCCTCGACCGGCATTTCCGCAAGGCGCCGCTCGCCCGCAACCTTCCCGTCCTGCTCGCGCTGCTCGACGTCTGGAACGCGAACGTCCTCGGCCATCGGACGCGCGCCGTCATCCCGTACGACAGCCGCCTCGCGCTTTTGCCCGATTATCTCCAGCAGCTGGAAATGGAGAGCAACGGCAAGTCGGTGACGCGCGAAGGCCGACCCGTCGGGCGCGCGACCGCGCCGGTGGTGGTCGGCGCCCCCGGCACCGACGCCCAGCACACGTTCTTCCAGATGCTCCACCAGGGCCCCGACCCGGTGCCGGTGGAATTCGTCGCCGCCGCGGAAGGCGGCCCCGGGCCCAAGGGGCAGCGCGCGATCCTGTTCGCCCACATGCTGGCGCAAGGCGAAGCGTTGATGCGCGGACGCGACGCAACCGAAGCCCGCGCCGCCATGCGGGCGGAGGGACTGTCCGCCGCCGACATCCGCCGCCTGCTGCCGCACCGCGTTTTCCCCGGCAACCGGCCGAGCACGACGATCCTGCTCCGCCGCCTCAATCCCTACCACCTCGGCCTGCTGCTGGCCCTTTACGAACACAAGACCTTCGTCGCGGGCGTGCTGTGGGACGTGAATTCCTTCGACCAATGGGGGGTCGAGCTGGGCAAGAAGCTCGCCTCCGGCACCGCCCGCCTGCTCAAGGACGGCAAAATCGGCGCGCACGATTCCTCCACCGCCGGGCTTGCCCGCAAGATCAGGGCATGGGCAAGGAGTCGTCGTGCGCGTCACGCCGGTAGGCGTGCATTCGCACGACGCGCGCGCAAGGCCGCGTCATGAGCGCGATCCGAGTCCTGCCCGAAACTCTTGTCAACCGCATCGCCGCCGGCGAGGTGGTGGAACGGCCGGCGTCGGCGGTCAAGGAACTGGTCGAAAACGCGCTCGACGCCGGCGCGCGGCGGATCGGGATCGTCGTGCGCGACGGCGGCCAGGCGGAAATCGCCGTCACCGACGACGGCCGCGGCATGACGGCGGATGAACTCGCCCTTGCGGTCGAGCGCCACGCCACCTCCAAGCTGCCCGACGAAGACCTGACCCGCATCACGACCCTCGGCTTTCGCGGCGAGGCGCTGCCCTCCATCGGCGCGGTCGCCAGGCTCACCATCGCCAGCCGCGCGAAGGGCACGCAGGAAGCCTGGACGATCGCGGTCGAAGGCGGGCGCAAGGGCCAGGTCCGCCCCGCCGCCCTCGGCGACGGCACGCGGGTCGAGGTCAAGGATTTGTTCTTCGCCACGCCCGCGCGCTTGAAGTTCCTGAAAACCGCGCGCACCGAACTCGCGCACGCGGTGGAAACGGTCGAGCGCCTCGCGCTCGCCAATCCGCGCGTCGCCTTCACCGTGAGCGACGGCGAAAAGGACATCCTGCGCCTTGCCGCCGCGAGCGGGGACGAGAGCGAGGCCCGGCGCGCCCGCGTCGCCGCCGTGCTCGGGCGCGAATTCGCCGACAACGCGGTGCCGATCGAGGCGGAGCGCGACGGCGTGCGTCTTTCCGGTTTCGCGGGGCTTCCCACTTTCAACCGGCCGACCGCGCAGATGCAGTTCCTGTTCGTCAACAACCGCCCGGTGCGCGACCGGCTGCTGCTCGGCGCCCTGCGCGGGGCCTACCGCGATCTGATGGCCGGGGACCGGCACCCGGCGGTCGCGCTGTTCCTCGACATCCCGCCCGAGGCGGTGGACGTCAACGTGCACCCGGCCAAGACCGAGGTCCGCTTCCGCGATCCCGGCCAGGTGCGCGGCCTGATCGTCGGCGCGATCCGCCATGCGCTTAGCCAGGCCGGGCACCGTTCCGCTACCACGGTCGCCGACGCGGCGCTCGCTGCGCTCAGGCCGCAGGGGACTCCGCCGGGGAATTTCGCCTATCCTCTTCCTGGCGGCGCGATCCCGCGCGGGCTGGCCGAAGCCGCGCTCGGCTTTCACGCGCCGCTCGCGGCCCGAATCGCCGAAGCCCCGGCCGGGCCCGCCGCCGACATCCCCGACCCGGCGCGATACCCGCTCGGCGTCGCCCGCGCGCAAATGCACGAAACCTACATCGTCGCCGAAACCGCCGACGGTTTCGTCATCGTCGATCAGCACGCGGCGCACGAACGCCTGACCCAGGAAAAGCTGAAACGGGGATTGGCCAACGGCGGCGTCGCCCGCCAAGGACTCCTGATCCCCGAGGTGGTGGAACTCTCGCCCGCCGCCCAGGCGCGGATCGCGGCCCGCGCCGCCGAACTGGCCGAACTCGGCCTGGTGGTCGAGGCCTTCGGCGACGCGGCGGTGGTGGTGCGCGAAATTCCGGCGCTGCTCGGAGACGCGGACGTGAAGGGCCTGGTCCGCGACCTGGCCGAGGAACTGGCCGAATTCGACGCGGCGCACGCCTTGAAGGCGCGCCTCGACGAGGTGGCGGCGACGATCGCCTGCCACGGCAGCGTGCGCGCGGGCCGGAGGCTGAATGCCGCCGAGATGAACGCGCTCTTGCGCGAGATGGAACAGACGCCGCTTTCCGGCCAATGCGCCCACGGCCGGCCGACCTACATCGAATTGAAGCGCGCCGACATCGAACGCCTGTTCGGAAGGCGCTAGGGCGTGTCTCGACCGAACGAAATCGCGCTTAGATAGCCACACCCCCACCCCAACCCTCCCCCGTCGAGGGGGAGGGAAATTTTTTATGAGTTCCCCCTCCCCTCGCGGGAGGGGGTTAGGGGGAGGGGGCTTGGATTACGCTTTATTGCCTGTGAAACGCAGGAACACCACCTTGGCCGCGCCGTAGGTCCGCTCCTGCAACAATTGGAATCCGCGCGGCGGCTCGAACGGTTCCTTCGCGCCCATTTCCGCGACCACAACGGCGTTCTCGGCGAGCCAGCCGCGCGCAGCCACTCCCTGCAGCGCCGGAACCAGCAATCCCCGGCCGTAGGGCGGATCGAGCAGGGCGAGCGCGCACGGGGCGTGCGCGGCGAGCGGCGGGGGCGGAATCTGCGTCGCGTCCAGCCGGAGCGTGAGCACGTTGCGCCATTCGCCGAGGCGGGCGGCGTTTTCCTTGGCGCACTTGAGCGCGGCGGCGTCCGCATCGACGAAGGTCGCGCGCGCGGCGCCGCGCGAAAGCGCTTCCAGACCGAGCGCGCCGGTGCCGCAAAAAAGATCGACCACCGAGACGCCGTCGAAAGCAAAATCGGGAATCCCGTGGGCGAGAATGTTGAACACGGATTCGCGGGTCCGGTCCGAGGTCGGGCGCAATCCGGGACCTGGAAGAGTCTTCAAGGTTCGTCCGCGATGGCGCCCGGCGACGATTCTCAAACGACCGACTCCCCGCCCAACTGCTCGCGCAGGACCTTGCCCGACACTTCCTCGGCCTCGCCTTCCGCCAGATGGCCGAGCTGGAAGGGACCGTAGGCGACGCGGATCAGGCGGTTGACGGAAAGCCCCAGGTGTTCCAGCACCCGGCGCACCTCGCGGTTCTTGCCTTCGGTCAGGGCCACCGTCAGCCACACGTTCGCCCCTTTCTTGGAATCGATCGCCGCCCGGATCGGGCCGTAATGCACGCCGGACACGGTGATGCCGTCCTTGAGCCTGGCCAACGCCTTGTCGTCCACGGCGCCGAACGCGCGCACCCGGTAGCGCCGGGTCCAGCCGGTTGCCGGCAGTTCCAATTTCCGCGCGAGTCCGCCGTCGTTGGTGAGCAGCAGCAGGCCTTCCGAATTGAAATCGAGCCGTCCGACCGAAACTACCCGGGGCAATCCCTTGGGCAATTTTTCGAACACGGTCGGGCGTCCCCGCGGGTCCTTGTGGGTGGTCATCAGGCCGCGCGGCTTGTGGTAGCGCCAGAGCCGGGCCGGTTCCTTCATCGGCAGCGCTTGGCCGTCCACCACGATCGAATCCGCTTCCGTGACCGTGGTCGCGGGCGTGGCCAGCACTTGGCCGTTGACGGCGACCCGGCCCGCCGCGATCCAGCGTTCCGCCTCGCGGCGCGAACAGAGCCCGGCGCGAGCCATGACCTTGGCGATGCGCTCGCCTTTGGTCGCTTCGCTCCGGGTGCCCTTGGCCGATGCGTCTTCTTTAGCGGTTGCGTTCATGGCACGCGGCGATAAAGGCGCTGAAAATCTTCCGATCGCCGTCCGAAATCAGGAATTCCGGGTGCCACTGCACGCCGAGGCAGAAGCGGTAACGCGGCGCCTCGATCCCCTCGATGACGCCGTCGGCGGCGCGGGCGTTGACGACGACGCCTTGCGGCTCGTCCAGCGCCGCCTGGTGGTGCGCGCTGTTGACCGGCAAGGACGCGACGCCGACGATGCGGTGCAGCAGCGTGCCGGGAACGACGGCGACGTCGTGGCCGGGCTCGTCGCGCGGGTTGGGCTGCTCGTGGGCGAGCGCGTCCTTGATTTCGTCCGGGATGTGCTGGATCAACCGCCCGCCGAGGACGACGTGCAGCAACTGCTGGCCGCCGCAGATGCCGAGCACCGGCATGTCGCGCTCGAGCGCGCCCCTGACCAAGGCGAGTTCGAACGCGGTGCGGCGGCCCTTGGTCTTGACGGTGGCGTGACGGGAATCTGAGCCGAAGATCGCCGGATCGACGTCGAAGGCGCCGCCGGTGACGACGATGCCGCCCAAGGCATCGAGATAGGATTCCGCCTTTTCGACCTCGTGCGGCAGCGGCACCGGCAAGCCGCCCGCGCCGGCCACCGCGGCGCAGTAGTTCTCGCGGAGCGCGTACCAGGGAAACTTGGAATAGCCGCCGGGCTCTTCCGAATCGAGGGTGATGCCGATCAGGGGAAGGGTCATGGGCGGGGACTTTACGGCGCGCGGGCCTTGACGGAAAGGGCGCCGCTGCCCAAGGTCCGCGCCATGAATAATGAATCCCCCATGAACCGCGCCCTGGCGCTCGCCCGCGAAGCGGCGGCGGCGGGCGAGGTGCCGGTCGGCGCGGTGATCGTGGACGGCGCCACGGGCGCGATCCTCGCCGAAGGCCGCAACCGCATGGAGGAAACGCGCGATCCGACCGCGCACGCGGAAATGCTCGCCATCCGGGCGGCGTGCGAACGCGCGGGCGCGGCCCGGCTCGAGAACGCCGATCTCTACGTCACGCTCGAGCCCTGCGCCATGTGCGCGGCGGCGATTTCGTTCGCGCGCGTCCGCAGGCTCTATTTCGGCGCCTACGATCCCAAGGGCGGCGGCGTCGAGCATGGCGCGCGCTTTTTCGCGCAAGCCACCTGCCATCACCGCCCCGAGGTGGTGGGCGGGATCGCGGAACGCGAGTCGGGCGGAATCCTGAAGGCGTTCTTCAGGGAGCGGCGGTGATCAGGCCGCGCGCGCGAGCGGCAGGTTGACCAGCAGGTTCTGCGGCTTGAAGCGCACCTTGCGCGCCTCGGTCATGGCGAGGCCGAGATAGACGGGGCGGCCCGCGACGCCCTCGCGCACGATCGAGGGATTGGCGAAATCGAGGCGGAACAGCGCGAGCAGGCGCTTCAGGCGATCCTCCTCCACGTCGATCCCCTTGTATAAATCGTTCAGGATCGCGCTCGCCTCGACGTCGAGGCCGATGTGCCAGACCCAGCGTTCGTCGCGGATCTGCCGCACCGGCTGGATGCGGACCTCGGCCCCGATCAGGCGGGCGATCCAGGCTTCCATCACGCGCGCGAACGCGTCCAGTCCGGGGCGGGCGAAGGTGAGATCGAGCACCAGGTCGCGGCGTTCGCTCCGTTCCCAATAAAGCGCGGCCTTTTCCGCCGTCAGCACGTCCATCTCGACGTTCTTCGGTTTCGTCCCGCTTTGCACGATCAGGCGGCCGAGATCGCCCATGCCGCGGGTCGCGCCGAGGGCCTCGACGGTCTCGGCATCGCCGAGCAGGACCGAACCTTCCTGGACGGTCGCGGTCTGGGGGCGGAAGAACAATTCGGCGGCGCGGACGCGGAAGGGATCGTCCGTGCCTGCGACGACCGCGTGCACGATGGTTTGCGCGAGCCGGTCGAGAAAGAGCGGCGGCAGGGCCACGCGTTCCTCGTGGAAGAGGCCGAGGTAGGCGCCTTCGACCGTGCCGGCGGCGGCGAGGCGGCGGAAGAAATCCGCGATCACCCGCCAGTTATCGCGCGCGTCCGCGTCGCGCAACCGGGCGATGGACTCTTCCGTGATCGGCGCTTGCGGCGCCGCCAGGGCGGCGGCGTGGAGCGCGCGTTCGGCCGGGCACGATTCGGGCGCGAGCGCGACTTCGGGCCTGGCCAGCCAGGCGCGGAGATAATCGTCGGTGACGACGAGGTGGCCGGCGCGATCGCGCGCGAGAAGCGCCAGCCCCGAATCGGGCCAGAATTCAGGCATGCGCTTATTTGTTGTGGCCGCTGATCTCGGCGTGCAGCGGCTTCGTTTCCTCGAAGCGGCGTTTCTGCTCCGCGGTCGCTTCCTTCTGGTACTTGGCCTGCCAGTCCTTGTAGGGCATGCCGTAGACGCGTTCGCGCGCCTCGCCATCCGTCATGGCGACGCCCTTCTCGTTGGCGGCGGCGAGGTACCACTTGGAGAGACAATTACGGCAGAAACCGGCCAGATTCATCAGATCGATGTTCTGGACGTCGGTGCGCTTCCGCAGATGCTCGACCAAGCCGCGAAACGCGGCGGCTTCCAGTTCGGTGCGGGTCTTGTCGTCCATGAATGCTCCCTCTCCTTCTAACCGGCGAGGCGGATCGCGCGCCAGCCGATGTCGCGCCGGCAGAAGCCGCCCGGCCAGCGGATGCGGTCGACCGCGGCGTAGGCGTTGCGTTGCGCGTCCGCGACCGTGGCCCCGAGCGCGGTGACGGCGAGCACCCGCCCGCCGACCGCGAGCAGCCGGCCGTTCGCCCGCGACGTGCCGGCGTGAAACACGTGAACTCCGTCGATTTCCTCGGCTTCGTCGAGGCCCTCGATCTCGGAGCCCTTTTCGTAAGCGCCGGGATAGCCTTTCGCCGCCATCACCACCGCGAGCGCGGCTTCGGCGCGCCACGTCACCCCGACCCGGTCGAGCCGGCCGGTCGCGCAGGCGTGCAATACTTCGAGCGCATCGGATTGCAGGCGCGGCATCAGCACCTGGCATTCGGGATCGCCGAAGCGGGCGTTGTATTCCAGAACCTTGGGGCCGTCCTTGGTCATCATCAGCCCGGCGAACAACACGCCGCGAAAGGGCTTGCCCTCGGCCACCAGCCCCTTGGCCATCGGCACGATGCAACGCGCCATGATGTCGCGTTCCAGCTCGGGCATAATCAACGGCGTCGGCGAATAGGCGCCCATGCCGCCGGTGTTGGGCCCCTTGTCGCCGTCGTCGCGCGCCTTGTGATCCTGGCAGGCGCCGAAGGGAATGGCATGTTCGCCGTCCACCAGGGCGAAGAAGCTGACTTCCTCGCCTTCCAGGCACTGCTCGATCACCACCTCGTCGCCGGAAGCGCCGAACGCCTGTTCGGTCATCACGTGATCGATGGCGGCGTAGGCTTCGTTGACGTTGTGGCAGACGGTGACGCCCTTGCCGGCGGCGAGGCCGTCGGCCTTGACCACGATCGGCGCGCCTCGGGCGCGGATGTATTCCTTGGCGGCGTCGGGTTCGTCGAAGCGGGCGTAATCGGCGGTGGGAATATTGTATTTGGCGCAGAGGTCCTTCATCAGGGCCTTGGACCCTTCGATCGCGGCGGCGGCTTGGGAAGGGCCGAACACGGCGATGCCGGCTTCCGTCAGGCGGTCGGCCAGGCCCGCGACCAACGGCGCTTCCGGTCCGACCACGACGAAATCAACGGCCCGCTCGCGCGCGAACGCAACCATTCCGTCGAGGTCCTCGGTCGCGATTTCGACGCATTCGGCGAGCCTGCCGATGCCGGGGTTGCCGGGCGCGCAATAGAGCTGGGAACAGCGGGGCGACTTGGCGATCGCCCAGCAGAGCGCGTGCTCCCGCCCGCCGCCACCGACCACCAGGACCTTCATCGCCCGCTTCCCATGAAAATCGACACCAACATCGACGCCAAAATTGCCCCCAAAATTGACGGGCGTATCCGCCGTCCCTCATACTGGCCGCATGGCTGGCAACTTAGCGACTCCCGCGACGGCCGACAACCTTCCGATTTTTTCGGTCAGCGAGATCGCGGGCGCGATCAAGGCCGCGGTCGAGGGGGCATTCCCGCTGGTCCGCGTGCGCGGAGAAATTTCCGGGTTCAAGCGCGCGGCCAGCGGCCACGTCTATTTCACGCTCAAGGACGAAGACGCGGTCCTGAGCGCGGTCGCCTGGCGCGGCGCCGCCGGCCGGCTCGGGCTCGCGCCCGAAGACGGCATGGACGTGATCGCCACCGGCCGCGTCACCACCTATCCCGGCCGTTCGCAGTATCAGCTCGTGGTCGAGCGGCTCGAACTCGCGGGGCAGGGCGCGCTCTTGAAGCTGCTCGAGGAACGCAAGAAAAAGCTCGCCGCCGAGGGCCTGTTCGCCGCCGAACGCAAGAAAAAGATTCCCTACTTGCCCGAGGTGATCGGCGTCGTCACCTCGCCGACCGGGGCGGTCATTCGCGACATCCTGCACCGGCTGGAAGAACGCTTCCCGCGCCGGGTGCTGCTGTGGCCGGTCCGGGTCCAGGGCGAGGGCGCCGCCGAGGAAGTCGCCGCCGCGATCGAGGGATTCAATCGCCTGCCGACGGACGGGCCGGTCCCGCGCCCGGATGTGCTCATTGTCGCGCGCGGCGGCGGCAGCATCGAGGACCTGTGGGCGTTCAACGAGGAAATCGTCGTGCGCGCGGCCGCCGCGAGCGCGATCCCGCTCATTTCCGCCGTCGGCCATGAAACCGATACCACCTTGATCGACTATGCCGCGAGCTTGCGCGCGCCGACCCCGACGGCGGCGGCGGAGATGGCGGTGCCGGTGCGCGCCGAACTCATCCAGCGCGTCGGCGAAAACGCCAACCGCCTGGTCGCCGCCGTCGAGCGCCTGGCGGCGGAACGGACGACGCGGCTCGGCGACCTCGCGCGCGTTTTGTCGCGCCTGCCCGCGCTGGTGGACGAACGCGCCCAGCGCCTCGACGAATGGTCGGAACGGCTCGCGCACGGCTTGCGGGTCGGGCTCGAGCGGCAAACCGCCCGCTTCCGGGAATTGGCCGCGCGGCTCGCCAGCCCGATCGAGCGCGTGGCGCGCGCGGAGGGCGCGCTCGCGGCGGAAGCGCGCGCGCTCGCCGCCGCGCTCAAGGCCGTGTTCGTGCACGCCAACGCCCGGCTCGCCCAGGCAAGCGCGCTGCTCGAAAGCGTATCCTACCGTAGCGTCCTCGGGCGCGGTTACGCGGTCGTGCGCCGCGACGGCGGGCCCGCCGTCGCCGCCGCGGGCGCGATCCGCAAGGGCGACCGCCTTTCGCTCGAATTCCACGACGGTCGCGCCGACGCCGTCGCCACTTCCGGCGGCGCGCCGCAACCGGAGACGCCCTCGTCGCCGCCGAACGGCGGGCGCCAGGGCAAGCTTCTGTGAACCGCCTGCGCGCGGGCGTCCTGATGCTGGCCTTGGCGTGCGCCGCGCCCGGCGCGGCGCGCGCGCTCGAATTGGAGGGCGCGGCGACCCAGGGCGGCCTGCTCGTCGGCCGCGTCGAGCCGGGCGCCCGCGTCGACCTCGACGGGCGCGCGCTCCGGGTCGCGCCGGACGGGCGGTTCCTGATCGGTTTCGGCCGCGACCAGGCCCCCAGCGCGCGCCTGACGGTGACCGGCGCCGATGGGCGCGTGACGCGCCGCACCCTCGACGTCGCCCAACGCCGCTACGACATCCAGCGCATCGACGGGCTGCCTTCCCGGATGGTGACGCCCGACGCCGAGACGCTGCGACGGATCGAAAACGACCGCGCGCAAATCCGCGCCGTGCGCGCGGTCGAAACGCCCGAACTGCTGTTCGGCGCGCGCTTCGCGTGGCCGGCGGCGGGGCCGATCTCGGGCGTGTTCGGCAGCCAGCGCGTGCTCAACGGGGAGCCGCGCGCGCCGCATCTCGGCCTCGACATCGCCGCGCCCGAGGGCGCGCCGGTCGTGGCCGCCGCCCCCGGCCGGGTCGCGCTGGCCCATCAGGACATGGTGCTGACCGGAAAGACCGTGGTGCTCGACCACGGCCACGGGCTGACCACGGTCTATATCCACCTTTCCGAAATTGGGGTGCGGCCGGGCGAACGGGTGGCCGAGGGCGCGCCCATCGGCCGGGTCGGCAAGACCGGGCGCACCACCGCCGCGCATCTGCATTGGGGCGTCTATTGGTTCGACGTCGCGCTCGACCCCGGACTATTGGTCGCGGGCTCGCCGCAGGCCGCGACCGCGCCAAAAAATTAATCGCTCCAGCGATTATGCAGCCACAGCCACTGGTCGGGGCGCGCGCGCACCCAGGTTTCGATAATCGCGTTCATGCGCGCGGTGTTGACGGCGATGTCGGCGTGACGATCGCCGCTCTTCGCCAGTTCCATCGGCGGACCGATGACCAGGCGGAAATGCGCCCCGTCCAGGCGCTCGACGCGGGCGGGCACCACCGGACAGTCGAAACGGAACGCCAGGTCGACCAGCGCGGTCGAGGTCATGGCATCCCGCCCGAAGAACGGCGCCGGCACGCCGTCGTTCATTTTCTGATCGACCATCATGCCGAGGTGATTACCCGACTTCAGGGATTGCAGCAGCGGACGCACGCTGCCTGGGCCCTTGGGGATCAGCGCGCCCTCGACCGCGGCCCGGCCCAGGCGGTAGAGCCACTCCACCAGCCGGTTGTTGGCGGCGCGATAGACCCGATCGAGCGGCAGTCCCCGCTGCGTCGCGCCGAGCGAGACGATTTCCCAGTTGCCGAAATGAGCCGAGAAGAAAAAACCGGGACGGCCGTCGTCGCGCAACGAATCGACCCACTCCGCGCCGATCACCGTGACCGGGCCTTGCGGGTCGTAGACGTTGATTTCGCCCAAGTGCGGAAATTCCGCCGCGACCCTTCCCAGGTTGTCCCACATGGACCGCACGATGGCGGCGATCTCGACGTCGGACTTCTCGGGAAAGGCGCGCTGCAGGTTGCGCCGCGCGCGTTCGCTCAGCGAAAGGCGCGGGCCGACGACGCGGCCGAGCCAGCCGCCGACGGCGGATGCGATTTCCAACGGCAGCAATTTGAACGAGAGATAGAGAGCGAAGGCGATCGCCGCCTCGATCGGATGGACGACGAAACGGCGAAAGACATTGGCGAGGCGGGGCGCGCGGATCATTGGGCGGTCAACAAGAACCGGTCGAGGAAGGATTCGGGCGCCGTTTCGTCCTCCCAGACCAGGGTGGTTGTCAAGACTTCGACTTGCGCCCGCGCCCAGGCGGGCAGGCGCGCGGCGTCCTTGGCCGTAGTCAGCGCCATCGCGCCCGACCGGGCGGCGCGACGGAAAATATCGGCCAGCTCCGGGTCGGAAAATACGTGATGGTCGGGAAAGGCCAGGGTTTCGCGCACGTCGATCCCGGCGGCGCGCGCGGCGGCGAAGAATTTTTCCGGCCGGCCGATGCCGGCGAAGGCCAGCGCCGCCCGGCGCGCGAGGCGGGCGGTATCGGGCGCGGGCGCGACGCGCGCGGCGAAAACGGGGATATCCGGCCGCGCGGCCCGAATGCGCGCCGCGGCGCCGGTTTCATCGCCGCCGAAAATCGCGACCGCATGCGCGCGCGCGAGCCCCTCGCTAAGCGGCTCGCGCAAGGGTCCCGCCGGCACGACGCGGCCGTTGCCGAACCCGGCCGCGCCGTCCACCGCCAGGATTGCGGCGTCCTGGACCAGCGAGGGATTCTGGAAACCGTCGTCCATCACCAGCACGCGCGCGCCGTCGGCACACGCCATTTTGGCCGACGCGGCGCGGTCGCCCCCGACCCAGGTCGTCGCGACCCGGGCCAGCAGCAGCGCCTCGTCGCCGACGGCGCTGGCGTCGTGCCGCGTCGGATCGACCTTGACCGGGCCGACGAGCGATCCGCCGTAGCCGCGCGTCAGGACGTGCGCCGCGTGTCCGCGCCGCAGGATTCGCCGGACGAGATCGAGCGCGAGCGGGGTCTTCCCCGCCCCGCCCGCGACCAGGTTGCCGACGCACAGTACCCGCGCCGGCGCGCGATAAGAGCTGACGAGAGCGCGGCGCGCGCGCCCCGCCGCCGCCCACGCGCACGCGAAGGGCGCGAGCGCCCGCGCGGGCCAAGTGTCATCGGGCCGGTTCCAGAATTCAGGCGCGCGCATCGATTCCGCCTTCGAGCAACGGCCGCAACGCCGCCATGACCGCGTCGAGCGCGCCCGCCTCCGCATCCGCCACCGCCGTCCCCGCCCGCGCCATGCGCGCGAGGGCGTCCCGGTCGCCGAGCAGGCGATCGAGGGTCCTTTCCAGCTCCGCCGCGTCGGCGACGGCGACCGCCGCGCCCGCGTTCTTCAGGCGCTCGGCGATCCCGGCGAAATTGCTCATGCGCGGGCCGAACAGGATCGGACAACCAAGCCGGGCCGCCTCGACCGGATTCTGCCCGCCCTCGCCCGCGAGCGACTTGCCGATGAACGCCGCGCGGGCGAGACGGTAGAAAAGCCCGAGCTCGCCCAGCGTATCGGCGACATAAATTTCGGTTCCCGGTTCCGGTGCTTCACCCGCTCCGCGCCGCGCGCACGCGAAACCTTCCCGGCACAATTCCGCCGCGACCGCCGCGCCCCGTTCGGGATGACGCGGGGCGATCACCGTGAGCAGACCGGGATGACGGCCGGCGGCGGCGCGGTGCGCCCTGGCCGCCATGGCCTCCTCGCCCGGATGGGTGCTGGCGGCGAACCATACCGGCCGCTCGCCGATCGCGGCGCGAAGGCGCGCGAGTTCGTCCGCGTCGGCCGGCAGCGGCGGCGCCGCGAACTTGAGGTTGCCGACGCAACGCGCGTCGCGCGCGCCGAGTTCGTTGAGGCGGCGCGCGTCCTCCGCCGTCTGGCCGAGGCAGAGGGTAAATCCCCGCAGCAGCGCGCGGATCATGCCGGGCGCCCAGCGCCAACCGGCGAACGAGCGGTCGGAAACGCGGCCCTGGATGAGGGCCGAGGGAATGGCGCGGGCGAACACCTCGGACAAAAGGTTGGGCCAGAATTCCGATTCCACCCACAGCGCCGCGTCGGGCCGCCAATGGTCGAGAAACGCGCGCGCCGCGTCCGGCAGATCGATCGGCGCGTACTGGTGAAAGGCTCCCGCGCCGAGGCGTTCCGCCATCAGCCGCGCCGAGGTGACGGTGCCGGTGGTGACGAGGACGCGCGTCGGCCGCGTGGACACCGCCGGGATCCGCTCCGCCAGCGGCAAAATGGACAGGCTTTCGCCGACGCTTGCGGCATGGACCCAGACCAGCCTCCCCTCGGGCCGCGCGCGACCGGCGCGGCCGAGGCGCTCGCCGAAACGGTGGCGGTCTTCCTTGCCGCGCGCCAGGCGCCGGGACAGATGCCAGCGCGCGAACGGGCCGAGCAGCGCGGTCGCCGTACGATAGAGCGCGAGCATCACGGCGTCGCCTCCACCGGCGCGGACGGCAGGGGCGCGGGCGCGACCGGTTCCTGTCCGCACAGGCGATCGGCTTCGGCGGTGACCATATTGAGGGAATCTTCGAGCGCCCGGCGCGCTTTTTCGATCGCGGCCGCGTCCGCGTCGCGGGCGACCGCGATCGGTTCGCCCCACACGAACGCGCCGCCGGCGAACGGTGCCGCCACCACGAACCGGTCCCAACTGCCGAGCACCTTGCGCGCGCGCGCGCCGAACGCCGCCGGCACCAAAAGCGCGCCGGAGAGGCGCGCGAGGTGGATCGCGCCGTCGCTCGCGCGCATGCGAGGGCCCCGCGGCCCGTCGGGGGTGATGCCGACATAGTCGCCCGCCCGCAGCGCCCGCACCATCAGGCGCAACGCGGAAGCGCCGCCCCGGCTGGAGGAGCCGGCGGCGGTCTTGATTCCGAAATGGGCGACCGTGTGCGCGATCAACTGGCCGTCGGGATGGCGCGAGATCAGCATGTGGATGGTCCGGGACGCATCCCACGCGAAGGGCATCATCAGGATCCGCCCGTGCCAGAAGCAGAGGATGAACGGCCGGCCTTCGTCCCACAATTTACGGGGAATCTCGCCGCGCACCACGGTCCAAGACCCGCTCGCGCGCACCAGACGAATGTAGCCCGCGCCGAGCCGACAGAGCGCCCGGCGCACGCCGTCGCGGCGGAAGAAGGATTTGAACAAGCCCACCGCGCCCGCTCCGCCCCGTCACGCTTCGGCGGCGCGCGGGGCGGCTGCGGCCGTGTCGGCGCCGGCGAATTGGATGGCGTGGATGCGGGCGTAGGCGCCGCCGCGCGCGAGCAATTCGGCGTGGGTGCCCCGCTCGACGATGCGGCCGGCCTCGACCACGCAAATCTGGTCGGCGCCGGTCACCGTCGAGAGCCGGTGCGCGATCACCAGGGTCGTCCGGTTCCTGGTCAGTTCGGCGAGCGCCGCCTGGACCTGGCGTTCGGATTCGGAATCGAGCGCGCTGGTCGCCTCGTCGAGCAGCAGGATCGGCGCGTTCTTGAGCATGGCGCGCGCGATGGCGAGGCGCTGGCGCTGCCCGCCCGAAAGCTTGATGCCGCGTTCGCCGACGACCGTGTCGTAGCCCTGGGGCAGCCGGGCGATGAAGTCCTCGGCGCCGGCGGCGCGCGCGGCGGCGCGGATGTCCTCTTCGCCCGCGCCGGCGCGGCCGTAGGCGATGTTGGCTTGCACGGTGTCGTCGAACAGGGTGACTTCCTGGCTGACCAGCGCGATGGCGCGGTTGAGGGAGGCGAAGGTGAACTCGCGCGCGTCGACGCCGTCGATGGTCACCGCGCCCTCGTTCGGATCATAGAAGCGCGGCACCAGGTTGAGGATGGTCGACTTGCCCGCGCCCGACGGGCCGACCAGGGCGACGGTCTTGCCGGCGGGCACCTCGAACGACACGCCGTCGAGGGCGAGGCGGCCGGGCACGTAGGCGAAGCGCACGTTGTCGAAGCGGATGGCGCCGCGCCGGACCTCGATCGCGCGCGCGTCGGGCGATTCGCGCACGCCGGGCTCCGTATCCAGCACCTGGAACAGGCGCTGCGCGCCGGCGAGCCCTTCCTGCAGGCTGGTGTTCAGGTTGGCGAGATGCTTCATCGGCTCGTAGGCGAGCAGCAGCGCGGTGATGAACGAAAAGAACGATCCGGCGTCGGTGACGCCGTCGATCACGCGCGCGCCGCCGTAGACGATGACCAGCGCGACGGCGATGCCGCCGAGCGTCTCCATGATCGGGCTGGCCCGCGCCCGCACCCGCGCCGCCTTCTGGGTCAGGCCGAACACCCGCTCGACGATCGCGGCGACGCGGCGCTTTTCGTATTCCTCCATGACGTAGGATTTGACGATGCGGATGCCCTGGATCGTCTGTTCCAGGATGGTCATCAACTGGCCCATTTCCTCCTGGGTGTGGGCGGTGACGCGCCGCATGCGCCGCCCGAGCCGCGCGATCGGCCAGACCGCGATCGGAAAGACGACGAACGCGGTCAGCGCCAGCCGCCAGTCCTGGACGAACATCACCGCCACCAGACCGACGAGCGACAGCGCGTCCTTGCCGAACCCGGTCAGCACCGTGGAAACGGCGGCGCGCATCAGTCCGATATCGACCGTGAAGCGCGAGATCAGCCGCCCGGTCGCGTTGTCGTGGAAGAAGCGCAAGTCCATGCGCGCGAGATGGGCAAACAGGCGATTCTGGTTGTCGGCGATGATTCTGAGCCCGACGTAACTCATCAGGGTGGCCTGGGCGTAGTTGGCGATGCCCTTGACCAGGAACGTCGCCAGCACCGCGCCGCCGATCAGCCACAGCATGGCCGGATCGCGGCCGATGAACACGTCGTTGACCACCGGCTTCATCAGCCAGGCGCTGAGCGCGGTCGCCCCCGCCATCAGTGCCATGAACACGACGGCGAGCGCGAGCGGGCCCAGGTACGGCCGCACGCTCTCGCGCAAAAGACGGCGCATGAGCCAGACGGAGGACGCGTGCGGCGGGTGCGCGGCGGGGCCGGTCAAGGGCTTGATTCTCCTCGCGGAACCGGAGGCTTTCGGAGGCGGACCATAGCACGCGCGGTCCCGTTCGGCCAATCGCCCGAAGGGCGTCAGGACCTTGAAATCGCGGGCGATTTTATAAATTCACCGCCCGGCGACGGTGAGGCCCTCGACCAACACGGTGGGGGCGTCGGTGCCGTAACGGAAGACGAGGTCGTCCGCCGCCGTGAGGTTGAGGAACATGTCCTTCAGGTTTCCGGCGATGGTCACTTCGCTCACCGGGTGAGCGAGCGCGCCGTTGACGATGCGGAAGCCGGCGGCGCCGCGGCTGTAATCGCCGGTGACGCCGTTGACGCCCATACCGATCAACGTCGTGACGTAAAACCCGTCCTTGATGCCGGCGAGCAGTTCCTCGGGCGCGAGCGCGCCCGGCTCGAGGTAGAGATTCGAGGTCGCGGGCGACGGCGGCGACGACACGCCGCGCGCGGCGTGCCCGGTACTTTTCAGGTTCAACTGCCGGGCCGAGCGGAGATCGAGCACCCAGGACTTGAGCACGCCCTTCTCCACCAGCTTGAGCGGGCGCGCCGGCAGCCCCTCGCCGTCGAACGGGCGCGAATTCAATCCGCGCGTGCGCAAGGGATCGTCGACGATGGTGACGGTTTCGGGAAATATCCTCGCGCCCATCTTATCTTTCAGGAACGTGGTCCCGCGCGCGACCGACGCGCCGTTGACCGCCGAGGCCAGGTGCCGGATCAGGCTGCCGGCCACGCGCGGCTCGAACACCACCGGCATTTTCGCGGTTTCCATCTTGCGCGGGTTCAGCCTGCGCACCGCGCGCTCGCCGGCCGAACGGCCGATCGCTTCGGGTCGCGCGAGGTCGGCGGCGTGGACGGCGGAGGCGTAGTCGTAGTCGGTTTCCATCGCCGTGCCGGCCCCGGCCAGCACCGAGGCGGCGACGCCGTGATGGGTTTCCCCGCGCATCGCGGCGAACCCGTTGGAAGCGACCAGGGCGACGGTCGAGCGCGAAAAACTCGCCTGCGCGCCTTCCGAATTGGTGACGCCCGGAACCGCGCGCGCGGCGTCCTCGGCCGTGCGCGCGCGCGTTTTCAGGTCGTCGACGGTCGGGTCGCGGGTATCGGCGAGATCGAGGTCGGGAAAATCGCGGGCGAGGTCTTCCGGCTCGGCCAGGCCGCAGAAGGGATCCTCCGGCGCGGCGCGGGCCATGGCGACGGCGCGCTCGACCAGTTCGCGCAGGCCGGCGGCGGAGGTATCCGACGACGAGACCATCGCCTGGCGCTTGCCGAACAGCACGCGCAAGCCCACGTCGACGCCTTCCGCCCGTTCCAGGTTTTCGAGTTGGCCGAGCCGCCAGCCGAGGCTCATCGAGACACCGTCCGCCAGCAGGGCGTCGGCGGCGGAAGCCCCCGCATGCCGCGCGGCCGCGATCAGGTCGGAAAGCCGTTGCAGGTTGTCGGCGGAATCGGTCATGGACGGGAGGGCCGAGGGCGGGAAAGACGGCAAGCCTTTCTAATATGGCCGAAGCACCCGGCGGCACAACCCATTTCGCCGGCCAAGGTGCCGGGTCAACGCTTTCGTTTGCCGCCTATCGCCGCGCCCAGCGCGCGCAGCAAGTCGGCCTTGAGGTCGCCCGCGTCCTCGAGCCCGACCGAAAGCCGGACCAATCCGTCGCCGATGCCCATGCGCGCGCGTTCGCGCGGCCCAAGACGCTGGTGGGTGGTGGTGGCGGGGTGAGTGATCAGGCTCTTGGTGTCGCCCAGATTGTTGGAGATATCGACCAGTTCGAGCGCGTCGAGGAAGCGGAACGCGGCGCGCTTTCCTCCGTCGAGGTCGAAACTCACCAGCGTTCCACCCGCCGCCATCTGCTTGCGGGCCAGCCGATACTGGGGATGCGAAGAAAGCCCGGGATAGAGCACCCGCGCGACGCCCCGGCGCCCTTCGAGAAAACGCGCGAGGGCGAGAGCCGTCGCGCACTGGGCCTTGACGCGGAGATCGAGGGTTTCGAGCCCCTTCAGCAACACCCAGGCGTTGAACGGGCTCAGCGCCGGCCCGGTGTGGCGATAGAAGGGGGTGAGGTGGTTTTGGAAATAGTCACGGTCGTTGGTCAGGATCGCACCGCCCAAGGCACGCCCCTGGCCGTCGATGTGCTTGGTCGCCGAATAAACGACAATGTCGGCGCCGAGGGCGAGCGGCTTCTGCAGCAGCGGCGTCGCGAATACGTTGTCGACCACCACCTTGGCGCCGGCACGATGGGCGAGCTTGGCGACGGCCTTGATATCGATGATCTCGAGCGTCGGATTGGCGGGACTCTCAAGAAACACCGCGCGGGTCGGACGGGCAAGCGCGCGCGCCCACGCCTTGAGGTCGGTGCCGTCCACCAGTTCGGTTGTGACGCCGAAGCGGGGCAGAATGTCGTGCACCACGTAATGGCAGGACCCGAACAACGCGCGCGAGGCGACCACCCGATCCCCGGCGCGGACCAGGCACGCGAGCGACGCGAACACGGCGGCCATGCCGCTCGCGGTCGCGACGCAGATGTCGGCGCCCTCGATCTGGCCGAGGCGGGTTTCGAACATGGTCGCGGTCGGGTTGCCGTAGCGCGAGTAGATGTAGCGCGGGCTTTTTCCCCCGAACGCGCCCTCGGCCTCGGCCGCCGAGCCGTAGACGTAGCCCGAGGTCATGAACAACGCCTCGCTCGTCTCGGCGAATTGGGTGCGCGTAAGCCCGCCGCGCGCGAGCCGGGTCGCGAGCTTTCGCGTCTTGGCGCCCCGCAGGCAGTTTTCGGCCATGATCCGGGTCCTTTCGGCGCAACAAAAAAGCCCCAACCGGACAAGGTCGGGGCTCATGAGGGCTCCAACCTTTTAGCGGTTTTTTTTACCGTGGCCGCAAGCCGGTTGGCCAAATCACCACGTGGGCGCGGGTTGTAGCCGGTCGCGGTCCTCTTGGCAAGAGAACTTCAATCGTCGGTGTCGCCCTTGCCGACCACCGCCTTGCGCAAGCGCCGGATCGCGAACCAGACCAGAAACACCACCACGGGAATGGCCACGCCGGCGGCGAGATCGGGATCGATCCGAACGCCGGCCCCGTGCGCGGCCTTGGCGGCGTAGGCGACGAGCCCGACGACGTAGTAGCTGATGGCCGCGACCGAAAGCCCTTCGACCGTCTGTTGCAGGCGCAGTTGCGCCCGCGCCCGGCGGTTCATGGAACGGAGCAGATCGCGGTTCTGCGCTTCGAGCGCGACGTCGACCCGCGTGCGCAGCAAATCGCTTGCCCGCGCGATGCGGACCGAAAGGCTGTCCTGGCGGGTGGCGATGCTGTTGCAGGTTTCCATGGCCGGCGCCAGGCGCCGGAGCAGGAATTCGTCGAGCGGCTGCATCCATTCGAGACGGGTCGCGCGCAGATCCTCGAACCGCTGCGCGACCAGCGCCGAGTAGGCCTTGGCCGCGGAAAACCGGTAACTGGTCGCGGCGGCGACGGATTCCGCCTCCGCCGCGAGCGCCGACAGACGGCCGAGAAGGGCGCTTTCGTCGCCGAGGCCGGAAATTTCGGAAAGCTTCCGGACCGAATCGGAAAGCTCGCGCTCCAGCGCCGCGATCTTGGGCAGGGCGGCGCGCGCGATCGGAAAGGCGAGCATGGCGAGCAGGGAGTACGAATTGATCTCGACCAGGCGTTGCGCCAAGCGTCCCAATTGCCGTTGGTTGAGGCCCAGGTCCTTGACCAGGAAGCGGCCGTAGCCGTCGGCATGGACGCGCACGTCCGTCCAGACCCGGGCTTTCTCGCCGTGCACCGCGCTGCCGATCACGGTGTTGTTGTCGAACAGGGCCGAGGTTTGTTCCACCGCGCGGTCGGGTGCGGACGCGGGCTCGATCGCGATGTGCACGGCCGAGATGGCTTCGCCCGGAATCGCTTTCAGCCAATCGACCGGCAGGCGCGAGGCCGGCGGTTCCTTGAACGGCTGATCGAACGGGCCGTCGGCGACGAAGGTGTAGGCCGAAAACTCGGTGTGCCGTTCCCAGCGGAACAGCAGCGCGCCGAGGCGGGCGGTGAACAAGGCCGCGTCCCGGGGCGGCGGCGGAACGCTGAACGCCTGGCACAGCTTGGCGAGATGGTCGCCTTCGGCCGCCCGCCCCGCTTCGCCGGTCAGAATGGCGAGATGGGACACCCGCACCGGCGCGCGCAACATGAGATAGGGCCGGGCGTGCACCTCGTCGATCAGGGCGCGGCGCTGGGGGTGTTCGGGAAACGGCGTCATAAAGCCCCACAATCTTTCGGGCGGTCTTTCGGGTCGTCTTTTCGCTATCCGCCCCCTATATATCATGGGGACAGCCGCCCCCGTCATTCGCTCCCGTGACGGCCAAGCGTTATTTTTGTGAAGGAAACCGCCGCCGATGCCCTTGGCCCCCGCCTCCGACCTCGCCCAGACCGACGAACTGTTTTACGGCCGCGCCGGCCTCGAACGCGCCCAAGCCGAAAAGCGGGTCGAAGAGGCGCTTCAAGGCGCCGACGACGGCGAATTGTTCCTCGAATACCGACAGTCGGAGGCGTTCGCCTTCGACGACGGCCGGCTCAAGACCGCGAGCTTCGATGCCGCGCAGGGGTTCGGCCTGCGCGCCGTTTCGGGCGAGGTGACCGCGTTCGCGCACGCGACCGAGCTTTCGGACGCGGCTTTGAAGCGCGCCGCCGACACGGTGCGGGCGGTGCGCGCCGGTTCGGGCGGAACCCACGCCGAGCCGCCGCGCGGCACCAACCGCGCGCTTTACGGTTCGGACAATCCGCTGAGCCCGGTGCCGTTCGCCGTCAAGATCAAGGTGCTGGAGGAGATCGACGCCTACGCGCGCGCCAAGGATTCGCGGGTCAAGCAGGTGAGCGCGTCGCTGATGGGCTCGTGGCAGGCGGTGCAGATCGTGCGCTTAGGGGGACAGCGCGTCGCCGACATCCGGCCCCTGGTCCGCCTCAACGTCCAGGTGGTGGTGGAAAAGGACGGCCGCATGGAAACCGGAAGCTTCGGCACCGGCGGGCGCGTCGCCTACGACCGCTTCATCGCCCCCGATTCCTGGCGCCACGCCGTCGACGAAGCATTGCGCCAGGCGCTGGTCAATCTCGAATCGGTTCCGGCGCCGGCGGGCGAGATGCCGGTGGTGCTGGGATCGGGCTGGCCCGGCATCCTGCTGCACGAGGCGATCGGCCACGGCCTCGAGGGCGATTTCAACCGCAAGAAGACCTCCGCCTTCGCCGGGCTGATGGGGACGCGCATCGCCGCGCCGGGCGTCACCGTGGTCGACGACGGCACGATGCTCGAACGGCGCGGCTCGCTCACCGTCGACGACGAGGGCACGCCGAGTTCGCGCACCGTGCTGATCGAGGACGGCGTTCTGGTCGGCTACCTGCACGACCGGCTCAACGCGCGGCTGATGGGGATGCGCCCGACCGGCAACGGCCGGCGCGAAAGCTTCGCCCATGCGCCGATGCCGCGCATGACCAATACCTACATGCTGGCGGGCCGGACCAAGCGCGACGAGATCATCGCTTCGGTCAAAAGGGGCCTCTACGCCGTCACCTTCGGCGGCGGCCAGGTCGACATCACCTCGGGGAAATTCGTGTTCTCGTGCACCGAGGCCTACCTGATCGAGAACGGCAGGATCGGCGCGCCGGTGAAGGGCGCGACGCTGATCGGCAACGGTCCCGACGTGCTGACCAAGGTTTCCATGATCGGCGATGACATGGAACTCGACCCCGGCATCGGCACCTGCGGCAAGGACGGCCAGGGCGTGCCGGTCGGCGTCGGCCAGCCGACGCTGAAGGTGGATCAACTCACCGTCGGCGGCACGGCGGTGTGAGCCGACAGCGGCTCAATACGCATACTCCTTGAAAACCGGATCGACCTTCCCTTTCCAACGCCGGTTGTAGGCGCACAGCAATTCGTCGGCCTGGGTCAGCCCCGATTCCGCGATCTGGAAAAGCGGCGTCAGGAAGTGGGTCTCGTCGAAGCCGAGGAAGTCGAGCTGCGCGCGGCGCGCGAGTCCGGCGTGCGCGATCTCGAGCACGTCGAGGGCGAGATCGCCGACCGTGCGCCCCCGGAACGGCGTCTTGAGGGCGGAGCGCGGAACCTCGGCGCGCAGGTATTCGCGTTCCTCCGCCGTCCAATCCTTGACCATATCCCAAGCGGCATCGAGCGCCGTCCCGTCGTAGAGCAGCCCGACCCAGAGCGCCGGCAGCGCGCAGAGCCGCGCCCAGGGCCCGCCGTCGGCGCCGCGCATTTCGAGGTATTTCTTGAGCCGCACCTCGGGAAACGCGGTGGTCGCGTGCGCGGCCCAGTCGGCCATGGTGGGCGCCTCCCCCGGCCGCGCCGGCAGCTTGCGTTTCAGGAAATCGCGGAACGACTGGCCGGCGGCGTCGATATATTGCCCGTCGCGGTAGACGAAATACATCGGCACGTCGAGCAGGTATTCGGCCCAGCGCTCGAACCCGAAGCCGTCCTCGAACACGAACGGCGGCAGGCCGCAGCGGTCGGGATCGGTGTCGGTCCAGATGTGCCCGCGGTAGCTGAGATAACCGGAAGGCTTGCCCTCCTTGAACGGCGAGTTGGCGAACAGCGCGGTCGCGATCGGTTGCAGCGCGAGCGAGACGCGGAACATCTTGACCATGGTCGCTTCGGAATCGAAGTCCAGATTCACCTGGACCGTGCAGGTGGACTGCATCATGTCGAGGCCGAGCTTGCCTTTCTTCGGCATGTAGGCGCGCATGATCTTGTAGCGGCCCTTGGGCATCCACGGCATTTCGGCGCGCGGCCATTTCGGCTGGTAGCCGAGGCCCAAAAATCCGATCTTGAGTTCGCGCGCGACCGCCTTGACCTGTTTCAGGTGCTCGCTCACCTCGTTGCAGGTCTGGTGAATGGTCTTGAGCGGCGCGCCGGAGAGCTCCACCTGCCCGGCGGGTTCCAGCGACACGGCGGCGCCGTCGGCGCGCGAAAGCGCGATCGGCTTGCCGTTTTCCGTGACCAGTTCCCAGCCGAAACGGGTGAGCCCCGTGAGCAGCGCGCGGATGCCCTGCTCTCCTTCATATTCGAGCGGGCGCAAATCCGATAGACGATAAGCGAATTTTTCATGCTCGGTGCCGATGCGCCAATCGGCCTTCGGCTTGCAGCCCGAGGCGAAATACTCGACCAATTGCCGAGGATCGGTGATCGGCTCGGACGGACCTTGCGGGGCTCCGGACATGGGACGTGCCTCGGGTTCAATCGCGGGGCGGCAACGGCGCGCGGCCGTCGCCGGCAAGCGCCTGCCAACAAGCCAGTACAACGAGCGCAGCGGTTTCGGCCCTGAGGATACGCGGGCCGAGAGCGACGCGCGTAACAAACGGCAAGCGGCCAAGCGCGTCAAGCTCGGATCGCTCGAAACCGCCTTCGGGGCCGACCAGGAAGCCGACGGAACGCGCGCGATCGGCGGCGGAAAACGCATCGGCCAGCGGAATCCCGCCGCCGGTTTCGTCGGCGACGAACAGTTTTCGAGTCTTGTCCCATGCGCCGAGGGCGCGTTCGAGCGCTTCCGGCGCACGTACGTCCGGAATCGTCAGGCGTTCGCATTGTTCGGCGGCTTCGACGGCCTGCGCGCGGAGCCGTTGGAGGTTGACCCGCGCCGCCACCGTGCGCCGGGTCGAAACCGGCCGCAGTTCCGCGACGCCCAACTCGGTCGCCTTGGCGACGAGAACATCGAGCGCCGATTTCTTGAGCGGCGCGAACAGAAGAATCGGCGCGGATTCGACCGTCTGCGCCCGCAGGCGTTCCCCGACGGTCGCTTCGCCCCCCTTGCGGCCGATGGTTTTCACGCGGGCGCGCCATTCCCCGTCACGCCCGTTGAACAGGCTTAAGGGGTCGCCGACGCCTAGGCGCATGACCCGCCCCGCGTAATGGGCTTGGTCCGCCGTCAGGGGCACCACGGCGCCGGCCGCGAGCGGCGCGGCGACGTAGAGGCGCGCTTTCGCGCGCGGTTCTTTCGGTTCGTTCACGGCCGCCGCCATCGCTCCCGCCTACGGGCCCCGTTTGAAATAACGTCCGGGGGGCCTAAACTTAGTCATCCGTCCCCCGGGTTCGAAAGGGGGGCGCCTTGATTTACACCGTGCCGATGACCCGAACCACCCGCCCGACCGCGAGCGACATCCCCGCCGGAACCTGGATCGACCGGTTCGTGCCCGAACCGGCGCGGCCTTACCTGCGGTTGATCCGCCTCGACCGCCCGATCGGGTCCTGGCTGCTGTTGTTTCCCTGCTGGTGGGGCGTGGCCTTGGCCTCGGACGGAGGTCCCGACCTTCGCCTGATCGTTCTCTTCGCTCTCGGCGCGGTCGTCATGCGCGGCGCCGGGTGCATCCTCAACGACATCGCCGACCGCGATTTCGATGTGCGCGTGGCGCGCACCCGCGACCGCCCGATCGCCAGCGGCGAGATCTCGGTCTTTCAGGCGCTGGTGTTTTTGGCCGGAATGCTGCTGGCCGGCCTGATCGTGCTGCTCCAGTTCAACGCTTTCGCCGTCGTCCTCGGTATCGCCTCGCTGCCGCTGGTCGCGCTCTATCCTTACGCCAAGAGGTTTACCCATTGGCCGCAAGCGGTGCTCGGCCTTACCTTCAACTGGGGCGCATTGCTGGGTTGGGCGGCGGTGCGCGGCGAACTCGACCCGGCCGCGTTCGCGCTCTACGCCGGATGCCTGCTGTGGACTCTCGGTTATGACACCATCTACGCCCATCAGGATAAGGAAGACGACGCGTTGGTCGGGATAAAGTCGACCGCGCTGCGGCTCGGTGATTCGACGCAATCGTGGCTGTTCGTCTTTTACGGCGCGGCGGTTTTCTTGTTCGCGCTTGCCGGCTATCTCGCGCAGCTGGCGTGGCCGTTCTTCGCCGTGCTAACGCTGGTCGGCCTGCATCTTTTCCGGCAAGCGGTTCGTACCGACCTCGACGATCCGGCCGCATGTCTTGCCGCCTTCCGTTCCAACCGCGCGGTCGGTTGGATCATGTTCGCCGGCATCGTCGCCGCGCGCATGCTTCCCGCCATGTGAGATGCCGCCACTTGGGGGCCGCCCTTTTGAGCGGGCCCCGGTCGGTTGTCAGGCTTGAAAAAGCCCTGTAACCTCCGGGGGTTGGCCGATCGAGCGGGCGCGGCCGACGCGATTTTCGAGGGGCTCTGCATGGCGCCACCGACCGAGACAAGCGCGACCGGAGCCGCCGGCAGCGGCGACCTTTACCGCCGCCTGATCGACATCGGCATCGCGCTGTCGGCCGAGCGCGACTTCAACCGCTTGATGGAAATGATCCTGCTCGAGGCGAAGACGATCGCCAACGCCGACGGCGGAACCCTTTATATCCGCACCGACGACGACAAGCTCCGCTTCGAGATCATGCGGACCGACTCGCTCCAGATCGCCCTCGGCGGCACCACCGGCAAGCCGATCACGTTTCCGCCGCTCAACATGTACGACCCGCAGACCGGCGCGCCCAATCACATGAGCGTCGCCACCCATGCCGCCCTGTCGGGGATTTCGGTGAATATCCCCGACGCCTACGAAGCCAGGGATTTCGATTTTTCGGGGACGCGAAAGTTCGATGCCGGCACCGGCTACCGTTCCAAATCCTTTCTCACCGTTCCGCTCAGGAACAGCCAGAACGCCGTGATCGGCGTGCTGCAGCTGCTCAATGCCCGCGACCGCGCGAGCGGCGAGGTGATTCCGTTCAGCGCCGAGATCCAGCCGGTGATCGAGGCGCTGTCGTCCCAGGCCGCCGTCGCGCTCGACAACAGCCAGCTTCTCGCCGCGCAAAAGAGACTGCTCGATTCGTTCATCCAATTGATCGCCGGCGCGATCGACGCCAAGTCGCCCTATACCGGCGGGCACTGCCTCAGGGTGCCGGAACTGACCAAGATGCTGGCCAAGGCCGCCTGCGACGCGACCGAGGGGCCCTTCCGCGAATTCAATTTGACCGAGGATCAGTGGTACGAGCTGCATCTCGGCGCCTACCTGCACGATTGCGGCAAGGTGACGACGCCGGAATACGTGGTCGACAAGGCGACCAAGCTCGAAACCATCGGCGACCGCATTCACGAAATTCGCACCCGTTTCGAGGTGGTCAAGCGCGACGTGGTGATCGAATACCTGCGCGCGCTGCTCGACCAGCCGGAGAACGCCGATTCGCTCCGGCGCGAGCTTGAGAAGAAACTCGCCGGGCTCGACGACGACTACGCCTTCGTCGCCGAATGCAACATCGGCGGCGAGTTCATGGCCCCGGAGAAGATCGAGCGGATCAAGAAAATCGCCGCGGTCACCTGGAAACGAACGCTCGACGACCGTATCGGCGTCGCGCACGAAGAATTGAAGCGCAAGGAACGCGTCCCCGCCCCCGAGTTGCCGGTCGACGAGCCGTTGCTCGCCGACAAGCCCGAGCACATTTTTCCGCGACCGCCGTCGCCTTATTACGCGCCCGACAACAGGTGGGGCTTCAAGATGAACGTGCCGGAGCACGAATACAACCGCGGCGAGGTCTACAACCTGTGCATCGGGCGCGGCACGCTGACCGCCGAGGACCGCTTCAAGATCAACGAGCACATGGTGCAGACCATCCGCATGCTGGGCGAGCTGCCGTTTCCCAAGCACCTCAAGGCGGTGCCGGAATACGCCGGCGGCCACCACGAAACCTTGATCGGCACCGGCTATCCCAAGCGGCTCAAGAAGGAGGACATGTCGATCCCGGCGCGGATCATGGCCATCGCCGACATCTTCGAGGCGCTCACCGCCGCCGACCGTCCCTACAAGAAGGCGAAGACGCTGAGCGAATCGATCAAGATCATGTCCTTCTTCAAGAAGGACCAGCACATCGATCCCGAACTGTTCGACCTGTTCCTGACCTCGGGCGTCTATCTCGACTACGCCAAGAAGTTCCTTCAGTCCGATCAAATCGATACGGTCGAGATCGCCCAATACCTCGGCCCGGTCCCGCCTCCCGCGCCGAAACCCGCCAAATAGCGGCGCGAAAGCGTTGACGGGCCCGGGGCGCGGCCCTTAGGGTCCCCCGCCTCCCGGCTGTTACCGAACCATGTCCCGTTTGCGCGAACTCGCCCAACATTCCAACGCCTGGCCCTTCGTCGAGGCGCGCAACGTCTTGAAGCGCTTCGCCGCCGCCCCGCCGGCCAAGGGTTATGCCCTGTTCGAGACCGGTTACGGCCCGTCGGGCCTGCCGCACATCGGCACCTTCGGCGAGGTGGCGCGCACCTCGATGATCCGGCACGCGTTCGCCCAGATTTCCGATATTCCGACGCGCCTGTTCGCCTTTTCCGACGACATGGACGGGCTGCGCAAGGTGCCCGACAACGTGCCGAACCGGGAGATGATGGCCCGCTTCATCGGCGACAAGGCGAACACGTTCGGATCGCCCCTGACCTCGATTCCCGACCCGTTCGGTTGCTGCGAAAGCTTCGGCCACCACAACAACGGACGGCTGCGCGCGTTCCTGGATGCGTTCCGTTTCGAGTACGAATTCAAAAGCGCGACCGAGTGCTATCGCGCGGGCCTGTTCGACCCGATGCTGCGCCGGGTGTTGGAGAAGCATCGCGAGATTCTCGACGTCGTCTTGCCGGAACTGCGCGACGAGCGGCGACGCACCTATTGCCCGTTCCTGCCGGTACGCGAACGCGACGGACGCCCTCAGGTGCTGGAAATTCCGGCGATCGAGTACCGGCCGAAGGACGGCACCGTCGTTTTTCGCGACGACGCGGAGGGCACGTTCGAGGTCCCCGTCACCGGCGGAAATTGCAAATTGCAGTGGCGGGTGGATTGGGCCATGCGCTGGGCCGCGCTCGGCGTCGATTACGAAATGTCGGGCAAGGACCTGATCGATTCGGTGCGTCTCGGCAACCGCATTTGCCGGATCATTTCGGGCGATCCGCCGGTCGGCTTCACCTACGAGTTGTTCCTCGACGAAAAAGGCGAAAAAATTTCCAAATCGAAGGGCAACGGGCTCGCGGTCGAGGATTGGTTGCGCTACGCGCCGCCGGAAAGTCTGTCATTGTTCATGTACCAGAAGCCGACCGCGGCCAAGCGGCTTTATTTCGACGTCATACCGCGCACGGTGGACGATTACCTCGCCCACCTGGTCTCGTTCCCGAAGCAGGAACCGGCCCGCCAGATCGACAATCCGGTTTGGCACATCCACGCCGGCCACCCGCCCGCCGAGGACGGGCATATCAGTTTCAACATTCTGCTCAACCTGGTCGGCGTCTGCCATACCGAGGACAAGACGGTGCTGTGGAAGTACATCACCCGCCTCCGGCCCGAGGCCGGCCCGGCGAGCGCGCCCTTTCTCGACAAGCTGGTGGAATACGCGATCGTCTATTACCGCGACTTCGTGCTGCCGGCGAAAAAATTCCGGCCGCCCTCGGCGATGGAACGCGATGCCTTGGCCGATCTCGTCGGCGCGCTCGAGGCGTTGCCCGAGGGCGCCGACGCCGAGGCGATCCAGACCGAGGTGTACGAGGTCGGCAAGCGCCATCCGTTCCCCGATCTCAGGGCCTGGTTCAGGGCGCTGTACGAAGTCCTCCTCGGCCAGACCGATGGCCCGCGCATGGGATCCTTCATCGCGCTCTACGGCCGGGCCGAGACGCTCGCCCTGATCGCGCGCGCGCTCAAGGGTGAATC
>CAYPQV010000009.1:0-118306 GCA_964412955.1 uncultured Hyphomicrobiales bacterium
AGGACGGCTACTTCCCCATCACCGCCGGCATCGCCGGCGACGACTTGAAGGTGGCTTCCTTAACGAAGTAAGGCGTCGGCATTGCCGAACGCTCGCGGCCGGGGCGTCCTTCGCGTCCCGGCCGCAACTTCCGTAGTGCCGCATCCGACAGGATCGGGGGCGTTTCAGCGGGGACGAGGAACGATGCGCATGGACCAGACCACTCCTTCGCTTCCGCCGCACTTTCCGGCACCGAGCCAGAAGACGGACGCAGAGAACGTTCGTAACCCGGGTTCGAATTTTATCAGGCCGAAGGCGAGCACGTCGAACGTGAACATCGGCGCCGGCGCGTCGATCAAGAAAGGCCCGTCGGCGGTCGCGTCGGTTGCGGTCCCGAACGAGCCGTCTCCGACCGTCGCCTACCCACGCGCGGGCGAGCGCGGGCGGTGCCTCGAAATCGAGCGGTTCAATCTCTGGTACGGCGATTCCCAGGCGCTCCACGACGTTAATATCGCGGTCGAAACCGGGTTGGTAACGGCGCTGATCGGTCCGTCGGGCTGCGGCAAATCCACGCTGCTGCGCTCGATCAACCGCATGAACGACCTGATCGACGGCCTCAAGACCACGGGGTCGATCCGCGTCGATAGTGACGATATTTGCGCCGCCGCCGCCGACGTCATCGCGCTGCGCAAGCGCATGGGCATGGTGTTCCAAAAGCCCAACCCTTTCCCGATGTCGATTTTCGAAAATGTGATCTACCCGCTTCGAGTGGACGGCGTACGGGACAAGAAGATTCTCGCCGAAACCGTCGAACGCGCGCTCAAGGGCGCCGCGCTGTGGGACGAGGTCAAGGACCGGATCGAGGACAATGCTCTCGGCCTATCCGGCGGGCAGCAACAGCGCCTGTGCATCGCGCGGGCGATCGCCGGCGAGCCCGAGGTGCTGTTGATGGACGAGCCCTGTTCGGCGCTCGATCCCATCGCCACTGCGCGTATCGAGGAATTGGTCGATGAATTGCGCGGGCAGTTCACCATCATCATCGTCACTCACAACATGCAGCAAGCGGCCCGGGTATCCGACAATACCGCATTCATGTATCTGGGCCGCCTGATTGAGTACGGCGAGACCGAAACCGTCTTCACCACGCCCCGGGACGTCCGCACGCAGGACTATGTCACGGGGCGGTTCGGCTAGCGCCCTCATACGCGGAAAAAAGACCCTCATGGACACGGATCGCGAACATACCGTCAAATCCTTCGACCAGGATTTACGACACATTGATACGGTGATCGCCGAAATGGGCGGGTTGGTCGAGGCGCAGCTCGCCGCCGCGATCGATGCCATGGCCAAGCGTGACACGGAGAACGCGGAAGCCGTCATCCGTACCGATGAACGAGTCGATGCCTTGGAAAAGGAACTCGACCGGAGCGTCATCAGGCTTTTGGCCTTGCGCCAACCCATGGCCGACGATCTGCGTGTTCTGATCGCCGCACTGAAGATCGGCAGCGCCATCGAGCGCATCGGCGACTATGCCCGCAACATCGCTCGACGGACGTTGACGTTGGCGGAGATGCCGCCCGTCGACCCGGCGCAAACCGTTGCACGCATGGGCGGTCACGTTCTCGGCATGCTGAAGAGCGTCCTCGACGCGTATTTGACGCGCGATCCCGATAAGGCCGAAGACGTGCGCCGCAGCGATAGCGATATCGACACCATGTACACGAGCCTGTTCCGCGAGCTTTCGAGTTACATGGCGGACAACACGCGTACTATCGGCGCGTGTACCCATCTGATGTTCGTGGCCAAGAACATCGAGCGCATCGGCGACCACATAACCACCATCGCGGAAAGCGTTATTTACCTGGTTCGCGGCGAAATTCCGGAAAACAAGCGCCCGGAGGAAAGGTACGGAACGCTCGCTGCGATCTCGACTAGGATCAAGCATTGACCGCTCTTTCGTGCGGACGTTGGAATATTCGGCGATGCCTCCCAAGGTATTGATTGTCGAAGACGATCTGTCGCACGCGGAGGTCCTTCGCTACAACTTGGCGCGGGAAGGCTTCGATGTGTCCCTGGTCGAAAACGGGGACTCGGCGATGAGCGTGATCGAGGCGCAGCCGCCGGACCTGGTGGTTCTGGACTGGATGATCCCGGGTCTGTCGGGAGTCGAGGTTTGTCGTCGCCTGCGCCGCCGGCCGGAGAGCCGATCGCTCCCGGTTATCATGGTGACGGCGCGCAGCGAGGAAACCGATCGGATCGAGGGGCTCGAAAGCGGCGCCGACGATTATGTGGTCAAGCCGTTCTCGCCCAGCGAGCTGTTGGCCCGGATTCGCGCCCTGTTGCGCCGTGTCGGCGGCAGGCTCAACACCGACGGTACCGCGTCGGAAATCATCGAGGTTGACGATATCCGCGTCGATCTTTCCGGGCACCGCGTGACGCGCGCCGGACGGAACGTTCATTTGGGTCCGACCGAATTTCGCCTGCTCAAGACGCTGATGGAATCCCAGGGCAAGGTTTTGAGCCGCGAACAGCTTCTCGACCGGGTTTGGGGCCACGACATTCACGTGGAAGTCCGTACGGTCGACGCCCATATCCGCCGCTTGCGCCGGGCGATGAATTCCCGGACCGGAAAGGACGTCATTCGCACCGTGCGCGGCGTCGGTTACGCCTTCGAAGTGGGAGAGACCTAAACGGCGCGGTTATTCTCATAACGAATCTGGAGCGCGCTCGCCGTCCCCCTGGCACAGAAGCGCGTCCAGAAACTTTCCCCCTGGCCATTCCAGTCGGCCAAGGGGATTTTTTTATGGTCGGTTTGGAACGCATGTCGGGTGGACTTTCATCGCCTAAACTAGCATGGCAACGTCGAGCGGCGAACGGGTCAAGATATGGTAGTATTTCGATTATCCCCCACATTTCACGCGCGGGTCACGATAGATTCACGCGCGTCCTCTACACTGCGCGCGCACAGCAGGAAAAGCGTCGGCGTATGAGAGGGAGGATCAATCATGGTGAGCTTCACCCATGAAATTGAAACTTACGATGGCGTTCAGCGGCCGTGCGCGACTTCGCTCGGCGATACGCTGCCGGTGGCGTTGAGCGCGATTGCCGAAGGCGTCGCCGTCTTCGATAAAAATCACCGGCTGGTTTTCGCCAACGAGCGCTATCGCCGCATATTGGGCGATTGGGACGGATGCATTCGAATGGGAGCGACGGCGACGGACATCATCTGCGGCCTCGCGAACAGCGGGCGCATCGTGCGAGTGGAACGGAGCGACGTCGATGGCCGGGGAACGACCGAATGGTTGATGTCCGATGGCCGGATGATCCGCTTTGTCGCGCAGTCGTTTCTCGACGGTTCCCGTATGAGCGTCGCAACCGACATCACGAACAGCGTTATCGATCAGGGGGCAGAGCAGGCGTCCGCCGCGGCCGATTCGGCTCCCGGGTCGAGCCTCGCCCGATTCGACTGGAACGCGCTGGGCGCGGCGGCGGATGCGCTGGGAATCGGCGTCGTGGTGCTCGGTCCCTCGGGTGAGCCCGAACTATTCAACCAGTCCTATCATTCGTTTCTCGGGGGGCTGTCGTACGCGATCCGGACAAACGCGGCGGAAAACACTTTTTCGGTCAAGCCGATCTCCGGCTCGGTGCGCCGTTGGCGGGGCGAGGCCAACGACAACGAGAACGGCGCAAAACCCGATGCGGACCATGGCGGCGGCCCCAAGGCGGAACGCGTTCAGAAGGGCCGCACTCTCGACGGGCGGACGATCCGTTACGTCGTCCAACCCTTGGAGAAGGGAAAGCTGCTGTGCATCGGACTCGATGCCGGCGAGGGCAAAACCCGCGCGCGCGAAAAAACCGCGCTCGGAGCTGCGGCGGCATCCGTCCCCGATATCCGGTCCCGATTCCTGGCCCTGGGGCATGAACTGAGGAGCGTGTTGAACACCGTCGTCGGTTCCGCGCACATGATGCTGAACGGTACGCGCGATTCCCTGAGCGTGCGGCAGAAGCAGTATTTGGACGCGATTTTTCAGGGTTCGGGGTATTCGCTCGATCTGGTGGATCGCGCCCTCGACCATCAGAAAATCGTGTCGGGCCAGTCGGAAATTCGTCTCGCCCCGGTCAACGTCGCCGAGATCATGCGCGAAAGCGTGGCCATGTTCGGCGGCAAGGCCAGGGGGCGCGATGTCGCCTTGAATTGCGAGTGCCTGTGCGATGAAGGGACGATGGTCATGGCCGAGCGGAATCGGCTGCAACAGGCTCTGGCGAACTTTTTCGGCGGCGCGGTTCAGAAAACGCGACCCGGCGGCCATGTCTGGGTGACGTGTTCGATGCGGACCCCGGGATGGTGCCGCATCGACGTTCGGCATACCGGCAACGGCGCGCTGTCCCGGCGGGGCGGCGGGACGATCCCGCCCGCCGACCAGACGGTGACCGGCGCGGATGATCCCGGGAATTCCGGTCTCGGCTTCGTTATTTCCAGGGATTTGATCGGACGAATGGGCGGGCGAACGGGCCAGGGAACCGAGCCCGACGGACGCAACGCGGTTTGGGCGGAACTCCCCGTCGCCATGCCCCCAGGAAAACAAGGACCCTGAAATCCATCGTTCGTCATTGTCGTGCCTTTTCGGCACGCAGTTTAACCGTCCCGTCGCGCCGGCATCGTTCGCGACGATCTTATGGGTATGCATCATGGAAACAGTTGCAACGGAATTGGGATCGCGATTTTCCTTGCCGGACTTGAAACATTTTAGGCATCCCGATCACCAGTCGGTCAGGGAAAACGCACGCATGAAGCCCGATATGGGGGATCGCGACGACGCCCGGTTTTTGGACGGCGTCGGTTCCGAGATCAATTACGCGTTTCAGCCGATCGTGAATATCCACACGGGAACCGTCTTCGGATTCGAGGCGCTCGTGCGGGGGTATGACCGCCTCGGCTTCGACAACATCCCGATGCTGTTCGAATACGCGTTTTCCAGGGGGATTCTGCACCGGCTCGATCTGATATTACGCAAAACGGCCGTCGAAAAATTCATGCGCTTGCCGGCCGACGGATCGCATCACCTTTTCTTCAATATCGATCCCCGCCTTCTTGAAAGCGGCGACTATGCCGCGGGGCGGGGTTTGTCGATTCTCAGCGACCACGGCCTGTCGCCGACGCGCGTGTGCCTGGAATTGACGGAGGATGAAGAAGTCATTCACGACACCAATACGCTCGGCATTCTCCGCCGGTATCGGGCCCAGGGTTATCGCCTGGCCATCGACGATTTCGGGGCGGGCTACTCGGGCCTCAGGCATCTGTATGAATCCCAGCCCGACTTCGTGAAGATCGACCGCTTCTTCATCACCGGGATGGATAGCGATCATAAACGCAAGCTGTTCGTCTCCAATATCGTGAACCTGGCCCATGTTCTCGGGTTGCAGGTTGTCGCCGAAGGTGTGGAAAGCGAGGCCGAGCTGCGCGCCTGCCGGGAAATCGGGTGCGACCTTGCCCAGGGGTATTTCATCAGCCGGCCCGAAACGGATTTGCTCAAACTCAAATCACGGTATGAATCGGTGGCGGCGTCGATCCGCACCAATCGCCGCGATCGCTCGGCGGATTTCGATCTGATCATGGAACAGATCGAGCGATTGACCCCGATCGTGACGGATTCGCCGATGTCGTCGGTTTTCGAGCGGTTCCGTCGCGATCCGCAGCGAACCTTCTTTCCGGTCATTGACGAAAGAGCGCGGCCGGTCGGATTGATTTTGGAGCGCAATATCAAGGATTACATCTATTCCCCTTACGGCCGCGATCTGATCTCCAATCGGTCGATCGGGAAAAGCTTGCGCTATTTCGTTTCCAGGGCGCCGGTCGTGGACGTCCGAACCGAAGCGGAACGAATTCTTGAAACCTATACCACCAACAGCGCGAGCGAAGGCGTCATTATCACGGAAGACGGTCATTATATAGGCATGCTGACCGCCGCGCGGCTGTTGAGGATCATCAACGAGAAAAACCTGACCTTGGCGCGCGAGCAAAATCCGCTCACCCGCTTGCCGGGTAACGTCCTGATATCCGGATATGTTGCCACCGCGTTGGATGATCCGGATTGGCAAGGCGTGCTGGCTTATCTGGACTTCGACCATTTTAAGCCCTTCAACGACGCCTACGGCTTCCGCCAGGGCGATCGGGCGATCCTGTTGTTTTCGGAACTGATGCGGCGCGAATTGACCGGTGAAAACGTCTTTTTGGGACATATCGGCGGTGACGATTTTTTCGTCGGAATGCGGGATATGAGTTTGGACGATGCCGCCGTTCGCGTGCGCAATTTAATCGAAATTTTCCGCAATGACGTCGAGAGCTTCTATGACGCCGAAGCCCGAAAGCGCGGGTACCTCATGGGCAGCGACCGCGAGGGGCAGGAACGCCAGTATCCGCTGATGACCACAAGCGTCGCATTGGTCGGCGTCCAGAGAGCGAGGATATCCCGGAGCGCGGACGAATTTGCCGGCTTCATCGCCGAGCAAAAGAAGAAGGCCAAGGCCTCGCCCGAACGCCTATGCGTTGCCGAATTGAATTAACGCCCCTATTTCATTGAGAATCAACAACTTGCCAGGTTACGACGTCGTGTAGTCGGCGGTTTAATTCCGTCCCTGGGCACCATTTTTCCGACCGAAACGTTGTCGGGGCTTAACCGCAACTAGCCCCGCGTCGCCGAAATCGAATAAACTTCGATTCGGGAGAGGGGGCGGTCCGGCCGGGCCGCATATGCCGCTCGCGTCGAAAATCGAACACGGCCATCGGAATTACGCCCGAAAACCGAGTACTGGCCGGTCGTTGCCCTGGGGGGAAGCCTGCGATCGATGCAACAGAAGGCCTACAATATCGAGCGCGTCAATTTCTTGATCATCGAAGACAACAAGCATATGAGCGTGATGATCAAGACCATTCTCAACGCGTTCGGGGTGCGCAACATCGTCGAGGCATCCGACGGCGCCGATGCGTTCAAGGTCCTCAAGCATTTTCCCGCCGACATCATCGTCTGCGATTGGGTCATGCAGCCGCTCGACGGGATCGATTTCGTGCGCATGGTCCGCACCAGCGCCGACAGCCCGAATCCCTACGTGCCGATCGTCATGCTGACCGGCCATACCGAGATGCACCGGGTGACCGAGGCGCGCGACGCCGGGATCAACGAATTCCTCGCCAAGCCCGTTTCCGCGAAGAAGCTTTATTCGCGCATTTTGGCGATCATCGAGCACAACCGGAATTTCATCAAGAACAAGCAATTCTTCGGTCCGGACCGGCGCCGCAAGGCTCTGGAAAATTACCACGGCAGCGAACGGCGCAAGAATCAAACCGAAGTCATCGCCGCGCAGCAGATTTTGAACGCGACTCTCGTCGAAAAGCCCGGGATGTAATCGCTTGCGGATCTGCGCCGGACGGGCGGGCCGCCCGGGTTGATTGTCCCGGCGCCCGTTCTCGGTTACCATTCGGTTCAATCGGCAATACTTCCGCTGGAGCGGCGTGAGCGAATGACGCGCGCGATGGCATTATGGACGGTGGCGCTGATCCTGATCGCCGGATCGGCGTGGGCGTCCGAGCGCATCAGCCCGGCGCCCTCGGGCGATCCGATGCGGGTCGCATCCGACGCCCTGGCCCAGGCGAAGAATTCCTGCGGCAAGGTGACCAAGGCGACGCGCCTCAAGGACGGCGTGATCGATGCGCGCTGTTCAAGTGGGGACCGTTACCTGGTCTTCAGCCTCAACGGCATCACCATGACCAAGCGGTGCACCCGCGCCAAGGCCCTCGGCGTTCACGACTGTTGAGCGCGGCCGCCTAGGACTTCGCCGCGATCAGCGTTTGGCCCGGCTTGACGCGGCTGAACGCGACCGGCTCGGTCGAAATGCTGATTCCATCGTCCTTAAGCGTCGCGCAGGTGAAATAGGCGCGCGCCGGATCGGCGGCCCGGGGGCGGTCGGAACGGAAATGCGCGCCGGCGGAATCGCCGCGCGCGCGCGCCGCCGCGACGATGGTCCGGCTGACTAGGATCAGGTTCTTGAGGTCGAGCCACGCGTGCCAGGCGAGGTTGAATGCCCGCCCGCCCGCGACCCCGGCGCCGTCCAACTCCCGGTCGAGGGCGGCGAGCGCCCCCTCGGCGCGCGTCAGACCCACCTCGTCGCGCATGATCCCGGCGTCGTCCCACATGACGCCATAGAGCCGCTCGCGGATGGCGCCGAGATCGCCGGGCGTTCGGGCGAACGGCGCGGACGCCTGGGCGACAGCCGCTTCGATCGCGCCTTCGTCCGGGGCGCGGAGAGCGTCGCGCCCGAGGCCCTCGGCCATGCTCGCCCCGGCGATGCCGCCGAACACGGTCGAGTTGGCGACGCCGTTGCCGCCGAGCCGGTTGGCACCGTGCACGCCGCCCGTGTCCTCGCCCGCGGCGTAGAGGCCGGCGAGCGCGGTGCGGCAATCAGGGCCGAAGCGCACGCCGCCCATCATGTAGTGCGCGGTCGGGATCACCTCGACCCGGCCGCCCGCCAGGTCGAAGCCGCAATCGGCGCAGCGCTCGACCATGCCCTTGAACTGGCGCCGCACCTTGTCGGGGCCGAGGTGCTTCATTTCGATGTAGAGGCCGCCCAAGGGCGTGGCGCGGCCCTTCCGGATCACATCGAACATGGCGCGGCTGACGATGTCGCGGGTCGCGCGCTCGAGCTTGGCGTCATATTCGGCCATGAACCTTTGGCCCTCGCGGTCGAGCAGGTAGCCGCCCGCGCCGCGCAGGCCTTCCTCCAGCACGGTGCCGGTCATGCGCGTTTCCGGTCCGGCGAGCAGCCCGGTCGGGTGGAACTGCACCATTTCCATGTCGCGGAGCGCGAGCCCGGCGCGCAGCGCCATCGCCATGCCGTCGCAGGATTTGTCGCCCGACGGCGTGTGGTAGCGGTACATGGTCGGCCCGCCGCCGGTCGCGAGCAGGACCCGCTTCGCCGCGACGAACGCGAATTCGCCCGTGCGCATGTCGGCGAACAGCACGCCCGCGAGCGCGCCGCCGCCCGCAGCCGGGATCAGGGCCAGCGCGCGGTGTTCCTCCAGCCGCGCGATGCCGCGCGCCCACACCTGTTCGGCGAGGCGGTTGACGATCTCGATCCCGGTCAGGTCGCCCTTGTGCACGGTGCGGTCGAAGGTCTGGCCCGCGAACGCCTTCTGGTGCACGGTGCCGTCCGGGTTGCGGTCGAAGAAGCAGCCGTACTTGTTTTCCAGCTCGCGGATGCAGCGTTGCGCGCCGGTCACCAGCAGCCAGGCGAGGTCCTGGTCGTTGATCCACTTGCCGCCCTCGAGGGTATCCATGAAATGCCGCTCGGCGGAATCGCCCTCGGCCAGCGCCACGTTGTAGCCGCCCTGGACCATGCGGGTGCAGCCGCATTTGCCGAGCAGGCCCTTGACCGCGACGGTGATCCTGGCGGTCGGCTCGGCCTCGCTCGCGTGCAGCGCGGCCATCAGGCCGGCGCCGCCCGAGCCGAGGATCAGGATGTCGGTCGTATGACGGTGCATGGGTGACGGTTACGAAGCCTTGGCCGCGACCCCCGCCTTGGCCAGCGCGGCCGCGCGGCGGCGTTGGGCTTCGTCCGCGACCTGCGCGTACAAGCTGCCGCGATGCGCATCCATCCCCACCAGCAGCGGGCCGAACCCCTTGACCCGGAACTTCCACAGGGATTCCGGGTTGAGGTCGTCCAGGTCCACGTCCTCGATTTCCTCGATCCAGGTGGTCTCCAGCGCCGCCGCCCCGCCGATCACCGCGAGATAGGCGCCGCCCATCTCGGCGAAGGCGGCGAGCGTCTCCGTCCCCAGCCCGCCCTTGCCGATGATCAGGCGGACCCCGTATTGCGCCATCAGGGGCCGCGTGAAGCGCTCCATGCGCGCGCTGGTGGTGGTGCCGACGCAGACCGGCGCGTACCTGGGCGCGTTGTCGGGGAACGACGGCAGCTTGCGCACGTTGGGCGCGGTGTGGATCACCGCGTGGCCGTTGAGGTCGAAGCGCGTCTTGCGCCCGCGGTCGAACATGTGGATCTGGGTCGCGTCACGGATGCCGTAGAGCGTGCCGTTGAGGGTCACCGTGTCGCCGGCGCGAAGGGCGCGCGCCTGAGTCTCGGTGATCGGCATGGTGAAGTCGTGGTGGGCCATCTTAAGTTCCGAACGCGACGCCCTTGGGCGTGAAGGTGGCGACGGCGCGCCTGGCCGAGTGGCATTGGATGTTGACCGCGACCGGGTTCATGGTGATGTGGGTCGCGGCCAGTTCCACGTGCACCGCGAACGCGGTCGAATCGCCGCCCAGGCCCTGCGGGCCGATGCCGAGGGAATTGACGGCATTTGAGAGCAGGGTTTCGAGCTTGGCGCCCTCCGGGTCGGGGCAACGGGTGCCGAGCGCGCGGGTCGCCGCCACCTTGGCGAGGTGCACGCAAAGGTCCGAGGTACCGCCGACCCCGACCCCGACGATGGTCGGCGGGCATACCTTGCCGCCCGCTTCCATCACCTTGTCGATGACGAAGGTCTTGATGCCGTCGATGCCTTCCGCCGGCACGCACATGCGGAGAAACGAGCCGTTCTCGGAGCCGGAACCCTTGGGGATCATTTCCAGGCGCAATTCGTCGGCGCGCTCGCTGAAATCGAGGTTGATCACCGGCACGCCCGGCCCGCAGCTGGTGTGCTCGTTGACGCGGGTGAGCGGATGGACGACCGACGAGCGCAAGGGATGCTCGCGGGTCGCGCGCGCGACGCCGTTGCGGATCGCCGCCTTGAGCGCCGCGCCGTCCAGTTCGACGCCCGTGCCGATGACCACGTTGTAGATGGGAATGCCGGTATCCTGGCACAGCAGGTTGTCGTTCTTTTCCGCGACCGCGATGTTTTCGGTCATGGTGGCGAGCACGGTCTTGGCGGTCGGATCGCGTTCGGCCGCGTCGAGACGGCGGAAGCCCTCCTTGATGTCGTCGGGCAAAAGCTTCAGCGCGCGGATATAGAGCAGCCGGGCGGCGTCCTCGACTTGGGCGAGATCGGGGCGGAAAGTCATCGCTGCATGCCCCAGCGGCGCACGGTGCGGGCCTCGATGGTGCGGAACACGACGCCCTCGACCACCAGGCCGATGACGATCACGGCGGTCAGACCGGCGAAGACGGCGGCGGTTTCCAGCATGTTGCGGTTCTCGAAGATGAACCAGCCGAGCCCGCCTTCGCGCGCCGAGACGCCGAACACCATTTCGGCCGCGATCAGGGTGCGCCAAGCGAAGGCCCAGCCGATCTTAAGCCCGGCGAGGATCGAGGGAAAGGCGGCGGGAATCAGGATCAGGGCGACGTAGCGCACCCCCTTAAGACCGTAGTTCTGGCCGGCCATGCGCTGGGTCTCGGACACGGCGAGAAAACCGGTGTGGGTGTTGAGGGCCGCCGCCCACAGCACCGAGTGGATGATGACGAAGACCAGGCTCGGGGTGCCGAGCCCGAACCAGAGCAGCGCCAGCGGCAGCAGCGCGATCGCCGGCAGCGGGTTGAACATGGCGGTCAGCGTGGCGAGCAGGTCGGTGCCGACCCGGGTCGAAACCGCGAGCGAGGTGAACACGGCGGCGAGCCCGATTCCGGCGGCGTAGCCCATGAGCAGGACGCGGATCGAGGTCCACACCCGGTCGAGCAGCGGCCCATTGACGGTCGATTCCCACAGCGCCCCGACCGTTTCGGAAAACGTCGGGTACATGAGCGGGTTGTTGACCCAGCGGGCGTAGAGTTCCCACGCCAGCGCGATCGCCACCAGGATCGCGGCGCGGCGGAAAGCGGTGACGTTGGTGATCCGCTCCCACACGGACAGCGGGCGCTCGACCGCGCCGATCGACGAATCGGCCTCGAGCGCGGTCTCGAACTCGGGCCGGACCGGAGGAACGGGGCGCGGCTCAGGCATGGGCTTGCTCTTCTTCTTCGATCCGGTCGGCGAACAGCATGTCGTGGATGCGCTGATGCAGCACCTGGAATTCCGATCCGCCCTGATGATCGTGGCCGAGGGCGTGGGCGTTGAGTTCGGCCTTGACCCGGCCCGGGTGCGGCGACAGCACCAGGATGCGCGAACCGACGATGATGGCTTCCTCGATCGAATGGGTGACGAACAGCACGGTGAAGCGGACGTCGTCCCAGAGCTGGAGCAATTCCTCCTGCATCTTGCGCCGGGTCAACGCGTCGAGGGCGGCGAACGGTTCGTCCATGAGCAGGATGTCGGGTTCCATCGCCATGGCGCGCGCGATGGCGACGCGCTGCTTCATGCCGCCCGACAGCATGTGCGGGTAGACGTCGCGGAACTTGGTGAGATTGACCTTGTCGATGGCCGCGCGCGCCCGTTCGCGCAGTTCGGCGCGCGGGAACCGGCCGCTGACCCGCATCGGGAACAGGACGTTCTGCTCGACCGTCTTCCACGGCAGCAACTGGTCGAATTCCTGGAACACCATCATGCGGTCGGGCCCGGGACGCTCGACGGTCCGGCCGCGCAGCCGGATCGCGCCCTCGACCGGGCGCATGAAGCCGGCGATACCCTTGAGCAGCGTCGACTTGCCGCAGCCCGAGGGGCCGAGCACGACGAAGCGGTCGGCGGGATAAACGTGAAAGCCCACCCGCCAGGTCGCGGTCACCAGATGTTCGAGGGTCTTGTACTGGAGCGTGACCCCGTCGACGTCGAGCAGGGGCGCGCCTCCCGGCGCGGTGTCGGAACGCGGCGCGCCTCCCGGCGCGACGGCCGCCGCGCCGGGAGAAGTCTCGACTGCGGTCACCTCAGCTTCCCGGCTTGCCGTGGATCTCGGGGAAGAACATGTCGCTCCACTTGGCCGGCTTTTCCTTAATCGAGCCGACCTTATGCATGAAGGTGGCGTAGGTCATGATGCTTTGCGGCGTGGTGGTGAACACGTTTTCCGGGTCCTTCAGGATTTTCTCGACGAAGGCCTGGCTGAGCTTGGATTTCTCGAACTCGATCCACAGCTTGGCGGCGCCGGTTTTGTCGGCGTTGATGAACGTCATCGCGTCATCGAGCGCGGCCATGAACGCCTTGTAGGTCTTGGGGTTCTGATCGCGGAACTTGCTGGTCGCCCACAGTATGTTGAAGGTGGCGGGGCCGCCCGCCGCCTCGTAGGAGGAGAGCACGCGGCGAACCTTGGGATTCTCGAGCTGCTGGTACATGAACGGCGCCGAGGTGAAGTGGGCGGTGATCTCGCTTTTGCCCGACATCAGGGCGTTGTGGCCGTCGGGATGCGACATGGAGACGGTCAGGTGGTCGAGGGCATTGTGCTTGCCGGCCCCGAACGCCTTTTCCGCCGCCATCATCAGCGTCACCGCCTGATAGGACACCTTGACCGCGGGCAAGGCGATCCGGTCCTTGTCGGTGAAGTCCTTGAGGGTCTTGACCGCCGGGTTGATGGTGTTGAGATAAAGCGGCATCGAGTTAAGCGCCGAGAGCCCCTTGACGTTGAGATTGCCCTTGGTCTTGCCCCAGAGGGTGATGAACGGGCCCTGGCCGCCGGCGGCGATTTCCAGGTTGCCGGACAGCAGAGCGTCGTTCATCGGCGCCCCGGAAGCGAGCTGAAGCCAGATAATCTTGGTGTCGCCGAGGCCTTGGGCCTTGGCGTGCTTTTCGAAGAGTTGCTGCTTTTCCATCACGATCAGCGGCAGGTAGCTGATGCCGAACTGTTTGGCGACGCGGAATTCCTTCAGTTCCGCCGCCCCCGCCGGCTGGGCGAGCAGAAACGCCGCGGCGGCGGCGCAGATGATACGAATGTTCATGGATGGTTCCTCCCTGAATGGACGATGGTTTTTTCGCATTATGCGGCCGGATGCGGGGGCGTTCAACCCGCCGCGTTGAGCAAAAACAGAAGCCCGGCGGCCAGCGCGAAACCGAACGCGCCCGCGATCGCGGCCTCCTGGCGGCCGCGCCAGAGAGCGAACTCGACCAGCAGCAGGCGAACTCCCCCGGCCAGGTGAAGGGCCAGCGCGACCACGAGGGCGGTCTCGGCCAGCTTGACCCACGGGTGTTCCGACCAGGCCAACACGGAATCGAGGGCGGCCTCGCTTTCCCGGATCCGGCCGAGCGCCCAGAAGTGCAGCGGAAGGAAGAGCGCGAGCGCGAGCCCCGACAGACGATGGAGCAGGAACGCGATCCAGCCGGGATGCGCGCGGCTCGGCCAAGCAGGCCGCGAGCCGACTTGCCCGCCGAAGCCTTGGCGAAGGCGGGTCATCCGACCAGACCCTCCACCGCGCGGATGCCGAACGCCGCGAGCGCGAGCGCCGCCGCCGTCGTCGCGGCTTCGAGCGAAGCCCCGCGCCAGCCGGCCCATTCGCGCAGGATCGCGCGGAGCCCGAGCGGCGCGTGCACCGCGACCGCGAGCGCGAACACCCAATAGAACACTTCCCAGGCGGCGGAACCGCGCACGCGCCCGAGGATTTCGGCCGCGGTCAGCCCGCCCCGCATGGCATAAATCATGGTGCCGAGATGAACGGCGACGCAGACCGCCAGCACGGCGGCCGACGCGCGCTGGGCGAGCCAGAGCAGGGACTCGATCCGCGCGGTCACATCTCGCCCTTCAGCGCGGCGAGCGCGCTCATGCGCTTCAGGCCCGCGATCGACCCGGTGGGGTCGAGGTGCTTCGGGCAATGGCGGCGGCAGCCTTCCTGGCCGTGGCAGGCGTGGCAACCGGCGTCGCCCGCGATTGACCCGAGCCGCGTCGGCGATCCGTCACGCGCGTCGTTGACCAGCGTCCAGGCGCGGTTGAGGGCGGCGGGGCCGAGGTAGTCCGGGTTCCACGCGACCACGTCGCACGCGGAATAACAGACGGCGCAGCCGATGCATTCGATTCCGGCGTCGGCGGCCTGGCGTCGGCGCGATCCCGGCGGCACCCGGGCGAAATCGGCGCCGAGATCGGCCCTCGGCACGAACTTGCCTTCGGCTTTCGCCCACTTGGCAAAGAAGGGCGCGAGATCGGCGGCCAGGTCCTTGATCACGGGCAGGTTGCGCAGCGGCGCGACGGTCAGGCCGGCCTCGTCCGCCACCCGCGCCACGTGGGTGCGGCAGGTCCAGCGCGGCTTGCCGTTGACGGTCATGGCGCAGCTTCCGCACATGCCGACCCGGCACGCGTAGCGAAACGCGAGCGTGGGATCGAGATGGCGCTGAATCCAGAAAACGACGTCGAGAACCGTCTGGTTGGCCCGCCGGGGGACGGAGAACGCCTGGAACGCGCCAGCGTCGCCCCCCCGCCACACGCGCACGTCGAGCATCTTTTCGCTCATGGCCGGGAGCCTAGAATTCTTCCGCGAAAGCCGCAAGCCGTCGCCGGGGAAATCGCGTATAAATGACCCGTCCCGCCGACGGGCGGAGGGAGGCTCCCATGAAAGGACTCGGACTGCTGATCGCCGTTTGCGTCGCGCTCACGTCGCCGAACGCGCGCGCCCAGGCGCAACTGCCGATCTACGACGTTCACGTCCACTACAGCCGCGACGCGTGGGGCACTTACGATACCGCGGCGATCGCGAAAAAGCTGCGTGACGCCGGAGTCGGGCGCGCGCTGGTGTCGTCTTCGCCCGACGACGGCACGCTGAAATTGCGCGCGGCCGATCCGGCGGTATTCGTGCCGGTGCTCCGGCCTTATTACGAGGGCGTCAACAATTCGACCTGGCACCGTGAAAACCAGGTCATCGCCTACATGGACGAGCGACTGAAAAGCGGCGTCTACAAGGGCATCGGCGAATTCCATTTGTGGAGCGTCGCGGACGCCCAGACCCCGGTCGTGCGCCGGGTGATCGCGCGCGCGCGAGAACTCGGCCTCTACGTCTATGTCCATACCGACGCCAAGGTGGTCGAGGCGATCTTCGCGATGGAACCGGAGGTCAAGGTGCTATGGGGTCACGCCGGCATGAGCGAGCCGCCGTCGGGCGTCGGCCGCCTGCTCGACGCGCACAAGCAGCTATGGACCGAACTTTCGTTCCGCGCCGGCGCCATCGCCGGCGGGTCGGGCATCGACCCGGAATGGCGCGACCTGCTGGTGCGCCACGCCGACCGTTTTATGGTCGGTAGCGACACCTACGTCACCTCGCGCTGGAGTTCCTACGGCGAATTGATCGGGGAACACCGGCGCTATCTCGAACGGCTGCCGCCCGCGGTCGCCAAGAAGATCGCCTGGGAAAACGCGGTGCGTCTGTTCGGCGGCCCGCCGCTCGGGGAGTAGACTCCGAACCCCCGATGCGGGAAAATCGCCGGCCGATCATGGAGGGCTCGATGTACGACCTGGCGCGCTACGTGACCGATCTCCGCGCGATCGCGGCCGCGACCGAGGACGAAAACGAAATTCTCGGCCGGGTCGCGCCGTTGGCGAAGAAATTCGCCGCCGAGAAAAAGTCGTGGCTCAAGCCTTCGCACTACGAAACCGATTCCAAGCAGGGTTTCGGCGTGCATCTGCTGCACGAGGAACCCGACCACGACCTCGCGGTGTTCGCCATCGCCTGGGCGCCCCACGACGGCTTCGTGGCCCACGACCACGGCACCTGGGCGGTGGTGGTGGGGGTCGACGGGGTCGAACGCAACGTCAAGTACAACCGGCTCGACGACCGCTCCAAGCCCGATCGGGCGAAACTGGTCGAACGGTGCACGGTCCTGGCGGGCGAAGGCGACGTGATCTGCCTGCGCGCCAAGGGGATTCACTCGGTTTGGAACGACAACGACAAGGTCACCGTCTCGCTCCACACCTACGGCCGGCACATCAATTACACCGGCCGCTCGACCTTCGATTTACAGACCGGTGAAGTGAAGCCGGTGGTCCTCGCGATCAAATAGGCGGCGAACGCACCCGATCGCGCACGCATCGGCCGCTCCGATGCGTCACATGGTGATATTGAACGCGACGCTGATCCGCTGTTCCTGGCCCTTGGTCGGCTTGACGCTGTGGCGGAGCGAGCTGCGGAACATAATCATCGTGCCCGGCTTCGGCGTCACGTTGCGGATCGGCGCGTTGAAGACGTTGCCGTGGACCGTCGGCGGCTCGAGCATCTCGAGCAGGGGCGAGTGAAACAGCAGCTCGCCGCTGCCGGGCGGGGCGGCGACGTAATAGATGCCGCTGATGACCGAGTTGCGGTGAAGATGCACTTCCTGGGCGTCGCCCTGACCGTAGACGTTGACCCAGCATTCGTTGATCTTGAGCGGATGGCGCTCGACGTTGAAGCCGTAGCCGCCGGCAAAGGCGTTGGCCTCGGCGACGATGTGCCGGCGCAGTTTCTGGAACGGCGGCAGGTCGAACACGTTCATGTTGCTGTGGATGGTGGTGTAGACGCTGCAGCTCCATCCCTGGGGCAGGCTGTTGGGCACGGTGCCGCGGATGCGCGCGATCTCTTCCTTGAGTTCGGCGTTCAAGGTTTCCGCGTCCGGGATTTCGCTGAACTGGACGCCGACGGCGAACAGCGGCTCGAGGGTGCGTTCGGTCGGCATGACGGACGTCGGCTCCGGAGGGTTCGCGCGATCGGGGGCAGGTGACCGCTCGAAAAGATAAACCATCCGGTACGCGCCGCAAAGCGCGCCGAATGCGGGCCTTTACTCGGCGGCGAGCGGATAGACCGGCGTCGGGGCCGACGGTTGCGGCGTCGGCGGTTGCGCCGGGACCGCGGGCGGCATCGGCAGGGGCTTGGCCCGTTCGCGCGCGTCCCACGCCTCGATCCCGGCCATGACCATCGCCGACAGGAACGGCAGGCTCTGGATCAGGAGCGCGAACGCGAATACGTCGATCTCCGTCACCCGGAACTCGTTGGTGGCATACAGCGCGGCGGCGGCGGCGAGGAGGAGAAGGCCGAGCGCGCTCTCGCGCCGAACCGGGTTTTCAGCCGCCTTGCGCTTGGCGTTGCCGCCCTTGTCGGTGCGCTTGAACGGCAGGTTGTCGCGCACCAGGCCGTTCATCACCGCGCCCGCGACCGTGAGCTGCAGGCTCATGGCGGCCAGCGCGGCGCCGGCGATCTTGGCGAACGGGACCTTGACCCGCGTGCGGTAGAGCAACGCGCAATGGACCAGGTTGACGATGAACGCGGTCAGGATCGGCAGCGTCAACGCCACCGTCGGGATCAGAACCCCGACGAACAGGATCGCCGGCACCCAAAGGAGGTTCAGAATCGAGGCGACGGCGCCGAGGGCATCCGACAGCCAGAACGCCCAGCCGGCGACGAATTCGCGCTTCTGCTCCGGCCTCAGGGTGCGCGCGCCCGGCAGCATGTGGCGCCAGTGCTTGCGGATGATCTGGATCGCGCCGTAGGCCCAGCGTTCGCGCTGGGTCTTGTACGCCTGGAAGGTGTCGGGCAGCACGCCGAAGCCGTAGCGGCGGTTGGTGTAAAGGGCGGTGTAGCCCGCTTCGTAGAGGCGCAGGCCCAGCTCGGTGTCCTCGACGATGGTGTCGCTCGACCAGCCGCCGGCCTCGGCCAGCGCCGTGCGGCGCACCAGGCACATGGTGCCATGCTGGACGATGGCATCGTCCTCGTTGCGCTGGATCATGCCGATGTCGAAGAAGCCGGCGTACTCGCTGTTCATCACCGACTTCAGCCGCGAGGCGTCGCCGTCGCGGTGGTCCTGCGGCGCCTGGACCAGGCCGACCGCCGGATCTTCGAACGCCGGCGCCAGGTTCTTGAGCCAATCGGGATCGACGACGTAGTCGGCGTCGATCACCGCGATGATCGACGCTTCCGGCGCGGTGTGTTCGAGCGCGAGGTTGAGCGCGCCCGCCTTGAAGCCCTTGAGGCCGAGCACGTTGACGAACTTGAAGCGGGCGCCCAGCGCGCGGCAATGCTCCTCGATCGGCTTCCAGTAGAATTCCTCGGGCGTGTTGTTGACGACGACCACCGCCTCGAAGCTCGGGTAGTCGAGCGCCGCGACGGCGTCGAGCGTCTGCTTCACCAGCCCCGGCTGTTCGCGGTAGGCGGGAATGTGGATCGACACCATCGGGAGCGGCGCGCGCGCCTTCAGCCCCTCGTTCGGGATCAGGCGCCGGGGCGCGCGGCCGAGCATCACTTCGGCCATCTCGTGCACCTTGGCCAGCGTGATGATCACCAGCGGGATCATCAGGCCGAAGCCCATGATCCACATCACCCAGGCGCCGAAATGGAGGTAATGGGTGAAGGGATAGGCGGCGGCGAGCGCCAGCCCCGCGCCCATGGCCTGGGCGGCGGCGGCGTAAGCCAGCGCGTGGCCGAAGGTGGGGCGGCGGCGCCACAGGCCGAACACGGTCAACCCGGCGCCGAGAACCAATGCCGCGGCGCCGAGCACACGATGCTCCTTGAAGGCGATGCGGCCGACCATCCTGAACTTGGGCTGGCCCTTGTCGGTGAACAGGCCCCAGTACGGACCGACGCTGCCTTCCGCCGTCTTCCAGGGCTGATCGAAGGCTTCGATGATGTTGTAGAAGATGCCGCGCTGGTGCGCCTCGGCGATGAAACCGCGGATGATTTCCGCCTGGCTCATCAGATGGGGCGAAGCGTCGTTGCGGTTGTAACCGCGGCTCGGCCAGCCGAATTCGGCGATGACGATGCGCTTGCCGGGGTAGGCGCGCTTCAGGTCCTCGTAGCGGTCGAAGGCGTAACGGAGCGTGATCGCCGCCGACTTCTCTTCCCAGTAGGGCAGGATATGGGCGGCGATGTAGTCGACTTCCTTGACCAGTTCGGGATGCGCGATCCAGATGTCCCAGGTTTCGCCGGTGGTCACCGGCACGTGGACGCGCCTGCGCACTTCGCGCAGGTGGCCGATCAATTCGTCGACCGTGCGCTCCTGGCGGAGGATGGTTTCGTTGCCGACCACGATCGAGCGCACGTTGCGATAGCGGGCGGCCAACTCGACGGCGCCGTCGATCTCGTGGCGGTTGCGGGCCTCGTCCTTGCCGATCCACGCGCCGAGGGTGACGTTGAGGTCGTGACGCGCGGCGATCTCGGGCACGTGGGCCAATTCGGCCAGGACCGAGTAGGTACGGATGCCCTGGGTGACGTCGGCGATGCGCTCGATCCGCTCCTCGATCTCTTCGATGCGGCGCTCGCTCTCGCGCGCCGACGGGTTCTTCTTGCGGATGTCGATGTTGAAGGAAAGCGATTCGATCACGTGCCCGGCGTCGGGCGGCACCACCGTGCGGTAGGTCCAGACCCAGACGGCGGCGTGCACGAATCCGGTCGCCACCAGCGCGGCGACGATGCCGATCCAGGCGGCCTTGGGGGAGGTGTTGGCGGGGGCGTTCATGGCGGCGGGCGTTTCGGATGGCGTCGGAGGCCTAGGGTGATCGGCGATTGGGGCGGTTTCGTGACCGGTTTGTGACGTCGCGGGCGCAATTCAGCGGTTGAGGTAGTTCATCGACGGCTTGTCCCAGCACTGCTCGACCCGCTCGGCCAGCGCCTTGGCATGGGCCTGGCCCTGTTGGACGTTGCCCTGGGTGGGTGCCGGCGGCAGGTCGGAACGGATCACGCAGCGGAGCGCCATGCCGATGTGGGCGGTCGGACAGCCGAACTGCTCGTAGAAGCGGCGGTGCTTTTCCGCGGTATCGATGTCGTCGCGAACGAGAAGGCTCAGGATGCGCCGTCCGCTCCAGGCGCATTCGGGCGAAGCGGCGGTGATGCGCGGCTCGGCGGCCGCGCGCTTCGGTTGGGCGGCCGGACGCGCCGGAGGTTGGGCCGCCGGAAGCTGGGGCGTCGGAGTCGGGGTTTGCGCCGCGGGCGCCTGGGCCGCCGGCGGCGTTTCGGGCGCGCCGGACGGCGATTGGGCCATGGCGATTCCCGCCGAGAGCAGCAGGGTGCCGCATGCCGCCAGCCCGCGCGCGAACTTGATCATGGCCTTTGAACGGTGCGAAAGGGAACGTGGTCGGCGCGCAATATAGGCTTTACCATTCAAAAAGCAATTGCGTCCCCCGCATGGCTTCCCGCCCCCAATCGCGGGGGTCGGGGACGGTTGGTAGACGGAGGCAGAGGGCGGCCATGTCCGAACTTTCCGACACGCAACCCCTGGCGGGTAGAGGACGGCGCGCCCGCCGCCTGCTGGGGGGTCTCGGTTGGACGGGCGTCGGCCTGGGGGTGGGTTGGGCGATTCGCTTCGCCGCCATCGAGCCCGAGGCCATCGGCCGGGCCTGTCTCGGGGCGGCGGCCGGGACCTGGGGGTGCGGCCTCCGCCAGGGGCTGATCGCCCTGTTCCACTTCGGAATCCTGGGCGGGTTCGGGGCGGCAGCGGGCCTTTATGCGTTGATCGGCCAAAAATGGCGCTGGGCGGCTATCCGGGCGGCGTTGGCGTTGGGCGGTTTCGCGCTTGCCCTCTACAACGTCGGGCTCGGGGCGGTCGCGGTCACGCTCGGGCTGCTCGCGTCCATGGCGCAAGGCGAAGATTAAGCCACGGGGCGGCCAGCAGCAGGGCGGTCAGCGCCCACATCAGGGCTTGGTGGTTCGATCCGCCCTCGAGAATCGCGACCGCGACCCCTCCGGTCGCCAGGACCCAGGCCAGCGCCCACCCTTGCGGATCGCGCACGGCGTCATGGGCGGCGTCGCGGCGCGCGCCGAGCCAGGCCATGCCCGCGAACACCGCCGCCGGAATCAGGTATCCCGCGACCGGGAACCCCCGGTAGCGCCCGTCGAACAGAAGACCCAGGGTGTGAACCACGGCCGCGACCACGAACGCGGACCGGATCAGGGCATACGTCATATCCCGGTTCAGGGACGCGATCCTCGGTCTCGCGAGCCAGGCGATCGCCGTGCTCATCGGCGGTATCGGCCGGGGGTTTAAGCCGCGCGCGAGAGCGACCGCGATCAGCGCCGCGAGGGCGAGGCCGAGGCCGATGCCGAGCGCGCCCGTCGCCCATTCGAGCGGTCCCCGGCTCGCGGCGATCAGGAACTCGGCCTGGGCCACGGATATGGCCGCCGCGCCATGGGCGAAAACCCCGAGCGCGAGCCAGCGCGCGACCGACAGCGCGGGGCCGAACGCGAACGCAAATAGGGCGAGAGCGGCGACCTCGGTCGCGGCCAGCGCCCGCCGCCAGTGGGGCACCGCGGCGATGGGACCGGTCCAGGAAAACTTGGGACGGCGGGCCTCATCAAAGATGCCCCAATGGCCGCCGACGGTTCCTTCCGAGGCGCGCTTCCACGGCTGGTCGAACGCTTCGATCAAATTGAAGTCGAGCCCGGATTCCCGGGCGGCGAGTTGCGAGAACTCGCGCAGGTACCGGGCCTGTTCGATCCGTCCCGGCCGGGCGCCTTCGCGCATGCGGCCCGCGCTCGGCCAGCCGGTCTCGCCCAGGAACACGGGCTTTCCGGGAAAGATTTCGCGCATCCGGCGCCAGGTCGCGACCGTGTACGGCGCCGCGTCGCGGTTGGCGATCGGCTCGTCCTCCCAATAGGGCAGGACGTGCACGGTGACGAAATCGACCGCTTGGGCGAGTTGGGGGTTTTGCAGCCAGAATTCCCACACGTCGGCGTAGGTGAGCGGCACGGTCGTGCGCGCGCGCACCCAGGCGAGATCGCGGGCGAGATCGTCCGCCGTGCGTTCGCGCCGGAGCAGCACTTCGTTGCCGACGATCACCGCGCGCACGGTCGCGGGGTGCGCGTTGGCGACGCGGACGACGGCTTCGAGCTGAACCCGGTTCTTGGCGGCTTCGCGCCCGATCCAGGCGCCGAGCAGCACGCGGATGCCGTGGCGGGCGGCGATCTCCGGCACCCGATCGAGGCCCTGATCGACGGCGTAGGTGCGCACGCACCGGATGCCTTCGCCGGCGAGCCGGGCGAGATCCTCTTCGATCCGCTCGGGCCTGGCGACGAAGCTCTCCTCGAACGGCGTCTCGGAACCGCGAAACGGCGTGTAGGACACGCACGGGATCGCGTCGCCGGCGCCGTCGGGGATCGCAACCGGCCGACCGGCGAGGAACCAGGCGAGCGCGAACGGCAGCGCGGCGAGCAGGAACGCGGGGAGGGCGAACCAGCGGGTCATGCTTCAGCGCCGCGGCGGGCAGCCCCAGGTGGTGCCGGTGCGCATGACGAACGGTCCTCCGGGACAGGCCGCGAGAATGGGCGCCAGGGCGTCGCGCGCGTAATCGTCGAGCTTGACCAGCCACAAAACGGTCGCTTGTTCGGCCAGCGACCGAATGCGTTCGGGCGGCGCGACGGCCATCCAAACGTTCGCGCGCGACGCGCCGAAGCTGTAACCATCTTGGACTCCGAAACGACGGATCGGACCGCCGCGCAGGGTTTCGAGGGTGTGATATCTGGCGATCATGGGTTCGAAGCCGTTGCCGCCCTGGGTGACGATCATGACGAGGGGCAACGCGCCGTCGGTTCGGGGCCCAATCCAGGATTTCACCTGCGCGACGCCGCGCGCGATCATTTTTACGGTCTCGTCCCGATCGTTGCCGGTTTGACGCAACGCCATCTCGCGCAGGCCCGCATGGGATTTCGCTCCCTGCCAGGCGAGAAACGCGGCGAGAACAAGGGCGCCGGCGACCCGCATGCGGCGTTCGGACGGGTCCACGCGGAACCGATCGTGAATCCGAACAAGCGCCTCGACGACCAGAAGCAGCAATCCGAGGGTATGGATCACACGTAAAATCACCCGGCCGTAACGTTCGTACGACAGGAGGGTTTGACGTTCAAATCCCGTGAAACAGGCGGCATACGAGAGATAGAGGGAGAAAAGATAGAAGATCAGAAAGATCGCGCACATGAAAACCAAAGGCCGTTGATCGGGCCGCCGGAGTCCCGCCGCCAGCCCGGCCACCGCGGCAAGGGAAACGACGGGCTTATAGCCGGCGAAATAATCGGCCAATAAACGGGCCAATTTGTAGGCGACCTCTCGCGCGCCCTCGTGTTCCTGATACATATTCATCAGAATCAGAAACGGGTTCGTCAGGCAGCTTCCCAGGGAAGGGAATTCGCGCGCCCACCACACCGAAGCGACGAGGAGCGGCAGAAACAGCGTCAACGCCGTGAGCAGCGCCGCTCTCGGAGGGCGACGCGCAAGGAGGAACAGCGGCGCGATCAACAAGGCGGGCACGAGGGTTATCGCGGCAACCTTGAAAAGATAGGACGCGGCCAGCGCGGAACCGGCGATCGTTCCCCAGCGCAGGGTTTCCGCATCGGGCGCTTGGACGGTCCAAGCCGCAAGAACGAATACGGCGACATACGAATAAATTTGCGGCTTTTCGATCCACAGCAGCGTCGGGAACAGTACCCACATCGCCTCGGCCGAGAGAAGTACGACGAGCGCGGTCCACGCGACGACCGTCGCCTCGCGCTCTGCCAGGCCCCTGTTCAGGGCGAGACGCGAGGCGAAATCGAACGCGAGGGCCAGCACGGCGATATGCAGGATGACGATCGCGGGATACGCGCGGCCCTCGTCATATCCGGCGAACAACGCCTGCGGATAGGCCATCAGCAAGGGCCAACCGTGGGTGTAGCCTGAAACGTGGAGCTCTATGCCTTTCTGGACAAGGCGGTCGGCCACGACAAACTGGCGGGTGGCGAGCATCCAATGGGAAAACTCGTCCCACGAGACCGGGATGTAAGCGCCGGGACCGACGGCGATGACGGCGGCGGCGAGCAGGCCGAGCGCGGTCGCCGGATGTTTCCAATCCTCCCGTTGAAAAACGTGGCGCGCCCGCGCGACCAGTCCGATCGCGGCCAGCGCGGCGATGGCGAGCGAGGTCGCCCGCAGCGGCAAGGCGAGAAGTGCCGCGCCGAGGACCAGCAGGATCGTCAGTGCGCTCCAGCCGAAGGCGAGGCGTACGCCGAGAGGCGCGCGCGGCACCGGGCAAAATCCACCCAGTCCGACGACGCTCATGACGATGAATAGGTACGATGCCAGCATATCGGCCAAATTACACCATCGAAGGCGCGCCTGTCCTGAATGGAAGCCCCGCCTTGCTTGGAAAGCGGCGTCCATCCTATGGTTCCGACCCTCTCATCCATCAGGAGGCAACCATGACCGCGAACCTACGCAGATACCGCGTCGCGCTCATCCCCGGCGACGGCATCGGCGCCGAAGTGATTCCGGCGGCGGTGCGGGTGCTGGAGGCGGCCGGCAAGCGCTTCGGCGTGTCGTTCGAGTGGAAGGACTTCCCCTGGAGCTGCGCGCATTACGCCCGCCACGGGCGCATGATGCCCGAGGACGGCATCGCTCAGGTGCGCGGGTTCGACGCCATCCTGCTCGGTGCGGTCGGCTGGCCGGGCGTGCCGGATCACGTCTCCCTGTGGGGGCTCCTGATCCCGCTCCGGCGCGAGCTGCGCCAATACGTGAACCTGCGCCCGACACGGCTGCTGCCGGGCATCCGCACGCCGCTCGAAGGCCGCACCGCCAAGGACATCGACTTCGTCATCGTGCGCGAGAACAACGAGGGCGAATATTCCTCGATCGGCGGGCGCGCCTACGGCGGCACCGACGACGAGTTCGTGATCCAGGAAAGCATCTTCACCCGCAAGGGCGTCGACCGGGTGCAGCGCTACGCGTTCGATCTGGCGCGCAAGCGCCGGGGCCACGTCACCTCGGCGACCAAGTCGAACGGGATCGCGGTCACCATGCCCTACTGGGACGAGCGCTTCGCCGCCAACGCCGCGCGCTATCCCGACGTCCGGACGGCGCAGTTCCACATCGACATCCTCGCCGCGCATTTCGTGCAGAAGCCGGACATCTTCGATGTGGTGGTGGCGAGCAACCTGTTCGGCGACATCCTTTCCGATCTGGGCGCCGCCATTGCCGGCTCGATCGGCCTCGCGCCCGCCGGCAACATCAACCCGGAGAAGGAATATCCTTCCATGTTCGAGCCGGTGCACGGCTCGGCCCCCGACATCGCCGGCCAGGGCATCGCCAATCCGATCGCCATGATCGCGACCGGGGCGATGATGCTCGAACACCTGGGCTGTCCCGAGGCGGCTCTGGCCATCAACGCCGCCATCGAGCGGGTGCTGAAGGAGGGCAAGGTCCGTACCCGCGACCTCGGCGGCCGGGCGACCACGGCGGACATGACCCGGGCGGTCGAGGGCGCCCTCTAGCCGGTAGTGCCTCAGTTTCACGGCCTCACCCTTCGACAACCTCAGGGTGATGCGGATATTCGAGCCCCTCATGCCGAGCTTGTCGAAGCATGAGGACCGAATTGGGGCGCTACCTTCTAGACGGCCGTCTGGTCTTGGCGCGGAGGATATATTATCCTCCTATCATATAGCGCTGAGGCAAGGAGGCGGCGGTGGAGGAACTTCCGGTCAAATACGTGGTCGCGACCCTCGGGCTTATGCTCGGGGTCGTGTTCGGAGCGACGGCGCAGAGGACCAACTTCTGCACCATGGGCTCGATTTCCGACATCGTGTTCATGGGCAACTGGAACCGGATGCGGGCGTGGCTGCTCGCCATCGCGGTCGCCATCCTCGGCAGCCAGGCCATGCACATGGCCGGCCTGATCAACCTCAACAAGTCGGTCTATCTCACGCCCAACTTCGGCTGGCTCGGCGCCATCGTCGGCGGCGCGATGTTCGGCTTCGGCATGACGCTCGGCGGCGGCTGCGGCAGCAAGACCCTGGTCCGCCTCGGCGGCGGTAACCTGAAGTCGCTGGTGGTAGCACTGTTCATCGCCGTGTTCGGCTACATGACCATGCGCGGGCTGATCGCGGCGGGCCGGCTTCCGCTCGAAGCCGCGGTCAACATCAACCTCGCCCGGGCCAAGATCCCGGCGCAAGGCGTGCCCGACCTGCTGGCGGGCGCGACCGGGCTCGCGCTCGCCGACGCGCGTATCGCGGTCGCCCTGGTGGTCGCCCTCGGCCTGATCTGGTTCTGCTTCAAGGACGCGGAATTCCGCGCCTCCCGCCACGACGTCGCCGCCGGGTTGATTCTCGGCGCGACCATTCCGGCCGCGTGGGCGATCACCGGCATTATCGGCAACGACCCGTTCGAGCCGACGCCGCTCGCCAGCCTGACCTTCGTCGCGCCGGTGGGCGAAAGCGTGATGTTCCTGATGACCTTCACCGGCACTGCGATTAATTTCGGCGTTTCTACGGTCGGCGGCGTAATCCTGGGCGCGTTCCTGGTGGCGCTCTCCGATCGCACCTTCCGTATCGAGGCGTTCAAGGACGCGAGCGACATGGGCCGGCACATGTCGGGCGGCGCGCTGATGGGGGTCGGCGGAGTGATGGCGATGGGCTGCACCATCGGCCAGGGGCTGACCGGAGTCTCGACCCTCGCGCTCGGTTCCTTCCTCGCCCTCGTTTCCATATGGGCGGGCGGTTATTTCGGCATGAAATACCTGGAAGAAGGCAGTTTCGGCGGCGCGATGCGCGCCGTGTTCGCGCGCTAGACGCGAGTTTTAGATAGGTGGTCCACGGATCCGGCGATCAACTCGGGGATTTCTTCCGGGAGCGCGCGTAGGTCACGAAATCCTCGGTTTCATACCGGCGTTCGTGCACATACCGGAATAGGTCGAGGAAAAGATCCGGTTTGTAGAGGCCGGGCATGCGCGCGACCTCGGCGTCGGTGCCCCTCTTTCCCTTTATGGCTTCGGCATTTTCGGGAAAGAACTGGATGAACGGCGTCGTGTTAACCCGGTGCTTCCGCGCCAACTCCTTCTCGGTCAGCGCTTGGCCGTCGAAATCGGTCACTTGGCGGCTGCCGCGAAAATCCAACTGCACGACGAGAAAATTCCGGCTGATGAAATCGACGACCTTCGGGTCCCGGAAATTGATCTCGTGCATCTGGGCGCACGGCGCGCAGCCGACCTGTTCCCAAACGATGGCGAGGCGTTTTCCCGCCGCCGTCGCCTCGGCCAAGTCCTCGGCGAGCATGCCGAACGAGGCGTGATACCAGTCCTGGTGGTGGAGTACGTCGTCGGCGCTCGATGCGGCGTCGCCGGAACCGAGCGCCGCGTACAACAGAGCCGCGAAAAAAATGCCGCCGCGCGTTGTCATTGCTGTCCTCCGCCGTCGGGCGGATTCATCACTTGCCCGGCAGTAGAAACGCCATCACGTCGCGGATGTCCTGGTCGAGCAACACCTTGTTCGCTCCATAGACCGGCATGTGCGCGTCGGGGGCCAAGACCCGATTGTCCCAGATGCGTTGGTAGATGTAGTCGAGCGGTTGGTTGAGGCTCGCGTAGTTCGAAAGGTCGATTCCGATGGTGCCGCCCTTATGCCCGTTGGGCAGCGAGTGGCAGGCAATGCAGTTGCCCCAACGGATGTTGATGGCGATGGCCTCGCCGCGTTTGGCATCGCCGTTGATCGGCCCTTTGAACGTGACTTTTTCGAGCGCTGGCGCGGGGATGTTGTAGCACGGCTCCTCGACGCTGTGACAGGGATAGAGCTTGAGGATATCCGGCGGCATGAATGCGGGGCCGCCAGCGACCCATTCGACCAATGGTTTGGGATCGGTTTTCGACGTCTTGAGGATCAGTTTGGTCTGGCCGTCCGGGGTGCGGACATGTTCCAGGCGTTCGAGCTGCGGCGACATTTGCGCGACAGCAACGAAGGGGGCCAATAGCGTCAACGCACAGACGATAACGCCGTTGCGGATCATGATTTTAATCATGGCGGTTTTCCTCAGTCCCGTTCCTTCAGGTAATCCATCTGCATGTTGTACTGCATCGTCGGGATGCTGATCTTGTAGCCGTTGGAGACGGCGGTCAGGAACGTCTCGATATCGATGAAACTCTGGCTGCCTTCCTTGCCGGGATACATGCGCGACAACGTTTGGCAGGACTTTATCTGATGTTGGAGCGTGAACACGCCGCCCCGGTCCTGGCCGGGAAGCTGGAAGGGATAATGCCAAATCGGATATTGCGTGGCGTCGCCGAAGAAGGTCGAGGGGCGTTGGCCGCGGATGTAGTTGACCGTTGTTTGCCCGGTATGGCAATGCGCGCAGGCAAAATGGAACATACCCGTGCGGCGGAAGAACAATTCCTTGCCGCGTTCATAGGAATCCTTGAGCGGCCCGGGCGTGGTGACGTCGATATTGATGGCCTTCCCGTCGCTGAGCGAGCCGATAAAGAACGCCAGCATGGCGTTGGCGCGGGTCTCCTCGTGCAGGTCGCTGCGTTCCAGCCTTTCCTCGGCGCAGATGCGGATTTGGGTCGGGATCACGGTCACTTTGCCGGTGCGGACATGAACCTTCGGGTAGCCGGCCTGGATGCCCTTCAGCTTCTCGCCGCCTTCCCCGTGGCAGCCCGCGCAGGAGCGGCCCTTGGCGTCCTTTTTCGCGAACAGCTCGCGGCCTTCGTCCATGGCCATGTCGCCATCGAGACTTTTCTGCAGCCAGCGGAAATCCTTGAAATTGATGTCGCGCGAGGGCAGGCCCTTCTTAATCGCCGCGCGGACTGTTTCCTCGTCCTTCCAATTGGAATCGTAGGTGTTGGAAAAGTGGCGATCCCCCGACACATGCGGGATCACCTTTTCCTGTCCGGGCACGTGTTCACGCCGTACGTCTTGCGCCAAGGAACTGCCGGCGGCAAAGCTGAGCACGCCGAGCCCAAGCAGGGCGCCGAGAATGGCACGCTTGTCCATCGTGGCTGACCTCCCCTTTGTCGATTTAAGAACGTTCGCGCGACTCTCCATTCCCCCGCGCGTGGTGTGAGCGCAAAGACTATACCGATTGTTTCTTGCCCGGAAGTTGCAGATCATGTTCGCGAATGTCGACATGTCCGACACGCATGCGATCACTCGCGCTAATAAGAATAAATCGAAAATTTGCGTCGTGAGCGGTGCGCAATTACGAACCGAAATCAGCAAGATAGTATCTTCGGAAAAAATTCGATATTTCTAATAGTATCGAAATAATAAACTAAGCGCATAAGTCGGACTCTCCCGCGCCGGACGTCGTATTCGAAATGGTTTTCTGTTAAAGTGCCGAAAATCGCGGTTCTTCGCCGGATGCGCGCGTGAATATCCGACGGGGCGGCGGGCGATTTGGGCAGGGGATAATCGGGGGAGGCACGATGACTCGTTTCAATCGCAGACTGTTCTTGCGCGCCGCGTCGGCGTTCGGCGTGTTGTGCCTCGGCGGACTGCTTCCGCGCTCGGCGCGGGCGGCGTGGCCGCAGGCCGGGTTCGACGCGCGCGACGTTAAGCAATTGATGACCGCGTTGTTCCAGGACGCCGCCGCGTCGGTCAGCGCCGATATCAAGGTGTTGGCGCCGGACATCGCTGAAAACGGCACCGTGGTGCCGATCACCATTAAAACCGTCTTGCCGAAGGTTGAAAGCATCACGCTTGTTGCGGAAGGCAATCCCCGCCCGCTTGCGGCGGTGTTTCGGCCCGACGCCCGCGCTACCAGCGAAATCGGCATCCGCGTGAAGCTGGCCAAGACGCAGTCGGTCACGGCCATCGTCAAATCGGACGGTAAGCTCTACAAGGCGAGCAAGGAAATCAACGTGTCTGTCGGCGGTTGTGGCGGCTGAACCGGAATTCGGGCGAAGGGGACTCAATCATGGCCAATTCGATCAAGGTGAGGGCGAAAATAGATGAGGGCTTGGCGAAAGTCCGGATTCTCATCAGCCATCCCATGTCCATCGACCAGATGGATGCCGCCACCGGTCAAGTCAAAACTCCCGGCCACTATATTCGGGAGATTGAATGCACGCACAAAGGCGCGACGGTGTTTTCCGCCGATTGGGGCCAGGCGGTATCGGCCAATCCCTATCTGGAATTCAATCTGAAGGGTGCCGCGGTCGGCGACGCGCTGACGGTGCGTTGGCGGGACAACAAGAATCAGTCGGATTCGGGCGAATTCAAGATCGGCTAAGCGACATTGCAGCCGACGGCTTCCGCCGGGGGTTCCGCCCAAGTTCCCGAATTTCGTTCAATCCTCGCCACGCCCGCGCGTCTGCGCGTCGACGGCGGCGAACGCGGTCATGTTGACGATCCCGCGCGCGGTCACCGCCGAGGTGATGATATGCGCGGGGCGGTCGGTGCCGAGCAGGATCGGGCCGACCGACAGCCCCTCGCCCAGGGACTTGAGCAGGTTGAAGGAAATGTTGGCCGCGTCCAGGTTCGGCATCACCAGCAGATTGGCCGGACCGGCGAGGCGCGAATTGGGAAAAATGCGTTTGCGCAGTTCCTCGTTCACCGCCGCGTCGCCGTTCATTTCGCCTTCGACCTCGAGGCCCGGCGCGCGCTCGGAAATGATGCGCACCGCTTCCCGCACCTTGAGCGAGGACGGCGTGTCGCGGCTGCCGAAGCTGGAATGCGACAGCAGCGCCACCTTCGGCGCGACGCCGAAGCGGCGCACTTCCTCGGCGGCGAGCAGCGCGATCTCGGCGATCTCCTCGGCGGTCGGTTCGGCCGTCACGTGGGTGTCGGTCAGGAAGAACGTGCCGTGCGGCAGGATCAGCGGTACCAGCGCCGCCATCACCCGCGCGTCCGGCGCCTGGCCGATGACGTGGCGGATGTGGTGGAGGTGGTCGACGTAGCGCCCGCCCGCGCCGCACAGCATGGCGTCGGCCTCGCCCCGGCGCAGCATCAGCGCCGCGATCACGGTGGTGTTGGTGCGCACCCGCGTGCGCGCCCGGTCGGGCGAGACGCCCTTGCGCTCGGTCAGCGAGTGGTAGAGCCGCCAATAGTCGTTGAAGCGCGGGTCGCTGTCCGGGTTGACGATCTCGCAGTCCCGCCCCGGGCGGAAGCGCAGGCCCAGGCGCTCGATCCGCATCGCGACCACCTCGGGCCGGCCGATCAGGATGGGCACCGCGATTTTTTCGTCGAGCACCACCTGGACCGCGCGCAGGACCCGCTCGTCCTCGCCCTCGGCGTAGGCGACGCGCTTCGGCGCCTGGCGCGCGCGCTCGAACACCGGCTTCATCAGCATGCCGGAGCGGAACACGAAGCGCCCCAGTTGTTCGCGGTAGGCGTCGAAATCGGCGATCGGGCGCGTCGCCACGCCCGAATCCATCGCCGCCTTGGCGACCGCCGGGGCGATGGCGACGATCAGGCGCGGATCGAGCGGCTTCGGGATCAGGAACTCGGGGCCGAAGCGCATGTCTTCGCCGACGTAGGCCGATTCCACCGTCTCGGTCACCTCGGCGCGGGTCAATTCCATGATCGCCTTGGCGGCGGCGAGCGCCATCTCCCGGTTGATGGCGGTGGCGCCGACATCGAGCGCGCCCCGGAAAATGAACGGAAAACAAAGGACGTTGTTGACCTGGTTGGGAAAGTCGGAACGGCCGGTGGCGATCACCGCGTCGGGCCGCGCCTCCTTGGCGACGTCGGGCATGATTTCCGGCACCGGATTGGCGAGCGCGAGAATCAGGGGCTTGCGCGCCATCGCCTTCGCCATGTCGGCGGTCAGGATGTTGGGCGCCGACAGGCCGAGGAACACGTCCGCGCCCTCCATGACCTCGGCCAGCGCGCGCGCGTCGGTCTCGCGGGCGTAACGGGCCTTCTGTTCGGTCATGTCCTCGGTGCGGCCCTTGAAGACGACGCCCTTGTGATCGACCAGGACGACGTGTTCGGGCTTGAGGCCCAGTTCCACCAGCAGGTCGAGACAGGCGATGCCGGCCGCGCCGCCGCCGGTGGAGACCAGCTTGACCCGCTCGATGCGCTTGCCGACGACGGCGAGACCGTTGAGCAGCGCCGCGGCGGCGACGATGGCGGTGCCGTGCTGGTCGTCGTGAAACACGGGAATTTTCATCCGCGCGCGCAGGTTTTTTTCGATCGCGAAGCAGTCGGGCGAGCGGATGTCCTCGAGATTGATGGCGCCGAAGGTCGGCTCCAGGCTGGCGACGATGTCGATGAACTTGGCGGGGTCGGTTTCGGCGATCTCGAGGTCGAACACGTCGATGCCGGCGAACTTCTTGAACAATACCGCTTTGCCTTCCATCACCGGCTTGGCGGCGAGCGGCCCGATCGCGCCAAGCCCCAGCACGGCGGTGCCGTTGGTGACGACGGCGACCAGGTTGGCCCGGCTGGTCAGCGACGCGGCTTCGGACGGATCCTTTTGGATCGCGGTGCACGCGGCGGCGACGCCGGGCGAATAGGCGAGCGCCAGGTCGCGCTGGTTGGCGAGCGGCTTGGTCGGCACCACCGCGATTTTGCCCGGCCGGGGCAGGCGGTGATATTCGAGGGCCAGGCGTTCGAGCGGATTATCGGTCGGCATGAAAGCGGGCGGATGTGGGTGCCGGTTGCGGCGGGGAACGAAAGGGAATTGTCGTCCCCCGGCTCATCCGCCGTCAATCGCCTCGACGGCGTCGAGCCAGCGTTCCAGGCACGCCGCGCCGCGCGTTTCCAGCGACTCGCCCCAGCGGGCGGAGTCGGCGCGAAGCTTGCCGACCGATACGCCCGGGGACCCGGCGATCTCGACCGTGTGTCCGATGAACCATTGCTCCAGGCCCCGCCGGGTCGTCTCGGGGTGGAATTGCAGGGCGAGCCAGGCGCGGTCCCACGCGAACGCCTGGTTCGGGCAGATGTCGGTTGACGCCAGTCGCACGGCCCCTTCGGGCAGATCGAAGGTGTCGCCGTGCCAATGCAGCACCGGCTCGCCGTTCGACGCCAAGGCGGCGAGGCATGAGCTGCGTCCCTCGTCGGTCAATCGGATCGGCGCCCAGCCGATTTCCTTGGCCTTGGCCGGATAAACCCGGGCGCCGAGGGCGCGCGCCATCAATTGCGCGCCGAGGCAGATGCCGAGGGTCGGGCGGCCCGACTGGGCTCGGCGCGCGAGCCAGTCGAGTTCGTCCCGGATGAACGGGTAGTCGGCGTCGTCGTTAACGCCGATCGGCCCGCCGAGGACGACCAGGATATCCGGCTCGCGCGTGGAGCGGCGGGAGAGATCGTCCCTTCCGGCTTCGGCGTATTCGACCGCGTAGCCGCGCCGCGCGAACACGGGCGCGAAGCCGCCCAGATCCTCGAACGCCACATGGCGTATGGCAAAAACGGTTTTCATGGCGGGCGGCTCCGGTCGGCCTTTTCCGTGGCGGCCCGCCAGGATAAAGAAGGAACCGATGGAACGCCATCCGCCCCCGATCCCCCGGGTCATCGGCCATCGCGGCGCCGCCGGCCACGCGCCGGAGAACACGGTCGCCGCTCTCGAGGCCGCCGCGCGCCTCGGCGTGCGCTGGGTCGAATTCGACGTCAAGCTCGCCGGATCGGGCGAACCGATCCTGTTCCATGACGAAACCCTGGAAAGGACCACCGACGGCAAGGGCCAGGTGGCCGACACGCCGCTCGCGCAACTCAAGGAACTGGATGCCGGTTCCTGGTATCAGGCGCGCTACAAGGGCGAGCGCATCCCGACCCTGGCGGAGGCGCTGGTGGTGTTGGCGCGGCTCGGACTCGGCGCCAACGTCGAGATCAAGCCGTGCCCCGGGCGCGAGAGCGAAACCGGCGAGGTCGCGGCGCGCGCGCTCAAGGCGCGCTGGCCGGGGCGGTTGCCGGCGCCGTTGCTTTCGAGCTTCAACGCGGGCGCGCTGGCCGCCGCCGCCACGGCCGCGCCGGAGTTTCCGCGCGCGCTTATTTTTCGCGAGCCGCCCGAAAATTGGCGCGCCTTGGCGGAGGCTGTCGGCGCGACCGCGATCCATTGCAACGGACAGTTTCTGGACCGCGCCCGCGTCGCGGCCTTGCGCGGGGCGGGTTACGCGGTCCGCGCCTATACGGTCAACGACGCCCGTTCGGTCGCGCAACTGTTCGCCTGGGGCGTCGAATCGGTGTTCAGCGACTATCCCGAGCGGATTCTCGGGATTTTGGGTTAGAGCCTGTCCTGATGATTTGGAACCGGCTGCGTTGCGCCGTGGCGCAACGCCGCGGGCGCTCGCCACGGCGCAACCCCTTGGGGCCGGGGGCTTTTTCGGCGCGGGGTTCGTCGCAGGGCTCGCCCGTAGGCACCGCTACGCGCTTCGCCCTTCTCCTGCCCGTGCCGAAAAATCCCTCCGGCGCAGCGATTCCAAATCATCAGGACAGGCTCTAGGGTCCGGAGTCGCCTTAAGACCGGTTTTGTGGCAACCTGCGGATAATATTGTTTGCGACACCAGGGGAGGCTTTGACCATGACCAAGTTGACGCTTGCGTTCGCGGCCCTTTTTGCCGGCATGGTCGCGGGGCTCGCGCCCGCGTTCGCCGACGAGTGCAAGTCGCGCGGGCGGCTCGATCCGATGTACTGCGACGAGAACGGCGACTTGACCGCCGACCCGCCCAAAGACCAGAAGAAGTGGAAGAATCCCTCGACCCTGGTCTTCACCTATACGCCGGTCGAAGACCCGGCCGTCTATAAGCAGGCGTTCGCCGACTTCCAGGAATATCTCGCCAAGGCGACCGGCAAGAAGGTGGTCTACTACACGGTCCACTCCAACGCCGCCGAGGTCGAGGCGATGCGCTCGGGCAAGCTGCACATCGCCGGCTTCTCGACCGGGCCGACCGGTTACGCGGTCAATCTCGCCGGGTACGTGCCGATCGCGGTCAAGGGCGACAAGGACGGCTTCCAGGGCTATCACCTGGCCCTCATCGTCAAGAAGGACAGTCCCTTCCAGAAGCCCGCCGACCTCAAGGGCAAGAAGGTCGCGCATACCTCGGCGTCCTCCAACTCGGGCAACCTCGCGCCGCGCGTGCTGCTGCCCAAGGAAGGCCTGGTGCCCGATCAGGATTACAAGGTGATCTATTCCGGCAAGCACGATCAGTCGGTGCTCGGGGTCGCGTCCGGCGATTACGATGCCGCGCCGGTCGCGTCCGACGTGCTCGCCCGCATGTGCGTGCGCAAGACCGTGAATTGCGACGACCTCAGGGTGATCTACAAGAGCGAGACGTTCCCGACCTCGTCGTTCGGCCTGGCGCACGATCTCCACCCCGATCTCGCCGCCAAGCTCCGGAAAGCGTTCGTCGAGTACCGCTTCACCCCGGAAATGGTGAAAACATTCGGCGGCGCCGACCGCTTCTTCCCGATCACCTACAAGAAGGAATGGGGCATGATCCGCGACATCGCCGAGGCCAACGGCGAAACCTACTCGCGCGACCAATTCGAGAAGGAGTCGGCCAAGGAAGCCGCGGCGAAAAAGAAGAAATAGCCGGTCTTCGTCGGATCGCGGAGCGGTGAAAACCGGACCGGCGGATAGCCGCGATGGAGAAGGGAGCGGGCTTGGCGCCCGCTCCCTCGTCATTCGCGACCTGACCAAGGAATACGTGCGCGGCACGCGGGTGCTCGACGGCGTCAGCCTGACGGTCGAGGGCCGGGGCCTGACCGCGATCATCGGCCCGTCCGGCACCGGCAAAAGCACCCTGATCCGCTGCATCAACCGCCTGGTCGAGCCGACCCGGGGCGAAATCCTGTTCATGGGCCAGGACATCGCGCCCCTGCGCGGGCGCGCGTTGCGCATGGCGCGCCGGCGCATCGGCATGGTCTTTCAGGAGTACAACCTGGTCGAGCGCCTGAGCGTGATCGAGAATCTGCTGTGCGGGCGGCTCGGCTACGTCCATCCGTTCGCCGCGTGGTTGCGCCGGTTTCCCGCCGCCGACGTCGCCCAGGCGTTCGACCTGCTCGACGCGGTGGGCCTGGGCGCGTTCGCCAAGCAGCGCGCCGACGCGCTTTCGGGCGGGCAGCGCCAGCGGGTCGGCATTGCCCGCGCCCTGATGCAACGCCCCGACCTGTTGCTGGCCGACGAGCCGACCTCGTCGCTCGACCCGCGCACGTCGGTGGAGATCCTGGAACTGATCGTCGATCTGGCCGGGAAGGCGGGCATTCCGGTCATCGTCAACATCCATCAGGTCGAATTGGCGCGACGCTTCGCCACCCGGATCATCGGCATGTCGGGCGGAAGGATCGTATTCGACGGTCCGCCCGCCGACCTGACCGACGATATTCTGAAACGGATTTACGGCGGCGAAGGGTGGCTCGCCACATGACCCCGGCGGCGACCGATCCCGGCAACCGGCGCCTGCCCGGCATGAGTTGGCCGGCGCGGATCGGCTGGCTCGCGCTGCTGATCTATTCGATCTATGCCGTGTCGCTGCTGGACATCACCTGGGAACGGTTCCTGATCGGGCTGGAACAGGGCACCCATTTCGTCGCGCGGATGTTCCCCCCGGATTTCACCCGCTGGAAGCTCCTGCTGCACGATCTCTCGGAAAGCCTCGAAATCGCGATCATCGCGTCCGCCGTCGGCGTCGTGCTGTCCATGCCGATCGGCCTGTTGGCGGCGCGCAACATGATGCCGGACTGGGTCAGCTGGCCGGCGCGGCTGCTGATCGCGGTCTGCCGCTCGTTCCATCCCGTCATCGTCGCCATTCTGTTCGTCAAGGCGGTCGGTTTCGGCGCGCTGGCCGGGGTGCTGGCGCTGATCGTCGCCTCGGTCGGGTTCATCGGCAAACTGTTCGCCGAGGCGATCGAGGAAATTTCCCTGAAGCAGGTCGAGGCGGTGCGCGCGACCGGCGCGCCGTTTCTGAACGTCATCACTTTCGGGGTGATGCCGCAGGTGCTGGCCCGGTTCATCGGGTTCGCGGCCTACCAGCTCGATTCCAACCTGCGCAATTCGACCATGGTCGGCATCGTCGGCGCGGGCGGCATCGGCGGCACCCTGTTCGCCGCGTTCCAGCGGTTCGATTACGACTTCGTTCTCGCCATCCTGATCGCGATCATCGCGCTGATCATGGTGTCGGAAGCGTTTTCGGCGCGGCTGCGGGCGATCTTTCAGTAGGCGGAGACGGGAAGGGCGGTATGGTCGGCGATCAGCGCACCTGGGAACGGTTCACCCCGAGCGAAAGGATGGCGCGCTTCGCCGTCTACCTCGCGGTGGTCGCCGCCGTGGTCGTGTCGGTCCGCACCATCGAGGTGATCCCCGAGTTTCTCTACGACGCGCCCGAGCAGATGGCCGACTTGCTGCGCCGGATGTGGCCGCCGGACGCGAAGTTCTACCCCGACACCGTCCACGGCGCGCTGATGGAAACGCTGCACATCGCCACCCTCGGCACCGTGATGACGGTGTTCCTCGCGCTGCCGGTGGGCGTGCTGGCGGCGACCAACATCACGCGCAGCGCGATCCTCAACCAGTTCGCCAAATTCATCCTGGTGTCGTCGCGTTCGGTCAACACGCTGGTGTGGGCGCTGCTGTTCGTCGCCATCTTCGGGCCTGGCGCGCTGGCGGGGATCGCGGCGATCGCCTGCCGCTCGATCGGGTTCGTCGGCAAGCTGTTCGCCGAGGCGCTCGAAGAGGCGGCGCCCGGCCCGATCGAGGCGTTGACGGCGGCCGGCGCGCCGCCAGCGAGCGTCTTCACCAAGGGCTACTGGCCGCAGGTGCAGCCGGCGTTCTGGTCGATCATGCTGTTCCGCTGGGACATCAACGTGCGCGAATCGGCGGTGCTCGGCTTGGTCGGCGCGGGCGGCATCGGCATGGTGTTGGACGACGCCATGAACCTGTTCCGCTGGCATCAGGTGGCGACCGTGCTGTTCGCCATTTTCGCGGTCGTGGTCCTGGCCGAGATTGTGGTCAACCACATCCGCAAGCGGATCCTCTGATATTTATTTGAACCGGGCGGCGAAGGCCGCGCGCTCGTCGGCGCTCATGTGCAGGCCGCATTTGGTGCGCCGCCACAGCACGTCGTCGGCCGTGCGCGCCCATTCGGTCGTTTTGAAATACTCGACTTCGCGCGCGAACAATCCGCCGCCGTATCCGGTTCCCAGGTCGGCCCGGGATCGGGCGTCGCCCAGCACGTCGCGGGCGAGCGTGCCGTGGCGGTGGAAAATCCCGCGCAGCGTTTCCGTTCCGACGCCGGGATAGGCGCGCGTCAGGTCGGCGAACGCTTCGTCGGCGTCGCCTCCGCCGAAATCGCCGCCGGGCAGCGGCGTGCCGCCGGACCATTCGGGCCCCATACCGGGAAAGAAGGGCGCCAGTCGCGCCAGCACCTTTTCCGCCAGGCGCCGGTAGGTGGTGAGCTTGCCGCCGAACACGGTCAGCAGCGGCGGGGTTCCGCCGCCGCCGTCGAGGTCAAGGGCGTAATCGCGGGTGATCTTGGAAGGATCGGCCTGCTGGTCGTCGAGGAGCGGGCGCACCCCCGCGAACGACCAGACCGCGTCCGCGGGGGCGGGCGGGCGGCGGAAATAGCGCGCGACCGCGGCGCACAGGTATTCCGCTTCCTCGGGCGTGCACGCGGCCTCGGCCGGATCGCCCCGGTAGGGCACGTCGGTGGTTCCGATCAGGTTGAATTTTTCCTCGAACGGAATCACGAACACCACGCGCCGGTCGACGTTCTGCAGGATGTAGGCGGATGCGAGCGGCGGATCGGCGGGAACGACGATGTGGCTGCCCTTGACCAGGGTCAGACGCCGGTCGGCACGGGCCCCGGCCACGGTCGCGAGCACGTCAGCGGCCCAGGGGCCGGCGACGTTAACGATGACGCGCGCGGCGACGGTCCGTTCGCGGCCGTCCGCGTCGCGCAAGGTCGCGCGCCATCGGGTGCCGTCGCGTTCGGCGCGGACCAGTCCGGTGCGGACCATGACCGTCGCCCCGCGCCGGGTCGCGTCCATGACGTTGCCGACCACGAGCCGGGCGTCGTCGACCCAACAGTCGGAGTAGGAAAAGCCCCGGGTCAGGGTGTCGCGCAGCGGCGCGCCCTCGGGATCGCGGCGGAGATCGAGTCCGCGGGTGCGGGGCAGGCGGCTTTCGAACGCGAACAGGTCGTAGAGGAAAAGGCCGAGGCGTACCAGCCACGCCGGGCGCGGCGCGTCCGGCGGATGGGGAAGGACGAAACGCAACGGACGCGCGATGTGCGGCGCGATGGCGAGCAGGACGTCGCGCTCCCGGAGCGATTCGCGCACCAGCCGGAATTCGTAATGCTCGAGGTAGCGAAGACCGCCGTGGATCAGCTTGGAGCTGGTGGACGACGTGGCCGAGGCCAGGTCGGCCCGTTCGACCAGCAGGGTCTTGAGTCCGCGTCCGGCGGCGTCGCGCGCGATGCCGGCGCCGTTGATGCCCCCGCCGACGACGAGCAGATCGTAAGAAGTGGAATCGGGCATGAGCGGGCGAATCCGGGCGGGCCGAAACGTGGCGCGCGGCAGACTAGCACCGCCGCTCGGCTGCCGAAAGCCCGCGCCGGGCCTGGACGAAACGCCGTTCTTGGCGAACGAGGTCCCGCCGTGCGATGCCGACGCGGGGGGAATAACCCATGAACGGCATTTTCGCCGGCATCGTGCTCGCCGCTTTCGCCGCCGCCGCCGTCCGCCAACTCGCCGGCGGCCACGCGGCGGGCGCCTCGCCCATGGAGGCGCTGAGTCGGGCGATGGTCGATTCGGCGGCCGCCTCGGTCACGCTCGCGCTCGGCCTGGTGGGCGTGATGGCGCTCTTCCTCGGGGTGATGAAGATCGCGGAGAAGGGCGGGCTCCTGGTGGTCATCGCCCGCACCGTGCAGCCGCTGATGGTCAAGCTGTTCCCCGACGTGCCGCGCGGGCACCCGGCCATGGGGGCGATGGTGCTCAACATTTCGGCCAACGTGCTCGGGCTCGGCAACGCGGCGACGCCGTTCGGCATCCGCGCCATGCAGGAACTCGACCGGCTCAATCCGCACAAGGGCACCGCGAGCGATTCGATGGCCATGTTTCTGGTCATCAACACCGCGAGCGTGACGCTGCTGCCGACCGGGGTGATCGCGTTGCGCGCGGCCTCCGGCTCGCAGGACCCGGCCGGGATCGTCTCGACCACGCTGTTCGCCACCATCGTCTCGACCGCGGTCGCCATTATCGCCGCGCTGCTGCTCAAGCGATTCTGGCCGGTGCCACCCGCGCCGCCGGTCGCGGGCGATGCGCGCATGGAGCCGGCCGCATCCGCCGACGCCCCGCCCGTCGAAGACGTCGCGGGCTATCCGGCCTGGATCGGCTGGGCGACGCTCGCGGGCGTGGTCGCGATCATCCCGCTCACGATTTTCCACGGCCAGGCGATCGGCCCCTGGATCATGCCCGGCATTATGGCCGGGATGCTGTTGTTCGGATGGGTGCGCGGGGTCGAGGTCTACGACGCGTTCATCGAGGGCGCCAAGGAGGGGTTCGAGATCGCGGTCCGCATCATTCCCTATCTGGTGGCGATCCTGGTCGCCATCGCCATGCTGCGCGAAAGCGGGGTGATGGCGGCGGTGATCGATCCGCTCGGGCGGCTGACCGCGCCGCTCGGCGTTCCGGCGGAAGCCTTGACCATGGGATTCCTGCGCTCGCTTTCCGGCTCCGGCGCCTACGCCTATCTCGCCTCGGTACTGCAGGACCCGGCGATCGGACCGGACAGCTATACCGGCTACCTCCTCAGCACCATCCAGGGATCGACCGAAACGACGTTTTACGTGCTCGCGGTCTATTTCGGCGCGGTGCAGGTGAAAAAGGTGCGCCACGCCCTCGCCGCGGGCCTGATCGCGGACGTCGCGAGCGTTGCGGCGGCGGTCGCGATATGCTGGATTCTGTTCGGACACCTCTGAACGGAAGGAACCGGGATGACCAGCCAAATTCGCGCCTCTCATATTCTGATCATGCACGCCGACGCCAAGGCCGGCTCCTCGGACCGTCCGCGCGCCGATGCGCTCAAGGAAATCGACGACATCAAGCGCCGGCTCGCGGCGGGCGAGGACTTCGCCGATCTCGCGGCGGAGAATTCGGATTGTCCGTCGGGGCGCGACGGCGGCGATCTCGGCACGTTCCGCAAGGGCGCGATGGTGCCGGAATTCGAACAAGCCGCGTTCGCGCTCGCCGTGAACGAGTTGAGCGACGCGGTCGAAACCGATTTCGGCTATCACCTGATCCTGCGCACGGAATGACGGCGCGGGCCCTACGACACGATCGGATCGGCGGGAACGAAACGGGCGTGGGCGTCCTCGACCTCGACCACCCACACGTCGGGATCGCGTTTGACCTGGCGGGCGATGTAGGCGTCGGCCTCGGCCTCGGCGACCGGCGCCGGGCCGGTGCCGCGTACCCAGGCGGCGGCGCCGTCGAAGGTGCGCGTTTGCGCCAGCACCTCGCAGCCCCGGCCGAGGCGGTTGATCTTGAGCAGCACGGCCCCGGCGTCGGCATCGCCCCGGCGCGCGACGACGACCGGAATGGCGTCGAGACCAAGCCGGCGCACTTCAGCCTGAACCCAAATCACCGTCTTGAGGCGCGGAGCGGTATCCATCGCGAAAGGACTCGCTAGACCATGTTCCGACTGCACGAACGCCTGGCCGCCGAAACCCTGGAAGCCGCGCGCTGGCCGCTCTGCCGGGTCCTCTTGATGAACGACCGGACGTACCCGTGGCTGATTCTGGTGCCGGAACGGGAGGGACTCAAGGACCTGGACGACCTGGCGCCGGCGGATCACGGCGCGATCATGGCCGAAATCGGCCGGGCGTCGCGCGCGCTGCGGCGGCTCCGCGACCCCGACAAGATCAACGTCGCCGCGCTCGGCAACGTCGTGGCGCAACTCCACGTCCACGTCATCGCCCGCTTCACGACTGACCCCGCCTGGCCGCGCCCGGTGTGGGGCGTGCGCCCGCCCGAGCCTTACGACGCCGCCGGGGCGCGCGAGATGCTTGCCCGGCTCGGCGCCGCGTTCGCCCGGGAGGCGTGACGATCTAGTTTTTGCCGACGCGGGCGACGATCCGGTCGAGGACCGAATCGGCCTCGCCCTCGCGCACCAAGGCGCCCGCCGCCGACCGGTGGCCGCCGCCGCCGAATTCGAGCATCACGGCCCCGGCATCGATCTTCGAGCCGCGATTGAGGATCGAATGGCCGAGCGCGAAGCGCACGTAGCCGGGCGAAGCGTCCTTGAGCGCGTGGAGCGAAAGCTTGACGTCCGGATAGAGGCCGTAGACCACGAACCGGTTGGTGGCGTAGATCGTCGCCTCGCGGCGCATGTCGAGGACGATCAGGTCGCCGTGGACGGCCGCGCATCGGACGATCTGGTGCTCGGCGCGCTCCTCGTGCTCCTGGTAGCGGCGCACGCGTTCCTCGACCTCGGGCAGGCGCATGATCTCGTCGATCGGGTTGTGGCGGCAATAGGTCATCAGATCGAGCATGAACTGTTCGTGGGTGGAACTGAAATCCTTGAAAGCGGCGAAACCGGATCGCGGATCGACCAGGAAATTGAGCATGGCCCAGCGGTCGGGCGCGAGGATGTCCTCTGCCGTGTAGTCGGCCGAGTCGGCCTGGTCGACCGCCCGGATCAATTCGTCGGAGATGGACGGGAACTTCTTCTTGCCGCCGAAATGGTTGTACACGACGCGCGCGGCCGACGGCGCGGCCGGATCGATGATCCGGTTGGGGCGATCCTGAACCCGCTTGGCTTCGCTGGCGTGATGGTCGAAGCAGAGGTGCACGCCCTCGACGAACGGCAGGTTGGTGGTGATGTCGCGGTCCGTGACCTTGATTCGCCCCATCTGCATGTCGCCCGGTTCGGCGAACACCACGTCGTCGACCATATCCAGTTCCTGGAACAGGGTTCCGCACACGACGCCGTCGAAATCGGCTCGGGTGATCAGGCGAAATTTCCGGTCGGGCATGAAAAGGCCTTGTTGAACAGGCGTTCGGCGCGGCGCCAACCATACTGACAGGCCGCGCGCCGGACAATAGCTTGGCCCGCGGCTAACGCCTTCCGCCATTGGGGAAAACCCCGATCATGGCGGGCATGACCCGCTTCGGCGGATCGGTTAAAATGCGGTCCGCATGAACGCCTTCAGGCCCGCGCCGTCGCCCGGAAACCCGCCCGTGCCGTCTTTAATCGGCTGGCGCGAAAAAGACATGGAGTCCGAAGAGAGCGCGGGCCCGATCGTCCCTTCCACCAGCCGGCTTTCCGGCAAGGTGCGCGGCCTGATCGCGCGCCATCCCGAGGAAACGCTGAACGTGCTGCGCCGGTGGATGGTGGACCGCGCTGGCTGACGCGCGGGACGCGTCAGCCGAGCTTCGCGCCCTTGACCAGGCCCGCCTCGGCCGCGAACTGGCCGGCGGAAATCTTCTGCCCGCCCTCGGGGCGAACGCGCAGCACTTTGATCTGGCCGCCCTTGGCCGCGACCGTGAAGCTGTCCTTGCCGACGGCGACCACCTGGCCGGGCTTGCCCGCGCGCTTCGCCACCTTGACGGAGTCGTAGATGTCGAGGGCCTTGCCCTTGAACGTGGTCCACGCGCCCGGCTGCGGGTTGGTGCCGCGGATCAGGTTGTGGACGTCGGCGACCGGCTTCTTCCAGTTGATTTTGGCGACGTCCTTGTTGCACCAGCCTTCGTAGGACCCGGCCTTGGGGTCCTGCGGGATGCGCGGCGCCTTCTTGGCCTTGACCAGATCGACGGCTTCCAGCATCGCCGCGACGCCCATCGGGAACAGTCGGTCGAAATAGACGCTACCGAGCGTGTCCTTGTCCGAAATCCTGGTTTTTTTCTGGATCAGGATCGGTCCGGTATCGAGGCCGTTGTCGGGCCAGAAAACGGACAGGCCGGTTTCCTTCTTGCCCATGATGATCGGCCAGTTGATCGAACTCGGCCCCTTGTGCCAGGGCAGCAGCGACGGGTGATACTGGATGGTGCCGTGGGTCGGGATCGCGAGGGCCTCCTCCGGCACCAGCAGCAGCACGTAGGCCATCACGCCGAGTTCGGCGTCGAGGCCCCTCATCTGCTCCCATACCGCCGGGTCCTTGAACGACGCGGGCTGGAAGACGCGCAGGTTCCTGGAGAGCGCGTATTCCTTGAGCGGGTCCATCTTCTTGCCCGACTTGTCGGGGGCGCAGTAGACGCCGACGATCTCCTCGCCGCGGTTGACCAACGCCTCGAGCACCGCCTTGCCGAACGCCTGCTGGCCGTTGAACAGAATGCGCATGACCTAAGTCTCCCTGAATGGAGCGGGATCAAACCGCTCCCGATTTGCGCGCTTCCTCGATTTCCTTTTTCGAGAAGCCGACGACGCCGCGCAGGATTTCGTCGGTGTGCTCGCCGAGCAGCGGCGAGCGCACCACCTTGGTCGGCGAATCCGAAAGCTTGATCGGATTGCCGACGCTCAGGTACTTGCCGCGGGTCGGGTGATCGACCTCGACCACGGTGCCGGTCTTGCGCAAGCTCGGCTCCTCGGCCAGTTCCTTCATCGAAAGAATCGGCCCGCACGGCACGTCGAGGGGATTGAGGATTTCCATGACCTCGAACTTGGTCTTGGTCATGGTCCATTGCTCGATGATCTCGAACATCTTGTCGAGCTTGGGCAGGCGCGCCTCGGGCGTGTTCCACTCCGGGTCGGTCAGCCAATCCTCGCGGCCGATGGCCTTGGCCAGCGCCGGGAAGGCGGCGGCCTGGGCGATGACGTAGGAATAGGCGTCGGGGTCGGTTTTCCACCCCTTGCACTTGACGATCCAGCCGGGCTGGCCGCCGCCCGAGGCGTTGCCGGCGCGCGGCACCGCTGGCCCGAATGGAATGTTGGGGTATTGCGGATATTCCTTGAGCGGCCCGTGGGCGAGCCGCTGCTGGTCGCGCAGCTTGACCCGGCACAGGTTCAGGACGCCGTCCTGCATGGCGCAGGTGACGCGCTGGCCGCGCCCGGTGCGTTCGCGCTGCACCAGCGCGGCGACGATGCCGAGCGCCAGGTGCAGCCCGGTGCCGGAATCGCCGATCTGCGAGCCGGTCACCAGCGGCACGCGGCCGATTTCGCCGGTGGTCGAGGCGCTGCCGCCGGTGCATTGGGCGACGTTCTCGTAGACCTTGCAGTCCTCGTAGGGCCCGGGGCCGAAGCCCTTGACCGAGGCGTAGATCATGCGCGGGTTGATCTTCCGGATTTTCTCCCACGGAAAGCCCATGCGGTCGATCGCGCCCGGCGCGAAGTTTTCGACCATCACGTCGCATTCCTCGATCAGGCGGGCGAAGATTTTATTGCCGACCGGGGATTTGGGATTGAGGGTAATGCTGCGCTTGTTGTGGTTCAGCATGGTGAAATAGAGGCTGTCGACGTTGGGCTTGTCGCGCAGCTGGCCGCGGGTGGCGTCGCCGGTGCCGGGGCGCTCGATCTTGATCACGTCGGCGCCGAACCATGCCAGCAATTGCGTGCAGGTCGGGCCCGACTGGACGTGAGTCATGTCGAGAACGCGTATCCCGGACAGGGCCAAGCCGCCCTTGCCCTTGGGCGAGCGGACGGCCTTCCTCGCCGCCGCGACGGTCTTGCGCGCCGCCGTCTTCGCCTTGATGCGCTTTGGTTTCTTCTTGGCCATTACAAGTCCTCCAGTAGGATCGGTTCGATAGGGGTTATTTCTTCTTCAACGCGCTTTGCGGGTTGAGGTTGCCGATGCGGCCGCTTTCGCTGCCGGCGGCCGGGTCGATCGCCGCGTTGATGAGCGTCGGCTTGCCGGAATCAAGGGCCGCGTTGACGGCGCGCTTCAGCTCGTCGGGCGTGGTCGCGTGAACGCCGACGCCGCCGAAGGCGTCCATCATCTTGTCGTAACGGGCGCCTTTCACGAATACCGTGGTCGCCGGGTCGGACCCGGCCGGATTGACGTCGACGCCGCGATAGATGCCGTCGTTGTTGAAGACGACGACGCAGACCGGCAGCTTGTAGCGGCAGATCGTTTCCACCTCCATGCCGGAGAAGCCGAAGGCGCTGTCGCCCTCGACCGCGAGCACGGGCTTGCCGGTTTCGACGGCGGCGGCGACGGCGCTGCCCATGCCGATGCCCATGACGCCCCAGGTGCCGACGTCGAGGCGGTGGCGCGGCTTGTAGATGTCGATCACGCCGCGCGCGAGGTCGAGGGTGTTGGCGCCTTCGTTGACGAGGATGACGTCTGGGCGCTCCTTGATGACGGTCTTGAGCGCGCCGAGCGCGCCGTGGAAATCCATCGGCGAATTGTTGTTCATCAGGCGCGGCGCCATCTTGGCGACGTTCTCGTCGCGCTTGGCCTTGACCAAGGCGGTCCAGTCGGTGGGCGGCGGGTTCCACGCCGCGCCCATGGCGTCCAGCAGGGCCGCGACGCACGAGCCGACATCGCCCACCAGCGGCGCCGCGATCTCGACGTTGCTGTCGATCTCGCGCGGCTCGATGTCGATCTGGACGAATTTCTTGGGCGCGTCGCCCCACGTCTTGCCCTTGCCGTGCGCGAGCAGCCAGTTGAGCCGCGCGCCGATCAGCAGGACGACGTCCGCGTCCTTCAGCACCAGCGAACGCGCCGCGCCGGCGCACAGCGGGTGGGTGTCCGGGAGCAGGCCCTTGGCCATGCTCATCGGCAGGAAGGGGATGCCGCTCTTCTCGACCAAGGCGCGGACCGCGTCGTCGGCCTGGGCGTAGGCCGCGCCCTTGCCGAGAATGATGAGCGGGCGCTTGGCCGCCTTGAGCACGTCGAGGGCGCGCCGGACCGCGGCCGGAGCCGGAATCTGGGCCGGGGCGGCGTCGATCGCCCTGACCAGCGACTTGCGGCCGGCTTCCGCGTCCATCACCTGGCCGAACAGCTTGGCCGGCAGGTCGAGATAGACGCCGCCAGGGCGGCCCGAAAGAGCGGCGCGGATGGCGCGGGCGAAGCCGATGCCGATGTCCTGGGCGTGCAGGATGCGGAACGCCGCCTTGCACAGCGGTTTGGCGACGGCGAGCTGGTCCATTTCCTCGTAATCGCCCTGCTGCAGATCCACGATCTCGCGCTCGGACGAGCCGGACACCAGGATCATCGGGAAGCAGTTGGTGGTGGCGTGGGCGAGCGCGGTGAGCCCGTTCAGGAAACCGGGCGCCGACACGGTGAGGCAGATGCCCGGCTTCCGGGTCAGAAAGCCGGCGATGGCGGCGGCGTAGCCGGCGTTCTGTTCGTGGCGGAACGACAACACGCGGAGTCCGGCGGCCTGGGCCATGCGGCCCAAGTCGGTGATCGGAATGCCGGGCACGTTGTAGATGGTGGTGATGCCGTTGAGCTTGAGCGCGTCGATGACCAGGTGGAAGCCGTCGGTTAGATCGCGCGTTTCCGCCGTCATCGCTTCCTGTTTCGTCGCCGTTCCTACGGCCATGGGATGCCTCCTCGAAATTCGGGTTCGGGCGGGTGATCGATTCCGGCGCCCGTCTAACGGTCTTCAGTCGAGATAATGGACGTTGTCGCGGACGTGTTCGGCGAGTTTGAGGGTATGCTCGCGCACCAGCCGCTCGGCGAGATCGGCGTCGCGATCCTCGAGCGCCTCGATGATATGCAGGTGATCGATGATCGAGCGGTTGGCGCGATCGCTTTCGCCGATGGTGCGCATGCGGATCGAGCGCATGTGGACGAACAAATGATCGGCCGTTTCGCGCAGGAGCGGGCTTTTGCCGAGCGCGAGGATGGCCTGGTGGAACCGGACGTTGGTGTCGGAATATTCGTCGATGCGGGCCTCGACCTGGCCGTTCTTGAAGGTGGTGAAGAGCTGGCGCAGACCCGCGATCTCCGCGTCGCTGGCGTTCCGGGCGGCGAGGCGGGCCGCCATGCCTTCGAGCGCCGCCCACACCGTGATCATGTCGAGGATCTCGGCCTTGCTCTTGCGCACGATGTAGACGCCCTTGCGCGGGACGATGTGAACGAGGCCCTCCTGTTCGAGGCGCGCGAGCGCTTCCCGGATCGGGGTGCGGCTGGTGGCGAGCCGCACCGACAGTTCGCGTTCGTCGAGCCGCAGTTCCGCGTTTTCGGCGTAGATGTTGATCGAGGTAATCGCGCGCTTGAGGCGGTCGTAAATGCGGCCCTTGAGGCTGGTGTCGGCCTCGATCGGCTGCACGTTCAACAGAGCGGTGAAGGATACGGGCATCAGATCGCACCCCTGGTATTCCATACACCAGGAAACCAAGCCGCAAACCGCGTATTGCCAACCAAAGGAAATGTCATCGCATCAAGCTCTTTTCGGAAGCAGTCTGGTTCTAGCCAGACCGACCAGCGGCCAGAGCAGGAGGATGAGCGCCAGCGCCATGATGCTGCTGACCAGGCCGTTTGCCCAAAAGGCGGAGAGGCTGCCCTGGGAGATGATCATGGACTGACGGAACGCGCTTTCGGCCATGTCGCCCAGCACCAGCGCCAGCACCAGCGGCGCGAGCGGATAGTTCAGCTTCTTGAAGGCGTAGCCGACCACTCCGAAGAACAACATCAAGGCGACGTCGAGCATGGCGTTGTGGACGGTGAAGGCGCCGATGGCGCAAACGACGACGATCGCCGGACCGATGATGCTGAACGGGATGCGCAGGATCGCCGCCCACCACGGCACCGTCGTCAGCACGATCAGAAGGCCGACGATGTTGCCGAGATAGATGCTGGCGATCAGGCCCCAGACGAACTCCTTCTGCTCGACGAACAGCAGCGGCCCCGGCTGCAAGCCCCAGATCAGGAGCCCGCCCAGCAGCACGGCCGCGGTCGGCGAGCCGGGAATGCCGAGGGTGAGCATCGGCAGCAGCGCGCTGGTGCCGGCGGCGTGCGCCGCGGTTTCCGGCGCGACCACGCCTTCGATCTTGCCGCTGCCGAATTGCGGACCGTCCTTGGAGAAACGCTTGGCGAGCCCGTAGCTCATGAACGAGGCCGGCGTCGCGCCGCCCGGGGTAATGCCCATCCAGCAGCCGACCAGGGCGCCGCGGATCGACGTCGCCCAGTATTTCGGAAGTTCCTTCCACGTCTGCCAGACGACGCGGGCGTTGATCTTGGCCGACGCGCCCTTGAACGACAGGCCTTCTTCCATGGTCAGCAGAATTTCGCCGATACCGAACAGGCCGATCACCGCGATCAGGAAGTCGAATCCGCGGATGATCTCGTAGATGCCGAATGTCATGCGCAACTGGCCGGTCACGGTGTCAAGGCCGACGGCGGCGAGCGCGAAGCCGATCATCATGCTGGCGATAGTCTTGAAGGGCGGTTCCTTGCTCATGCCGACGAAGCTGCAGAAGGTCAGGAACTGGACGGCGAAGAACTCGGGCGGGCCGAACTGGAGGGCGAACTCGGCGACCAGCGGAGCGAGGAACGTCAGCACGATCACGGCGACAAAGGCGCCGACGAAGGAGGACGTGAACGCCGCCGTCAGCGCCTCGCCGGCGCGGCCGTCGCGAGCCATGGGATAGCCGTCGAAGGTGGTCGCGACCGACCATGGCTCGCCCGGGATGTTGAACAGCACCGACGTGATCGCGCCCCCGAACAACGCGCCCCAATAGATGCAGGACAGCATGATGATCGCGCTCGTCGGCGGCATGGTGAACGTCAACGGCAGCAGGATCGCGACCCCGTTGGCGCCGCCAAGTCCCGGCAGCACGCCGATCAGCACGCCGAGCAGAATCCCGACGAGCATGAACAGGATGTTCTTGAACGTCAGCGCGATGGCGAAACCGTGGAACAGGGCGTCGAGGGATTCGGCCAAGGCAGGCTCCGTAAGGAAGAGGGTTCAGAAACCGAGGAAGGATTCCACGGGCCCCTTGGGCAAGGGCACCAGGAACCAGACCTCGAACAGGAAAAAGAGGAGAATGGGCATACCGAGCGCTATCGGCGCGATCAAAGCCGAGCGATAGCCGCCATGCACGCGCATGAAGAAGGCGAGGAAAATCGCGGATGCGACGTAGATGCCGAGAACATAGATGGCCGCGATATATACCGCGCTCGGAACCAGGATGGCGAGGACGGAACGGAACTGCTGCGAATCGACGAAAATCCGGACGGATGATTTCGCCCGCAGCGCCTGGACGAAGTTGACGGCGGCGGAGACGAACATGATCAGGCCGATATAGAAGGGGAAATATCCCGCCTGGGGGCCGTCGAACGCCCATTTTGCGCCCAGCCGCTGGCTGTCGTACATGACCAGCGCGGCCAACGCCATGATCGCTCCCGCCACAAACAGATCGACGGCCCTATGCGAGGCGCCGCCCCGTTCCGAATCGCCTTCCATGACGGAATCTCTGGCTATGAGGGTATCGGATCGCGTTAAAACCCGCCGATCGTTCCGGAGCGGCCCCGGTCCAAAAAGAGAAGGGACCGCCCCGGATGACGGTTGCGAACGAACTTACTTCTTGGCGAGGAAGCCGGCCTTGGTCATCAAATCCTTGTGCGTGGCCTCAGCCTTCTCGACCCAGTCGCGGTATTCCTTGCCGGACATGAAGGTAGTGTTGAAGGCACCGGTCTTCATGAAGTCCTTCCAGTCCTGGGTCTCGCGCACTTTCTTGAACAGGTTGATGTAATAATCCACCTGCTCTTGCGAGACGCCAGCCGGCATGAAGATTCCGCGCAGCATCAGGTATTCGATGTTGAGGCCCGATTCCCTGCAAGTCGGAATGTCGTTCCAGGACATGGCGGACGTGACTTTGTCCTTGAGGTCAATCCGCTTGCCGTCGAACACGCAGAGCGGCTTGAGATTGCCGGCCTTCCATTGGGCGACCGCCTCGATCGGGTTGTTGACGCTCGAATCGACGTGCTTGCCGACCAGCTGGGTCGCGACTTCACCGCCGCCCTTGTAGGGCACGTAGCTGAACTTGGCGCCGGTGATCTGCTCGACGCCGACGGTGATGATCTGGTCTTCCTGCTTCGAGCCGGTGCCGCCCATCTTGAACTTGCCCGGTCCCGCCGCCTTGGCCGCGGCGATATAGTCTGCGGCGGTTTTGTAGGGTTGGTCGGCGGGGACCCAGAGCACGAATTCGTCCAGCGCCAGCATCGCCACCGGGGTCAGGTCGCGCCAGTTGAACGGCACGCCGGTCGCGAGCGGGGTGGTGAACAGGTTCGAGAGCGTAATGATGATCTTGTGCGGATTGCCCTTGGAATTCTTGACGTCGAGGAAACCTTCGGCGCCCGCGCCGCCGGACTTGTTGATGACCACGAACGGCTTCGGCATCAGTTTGTGCTTTTCGACCAAGCCCTGAAGCATGCGAGCCATCTGGTCGGCGCCGCCGCCGGTACCGGCGGGAATGATGAACTCCACCGGTTTGCTCGGCTCCCAAGCGGCGAGCGCCGAGGGAACTGAAACGAAGCTTCCGACGAGGATGGCCGCCGGCGCAACCAAACCGGCAATGGCGTATGAGCGTATTTGCATAAAAATCCTCCCTAGTTCTCCGCCAAAGATGCGGCGGAATTTAAAGACAAACAAACCTGCCTACCCGAAAGAGTTGGCTTTTACAGCGTGACCGATCACTGTAACGAAGCAAACCCTCTTGATGGGGCATTTGTTGTCCGCAGGTTCGAAAAGCGCGCTCTGCGCTTCGTCCTCGACAAGGCTCGTTCACCTAGGTATGTGGTGTACCACTATCGAAATGCCGGGGCAACCTGATTTCCTCGCGCGCCAAAATCGAATTCACGTTGCGCCGCAAAAAATTCGGGCAATGAGATGTTTGTTGCGACCGGGGTACGGGCGATCGAAGAAAAGGGGATGGCGGCGCGCCGTGATTTCCGGCGTCGCAAGCGGACATCGGGGGACTTTTTATGGAATGGATTCAGTGGCTGACGCTGATTGTGTTCGCGGTGACGATCATCGCCGTCGTCGTGAACAAGCTCGACAGCACCGCGTCGGCCTTGGTCGGCGTGGTGGTCATGATCTGGCTGGGCGCGATGACCGAAACCGAGGCGTTTCTCCTCGTCGACTGGAACGTGATGGCGATTCTGGTGAGCATTTGGATGATCGCCGGCTATTTCGGAAAAACCGGCGTGCCGAGCTGGCTTTCCCTTCAGGCGCTCAAGCTGTCCGGCGGTCGGCCCGGGCCGCTGGTCATGATTTTATCGATGCTCGCGGGCGTGATCTCTATGTTCGTCGACAACGTGGTGACCATCCTGATGATGGCGCCGGTCGCTTTGCCGCTGGCCCGCGCTCTGCGTATCCCGGCGACGCCGCTGGTGTTGATGATCGGATTCAGCGCCAACTTCATGGGTACGGCGCTGTTGCTCGGTGATCTGCCGCCGCAGATGCTGCACAGCGTCTCCGGCGCCGAGTTCTTCGATTTCATTTGGCAGCACGGCCGTCCGTCTTCGTTTCCCATCCTGATGGTGACGTTCGTCATCACGCTCGCCGCCATGTACCTGTACGGGTTCCGCAAGATCGGCCAGCGGACAACAGCTTCGGAAGCGGGAATCGAAGCCAAGATTCCCGATCCTTTGTTTGCCACCATCACGGTTGGCATGTTCCTGCTGACGGTCGTCGGCATGGCGTTCCGCGAGGTACTGGACGTGAAGCTCGGCTTCATCGCCATGACCGGGGCGGTGGCGCTGGTGCTGATCGTCGAATCGCTCGGCGAGCGGCTCAAGGCCCCGAAGTTCGAGGAGGTCATCCAAGAGCTCGACTGGCGGGCGGTCTTCTTTTACATCGCCCTGTTCGCCCTGGTCGGCGGCCTGGAAAAGACGCACATCCTCGAACAGTTCGCGGGCCTGATCAAACCCCTGTTCGCCGAGAACCTGGCGCTCGGCGCGACGCTGCTCTATTGGGTCACGATCCCGATCGTCGGCCTGGTCGAGCATGACGCCTACATCTTGACCTTCCTCTATACGATCCGGGACCTGGGCGACGCGGGTGTTCCGACCTGGCCGCTGTGGTGGATGCTGCTGTGGTCGGGCACGCTCGGCAGCAACCTCACGATCGCCGGCGCGCCGGCGCTCTACGTCGCGCTCACCATCAGCGAGAAGGAAGAACAGCGCAAGGTGTCGTTGCGCGAATTCCTCGCCTGGAGCATTCCGTTCACCCTGATCGCGACGGTGGTTTGCTACGTGTTCGGTATGCTGATCTGGGTTCTGCCTTACGTGAAATAAGGAGACGACATGTTCAAGCACATCCTCATTCCGACCGACGGCTCGACCCTGTCGCACAAGGCGGTCGTCGCGGGAATCGATCTTGCCCGGGCGCTTGGCGCTCGGGTCACCGGCGTATTCGCGGCCCCGCCCGCCACTCCGGTGATCTATGGCGATCACCTGCCGGTCGGCTACGCGACGCCGAAAGAACACGAGCGGATGATCAAGGCGAGCGCGGAAAAGTATCTCGATGTGATCGCTTCCGCGGCGAAAAAGGCCAGGGTACTCTTTGCCGGGGTGAGCATGACCAGCGATTACCCCGCCGAAACCATCCTCGCCGTCGCCAAGAAGGAGAAGTGCGATTTGATCGTGATGGCGTCGCACGGCCGGCGCGGCCTCAAGGGCGTGCTTCTCGGCAGCGAAACGCAAAAGGTTTTGACCCACTCCAAAATCCCGGTTCTGGTCTGCCGCTAATCGTCGGAAAGCGTGCTTTCTTTTTTATCACCCGCAAGACGCGATCTATCGCTCCACTTCGCTTGGGGTTGTTGCGATGGGCTTCCGGCTTTAACCTTGGGGAGTCGAGAAACCGGATTGCTTGTCGATGAACAAAGAACTCGCTTCCCATAAACGGGGCCCCGCCCGGGGAACCCCCAAGGGCCGCCAGGTCAAGCCCGAGGCGTTGGCCGACGTGCGTGCACTGCTGGGCGACCGGCCGCGCCGGCGCGACCTGCTGATCGAGCATCTGCACCTGATTCAGGACCGCTACGGGCATCTCTCGGCGGCGCATCTCGCCGCGCTCGCCCACGAGATGCGGCTCGCCATGACCGAGGTCTACGAAGTCGCGACCTTCTATGCCCATTTCGACGTGGTGCGCGAAGGCGAAGCCGCGCCGCTTCCGCTCACGATCCGGGTGTGCGACAGCCTGACCTGCGAGATGGCCGGCGCGGGCGCGCTGCTCGAAGGTTTGGCGGCGCGGCTCGGCGGCAAGGCGCGGGTGGTGCGGGCACCGTGCATGGGCCTGTGCGACAAGGCGCCCGCGGTTCAGGTCGGCCAGCGCCAGGTCGCGCCCGCGACCGTGGAAGCGACCGCGACGGCCGCGAACGGGGATACGTCGGCGCCGGTTCCGGCCGCGCGCGCGTTCGAGGCGTATGCGGCCGACGGCGGCTACGGACTCCTGCGCCAATGCCTCAAGGGCGAACGCAAGCCCGAAGACATCATCGCGCTTCTGAACGATTCGGGCCTGCGCGGACTCGGCGGCGCCGGGTTCCCCACCGGGCGCAAGTGGGGGTTCGTGCGCGGCTATCCGGGTCCGCGCCTGATGGCGGTCAACGCCGACGAGGGCGAACCCGGCACCTTCAAGGACCGCTACTACCTGGAACGCGATCCGCACCGCACCGTCGAGGGCGCGCTGCTCGCGGCCTGGGCGGTCGGCGCCGAGGCGATCTACTTTTATCTCCGCGACGAATATCCGGGCATCCGCGAGTTTCTATTGGCCGAATTGGAAAAGGTGCGCGCGGCGAAGCTGGACGCACACGCGCCGATCCATCTGCGCCGCGGCGCCGGCGCCTACATCTGCGGCGAGGAATCGTCGATGCTGGAAAGCATCGAAGGCAAGCGCGGTCTGCCGCGCCATCGGCCGCCTTACGTCGCGGAGAAGGGCCTGTTCGGCCGCCCGACCCTGGTCCAGAACGTCGAGACGCTCTATTGGTTGCGCGACATCGTCGAAAAGGGCGCGCAGTGGTTCGCGACCCGGGGCGGGGCGACGCGCCTGCACAGCTATTCGGTCTCGGGCCGGGTCAGGAATCCGGGCGTCAAGCTGGCCCCGGCCGGCATTTCGGTGCGCAAGCTGATCGAGGAACATTGCGGCGGCATGGCCGACGGCCACGCGTTCGCCGCCTATCTTCCGGGCGGGGCCTCGGGCGGCATTCTGCCCGCGTCCATGGGCGACGAGCCGCTCGAATTCGGCAAGCTCGAAAAGCACGGCTGTTTCCTGGGATCGGCGGCGGTGGTGGTGCTGTCCGACAAGGACGACGTGCGCGCCGCGGCGCTCAACCTGATGCGCTTTTTCGCCGACGAAAGCTGCGGCCAGTGCACGCCGTGCCGGGTCGGGAGCGAAAAGGCCGTCGCCGAGATGGAGAAAAAGGCCTGGAACGCCGCGCTGCTGGGCGAACTGGCGCAAGGCATGGCCGACGCCTCGATCTGCGGGCTCGGCCAGGCGGCGGCCAATCCGATCCGCTGCGCGCTCAAATATTTTCCGGAGGCCAAGCGATGAGCGAGAAGATCACCTTCGAGCTCGACGGCAAGACGGTCGCTGCCGAAGCGGGCGAAACCATCTGGGAGGTCGCGCAACGGCAGGGCACCGCGATCCCGCATCTTTGCCATTCGGGCGAGGCCGGTTACCGGCCGGACGGCAACTGCCGCGCTTGCGTGGTCGAGATCGAGGGCGAGCGGGTGCTGGCGGCCTCCTGCATCCGCAAACCCTCCGCCGGCATGAAAGTCAAGACCGCGAGCGAGCGCGCCAAGGCGGGCCGCAAGATGGTGTTCGAGCTGTTGCTCGCCGATCAGCCGGCGCGCGATCGCGCCCACGATTCCGACTCGCGCTTCTGGCGGTGGACCGAAACGCTCGGCCTTACGCAAAGCCGCTTCGCGCCCCGGCACCAACCCGCGCCCGACCGCTCGCACCCGGCGATGGCGGTCGCGCTCGATGCCTGTATCCACTGCAACCTCTGCGTCCGCGCCTGCCGCGAGGTCCAGGTCAACGACGTGATCGGCATGGGCGGCCGCGGCCATCACGCCCGCATCGTGTTCGACATGGGCGATCCGATGGGCGCTTCCACCTGCGTCGCGTGCGGCGAATGCGTGCAGGCCTGCCCGACCGGCGCGCTGATGCCGGCAAGCGCGGTCGACGCCAAGGGAGCCGGCAACCTGCGCGCCGACCGCCACGTGGACAGCGTTTGCCCCTATTGCGGCGTCGGCTGCCAGATCCGCTATCACGTGCGCGGCGACAAGCTCGCCTTCGTCACCGGCCGCCCCGGCCCGGCCAACGAAAACCGGCTTTGCGTCAAGGGCCGCTTCGGGTTCGACTACATCCACCACCCGCACCGGCTGACCAAGCCCCTGATCCGCAAGGAAGGCGTTGCGAAGCACGCCGACGACCGGGTTGATCCGGGAAACCCCTTCACCCATTTCCGCGAAGCGACCTGGGAGGAGGCGTTGGCGCGCGCGTCGTCCGGGCTTAAAGCCATCCGCGACCGCTCGGGCCCCGAGGGGCTCGCCGGCTTCGGTTCGGCCAAGGGTTCCAACGAGGAAGCGTATCTCTTCCAAAAACTCGTCCGGCTCGGCTTCGGCATCAACAACGTCGACCACTGCACGCGGCTGTGCCATGCCTCGTCGGTGGCCGCCCTGATGGAAGGCATCGGCTCGGGCGCGGTCACGGCGCCGTTCACCGAGGCGATGAACTCCGACGTGATCATCGTGATCGGCGCCAATCCGACCGAAAACCATCCCGTCGCCGCGACCTATTTCAAGCAGGCGGCGAAACGCGGCGCGACCCTGATCGTGATGGACCCGCGCGGCCAGGCGCTCAAGCGCCACGCCACCCACATGCTGCAATTCCGTCCCGGCTCGGACGTCGCGATGCTGAACGGAATCATGAACGTGATCGTGAGCGAAGGACTCTACGATAAGCAGTACATCCAGGCCCACACCGCCGGCTTCGAGAAACTGAAGACGCACCTCGCCGATTTCCCGCCGGAAAAGATGGCCGCGATCTGCGGCATCGAGGCCGACGAGCTGCGCACCGTGGCGCGCACGTTCGCGCGCGCCAAGGCTGGCATCATCTTCTGGGGCATGGGCGTGTCGCAGCACGTGCACGGCACCGACAACGCGCGCTGCCTGATCTCGCTCGCGCTGATGTGCGGCCACACCGGGCGGCCCGGCACCGGGCTCCATCCGCTGCGCGGCCAGAACAACGTGCAGGGTGCGTCCGACGCCGGCCTGATTCCGATGGTCTTTCCCGATTACCAGTCGGTCGAAAGCCCGGACGTGCGTCGCCGCCACGAGGAATTCTGGGGCGCCAAGCTGCACCCGAAGCGGGGCCTGACCGTGGTCGAGATCATGAACGCGATCCTCGCGGGCCAGATTCGCGGCATGTACATCATGGGCGAAAATCCGGCCATGTCGGACCCGGATGCCGGCCATGCGCGGGAAGCCTTGGCCAAGCTCGATCATCTCGTGGTCCAGGATATCTTCCTGACCGAAACCGCGTTCCACGCCGACGTGGTGCTGCCCGCGTCCGCCTGGCCGGAAAAGGACGGCACCGTCACCAACACCAACCGCCAGATCCAGCGCGGCCGCCAGGTGTTCCAGCCCCCCGGCGAGGCGCGCCAGGATTGGTGGATCATCCGGGAAATCGCGCGCGGCCTCGGCCTCAAGTGGGATTACGCGGGCCCCGCCGACGTCTACCGCGAGATGGGTGGCATCATGCACTCGCTCGACAACATTTCCTGGGAACGGCTGGAACGCGAAAACGCGGTGACCTATCCGTGCGCGGCGCCGGACCAGCCGGGCCAGGGCGTCGTGTTCGCCGACCGTTTCCCGACCGGGGACGGCAAGGCCAAGCTGGTGCCCGCCAACGTGCTGCCGCCGGCCGAACTGCCCGACGCCCAGTACCCGATGATCCTGACGACGGGACGCCAGCTCGAGCATTGGCACACCGGGGCGATCACCCGGCGCGCAAGCGTGCTGAACGCGCTCGAGCCCGCCGCCGTCGCCTCGCTCGCGCCCGCCGACGTCGCCAAGCTCGGGATCGAGCCGGGCGGCAAGGTGCGGGTCGCTACCCGGCGCGGCGCGATCGAGCTGGTCGCGCGTGTCGATACAGCGATTCCGGAGGGAGTGATCTTCATCCCCTTCTGCTACACCGAGGCGGCGGCCAACCTGCTGACCAACCCGCAGCTCGATCCGTTCGGCAAGATCCCCGAATTCAAATTCTGCGCCGCGCGCGTCGAAAAGGCCGAGACCCGGTCGGCGGCGGAATAGCGTTTTTTCGAAAAAGCTTTACGCCGCGCGCCGCGCGCCGCGGGCGCGCAGGTAATGGAGCAGGGCGACGGCGAACGCCAGCGCGAGCCCGGCGAAACGCAGCGGCCCGTCGGTCACGGTCGCGAGCGGCGCGATCCAATCGCCGACCAAGTGCGGGAACATGAGCAGGAAGCCGCCGGCGACGAGCGCGCCGCGCTCCCACGCCGCGAGCGGCGTCAACAGGCGGCCCTGCAGGCCGGCGGCGACGGCGGCGGTGCCGGCGGTCGCGGCCAGGATCACCGCGACCATGGCCTCGATCCCGCCCGCCTTCGGCATGGCGAGCAGAAGGCCGATGCCGGCCGGATCGAGCACGAACATGAACGGCACCACGAACGCCGGCATGGTGTACTTCCACGACTGGAAGGTGGTGCGGTAGGGATCGCCGCCGGTGATCGCGGCCGCCGCGAACGCCGAGAGCGCGGTCGGCGGCGACACCTCGGACAGGACCGCGTAATAGAAGATGAACATGTGCGCGGCGAAATCGGGCACGCCGAGCTTGATCAGGGCGGGCGCGGCGATCACCGCGCAGATGATGTAGGACGCGGTCACCGGCACGGCGAGGCCGACCACCCACACGATCAGCGCGGTATAAAGCGCGGTCAGCGGCAGGCTGCCGCCCGCGTATTCGATGGCGATCGCCGAGAACTTGAGGCCGAGCCCGGTCAACGTCACCACGCCGACGATGATCCCGGCCGCGGCGCAGGTGGCGGCGACGTTGAGCACGCCGGTGGTGCCGTCGGCGAGCGCCTGGATCAGCTTCCTCGGCCCCATGGCGCAGTCGCGGTGCAGGAAGCTGGTGACGAACGCGAGCACGGTCGCCCAGAACACGGACATCATCGGCGAAAAGCCGATCAGCATGAAAACGACGATCGCGATCAGGGACGAGAAGTGGAACCAGTAATCGCGCACCAGGGGCCCGAGCGGCACCGGCGTGATGCCGCCTTCCGGGCCGCTGTCGCGGCTGGCGAGCTCGACGACGATGAAGAGCGAAAAGTAGTAAAGGCACGTCGGCACCACCGCCATGCGGATGACGTCGAGATAGGAAATCTTGAGGAATTCCGCGATCAGGAACGCCGCCGCGCCCAGCACCGGCGGCGACAGGATCGCGCCGATGCCGCCGGCGGTGAGCAATCCGCCCGCCGAGTTTTTGCTGAACCCGGCCTGGGCCAGCATCTTGTGCGCGACCGAGCCGATGGTGACGGTGGTGGCGACGCCCGATCCCGACGGGCCGCCGAGCAGGAACGAGGACAGCACCACGGCGCGGCCCGCGCTCGACGTCTTGCCGCCGGTGGCGGAGAAGGAAAAGTCGATGAAGAACTTCCCGGCGCCCGAATGCTGCAGGAACGCGCCGTAGATGGTGAACAGGATGATCAGGGTCGAGGATACGTCGACCGCGACCCCGAAAATACCCTCGAGGGTCATGTAGAGATGCCCGACCAGCCGGTCGATCTCGTAGCCGCGATGGGTCCAGGGCGGCGGCAGATGGGGGCCGGCGAGAGCGTAGGCGAGAAACGCGACGCAGACAACCAGCATGACCGTGCCGCTCGATCGCCGCACCGCCTCCAGCACGAGCGCGATGAACACCGTACCGGCGATCAGGTCGGTCTGGTTGGGAAGCGTGTTGCGGTCGCCGAATTCGTCGCCGCCGGTGATGGCGTAGGCGATCACGGCGATCGACGCCGCCACCAGGGGCAGATCCCACCATGGGAAGCGGTTGCGCACCGCCTTGACCACGGGAAAGACGAGAAACGTCAGCACCAGCACGATCCCGACGTGCATCGGTCGCAGCTTGTCGGGCGACACGATACCGACCGCGGTATAGAGGTGAAACAGCGTGCTGCCGATCGCGAGCGCGGTCAGGAAGGCCGCCATCCACCCCTGATAGCGGTTATGAACGCCTTCTTCCTCTTCGATCAGCTCTTCGATCTTGTGCTGAACGTCGTCGGAGTCGGCGACGGGTTGCGAATTACTCATGCGGCGTCAATCGCTGAAAGCGCGACGCGCCGCCGGCTTCGTCGCGAAGCGGGCGGCGCGTCGGACCGAACGTCCGTCAGTCGAGCTTCACGCCCTTTTCGGCGAAATACTTCTTGGCGCCGGGGTGGAACGGGATGGGCGAGCGGCCGGGCTGGTTCTTGACCTCGAAGTTGAGCGCTTCCTTGTGCACGGCGACCAGGTCGGCCTTGCGGTCGAAGATGGTCTTGACGATGGTGTAGGCGTCCTGGTCGGACATGTCCTTGTGCGCGACCAGCACGTTCCACACGGTCGCGACCTGGTTGTCCTTCTCCATGCCGCCGTAAACGTTCTTGGCGATGGTGTCCGGAGCGTAGAGGCTGCCGTACTTCTTGTTCATGGCGGGAACCGTATCGGCGTGATCGACCATCTGGATCTTGACGCCGGGGGTCGCGCCCAGGTCGGCGACGGCCGCCGTCGGCAGCCCGCCGACCCAGAAGAAGGCGTCGATTTTCTTGTCCTTGATGGCGTTGACGGACTCGGCGACGCCGAGCCGCTCGCGCTTCATGTCCTTGTCCTTGTCGAGACCGGCGGCCTCGATCACGCGGAAGGCCATGACTTCGGTCGCGCTGCCGGGCGAACCGGTCGAGACGCGCTTGCCCTTGAGGTCCTTCATGGTCTTGACCCCGGTGCCCTCGACGCTGACCACGTGCATCCGGTTGGGATAGAGCACCATCAGGGTACGCACGGGGATCGCGCCGCTCTTGAACTTGTCCTGCCCGTTGAGGGCGTCGAGGCCGGCATCCACCATGGAAAGGCCGACTTCGGCCTTCTTGGCGCCGATCAACTGCAGGTTGGCGACCGACCCGCCGGTCACTTCCGCCGTCGCCTGCCAGCCGGGGACGAATTTGGAGAGCACGTTGGCGATGCCGCCGCCCATGGGGTAGTAGACGCCGCCGGTGCCGCCGGTGCCGATGGAAATGCTTTTTTGCTGTTGGGCGTCGACGCCGGCGGGCGCAAGGGCGAGCGCGGCGATGGCGGCGACGAATCCGAATTTCAGGTTCTTGAGCATGATATCCTCCCGTTGAAGAATTAATTGGGGCGCATTCGAGGCGGCGCCCGATCCGTCGGTTATACCGGCTACCCGACGGCCTGCCAACCCATTGCATACTACGGTATTAAATCGGAATTCGGCCCGCGATCGGCGGCGGCGCGAGAAAATCGAAATCGCAGCCCTGCGGGGCCTGCTGAACGTGATCGAGGTAGAGCCGCCGATAGCCGCGCTCGGCATTCGATGGCGTCGGCGCCGGCGCCGCCCGGCGCCGCGCCAGTTCCGCCTCGGGAACGTCGAGGACGAGCTTTCGGTTGGGGACGTCGAGGACGATCATGTCGCCGTTTTGCACCCACGCCAGCGGCCCGCCCAGGGCGGCCTCGGGCGATGCGTGCAGGACGACGGTGCCGAACGCGGTGCCGCTCATGCGCGCGTCCGAAATCCGCACCATGTCCTTGACGCCCTTTTCGGCGAGTTTTTTCGGGATCGGCAGGTACCCGGCCTCGGGCATGCCGGGCGCGCCCTTGGGCCCGGCGTTGCGCAGCACCAGCACGCTCGCCGGGCTCACGTCGAGGTCGGGGGCGTCGATGCGCCGCGCGAGGTCTTCCAGGGAATCGAACACCACCGCCGGCCCGCGATGGGACAGCAATTCGGGCGATGCCGCCGATTGCTTGATGATCGCGCCGTCGCCGGCGAGGTTGCCGCCGAGGACCGCGATGGCGCCGCCCCGGTGGATCGGGTTATCGAGCGGGCGCACGACCTCCTGCGGCCAGGGGGGCGGGAGCCGCGCGATCTCGTCGCCGAGGGTGCGCCCGGTGACGGTGACGCAGTCGAGATGCAGCAGCGGTTTCAACGCGCGCAGGATCGGCGCCAGGCCGCCGGCGCGGTCGAGGTCGTCCATGTAGAACCGGCCGGTCGGCTTCAAGTCGACCAGCACCGGCGTTTCCCGTCCCATCCGGTCGAGCGCCTGGTAATCGACCTTGAGGCCGAGCCGCCCGGCGACGGCCGCGAGGTGGATGACCGCGTTGGTCGAGCCACCGATGGCCATAAGAACACGGAACGCGTTGCTCAGCGCCCGCGCGGTCATGATCCGGCCGGGTGTCAGCTTTTCGGCGGCCAAGGCGACGGCGCGCGCCCCGGCGGCTTCGGCGTGGCGCAGCCGGTCGGCGTGCACCGCCGGGATCGCGGCGCCGCCCGGCAGCATCATGCCCACGGCCTCGGTCACGCAGGCGATGGTGCTCGCGGTGCCCATCACGCCGCAGGTGCCGGCGGTGGGGGCCAGCGCGCCCGTCACCTCCTCGATTTCGTCGGCGCCGATCGCGCCCGCGCGGTAACGCGCCCAGAACCGGCGGCAGTCGGTGCAGGCGCCGACGCGCTCGCCCCGGTGGCTGCCGGGCAGCATCGGGCCGGTCGCGACCACGATCGCAGGCACGTCCGCGCTCGCCGCCGCCATCAGCTGGGCGGGAATGGTCTTGTCGCAGCCGCCGACCAGCACCGCCGCGTCCATCGGCTGGGCGCGCAGCATTTCCTCGGTGTCCATCGCCATCAGGTTGCGGAGATACATGCTGGTCGGGTGGGCGAAGGATTCGTGCAGCGACACGGTCGGGAACGTCATCGGCAGCCCGCCCGCCAGCATCACGCCGCGCTTCACCGCCTGGACGATGTCGGGCACGTTGGCGTGGCAGGCGTTGTAGGCGCTGAAGGTGTCGGCGACGGCGACGATCGGACGCGCGAGCGCATCGTCGGAATAGCCCATGGCCTTGATGAAGGCCTTGCGCAGGTAGAGGGAGAAATCCGCGTCGCCGTAGCGGGTCAGGCCCCGGCGCATGCCCTTGGGTTCATCGCTCACGGCGTCGATCCTTGTCCGTCGCCCGTTGTTAGATACCGAGCCCTCCCCGATTTGACCAGGGGCTCGACCGCCGCAACGGGTCCTGGCTTCGCCCCTAGCCATGAATTACCTTGCCGAGCGGCGGACGATCGGGGGGCGAGGCCGTGACGACCAAAACGAAAATCCTGGTGCAGGGCAAGTTTCCGGCCGCGTTCGTGGCGGCGCTGGCGGCGCGCTTCGAGATCACGCGTTACGACCCGGACGCGCCCACGCCCCGGGATTGGGATCAGGACATCCGCGGGCTGGTGAGCTGGGCGCGCTACGCGGTCACGGCGGACATGATGGACCGCCTGCCCCGGCTCGAAATCCTCGCCGGGTTCGGCGTCGGCTACGACCGCTTCGATCTCGCGGCGGCGAAAAAACGCGGCGTCGTCGTCACCAATACCCCCGACGTGCTGACCGAGGACGTCGCCGACCTGGCGATCGCGCTGACGCTCGCGGTCCTGCGCCGGGTGGTAGCGCTGGACCGTTTCCTGCGCACGGGGCGCTGGGCGGCGGGGGAGGCCGCGCCGCTCGCGCGCAAGATGAGCGGCAAGCGCCTCGGCATCGTCGGCCTGGGGCGGATCGGGCGCGCCATCGCCAAACGCGCGGAAGGATTCAACATGCCGATCGCCTACACCGGCCCGCGCGCTTACGCGGACGTGCCCTACCGCTACGTCGCCGATCTGGCCGCGTTGGCGGCGGAAAGCGAAGTCCTGATCGTCGCCTGCCGGGCCGATCCCGCGACCAAGGGCATGATCGACGCCAAGGTTTTGAAGGCTCTGGGGGCCAAGGGTGTTCTCGTCAACATCGCGCGCGGCAGCGTGGTGGACGAGCCCGCGCTGGTCGCCGCCTTGAAGAACGGCGAACTGGGCGGCGCCGGCCTCGACGTCTACGCCGTCGAACCGCGCGGCGCGCCGGAACTCAACGATCTCGACAACGTGGTGTTGATGCCGCACGTCGCCAGCGCGACCGAGGAAACGCGCCAGGCCATGGCCGACCTGGTCATCGCCAACCTGGAAGCCCATTTCGCCGGCCGCGCGGTCCCGACGCCGGTCGCCTTATGACCGCTGGAAGTTCCGGCGGCGGATGGAGGCGCGCGTTCGCGCTGGTGGCGATCGCGGTCCTGATGCTGAGCGTTCTCGATTCGGCGATGAAATACCTGATCGCCCGGTACCCGCTGCCGATGGTGGCGTGGTCGCGGTATTTCTTCCATTTCCTCACCTTCGGGCTGTGGGTGCTGGTCGCCTACCGCTCGGCGGCGGTGCGCACCCGGCGGCTTCCGCTGCAGACGGGGCGCGCGCTGCTGCTGGTGGCGATGACGTTCCTGTTCGTGGCGTCGCTCGATTGGCTGATGCTCGCGGACGCGACCGCGATCAATTTCCTGGCGCCGATCGTGGTCACGGCGTTGTCGGCGACCGTGCTCGGCGAAACCGTGGGTTGGCACCGCTGGCTCGCGGTCGCGGTCGGGTTCGTCGGCGTGCTGGTCATCGTTCGCCCCGGCGCGGGCGTGTTCAATTGGGGCGCGCTGCTGGCGCTCGGCGCCACGTTCTTCTTCGCGCTCTACCAGATCGCGACCCGGGCGCTGGCGCCGACCGATCCGGCGGCGACGACGTTGTTCTACACCGCCCTGGTGGGCACGGCGGCGACGTCGCTGATGCTGCCGTTCTACTGGGCGACGCCAACGGCGGCCGATTTCGCGGTCATGGTCCTGGGCGGGGCCATGGGCGGCGGCGGGCATTATCTCCTGATCCACGCCTACCGGCACGCCGAGGCGTCCCTGATCGCGCCCTTGTTCTACGTCCAGATCGTGTACGCGACCGCGCTCGGATTCCTGCTGTTCGGCGAAGTGCCGGATCTTTGGACCTTCGTCGGCGCCGCCCTGATCATCGCGGGCGGGCTTTGGATCTGGGCGCGGGAGCGCCGCGCGGCGCGGACATGACGGCGCTGCCGATCGACGCGGTCCTGCCCGCGATCCGGGACGCGCTCGCGCGCGCGAGCGGCCTGGTGGTGCGGGCGCCGCCCGGCGCGGGCAAGACGACGCGGATTCCGCTCGCGCTGCTGGGCGAGGCGTGGCTAGCGGGGCGCCGGATCGTGATGCTGGAGCCGCGCCGGATCGCCGCGCGCCTGGCGGCGGGGCGCATGGCGGCGATGCTGGGCGAGAGCGTCGGCGAGATCGTCGGCTATCGCATCCGGTTCGATTCCCGCGTCGGTCCCCGCACCCGGATCGAGGTGGTGACCGAGGGCGTGCTGACGCGGATGCTGCGCGACGATCCGTCGTTGGCGGTCTATGGCCTGGTGATCTTCGACGAATTCCACGAACGCAGCCTGCACGCCGACCTCGGCCTCGCGCTCGCGCTCGAATCGCGTGCGGCGCTCAGGCCCGATCTCAGGCTCCTGGTGATGTCGGCGACGCTGGCGGCGGAGCCGGTCGCGAGGCTCCTGGGCGGCGCGCCCATCGTCGCCGCCGAGGGCCGCGCCCATCCGGTCGAAACCCGCTGGCTCGGGCGGCCGCCCGCGCGCCTCGAGGACGCGGTCGCCCGCGCGGTCCTGAAGGCGCTCGCGGAAGAAGAAGGGGACGTTCTCGTTTTCCTTCCCGGCGCGGCGGAAATCCGCCGGGTCGAAACGTCGTTGTGCGACGATCCCGCGTGCGCCGGCGTGCGCGTGCTGCCGCTGCTGGGCGAATTGCCGCAGGCCGAGCAGGAGCGCGCATTGCGTCCCTCGGCGGCGGGCGAGCGCAAGGTGGTGCTCGCGACCTCGATCGCCGAAACCAGCCTGACCATCGAAGGGGTGCGGGTGGTGATCGACGGCGGACTGATGCGCCGGGCGCGCTTCGATGCCGCGAGCGGCATGGGCCGGCTGGCGACGATGCCGGTGAGCCGCGCCGCCGCCTACCAGCGCCGCGGCCGCGCCGGGCGGCTCGGCCCCGGCGTCTGCTACCGCCTGTGGTCGGAAGCCGAGGACCGCGGCCTCATCCCCGATACCCCGCCTGAAATCCTGGACGCAGATTTGGCGCCGCTCGCCCTTGATCTCGCGGTCTGGGGCGCGGCCGATCCCGACCGGCTCTCCTGGCTCGATCCGCCGCCGCCCGCCGCGTGGCGCGAGGCGCGCGGACTGCTGGCGCGGCTCGGCGCGCTCGACGAGGGCGGGCGGCTCACGGACCACGGCCGGGCGATGGCGGCGCTGGCGCTGCACCCCCGGCTCGCGCACATGATCGCCCGCGCGCGCGATCTCGGGATGGCGGGGCTCGCCTGCGATCTCGCCGCGCTGCTGGGCGAGCGCGATCTTTTCCGCGCGCGGGGCGGCGCGCGCGATACCGACATTCGTCACCGGATCGCGGCGTTGCGCGGAAACGAGCGGCCGCCGCCCGGCTTCGAGATCGATCGCGGCGCGCTCAGGCGGGCGCGCGCGGCGGCGGACGAATGGCGCCGCCGGTTGAAGGTCGGCGCGGGGCAAGACGATCCGCCCGGCGATATGGACGACGCGGGACTCCTGATCGCGCTCGCCTATCCCGACCGCATCGCCCAACGGCGGGAGGCGGGCAAGCTCGCCTACCGGCTCGCCAACGGCAGGGGCGCCGCGTTCGGCGGGCCCGATCCGCTCGCCCGGGAGGAATGGCTGGCGCTGGCGGAAGTGGGCGGCGGCGGAGCCGACGGGCGGATTTTCCTCGCGGCGCCGCTGACGCTCGCCGGGATCGAGGAACGTTTCGCCGACCGGATCCGCGACGAAGACGACGTGCGATGGGACGACCGCGGCGAGGCGGTCGTCGCGCGCCGCGCGCGCCGGCTCGGCGCGCTGGTTTTGGAGGAGCGTCCGCTCGCCGCCGACGCGCCGGACGCGGTGCGCGCGGCGATGATCGACGGCATTCGCCGGTTGGGCCTCGATGTCCTGCCGTGGACGCCGGAAACCCGCGCGCTCTGCCGGCGGGTCGCGTTCGTGGCCGGGCTCGAAGGGGCGGACGCCTGGCCCGACATGAGCGAGGCCGCGCTGCGCGCCGATCTCGAAGGCTGGCTCGCGCCGCATCTCGCGGGCATCGCGCGCCGCGCCCAGCTCGCCGGGCTCGACCTCGACGGCGCGCTCAAGGGCCGCATCGGTTGGGAACGCCTGAAGCGCCTCGACCAACGGGCGCCGACCCACATCACGGTCCCCAGCGGTTCGCGCGTCGCGCTCGACTATTCCGGCGAGGTCCCCGCCCTCGACGTGCGCATCCAGGAAATGTTCGGGCTCGCCGACACGCCGCGCGTCGCGGGCGGGCGCGTGCCGGTGCTGCTCCGCCTGCTGTCGCCCGCGCGCCGTCCGGTCCAGGTCACCCGCGACCTCGCCGGGTTCTGGGCCAATTCCTATCGGGCGGTGCGGGCCGATCTGCGCGGACGCTACCCCAAGCATCCGTGGCCCGACGACCCGCTCGCCGCGCCGCCGACCGCGCGCGCCAAGCCGCGTTCACGCACTTGATTCACGAAAGCCTGGATCGCGCGGCCGTTCCCGTGCGATTCTGATCCGCCGGGAGGAAGAAAATGATCGCTCGCGCCATTCTTCTTGTCTTGTTGACGGCGTTCGCCCGCGAGGCGGCGGCGTTTTCGGACGAGGAATTCTGCCGCGCCGCGAGCGCGCGCGCGCAGGCCGAGAATGTCCGGAAGCCCATCTGGGTCGACCGCGAAATCCGCGACGACGGCATGACGGTGCTGTGCGTGCAACGCACGATCGAATTCCGGCGTTTTTTCAACATCGATCCGGCCGCGATCGGTCCCGACTGGGAACGGCGCCTGGCGGCGGACTGGAACCGCCGGCAATGCGGCGGTCCGATGATCGGGGCGATCCGGGGCGGATGGCAAATCGTGGAGATCACCCGCTTTCCCAAATCGGGCGCACATCCCCACGGGCGGGAGCTGCGCGCGGTCGCGGAGTGCCGATAGCGCGCAACCGGGGCAGGGCCCGATGACGAAAGCGATGTTCCGGTTGATTCTGGTCGCGGCGACGGCGTGGCTCGCGCCGCCGGCGGGCGCGGAAACGCCGGAAGAGAGCCGCGACTGGCATCGGCCGGAGGACTACGTCCGTGCCGCGGAATTCTTCTTGGCGCTGGCGTGCCGGGGCAACGACGCGGCGCAGGAATCCCTGGCGGCCATGTACGCCGAAGGGCGCGGCGTGACGCGGGACTTGGTGCGCGCGCATCGCTGGCTGTCGCTCGCGCTCGAGGGCGCCGAGGACGGCGCGGCGGCCCGGCGCCGCGCCAAGTTGGCCGAACTGGAGGCAAAGATGACCCCGGCCGAAATCGCCGAGGCCCCCGCCCGCCCGGCGACGGCTGCGTGCCCGCCGGGAAAAGACAGCGCCTGATCTCCGCTTAGGCGCCGCGCTGCGGCCGCATGTCGGCCCGGTCGATGCCGGCGACGACCACGGGTTTCTTCATGGCGTCGCGCCGGAACGGCTCGCCCAGTTCCTGGTTGAGGATCACCTCGATGAAGGTGGTGACGCGTTTGGCCTGGGCGGCGCACGCCTCGCGCAGCGCCTCGGTCAGCTCGGCCGTGGTCTTCACCGTGACGCCCTTGAGGCCGCAGCCCTGGGCGACGCGCGCGTAGGACAGGTTGGGATCCAGTTCCGTGCCGACGAAATTGTCGTCGTACCAGAGCGTGGTGTTGCGCTTTTCCGCACCCCATTGGTAGTTGCGGAAGATCACCATGGTGATGCCCGGCCATTCCGCGCGGCCGATGGAGCTCATTTCGTTCATCGAGATTCCGAACGCGCCGTCGCCGGCGAAGCCGACGCACGGCACGTCGGGGTTGCCGATCTTGGCGCCGATGATCGAGGGAAAGCCGTAGCCGCACGGCCCGAACAAGCCGGGCGCGAGGTACTTCCGGCCCTGCTCGAAGCTCGGGTAGGCGTTGCCGATGGCGCAGTTGTTGCCGATGTCGGAGGAAATGATCGCGCCCTTGGGCAGCCCGGCCTGGATCGCGCGCCACGCCTGGCGCGGCGACATGCGGTTGGGTTCGCGCTTGCGCGCGCGTTCGTTCCAGGTGGTGCCGGGATCGTCGTCCTCGTGATCCATGCTGGAGAGCGTCTGCAGCCACGCCGACTTCTTGGTGTGGATGAACGCCTTGCGCTCCTCGCGGCCGGCGTTGCCGGCGCCGGGCGCCAGCTGCGCCAGGATCTGGCGCGCGACCTGCTTGGCGTCGCCGCAGATTCCGACCGTGACCGGCTTGGTCAGGCCGATGCGATCGGGATTGATGTCGACCTGGATGAGCTTCGCCGTCTTCGGCCAATAGTCGATGCCGTAGCACGGCAGCGTCGAGAACGGATTGAGGCGGGTGCCGAGGGCGAGCACCACGTCGGCCCTGGCGATGATCTCCATCGCCGCCTTGGAGCCGTCGTAGCCGAGCGGCCCGCACGCCAGCCGGTGCGAACCCGGGAAGCTGTCGTTGTGCTGGTAGTTGGAGCAGACCGGCGCGTCGAGCTTTTCGGCGAGCGCCACCACGTCCGCGATCGCGTCGCTCAGCACCACCCCGGCGCCGGAGAGAATGGCGGGGAATTTTGCCTCCGACAGCAGCCTGGCCGCTTCCTTGATGGCGTTGGCGCCGCCCGCGGGCAGCTCGAACTCGATGATCGCCGGCAACGTGATGTCGATCACCTGAGTCCAGTAGTCGCGCGGGAAATTGATCTGCGCCGGGGCCGAGAGCCGCTTCGCCTTCGAAATTACGCGGTTGAGCACCTCGGCGACGCGCGACGGATCGCGCACCTCTTCCTGGTAGCACACCATGTCGCGGAACAGCGCCATCTGCTCGACTTCCTGGAAGCCACCCTGGCCGATGGTCTTGTTGGCCGCCTGCGGCGTCACCAGCAGCATCGGCGTGTGGTTCCAGTACGCGGTCTTGATCGCGGTGACGAAGCCGGTGATCCCCGGGCCGTTCTGCGCGATCGCCATGGCCATCTTGCCGGTCGATCGGGTGTAGCCGTCGCAGATCAGCCCGCCGTTGGTTTCGTGCGCGACGTCCCAGAACGTGATCCCCGCCTTGGGAAACAGGTCCGAAATCGGCATGAAGGCGGAACCGATGATGCCGAAGGCATGTTCGATGCCGTGCATCTGCAATACTTTCACGAACGCTTCTTCGGTCGTCATCTTCATGGGAGGGTCGCCTTTGTCGGTTGATAGTTGGGGACTTAATCGCATCGTGGATCGGCTATGGCGTCCCCAAGGGGATTCGAACCCCTGTTACCGCCGTGAGAGGGCGGTGTCCTGGGCCACTAGACGATGGGGACCCGGCCGTCGCCGAAGGCCCGTACCAATACGGGAAAGGGCTGTGTCTGGCAAGGTTCGGGGCCGTCGGCCGGCCGCGTCGTTGCCTCAAGGTTCGACGGCGATATCGACGGCGACGAAATCGGATCCGTCCGGGGCGACGGCGAACGCCCGCGTCGGTCCCGCCTTGCTGCGCGCGACCGACGTGATCACCCACACCAATTCGGGCTCGTACGCCTGTGCCAGGTCCTGGGCCGAGGGCAGCGGCGGATGATCCGGGTGGGAGTGAAAATGGCCGACGATCGTCGTGCCGGTGCCTTCCAGTTCGCGCATCAACGCGAAACGCACGGCCGGATCGACCTCGAACGTTTCGTGCCGGTCGGTCGCGGCCACATTGGCGCTGGCGCGGAGCGCGGTCACGGTCACGCCCGTGCCGTCGCGCCGCCCGGCCAGCAATCCGCACGCCTCTTCGGGATACGCGGTTTCGCCCGCGCGCTCGATGGCGGCAAGAATGGCGCGCGGAACGACGAGAACCGAAAGCGCGGTCATGGCCGGAAGGGCGCGGGGTTGATGGTGCCGAGAATCCGGCCGGTGGCCGCGTGCACCACGAATACCCGGTCGCATGCGCCGCCGCCGGAAGCGGCCGAGCCTTGGGCGAGGCCCTGGACGTGAATCACCACGGTTTCGCCCGCGGTCGAGACCGACTTGACGGCGCAGCCGGGAGGCAGGCCAAGATCGAGGGCGCCGAACCCCGCTCCCGCCGGAGCGGTTTTCGCGTCCGGGGCCTTCGCCCGGGTGAATACCCCATAGGCGAGCAGGCCCGCAGCGGCCACAATCAGGACGCCGAGACCGATGACGAGCGCCGTTAGGATACGCATGACATGACGGCCGACCGACGCCTATGACAGATACGGCTTCCCGGACATACACCGTAACGATCCCCGCGGACAAGGCGGGGGTTCGGCTGGATCGCGCGCTCGCCGACCGGCTGCCCGGGATTTCGCGCACCCGCGTCCGGTCACTGATCGAGGACGGCTGCGTGCGGGCCCGGGACGGCGGGCGCGTCAGCGCCAAGACGCCGTCCCGCGCCGGCGCGACCTATGTGGTCGTCGTTCCCGCCGCGCGCCCGGCGAAGCCCGAGGCGCAGGCGATGGATCTCCGCATTCATTACGAGGATGACGACGTGATCGTGCTGGAAAAGCCGGCGGGCCTGGTCGTCCACCCCGCGCCGGGCAATCCCGACCGCACGCTGGTCAACGCGCTGATCGCCCATTGCGGCGCGCGGCTGTCCGGCATCGGCGGGGTTGCGCGGCCCGGCATCGTTCACCGCCTCGACAAGGACACCAGCGGATTGATGGTGGTGGCCAAGACCGACCGGGCCCATCACGCGTTGACCGAACAGCTCGCGGCACGGACGCTCGCGCGCGTCTATCGCGCCCTGGTCTGGGGCGTGCCGGCCAAGCGCGAAGGAACGATCGAAGGCAACATCGGCCGCGACCCGTCCAACCGCAAGAAAATGGCGGTGGTGAAGAGGGGCGGCAAGCTCGCGCTGACGCGCTACAAGGTGGTGACGTCGCTCGCGGGCGCGATCGGCGTGGTCGAATGTCGGCTCGCCACCGGCCGCACCCACCAGATCCGCGTGCACATGGCGGCGCTCGGCCATCCGCTGGTGGGGGACGCGGTTTACGGCGGCGGCGCGAGCCGGCATCGCGTGAAACAACTCCCGCGTGTTCTGGCCGACCGGATCGCGGCTTGGCCGGGCCAGGCGCTGCACGCCTGCGCGCTCAGTTTCGCGCACCCGGCCGATGGCCGCGTCCTTTCGTTCATCTCCCTTGAATTATGCCGATTTAGAGACTTATTCGGCGGCGATCCACCGACCCGCGACGAACGGGCCGGGCGGAAGCGGCATTAGGGTTTATCACGTATGGCCGAAGTTTCGGACGGAGGCTAGGCTCTTCGCAAATGGTCGGCGGGGGTCGGCCACTCAATCAAAATGTGCGTGCCGGGGGCGCGCGACGTCAACCATGGAGCATGACCATGGCGACGCCTCGTTACCCGAACCGCGCCTTCGATGACGACCTCGCGGCTTATTTCCGGAAAATCGGTTCCTACCCGCTTTTGACCGAAGCCGAGGAAGCGGCGCTCGCCCGGCGCTATCGCCGAACCGGCGACCGCGCGGCGGCCGAGGCGCTGGTCGCGGCGCTGGTCGCGGCGCATCTGCGCCTGGTCGCGCGGGTCGCGAAGGGCTTTCGCGGCTACGGCATGCCGATCGACGACTTGATCGCGGAAGGCAACGTCGGCCTGCTGCAGGCGCTCAAGGGGTTCGATCCGGACCGCGGCGCGCGGTTCGCCACCTATTCGGTGTGGTGGATACGGGCGGCGATCCAGGAATACATCCTGCGCTCCTGGTCGCTGGTGAGGATCGGAACCAGCGCCGCCCAGAAGAAGCTGTTCTTCAATCTGCGCCGGATCAAGGCCGACATGAAAGTCCTCGACAACCGCGAATGCACGCCCGAACAGGTCGCGCGCATCTCCGACGAGCTCGACGTAAACGCCCGCGACGTGGTGCAGATGGAACGGCGCATGGCCGGTTCCGAACTGTCGTTGAACGCGCCGATCGGGGAGCGGGACGCCGAGGAATGGCTGGATCGGGTTTGCGACGAGGAAACCGACCAGGAAAACGCTCTGGCGGAAAAGCAGGAATCGAACCGGCGCCGGGCATTTCTCCGCGCGGCGATCGAAAGGCTGACGGATCGCGAACAGAGCATCATCCGCGAGCGCGTTCGTCAAATCGAGATCAAGGCGCTGGACAAGCTGCGTAAAACGGCCCGAGGCCGGGACGTGGTGGGCGTCGGCTGACCCGGGGCACGGTCAGGTTTTGTCCCCGGATTCTTCGGTGCGGGCGATGCTTTCGCCCCACTCCTCGATGATCTTGCGTTGCGTTTCGCGCAGCACGGCGACGCGGCGTTGGGAGATCACCATGAAAATGGACGCGACGAACGCGGGAACGGTCATATAGATCATCAATCCGAACCCGGCCGAGCCGTACATCACGGCCAACGCGAACACGTCGACGACGATGTTGAGGGCGTTTTCAAGGCTTTGCGACTTGGACCACAGTTTGACCAAATAGGGCAGCACCCCGGCGAAATTGAGCGAGGCGATGGTCGCCGCGCCGAACTTGCGCGGATTGCGCTCCGCGACCAGGGCGATAAGGGTCGGGACCATGCCCACGATAAGCACGATCATCGAGGGCAGTATCCACGGCAGCAGCAGCGCGACGATGACCGTGAACCAGAGAATGCGTCCGGACGTCCTGCGCGACGCCGCAGAAGGCGGCGGGAGCGCGGCCGTTGATTTCGGGGCGGTCCGGCCCCGCGGCGCGGCGGGTGTCGCTTTCTTGGCCATGATGTCCGACCGTCCCCGACGTCACGCCAACGAGATGAACGTCACGATGATCAGAAAGCTGACGATCATGGCGATGACGGCGGCGGTTTGTTGGCCCTTGATCATGGCGCCGCTCATGCCTTGCGCTTCCGATCCCTCGATCTTGAGAATTTCGGCTCCGGCGGAGGCGAACTCGGCTTTCGCGGCGGCATAGCCGTCGTGATCGATGCGGCGTTTTTCCGCGTTATCGATCAGGTCGAATAATTCCGGCAGGCTTCCCTGGCGCACCAGGCGCGGCAAGTCCCGCTCGATGTCCCGCCGCGTGGCGCGGCTGTGATAGGTGTTGATCGCCGGCCCGAGCAGGCCGCCGATCCACCCGGAAAGGCCGAGCAGGCCGTCGAGTTTCAGCCGCCACTGGACGACGGCGAGCAGGCTGAGCATGCCGATCAGGGATGTTTCCAGCCGCGGCGAAGCCATGGCCTTGAGATGGGGATCGATATCCTGCTCGAAGCGCGCCGCGACGAACGCGGCGATGTGCCGGTCCACCGGGCGGGTCTTGGGATCGGTCCGGCTGGCGGCGCGGTCCAATGCCGGCAGCAGATCGTCGATCCTGTAGACGTACTCCTCGGCCACGAGCGGGCTTTGACAGGGGAGCGTGGGATTGAGCTCGTACAAGCAACGCTCGATGCCGAAGCCCGGGTCGTTGTTTTGCAGATATCCCCTGACCTCGCTGTACATCTTGATGGCAAAAGGGGCGTCGGGGCCGAAATTGGCGGGATGGTTGAACCAAAGGCTCGGATATTCCCGCAAGATCGACTCGGCCGCCGCCTGCGGGTCGCCCTGGCGCATCATTTCGACCGCCAGCGCGTCGCCGAAGCCGTCGGGCATATAGGAAAATCCGCGATGGCGGATCGGCCCCTTGGGATCGAGGCACATGGCGACGCGGGTGACGATGCCGTCATCGTTGTTGGGCGGGGCGTTGGGGTTGGCCTTCGCCATGTCCAGGACCTGCTTGATCCGGTCGGCCATGTCGCCGTCGCCGAAGGCGCGGCGGACCCAATTTTCGATATCCTGGGTCCGCAGCATCTTGGCGGCATCGGCGGGATTCTGGGTCATGCTGCGCGCGATGGTGCGCGCGGTAACGTGCGCCTTGCCGGCAAACGGGAACGTCACCTCGGTCTTGGCGATGGGCTTGCGCTGCGACTGGGGCATTTTCTGCCCGTCCTGCCAGCGGTCGAGTTGGTCGAGGCTCCATCGCTCCTCGATGTCGTCGTTGAGCATGCCGCGCAACGGATCGATCAGGGATACGACGACGCGGGCGTTGCCGATCATCGCCGCGAATGAACCATGCTCGATTTTGGCGTTGAGAATATCGTTTTCGGTCGTTTTCGGGAAAAACGACGTTCCCAGCATGATGGCCATCGTCGTCGCGGCCAGCGCGTAGACATCGTCGCGGATGTCGCCCTCGCCGCGCCCGCCCGGTCCGGCGAGGCCGCGCTCGATCGTCTCGAACGCGACCGGCTGGTCGAACCCCGGCGGCGACGTGACGCAATCCCCGAGCACCAGGTCATGGCGCCCTTCGTCCATGAAAAACAGGTTATCCGGCCGGATTTGGCGATGGACGATTCCCCGGCCGGCCAGGCTGTGCAGGGCCGCGACGATCGGCGCGATCAGGCGCTTGGCGATTTCGTATTCGGAAATGCTGAACCCTTCGGACGCGAGCAGTTGGGACAGGCGCCCGCCCATCGGCTGCTCGTAAATGGCGGCCATGCAGCTGCGCCCGAGCGGGGGCCAGAACACCGGGCCAAAATCGACCAGGGTCAGGAGTCCGCGGGACCGGATGCCCTTCATCGCTTCCATGGCGCCGGCGCGCACCGGCATGCCCGGGGTGCAGATCAGGGCAAACAGCTTCGCTCCGGGATCGCGACGATCCTCGGTTTCGTACGCTTTGGCCGACGGTGAATCGAACGCGGGCAACGGCGCGCTCGCGCGAATGGTGAATCGATCGCGCAGCACCCCGAAATCAATCCCGGCCCGGGAAGGGGTTCCCGGGCGCGCGACCGCTACAGCTTCTGCCATCCGGCCAGGCCTTTCCAAGAATTCTGGGGCGGATAGTAGCGGATTCCGCCGGGCGATGCCTCACAAATCAGGGACGCGCACCGCCCCAGGCATGGTTAATCGCGCGCCAAATCCGGTCGCGGCGGCGGTTTTCCGGCTTCGCGGTCGCGTCAGTCGGCGAAAGGATCGTGGACCAGAATGGTGTCGTCGCGTTCCGGGCTGGTGGATAAAAGGGCGACCGGGGCGCCGATGATTTCCTCGATGCGGCGGATGTACTTGATCGCGGTCGCCGGCAAGTCCGCCCACGAGCGCGCGCCGTGCGTGCTCGCGTCCCAGCCCTCCAGCGTTTCGTAGACCGGCTCGACGCGGGCCTGGCGCTTGACCGACGCCGGCAGGTGATCGAGCGTCTCGCCGTCGAGGCGGTAACCGACGCAGACCTTGAGCGCCTTCAATCCGTCCAGGACGTCGAGCTTGGTCAGCGCGATGCCGTGGATGCCATTGACGCGGATCGACTGGCGGACCAGCACGGCGTCGAACCAGCCGCAGCGCCGTGGGCGCCCCGTGACGGTTCCGAATTCGCGCCCGCGTTCGCCCAAGGTTCGCCCGACCTCGTCGGTGAGTTCGGTCGGGAACGGCCCGCTGCCGACCCGGGTCGTGTAGGCCTTGGTGATTCCGAGAACGTAGTCGATCGCCCCGGGGCCCTGGCCCGATCCGACCGCCGCCTGGGCGGCGACGGTATTGGAGGAGGTGACGTACGGATACGTGCCGTGGTCGATGTCGAGCAGGGTGCCTTGGGCGCCCTCGTAGAGAATCCGTTTGCCGGCGCGGCGCAGGTCGTCGAGCCGTTTCCACACCGTGCCGGCGAACGGCAGCACCTTGGGCGCCACGTCGAGCAGGGCGCGCATCAGTTCGTCGCGCTTCGCTTCCGGCAGGCCCATCCCGCGCAACAGCGCGTTGTGGTGCGTCAGCAGGGAATCGACGCGCGCGCCGAGGAACTCGGGGTCGGCGAGATCGCCGAGGCGGATCGCGCGGCGCGCCACCTTGTCCTCGTAGGCCGGGCCGATGCCGCGGCCGGTGGTGCCGATCTTTCCCGCGCCGGCGGCCTTCTCCCGCGCCAGGTCGAGCTCGCGGTGCAGCGGCAGGATCAGCGGCGCGTTCTCGGCGACCATCAGATTGCGCGGCGTCACCTCGACGTTCAGCTTGCGTACCGTTTCGATTTCCGCGAGCAGGGCCCACGGATCGAGAACCACGCCGTTGCCGATGATGGACAGACGGCCCTTGCGGACGATCCCGGACGGCAAAAGGCTGAGCTTGTAGGTCACGCCGTCGATGACCAGCGTGTGACCGGCGTTATGGCCGCCCTGAAAACGGACGACGACGTCGGCCCGCTCCGAAAGCCAATCCACGATCTTGCCTTTGCCTTCGTCGCCCCACTGGGATCCGACGACCACCACGTTGGCCATGATTGGAATTCCTCGTTCGTCTGTCTCAGGTTGAGCGTGAAAGGGCGACGGGGGCGGATTGGCGGGCATCCCAGACGTGGCCGCAGCCCGTCGCCCGGGCCGCCGCGACCGGGTCGGCGTCCGCGCCGAGGGCCGCGACCGTGGTCCATCCCTCCCGGCGCAACCGGCGCGCGATCGCGGGGGAAACCCCGTGCGGCACGTACACCCTGCGTCCGGGTTCGGGCCGGGGCAAGGCGGCCAGCAGCGTGTCGGTGAACAGGGTCAGCCCGGTCGCCGGCTCGCCGCCGTCCGGGGCGTCGCCCGCGCCGCGACCCGTGCGGTAGCGCCCGCCGCTGCCCAGCTCGCCGCGCACGCCGCTGGCGAAGAAGGTGAAGCTGACGCCGGTGTGGTAATCGAACCCGCGGTTTTCCACCGGATCGACGGTCAACGTGACCTCGCCGGCATCGAGCAGGGCCAGTCCGTCGGCGACGCCGCGGACCACTTCGGTCAGGCCCGCGCGCGCGGCGGCCGCAGCCGGCGGAAGATCGAGGCCGGCCAGCGCCGCGAGCGCGTTCGCCGCCGGGCCGGCCGAGGAGAGCATCCGGCTCAGCGTCGCGCCGAGATGGCCGCCTTCGCCGGGGCCGAGCGCGGGACCCAGCGCGGCGACGGCGGCGGCGTCCTTGCGGTCGAGCGCTAGGCGCAGCCGGTCGAGCGTCGCCGGCTCGATGTCGCGCCCCGCGAGCAGGGCCGGCACCAGGGTCGGCATGCCGACGTCGACGCCGAGGCGCCGCACACCGGCCTCGGCCAGGGCCTCGACCCCCATCAGGATGATTTCGATGTCCGCTGCGGCCGTTCCGGTGCCGATCAACTCGGCCCCGACCTGGCCGAACTGGCGTTCGGGCCGCAACTGGGTCCCCTTCACGCGCAGCACCTGCCCGGAATAGCAGAGCCGCAGCGGGCGCGGCCGGCGGCCGAGCCGGGTCGCGGCGATGCGCGCGACCTGCAACGTCATGTCCGGGCGGAGCGCCATCATCCGCCGCGAATCCGGGTCCATCAGGCGAAACGTCTGGCCGCCGAGGGACGCGCCGTTGCCGGCGAGCAGGGTTTCCTCGAATTCGAGCAACGGCGGCTTGACGCGCTCGTAGCCGTGCGACGCGAAGCGGTCGATCAGGCGGCCGACCACGTCGGCCTCGAACGCCGCGTCGGGCGGAAGCACGTCCCGCATCCCGGCCGGCAACAGGCTCTTGTCTGCGATGTCGGTCATGGCGATGGGCCGCCCGCGGCCGCTCGCGCGGCCCGGCGGGCTATTTCAACTCGAACGGCTGGCGCGTGACCGAGCGGCCGACGTTCTGAACGAGGACCGGGATCATGACGCGATCGAGTTCGAGTCGGTCGCCGTGGGACAGGTTGGCGATCGCCCAGCCCTGCCACAACCGCCGGCCGTTCCCCCGGTCGTCGACGGTGACATCGATCCGGTAGGTGCTGGGCGTGGCGATCGACGTGCCGCCGCGGCCTTCGTTGAGCAAGCCGCCGCTGTTGGTGTCGAACACGTTGACCTTGGCGTGCGCGTATTCGCCGCCGTCGCGCCCGCCCTGGGCCTGCAGTTCCAAAATCGTGCGGCGCCCCGCGTCGGTCCACGCGCCGACCTCGTCGCGGGTGTCGAAACTCAGGACCAGGGGCGAGTCCTTGGCCACGCCGAAACCCCGCGCGCGCAGGGCTTCCTCGATCGCGACCTTGAGCCGCAAGTTGGCGTCGGAGTTGTCGAGCGGGCGGACGGCGAACGTCGCGCGTTCGGGCAGGGCCTGGAAGCTGACCGCGTTGACGATGGCGGGCGGCGTCGGATGGCCGCCGCTCCCGTCGGCCGGCGCCTTGTCCTGCGCGAACGCCGAGGATCCCAGCAGGGCGGCGCCGAGGAGCGCGGCCAGGGCCGTGGTCAGCGCCGTGGGGCGGGCGAGCGCGCGCGGCAACGGTCCGGTTTTCATGGGCGGAACTTGCGGTTTCATCGTCGGGGAACGGCGCCAAATCATCAGTTCCCGCCGGAGTTCTGTCAACTGCCCCGTGCCGGGGCTTCCGGCGGAACCGGCCGCGCGGTCCCGCCGATCCGATTAACCGGGCAAATCGGGGTGAATGGGCCGGCGCGGGACGTTGCCGACGTCGAAATGGAGGAAGGCGAGCAGCAGCTGAAATCCGAGAATCACGGGCAGCGCCGCGACCAGGACCGTTCCCGCCGTCGCCGGAACACCCGAGGCGACGCTGACACCCCACTGCCAAATTCCGAATCCGAGCCCGAACGCGAGCAGGAAAATCGCCGCCGCCAGCTCGAGCGAGGCGATCGAGAAGTCCCTGAGGTAATAGGTGTAGAAAATCCTGAGGCAGGCGTTGCGGCAGTGCTTTCCGGCGAACTCGCCGATCACCCGCGAAATGCGAAGATGACTCCGCTCGGCCCCGTAGCGCGCCCGCATCGGCACGTCGACCACCGCCGCGCGCAGCAGATTGAGGCGGAACAGCATGTCGGATTCGAAGAAGTAGGATCGGCTGATCTTGTCCAGCGGCAGGGCGCGCGCGACCCGGGCCCGGATCGCGGTGAAGCCGTTGGTCGGGTCGAACAGATTCCAGTAACCGCTCGAAAACTTGCTGGCGAACGACAGCGCGAGGTTGCCGATCAGCCGCGGGCGCGGCATCACGGCGAGCCCGTCGAGGTCGTGAAAGCGGTTGCCCTTGGCGTAGTCGGCGCGGCCCTCGACCAAGGGGCGGATCAGGGACGGAATCAGCGCCGGGTCCATTTGACCGTCGCCGTCGAGCTTGACGATGATGTCGGCGCCGGCGTCGAGCGCGCGGCGGTATCCGGTGAGGGTCGCGCCGCCGACGCCCTGGTTGGCGTCGTGGGTGACGACTTCGACGCGCGGATCGCGGCAACGTTCCCGGACCGACCGGCCGGTGCCGTCGGGGCATGCGTCGTCGATCACGATCACGCGCCCGACCTCCGGACCGATGCGGCCAAGGACGTCGAGGACGTGCTCCGATTCCCGATAACACGGCACCACCACGGCGACGGTGGGCCGCGTCGTTCGGCTCGAAGCCGGTTCGGAGTCGGTGGAAGAGGCGTTCACGTTAATCATCCCAATGCCCGCGCCGCGCGGTTTGGCGGGAAAACCTTAGAATCCGCCTTCCGCGTTGTCATGCGCTATCGTGGCGGGGCGTGGCCTAGTCAAAACCGGGTCGCTACCTTAAAAATAAGGCGGGTACGGTTGAGGCGGGCCCAAGGGGGGCCCGCCGCGGGCGAAACGGCGGAAGATCGCGACATGGCGCAGGGACCCGAGCCGGGCACGTTGGCGGGAATCGTGTTGCTCAAGGACCTGACGGTCGGTCAGCGCCAGCAGGTCGAAAAAGCATGCCGCTGGCGGCGCTATGCCGCCGACGAACAGATCATCGACCGCGAAGGCGACAGCAGCGACCTCTGCTTCGTGGTCGAAGGGCGGGTCCGCGTCGTCAACTATTCCGCCTCGGGGCGCGAAATCACCCTCGACGACATCGAAGCCGGCGAATATTTCGGCGAATTGGCGGCGATCGACGGGCTCCCGCGGTCGGCCAACGTGATGGCGCTCAAGCCGACGCTGATCGCGACGCTCACGCGCGGGCAATTCCGGGAACTGGTGGAAGCCCACCCCAAGCTCGGCTACAGCGTCATGGAGCGCCTGGCCTCGATGGTGCGGCATTCGACCGAGCGCATCATGAACCTCAGCACGCTCGCGGCCAACAACCGCGTGTTGGCCGAGCTCCTGCGCGAGGCGCGGGCCAGCATGAGCGGACCGAACGAAGCCAGCATTACCCCCATCCCGGTCCACGGCCAGCTGGCGAGTCGGATCAGCACCACCCGCGAAACGGTCGCGCGGGTGCTCGGCGATTTGACCCGCCAGGGGCTCGTGATGCGGACCAAGAATGCCCTTGTGGTCAAGGACGTGGCCCGGCTTGCCCGCATGGCGGAAACCGTCCGGGGCGAATGACGGCGTCCGGGCCGTCGTTAGGCGTTTGACATGGGGGCGGCGGGTGCGACAATGGGCCCGGGGGCGCCAGGCTGCGGCCATCTCGTCGAACGGGGGCGGTTTGCGATGAAAAAAGTCATGATCGTCGAGGATAACGAGCTGAACATGAAGCTGTTCAACGACCTGTTGCAGGCCCAGGGCTACGGCACCATTCAGGTCATGGACGGCAAGGACGTCGTGAAGCAGGCCCGCCAGAACCGTCCCAACCTCATCATCATGGATATCCAGCTTCCGGGCGTATCGGGCGTGGAACTCACCCGCCAGATCAAGGCCGACCCGGAACTGAAGGACACTCCCGTTCTCGCCGTGACCGCGTTCGCCATGAAGGGCGACCAGGACAAGATCATGGAAAGCGGCTGCGACGGCTATCTGTCCAAGCCGATCTCCGTCCCGATTTTCCTGGAGACGGTCGCGAAGTTTTTCGGCTGAGGCAGGCAGTGACGGTGGTCAGCGGTGCCGGGTCGTATCCTCGTCGTTGACGATATCGCCGTCAGCGCGCGCATGCTTTCGGCGAAGCTGGTGGCCGAATACTATGACGTGATTGTCGCCGAAGACGGCCCGACCGCACTCAGAATGGCCAAGGCGAACGATCCGGACGTCATTCTGCTCGACGTCATGATGCCGGGCATGGACGGCTTCGAGGTCTGCCGTCGGCTCAAGCAGGACGTCGACACCGCGCATATCCCGGTGGTGATGGTCACGGCGCTCACCGACCTGGCCGAACGCGTGCGCGGCCTCGAAGCCGGCGCCGACGATTTCCTGGCCAAGCCGGTGGACGACGCCGCGCTGCTGGCGCGGGTCAGTTCCATGATCCGGCTCAAGCGCATGGTCGATCAGTGGCGGATGCGCGAGGAAATTACCGCCCGCCTCGGGCTTCTCGCCGCCCCGGTGAGTCTGGCCGACGACGGCCGCCAGGGACGCATCTTCATGATCGAGGCCAGCCGCGCCGACGGCGAATTTCTGCGCGGCATTCTCGCGAGCGAACACGCCCACGTCGTGCTCGACGACGGCGGCGGCGAGCTTCTCGCCCGGGCCGCCGCCGCCGACCCGGACGTGGTCGTCATCGGCCTGGGCGACGACGATCCCGCCGAATCGCTGCGCCTGGTGTCGCAATGCCGCACGTCGGACGCCACCCGCTACATCCCGGTCGTACTCGTCGGCGGCGAAAACGACGGGGAATATTTCAACAAGGGCCTGGAAATCGGCGCCAACGACTACATCGTCCGGCCGGTGGACGAAGGTGAATTCAAGGCGCGCGTCCGCACCCAGGTCCGCCGCAAACGCTATAACGACCGGCTGCAGGCGAATTTCATCCAGAACCTGTCGCTGGCCCTGATCGACCCGCTGACCCGGCTGCACAATCGGCGCTACTTTTCGACCCACCTGGTCTCGGTCATGCGTCGCGCGGCCGCCAGCGGCAAGCCGGTTTCACTGCTGATAATCGACATCGACCATTTCAAGCGCATCAACGACACCCACGGGCACCCGGCGGGCGATTTCGCGCTCACCGAAATCGCGGGCATCATCGCCCGCCACGTGCGCGGGTTCGATCTTTCCGCACGTTACGGCGGGGAGGAATTCGCGGTGGTGATGCCGGACACGACCGTCGATATCGCCTCGGTCGTCGCCGACCGCCTGCGCGAGCGGGTCGAGGAGACATCGATCGAACTGAAGGAATTGGATACGGCTCTCTCGATCACCATCAGCATCGGCATCGCGCAAAGCCGGGCGTCGGGCGACACCGCCGAGGCGCTGATCGCGAGGGCGGACGCGGCGCTGTACGAAGCCAAGCGCCAGGGGCGCAACCGGGTGGTGGTCGCGGGAGGGTGACTCCCGCGCGGGCGGGCTATTTGATCTTGGCTTCCCGGAACACGACGTGCTTGCGCGCGACCGGGTCGTACTTCTTCATCTCGAACTTTTCGGTCGAGCTGCGCGGGTTCTTGCGCGTCACGTAATAAAAACCCGTGTCCGCGGTGCTGACCATCTTGATCAAAATGCTGGTGGGCTTGGCCATGATGCGGGGTCCGTCAAATTAATACGCCCCTCGCGGGGCGCGGCGCACCTTAACGCCGCCGCTCCGGCTGTCAAGCCGGACGTTTACGCTCAGCGCCGCGCCTCCGAGGTCGCGGCCGACCGCGCCAGGGCGCGCCGGAACGCCGCCGGCTCGGACAACAGGCGAAGGGCGACTTCGGGCTCGATTCCGGCGGTTTCGTTGGCCTCGGCCGGGCAGGCCGCGCGCAGCGCCCGGCTGCGCTTTTCGTTCGGCGCGCCCGCCTGGCGCCACTTCGCCAACGTGCCGGCGTCCTTGTCCGCCCGCTTCAGCGCGCGGGCGGCGCTCTTTTCGTCGGCCGGGTCGAGCCCGCTGGTGCAGATGTTCGGCGCGACGCCGAGGCCGTGCAAAACGTAACCGGACGGGGCCACCAGGCGCGACCACGTCAGCGTGATTTCGCCGTCGTTGGGCAGGCGAATCACGGTCTGCACGGTGCCCTTGCCGTAGGACGTCGTCCCGATGACCACGGCCCGATCCCGGTCCTGCAGGGCGGAGGCGACGATCTCGGCCGCCGACGCCGACTTGCCGTCCATCAGCACGACGATCGGGCGGCCCTCGAGGATGTCTTCGCCCACGGCCTCGAAGAACTGCATGCTGTCGGGATGCCGGCCGACGGTCGAAACGATCCGCCCGTGCGCCAGGAACAAATCCGCCACGCGGGTGGCCTGCTTGAGGATTCCGCCGGGATTGCCGCGCAGGTCGAGCGCCACGCCGCGCAGCCCGGCGCCGAGATCGCGCTTGCTCTTGAGGACGGCGGTCTCGACGGCGGACGCGGTCTCCTGATTGAAGTTGGAAATCTTGACGTACAGCACGTTGTCGCGGAGCCGGGTCGTGACGGTGGTCGGCACGATGTGGGCGCGGTCGAGCGCGAACCGGAGCGGCTTCGGCTCGTCGTCGCGTTCGACCGTGAGCCGCACGCGGCTGTGGACCGGGCCGCGCAGGTGCTTGGAGATATCGGCGTTGCTCATGCCGGCGGTGGGCAAGTCGCCGATATGGGTGATGCGGTCGTTCTTGCGGATGCCGGCGCGGTCCGCCGGCGTATCGGGCAGGACGCTGGTGACGCGCACCGCGCCGTCGAGGATGTTGAAGCGGAGCCCGATGCCGCCGTAGCCGTCGCGCCGCGCCCGGTTGCGTGACGCTTCTTCCGCGCCGGCGTAGCGCGAATAGACGTCGAGCCGGGACAGCGCGCCGTCGAACACCGCCTCGTAGATCTTTTCGGCGTCGGCCGCGGCCATGTCGGCGGAATGCGCCCGCGCCGCGACCGCCATGCCGGTCGCCAGCCGCGCCCACGATTGCGGGTCGTCCGTGGTCGGCAGCGGCATGGAGGCGACGATCCCGCCGCCGGCGAGGATCGCGACGCTTTCACCCTTGCGGGTGACGGTCATGGCGGGATCGATGGCGCCGAATCCGCGCAGGCCGTCGAGGGTCAGTTTTTCGACCGTCACCGGTTCGACGTAGCGCGCGGCGATGCCGGAAAAGCCGACGGTGAACACTTCCTCGGCCGCCTCGGGGGAAAACGGCGCGGGCGGGCGCGGTCCGGTGCCGGCGCAACCGACGAGCAGCGCCACGGCCGCGAACGCGGCCCAGCGGCGGAACGGGCGGAATCGATGGAACATCTTATAATTGTGCGCCTTTTTCGGCGCCGCGTCAGCCCCCCCGGCGGCGGCGCTGGTATCGGCCCGAACCCGGCCGCGATCGCCCGCGGCCGCCCCACGCGGGGCGGGAATCGGGTCCGTCGGCGTCCTCGCGGTTGTCGGCGAGCGCGAAGATAATCCCGCCGCTGACCGGATCGGCCTCGCGCAAGCGCACCCGCACGCGGTCGCCCAGGCGGAACTCCCGTCCGCCGCGCTGGCCCTTGAGGCGGTGGCGGCGCTCGTCGAAGACGTAGCGTTCCGGCCCGAGGAGCGACATGGGCAGCAGCCCGTCGGCGCCGGTCTCGTCGAGGGCCACGAACAGGCCGGCGCGGGTCACGCCGCGCACCTTGCCGGGGAAACTCGCGCCCACCCGTTCGGAAAGATACGCGGCGGTCAGGCGGTCGACCGCGTCGCGCTCGGCCTCCGCCGCGCGCCGCTCGGTCATCGAGAGGTGTTCGCCCATGCGGCGGAAATCCCGGTGCGCGTCCTCGAGGCCACCCGCGCCGAGCCTGAGGCCCCTGATCAGCGCGCGATGCACCAGCACGTCCGAATAGCGGCGGATCGGCGAGGTGAAGTGGCAATAGCGCACCAGGCCGAGGCCGAAGTGGCCGATGTTCTCGGGCGCGTATTCGGCCTGGGCCTGGGAACGCAGCACCACCTCGTTGACGATATGGGCATGCGGCGTGCGCCGGGCTTTTTCCAGGATGATGTTGAAATGCGCCGGGCGCAGCACCTGGCCGCGCACCAGCCTGAGCCCGATGGTGTCGAGAAATTCGCGCAAGCTATCCAGCTTCTCCCGCGTCGGCTCGTCGTGGACGCGGTACATGCTGGGCTGGCGCATCCTTTCCAGCGTTTCGGCGGCGGCCACGTTGGCGGCGATCATGAAATCCTCGATCAGCCGGTGACTGTCGTAACGTTCGCGCAGCTCGACCCGGACGATGCGGCCTTCGTCGTCCAGCACCACCCGGCGTTCGGGCACGTCGAGTTCGAGCACGCCCCGCTCGGCGCGGGCCTTGGCGAGCGCCTGGTAGGCGCCGTAGAGCGGCCGGATCAGGGCGTCGAGCAGCGGCGCCGTGGTCTCGTCCGGCGTTCCGTCGCGGGCCCGTTGGACCTGATCGTAGGTCAGGCGCGCGGCGGAACGCATCATGGCGCGCGCGAAGCGGTGCCGGAGCGGCACGCCCTCGGCGTCGATCCAGATGCGCGCGGCGAGGCACGGGCGGTCCTCGCCCGGTTTCAGCGAGCACCAGCCGTTGGAAAGCGCCTCGGGCAGCATCGGCACCACCCGGTCGGGAAAATAAACCGAATTGCCGCGTTCGTAGGCGGCCTCGTCGAGCGCGCCGCCGGGGCGCACGTACCAGGCGACGTCGGCGATGGCGACCACGATCACCCAGCCGCCCGGGTTGGCGGGGTCGTCGTCGGGCACGGCCCAGACCGCGTCGTCGAAATCGCGCGCGTCGGCGCCGTCGATGGTGACGAGCGGGAGGTTGCGCAAATCTTCGCGCCCGTCGAGCGGCGCGGGACCGGCGGCCTTGGCCTCGGCCAGCGCTTTCGCCGAAAACGCCTCCGGGATACCGAGCTCGGCGACGGCGAGCGCGCTCGCCGACTTCGGCCCGCCGTAGGGACCGAGCCGTTCGACCACGCGCGCCTGGCGCGGGCCCAGGCGGCGGGTGGGAAAGGCCTCGGCCACCACCACGTCGCCCGCGACCGCGCCGCGCAGGTCCCGGCTTTCGACCACGAAATCGTGCTTGTCGCGCCGGTCGACCGAATGGATCCAGCGCTGGCCGTCGCGTTCGCGCACCACGCCGACGATGCGCGCGGGCGCATGGGCGAGGCGGCGCATGACGCGCGCCGCGTATCCCCCGTCGTCTTCGCGCGAAAGCCGCGCCAGCACCTTGTCGCCGCGCCCGAGGGCGGGGCGCATGGCGCGATCCTCCTCGACGCGCACGCGCGGCGGCGGGCCGGCGGCCGCCCAGGCGACCGGCTCCGCGATCAGTTCGCCGTCCGCGTCGGGGCCGGTGACCACCAGCACCGCCGTTTCCGGCAGGCGGCCGGGATCGGCGTAGTGGCGGCGGTGGCGTTCGAGCCGTCCCTCGCGTTCGAGGTCCTTCAGGACCTGGCGCAGCTCGGCCTTCTGGCGGGAATCGAGGTGGAACGCGCGCGCGATCTCGCGCTTGCCGACGCGGCCGGTGCTTGCGTGAATGAAACGAAGGATATCCTCGCGGCTCGGGAACGGCGCGGGAGTCCGTGGGCGTTTTGCGCTCATTCTGTCATGCCCGCGAAAGCGGGCATCCAGTTTTTCCGAAAGCGTGGACCCCCGCTTTCGCGGGGGTGACGATTCCATCCAAGCCGGAACCTCCAGCCAACGGGCTACGACGCCAGCGCGCCGGGTTTCTTGTTGGCTGCCTTGCGCGAAGCCTTGGCCGGGCTCGGCGGCGCGGCGCTGCTCTTGCCGCGGCGCGCGGGCCTGCGCCCGAAGGTGGTGCCGGTCGGCGCCTTGCCGCGCTCGGCCAGCAGCGCGACGGCCTGATCGAGCTCGATGGTCTTGATGTCGATCCCCTTGGGCAGGTTGGCGCGGGTCTTGCCGTGCTGGGTATACGCGCCGAACCGGCCGCGGCGCACGATCACCGGCTGGCCGTCGTCGGGATGGGTCCCGAGGGTGCGCGCCGACGAACGCTGGGCGGCTTCGGCCAGGAGCGCGATGGCACGATTGGCGCCGATGGTCAGCACGTCGTCCTCGCCCTTGAGCGACACATAATGCCCGTGATGGCGGATGTAGGGGCCGAAGCGGCCGATCGCCGCTTCGATCGGCTCGTTGGTGTCGGGGTGGCGGCAGACCTCGCGCGGCAGGCTGAGGAGCTGCAGCGCGCGGTCAAGATCGACCTGCGCGGGCGATACGCCCTTCGGCAGCGACTGGCGCTTGGGTTTCGGGTGCGCGACTTTTCCCTTCTTTTCGCCCTTGGTCGCGGCCTTCTTTTCGGCGACGGGGGTTTCGCCGAGCTGCACGTAGAACCCGTACGGTCCCTTGCGCAGCGTGACCGGCTCGCCGTTCGCCGGGTCCCGGCCGAGCAGCTTGGGCCCTTGCGCCACCGCCGCGTGTTCGGCTTCCCCGTCGCCGTTCTGCACCGCGAGCGGGCGCGTGTGGCGGCATTCGGGATAATTGGAGCAGCCGATGAAGGCGCCGAAGCGGCCGAGCTTCAGGTTGAGCCGTCCGTTGGCGCACGCCGGGCAGGCGCGCGGGTCCTTGCCGTCGGCGCGCGGCGGGAAAAAATGCGGTCCGAGCGAGGCGTCGAGCGCGTCCAGCACCTGCGACACGCGCAATTCGCGGGTGCCCTCGACCGCCTTGCTGAATTCCTTCCAGAAATCGCGCAGCACCGTCTTCCAGTCGATCCGGCCGCCGGAAATGTCGTCGAGTTTCTCCTCCAGGCCGGCGGTGAAGCCGTAATCGACGTAATGGTCGAAGAAGCCGGACAGGAACGCGGTGACCAGGCGGCCGCGATCCTCGGGGATGAAGCGCTTGCGGTCGAGCCGCACGTAGTTGCGGTCCTGCAGCACCGACAGGATCGACGCGTAGGTCGAGGGACGGCCGATGCCGAGCTCCTCCAGTTTCTTGACCAGGCTCGCCTCGCTGTAGCGCGGCGGCGGCTGGGTGAAGTGCTGCTCGGGCGTGCACGCGCCGAGTTGCGTCGCCAGGCCTTCCTTGAGCGGCGGCAGGCGTCGCTCGGTGTCGTCGTCGGGGGAGGCGAGGGCGACGCCGTTGCCCTCGCCGTCGTCGCGGTCCTCGTGGTAGAGCTTGTAGAACCCGTCGAAGGCGAAGGTCGAACCGGTGGCGCGCAAAACCGTCTTGCCGTCGGCGGCGGCGATGTCGGCGGCGACCTGGTCGAGGACGGCGGCTTCCATCTGGCTCGCCAGCGTGCGTTTCCAGATCAGGGTGTAGAGCCTGAGCTGGTCGGCCTCCAGATGGCGGGCGAGGCTCTCCGGCCGGCGGTCGAGGTCGGTCGGGCGGATCGCCTCGTGCGCCTCCTGGGCGTTGGCGGCGCGGCTCTTATATAGGCGCGGCGCGTCGGGCATGTATTGGCGGCCGTAGTCGCGCTCGATCAGGTGGCGGCAGGCGCGGATCGCCTCGTTCGCCATCTGCACGCCGTCGGTCCGCATGTAGGTGATGAGGCCGACGGTCTCGCCGCCGAGGGAGACGCCCTCGTAGAGCGATTGCGCGATCTGCATGGTGCGCTTGGCGCCGAGATTGAGCTTGCGCGAGGCTTCCTGCTGCAGCGTCGAGGTGATGAAGGGCGGCGGCGGGTTGCGCCGCTGCTGCTTGCGCTCGACCGCGGCGACCGCGTAGCGCCCGGCCTCGACCGCGCGGCGCGCGGCCTCGGCCTTCGCTTTGTCGGCGAGCGCGAACTTGTCGAGCTTGGCGCCGTCGAGGTGGGTGAGGAACGCGGTGAACGGCTCGCCGGCGGGGGTGCGGAATTCGACGGCGACGGTCCAGTATTCGCGCGGCACGAATTTCTCGATTTCCAGTTCGCGCTCGCAGATCAGGCGCAGCGCGACCGATTGCACCCGCCCCGCCGAACGCGAGCCGGGGAGCTTGCGCCACAGCACCGGCGACAGGGTGAACCCGACCAGGTAGTCGAGCGCGCGGCGGGCGAGGTAGGCGTCGACCAGTTCACGGTCCAGCGCGCGGGTGTGCTCGAACGCCGCCCGGATCGCGCTTTGGGTGATCTCGTTGAAGACGACGCGATGGACCTCGATGCCCTCGAGCGCCTTCTTGTTCTTGAGCACTTCGCGCACGTGCCAGGAAATCGCCTCGCCCTCGCGGTCGGGGTCGGTGGCGAGATAGAGGCGCTTCGCGCCCTTGAGCGCGCCGGCGATCTCCTGCAGGCGCTTGTGGGCGCGGCCGTCCACCTCCCAGTCCATGGCGAAATCGTCCTCGGGGCGGACCGAACCGTCCTTGGAGGGCAGATCGCGCACGTGGCCGTAGCTGGCGAGAACCTTGTAGCCGGACCCGAGGTATTTGTTGATCGTCTTGGCCTTGGCCGGCGATTCGACGACGACGACGTCCATACGTTTTTCCGTCCGGCTTCTGCCGGCAACTCCGTTGTTGTTGACGCGGGTCTCAAGCCTCCCGCAGGCGCGAAACCTGATGGCCGGGATGGCGTTCCAGTCGTCCCGCCAGTTCCAATTCGAGCAGAACGGTCAGCACGACGGCAGGGGAGAATTGGCAGCTACGGATGATTTCGTCAACCGGCAGGGGCGTAAGGCCAAGATTCTCAACGATTATTTTTCGAGCCGCCGCCAGCTCCGCCTCGCCGTGATCGACATTAACCATATCGCGCGCGGCGAACGGCGAGGGCGGATCGTCGATCCCGGGATCGGCGAAATGCGCGAGATGTTGAACCACGTCGGCCGCCGATTCCGTCAGCACCGCGCCCTGGCGGATCAGGCCGTTGGTGCCGCGCGCGCGCGGATCGCCCGGCGCGCCCGGAACCGCGAACACCTCGCGGCCCTGTTCGAGGGCGAAGCGCGCGGAAATCAGCGAACCCGACTGCGGGCTGGCTTCGACCACCACCACGCCGCGCGCGATTCCGGAAATGATCCGGTTGCGCCGCGGGAAGTGGCGCGCGAGCGGCTGCGTGCCGCACGCCATCTCCGAAACGATCGCGCCCTGCGCGCGGATTTTATCGTAGAGCGCGGCGTTCTCGGACGGATAGACCACGTCGACGCCGGCGCCCTGCACCGCGACGGTGCCGGTGGCGAGCGCGCCCTCGTGCGCGGCGGCGTCGATGCCGCGCGCGAGTCCCGACGCCACGACGTACTCGGCGCGCCCGAGGTCGGCGGCGAGCGTGCGCGCGAAGCGCCGCCCGCCGAGGGTCGCGTTGCGCGCGCCGACCACGGCGACCGCCTTCCGCCGCAGGAGCGCGGGATGGCCGAGCACGGCGAGCACGGGCGGCGCGTCCTCGATGTGGGCGAGCAGCGGCGGATAGTCGGGCTCGCCGAAGGCGACGAACACGCCGCCCTGCCGGGCGAGGGTCTCCAGTTCCGCGTCGGCCTCCGCCTCGGGATGGAGGGCGGGCGCCGCTCCGCCGCCGCGCTTGGCGAGATCGGGCAGGCGCCGGAGCGCCTCGGCGGCCGAGCCGAAGCGCTCGATCAGGCGGAAAAAAGTGATCGGCCCGACCCGCTCCGAGCGGATCAGGCGCAGCCAATCGCGTTTTTCCGCCGCCGATAAGGGGCGTCCTGGGCCGCGCGCGGCCGTTGCCGTGTCGGTCATCCGCTTCCTCCGGGAGGCCGCCCACGATATTGGTTCATGGTTTGTTCTTAATCAAGGGCCATTTGCCGGGGTTCATTTGCCGATGCGCGGTTCTTCGCCCTTGAGCAGGCGGCGGATGTTCTGGTGATGGCGGACGAAAGCGAGCAGGCCGAGGGCGGCGGCGAGCGCGGCGCCCGCCCGGTCGCCCATGAGATACGCGTAGAGCGGCGCCAGGCCCAGCGCCGCCAGCGCCGCGAGCGAGGAAAGGCGGAACACCGCCGCGACCGCGAGCCAGGTGGCGCAGGCGGCGATCCCGACCGGCCACGCGATGGCGATCAGGGTGCCGAGGCTGGTCGCCACCCCCTTGCCGCCCTTGAAGCGGAGCCAGAGCGGAAAGTTGTGCCCGACGACGGCGGCGAAACCGGCGACCAGCGCCGCCTCGCGCCCGGCGAGCGCAAGCGCCGCGAGCGCCGCCGCCGCGCCCTTGGCGCCGTCGAGAATCAGCGTCGCGGCGGCGAGGCCCTTGCGCCCGGTGCGCAGCACGTTGGTCGCGCCGATGTTGCCGGAACCGACCCGGCGGATGTCGCCGAGCCCCGCGAACCTGGTCAGCACCAGGCCAAACGGAATCGAACCGAGCAGGTAGCCGCCGGCCAGGCCGAGCGCGATCGCGCCCGCGCCGCTCCCCGCCATGGTCATCGGCGCTCGCCTTCCTCGGCGAACACCGCGCGGCCGTCGACGTAGGTCGCGACCGCTCGCCCCTGCACCGCGCGGCCGTCGAAGGGCGAGTTTTTGGACTTGGAGTGGAGCTTGTCCGCATCCACCTGCCACGCGCGCTCGGGATCGAACAGGACGAAGTCGGCGGGACGCCCCCGGGCCAGCGCGCCGGCGGTGAGCCGCATCAGCTTGGCCGGGGCGGCGGTGACGAGCCGGAGCGCGTCCAGCATCGCGAGTTCGCGGTTGTGGACCAGCTCCAGGGCGATCGGCAGCAGGGTTTCGAGCCCGATGCCGCCGAACGCCGCCTGCGGGAAGGGCAGGCGCTTCACCTCTTCGTCCTCGGGGATGTGGTCGGAGGCGACGGCGTCGATGGTACCGTCCTTGAGCGCGGCGACCACGGCGCGGCGGTCGTCCTCGCTCCGGAGCGGCGGCGACAGCTTGGCGAAGGTGCGGTAGTCGCCGACGTCGGCCTCGGTCAGCGCGAAATAGGGCGGCGCGGTGTCGCAGGTGATCGGGAGGCCGCGTTCCTTGGCGCGGCGGATGGCGGCGAGCGAATCGGCGGTCGAAACGTGGGCGAAATGGAGCCTGGCGCCGGTCATCTCGGCCAAGCGAATGTCGCGCTCGACCATGATCGCCTCGGCCGCGGCCGGAATGCCGGACAACCCGAGCCGGGTCGCGCGCGCGCCCGCGTTCATGGCGCCGTTCTGGGCGAGCGCCGGTTCCTCCGCGTGCTGCACGATCAGGAGATCGAAGCTGGAGGCGTAGGCGAGCGCGTTCTTCATCACCCGCGCGTTGGCGATGGTGTTCAGGCCGTCGGTGAAGGCGAGCGCGCCCGCCTCGGCCAAAAGGCCCATTTCCGCGAGTTCGACGCCCTTGGCCCCCTTGGTCGCGGCGCCGTAGACGTAGGCCTTGCTCATGCCCACTTTGCGCGCGCGCCTGGCGATGAATTCGGCGACCGACATGTCGTCGATCACCGGCGTGGTGTTGGGCAGGCACACCAGGCTGGTGACGCCGCCCGCGACCGCGGCGCGGCCGAGCGAGTCGAGCGTTTCCTTGTGCTCCTCGCCCGGTTCGCCGGAAAGAACGCGCATGTCGACCAACCCCGGCGCGAGGCAGAGCCCGCGGCAATCGACCCGGGCCGCGCCCTCGGGCGCGCGCCATTCGGCGCCGTCGCGGTAGAGATCCTTGCCGATCGCGGCGATGTTCTCGCCCTCGACCAGCAGGCCGCCCAGGGCGTCGAGCCCGCTCGCCGGATCGAGGAGGCGCGCGTTGACGTAGGCGGTCGGGCGCGAAGGGCTCGGGTGTTTCGGCATGGCGCGCCCTACAGGTTCTTCCGCGCCGTATGGGCGAGGTTGGCGCTGAGGATTTCGAGCACCGCCATGCGCACCGCGACGCCCATCTCGACCTGCTCGCGGATCACGCTGCGCCCGTAGTCGTCGGCGACCAGCGAGTCGATCTCGACGCCGCGATTCATCGGTCCCGGATGCATGATCAGCGCGTCGGGCTTGGCGGCGGCGAGCTTGTCGTAGTCGAGCCCGTAGAAGCGGAAGTATTCGCGCAACGACGGGAACAGGGCCGACTGCATGCGCTCGGTCTGCAGGCGCAGCATCATCACGATGTCGCAGCCCTCGAGCCCGCGCGCCATGTCGGTGAACACCTCGGCGCCGAAGGTTTCGATCTTGGACGGCACCAGGGTGCGCGGCGCGATCAGGCGCACGCGCGCGCCCATGGTCGTCAGCAGGTGGATGTTCGAGCGCGCCACCCGTGAATGCGAGATGTCGCCGCAGATGGCGACGCGCAGTCCTTCGAGCTTTCCCTTGCGCCGGCGGATGGTGAGCGCGTCGAGCAGCGCCTGGGTCGGGTGCTCGTGCGAGCCGTCGCCGGCGTTGACCACGGCGCAGTTGACCTTGTCCGAGAGCAGCCGCGCCGCGCCCGAGTCGGGATGGCGCAGCACCAGCACGTCGGGGTGCATGGCGTTCAGCGTCATCGCCGTGTCGATCAGGGTTTCGCCCTTCTTGATGGCGCTGGTGGAGACCGACATGTTGATGATGTCGGCGCCGAGCCTTTTCCCCGCCAGTTCGAACGAGGTGCGCGTGCGGGTCGAACTTTCGAAGAACAGGTTGACGATGGTGCGTCCGTCGAGGGTCGCCTGCTTCTTGGCGGCGCCGCGGTTGAGTTCGACGTAGGATTCGGAACGGTCGAGCAGGACCGCGATTTCGGACGCGGTCAGGCCCTCGATCCCCAGCAAATGCCGGTGCGCGAACCCCTCGAAGGGTGCGGGCGGCATGGCGCGGGCTGGACCGGTCATCGGGCCGGGACTATAGGCCGGTGGCCTTGTGGCGACAAGCGGTCCGGCGGTCGGCTAGAGTCGCCCACCAAGAGGGAGAATTCCGCGTGGACGACGCCTGGCGGATGATGCAGCAGCGCCTCGACTGGGTTTTTTCCCGGCGAATCGCCTTCGTCGCGGGCGCGACGCGCTGGGGCACGGCGCTGGTGGAACGCGCGCTCGACGCGCACCCCGAAATCGCCGCCAAGGGCGAAGGCCGGATCGCCGAGACGATCGTGCCGCTGATGGGCCAGGCGGTCGGCCTTTACCGCCGGCGGCTGGAGGAAGCGAAAGCGGAATGCGCGCGCGCCGGATTGCCGTTCACCGCGCCGGCGCTGGACGCGGGCGACGGCCTGCATCTCGCGCGCGTCGCGTTCGGCTTGGCGCTCGCGCGCTACGCCGGATCGAAGCCGGTCAAATGCCTGGTCGAGCGCACGCCCGAGCACGCGTTCGCGCTGGCCGAACTGGAATCGCTCGCGCCCGGCGCCTACTACGTCCACGTGGTGCGCGACGGCCGCGACGAAGCGGTCGCGGCGTGGGACCACGGCCTGAAAACGGACGGGAACGCCTTCGCCCGGCGCCATCGGTCGTTCGCCGAGTTCGCGGAAACCTTCGCCGGCCGTTGGACCGGCGCGATGGCGGCGGCGCGCGCGTTCGGCCGCGCGCACCTCGACCATTTCATCGAAATCAAGAGCGAACACCTGCTCGACCGTCCGACGCCGACGCTCTCGCGCCTATGCCGTTTCCTCGGCGTCGACTGGCGCGAAAGCCGCATCGCGCCGTGCCTCGAGGCGGCGGCGGATTTTTCTTCCGACGGCGCGGGCGGATTCTGGCGCGAACGCTTCGACGATGCCGCGCGGGCCGCGTTTCGCCGCCAAGCCGGGGAAATGCTCAAGCTGTTTGACTACGCGGACTGAAGCCGGTCGAGCGCGCCCTGCAGGATGTAGGCCGCCGCCATCTTGTCCACCACCTCGCGCCGCCGCGCCCGGCTCATGTCGGCTTCGTCGATGAGCAGGCGCTCGACCGCGGCCGACGAAAGCCGCTCGTCCCAGAACGCGAGCGGCAGGTCGCACGCGCCGAGCAGGTCCTTGGCGAACTGGCGCACCGCCTGGCAGCGGGGGCCCTCGCGCCCGTCCATCGCGACCGGCAGCCCGACGACGAAACCGCCGACGCCGTGCTCGGCGACGATGTCCTTGATGCGCGCGAGATCGGCGGCGAGCCGTGTCCGGCGAATCGTCTCCATCGGGCTCGCGAACATGCGGCGCACGTCCGAGAGCGCGAGCCCGACGGTTTTCGTCCCGACGTCGAGGCCGAGCACGCGGGCTTCCGGTTTCAGGCCCGCGGCCAGGACTTCGAGGGGGGTGACGGGCATGCCGGGGCCGATGACGGGTGTGGGGGCGGGCGGTGGGGGCAAGTGGTCAAGCGCGGGCGACACGTATATTATGTGGCCCTATAGTATCGGAGCGCGCCGCGCCGGGAAACTCGCGTCCCGCCGACGGCGGGTCATGGTGGTCAGCGTGAACGCCCGATTGGCCGATATTTTCCGCCGGATGCCGGCGACGCCCCCGTCGCCGCCCGCCGCGCTCCTGTTCTGGGGCCTTGTGCTGGCGTCGTGGGCGCTGTTTTCGGCCGAGGCCGCCGAACGCTTCCGGGGCGTCGAGCTGGAAGCGGCGTCCGGGCCCTATGTCGCGATCAAGGATACGCCCGTGCTCGATGCGCCCGCCGCGCCGGGCGCCGACCGGGCCCAGGGCAAGGCCGCCGCCAAGGACAAGGCCAAGGCCAAGGGCAAGGCGGGCCCCGGGAAAACCGCCGACCTGAAAAAAGGCGACGAGATCGGCGTGTTCGGCAGGACCGGTTCCTGGTTCGCGGTGCAAAGGGAAAACGCGAAGCTCGGTTTCGTCGCGGCGGACGCCCTGCTGCCGGTTCTCGACGGCACGCTCGATCGCGAGATCAAGGGATCGCTGGCCGCCGGCGACCATAAGTGCCGCTACGCGATCCGCTTCGAGAGCCGGACCGAGGTCGAGATCGGCTCGGGCCGCCTCGCCGACTACAGCGCGTCGTTCGCCTGCGCCGGGCGCGGCGGGAACCTGGAATTCGTGGCGCCGATGTTCATGAGCGAAATGCCCCACCAGGGCGGACCGAAGCCGGTTTATCAGATCGCCCTCGACGTGCTCGGCATTTCGCCCGATCCCGACCAGGCGTTTTCCACCATCCTGTTCTACGACCGGGACAAGGGCGAGGTCGCCCTCGAAACCGCGTGGCCGGCGGAATGGCTGGTCAAGGCCAAGCCCGCGCCCCGGCGCGTGGCGTTGAAAGCGGGCGGGACGATGGCCGACGAGATCGCGGCCGCGATCGCCGCCGCCGCCGAATTGACGCTCGCCGCCTGGAGCCCGAAGCCGTGGGAGGCAATCGCCAAGCGCTAGCAGGCCGCTGAAGCCCCCCTGGACTTGTCATTGCGAGGAGGCCGAAGGTCGACGAAGCAATCTACGGAAGGCCGATTTGCTGGGGTCTTCCATGAATCGCCACGGCCGCTGCGCGGCCTCGCGATGACGATAAAATGCATTTTTCCGCAACCCGCTAGCAAGTTGCCGGGATAGTTGCTCCCGCCGCGCGCAGGGTGATACTTTCCCGGCCCGTTTCCACGCTTCCAGGTCGTTGCCCATGGCGCTCACCCGCGATCAAGTCCGGACCATCGCGTTCCTCGCCCGCATCCGCGTCAGGGACGAGGATTTGGATGTCATGGCCAAGGAAATCTCCGGCATCCTGGCCTGGATCGAGCAGTTGAACGAGGTCAAGACCGAGGGCGTCGAGCCGATGACCTCGGTTGCCGACATGACGCTGCCGCTCCGCGCCGACAAGGTCGCCGACGGCGGCGACGCGGCAGCCGCGCTCAAGAACGCGCCCGAGGCGGCCGAAGGCTTCTACGCGGTGCCCAAGGTGGTGGAATGATACCAACGGCCGCAATCATCTTTTCGCGGCCGTTGGCCGCCGCGACTGCGGCGGCGCGCCGTATGGCGCGAAAGCCAAGGCGACCGGAGATCGCGCGGGCGAATCCCCGCGCGCGTCAAAAGATGCGCCCCTACCGGGGCGCCGCCCGGCGATTGAGGGGGCTTTCGATCGGCAACGATCGAAGGCCATTACCATGACCTCCCTCACCGACCTCGATTTCGCGGGCGCCGCCGCCGGCCTCGCCAAGCGCGAATTTTCCGCCGTCGAGCTGGCGCAGGCGCACCTCGCGGCGATGGCGAGTGCGCGCGCGCTCAACGCCTTCATCGTCGAAACCCCGGACCTGGCGCTCGCCCAGGCGGCGGAATCGGACAAGCGCCGGCTCGCGGGCCGGACGCTCGGGGCCCTCGACGGCGTTCCGCTCGCGATCAAGGACCTGTTCTGCACCGAGGGCGTGCAGACCACCGCCGCCTCGAACATCCTCAAGGGGTTCGTCCCCACCTACGAATCGACCGTGAGCGCCAACCTGAAGCGCGCCGGGGCGGTGTTCGTCGGCAAGACCAACCTCGACGAATTCGCCATGGGTTCCTCCAACATCACCTCGGCCTTCGGCCCGGTGAAGAATCCGTGGGGGCCTCCCACGGGCCGCGTCGGCAACAAGGAACTGGTCCCCGGCGGCTCGTCGGGCGGCTCGGCGGCGGCGGTCGCGGCCGGGCTCGCGCTCGGCGCCACCGGCACCGACACCGGCGGCTCGATCCGCCAGCCCGCGTCCTTCTGCGGCATCGTCGGGTTGAAGCCGACCTACGGGCGCTGCTCGCGCTTCGGCATCGTCGCGTTCGCGTCCTCCCTCGACCAGGCGGGACCGATGACGCGGACCGTCAAGGACGCGGCGCTGATGCTGGGCGCGATGGCCGGGCACGATCCCAGGGATTCGACCTCGGCCAACCTGCCGTGCCCGGATTTCGCCCAAGCGGTCGACCGGCCGGTCAAGGGGTTGCGCGTCGGAATCCCGAAGGAATACCGGCTCGACGGCATGCCGGCGGAAATCGACGCGCTCTGGCGCAAGGCCGAACAATGGTTCCGCGACCAGGGCGCGGAGGTGGTCGAGGTGTCGCTGCCGCACACCCGCTACGCGCTCCCCACCTATTACATCGTCGCCCCGGCGGAGGCATCCTCCAACCTCGCGCGCTACGACGGGGTGCGCTTCGGGCTGCGCGTGCCGGGCGAAACCTTGGACGAGATGTACATGAACACCCGCGCCGAGGGCTTCGGGGCCGAGGTGCGACGGCGCGTCCTGATCGGCACCTACGTGCTGTCGGCGGGATACTACGACGCCTATTACCTGAAGGCGCAGCGGGTGCGCGCCCTGATCGCGCGCGATTTCCACACGGCGTTCGACAGCGTGGACGCGATCCTGGCGCCGACCGCGCCGTCGCCCGCGTTCGCGCTCGGCGAAAAGATGGAGGATCCGGTCGCCATGTACCTGAATGACGTGTTCACGGTGCCGGCGAGCCTAGCGGGCCTTCCCGCGATCTCGGTGCCGGGGGGCCTGAGTTCGGGCGGCCTGCCGCTCGGCCTCCAGGTGATCGGGCGCGCCTTCGACGAGGAAACGGTGCTGCGCGCCGGGCGCGCGATCGAGCGCGCGGCGGCGTTCGACACAAGGCCGTCCGTCCACCGCTAGTCGGCTGCTTCGGTTTTGCCGCCGCCCGACGCATATGCGCCTGGATGTGGCGCTGTCACCGCCACCCGGCTTCCCGACCCTTGACCATGCAGCGCGATACCCGTGGCGCAAGCATGGCGATTTCGTAAACCGCGCACCGAATGTCGTCTGGCCCGCATTGTCGCCAATTCGAGCGTCGTTTCGTTTCGATTTTTTCGAAAGCAACTAAAATCACGTCCACATTCATATCGTAATTGGTGGTGACGTAGACGACGCTTCGGTCCCAGGTCATCTCCGCATCAACATAGCGACCTTTAAGACGATAATGGCCTTCGCCGCGACCGAGGTCGAAAGCCAGGTCCCGTACGTAATGACGATCCAACCGCCCGCGCCAAAGCGACGTTTCGCCCCAGCCGGTCACCAGGGACAATTCCACGTCCGCTGGCGCATTTTCGGTGTTAATCAACTCGATGCGGTGAGTGACGCATGGCGGAACGATCCATAGGCCGGCGACGACGAAAAGTGCTCCGCCCGCGAGCCAGGCCAACCGGCCCAACCAGGTTCGCGCGAGCGTTTGTCGTGATTGGAATTCCATCGAATTTTCGTCCTGGTCATTCAGTCGCTGGGGAAATACCCCGATGGCCGTTCCGACGTGGCCTCTTCCGATTCTTGAGTCTCAAATGGGGCCGTTCGAAGATTTCCGTTCCGGATCGCCTCGCGGATCACCTCGCGCCCGTCGCGGTCCGCGTTTTCCGGGTCCAGAGCAAGATCGCGTCCGACCTTGTTGTTATAAAGGTCCATCAATCGCTCCGGAACCGGATTTGGATGGCTCCGCTCGTGAGCATCGCTGAAATCCTTGGCGGCATCCGGCCCGATTTGGCGCGTCATTTGGAACGACCAATGAGCGTGTCGGAATGCGTCACCCTCATCGTTGAGTAAATCCGATTCGGGAAACTCGTTCTTGGCGACGTTTTCCGCTTCCGTGGCTAACCCGGCCGCGGTATGTGCATCCACGGGGCGGCGAAGTACGACTTGCCACTCCTGGTTTCCGTTTGGATCGAAACCGATGTTTCGGTAAAATTCCTCGGGATCGACGGGCTCACGCGAATCCGGGGCCGGAAGCCGGGAGCGGGATTCTTTGGTTCTGTCGTCGTCCGTGCGGCTTTTGTCATTCTCGTCTTTTTCATCGCTCGGCGTATCGTCGGCCATGTTGACGGCGACGTCGCGCGGGTCTTCATCCGTGTGCGCCCGGCCGAGGGGCTCCGGCTTACTTTCCGGGCCTTCGAGCAGGTTGCGGCGTTTCGGTAGGTCGGCCTCGGACTCTCCGTTACCGCTACCCGGCGCCGCGCGCCAATAATCGCTCACTTGCGTCTTTCCGCCGTCACGCGCATGGGCACGCACATGCACCGCGCCTCCACCCGAACCACCTTGAAGTTGGCGTTCCAGCCGGTCCATCTCGCGGTTCACTTGAGCGACTTGGTGCGCGACCGCTTCAGGAGGTAGAGGCGACACGTCGATCGCCTTGCCGGTCTCGTCGTGTTTCATCTTGCCGGGAAACAAGAATGCAAACCCTTGCGCGACCAGGCGTTGATAAAGGGGCGAACTCGGATGTTTCAAATCCCAATATGGACGCTCGCGCATGAGATTTCGCAGACCGTCCTCGGTCAGCGGGTTGGGCAGTCTCGGGATCGGGTATTCCTTTTCGTCGTGGATCACGGGGCTCTCCCGGAAACGCTCGGGATAAGAACATAGAGAGAACTTTATGTCAAGAATATTTTCACTTATATGTAAAAATATTGACTATATACATTTTATAGGATATATGACCTATAACTTGTCGAAAACCGAGGAGTTGTCCGGAAATGATAATAAAGGCTTATCGCGGGCGGGCCGAATCGTGCCGGATCAATGGCTTAAGGCCGTTTTACCGGCATTCGGGCGGTCGCCGGCCGGCTTTCATCGGCGCGAAAGCGGACCGAACCCGGCCGAACCCGGCGGGGAAGGACTTTGCCGGCCGACGGGGACGAATGACGACCGAGCGGATTTGGGGCGAAGGCTTTCGCCTTGCCCGGATCGGCGCGAACGGTATCTTCCCCTGACACGAAGGAAGCGCGCGCCATGACCTATCGCATCCAGGGCGAAACCGGCGAGTGGGAAGCGGTGATCGGCCTCGAGGTCCACGCCCAGGTCATCTCCGATTCCAAGCTCTTCTCCGGCGCGGCGACCGCGTTCGGCGCCGAGCCCAACACCCAGGTCTCGCTGGTCGACGCGGGCTTTCCCGGCATGCTGCCGGTGCTCAACGAACGCTGCGTCGAGCAGGCGGTGCGCACCGGCTTGGGGCTCAAGGCCAAGATCAACCTGGTCTCGGTGTTCGAGCGGAAGAATTATTTCTACGCCGACCTGCCCGCCGGCTATCAGATTTCCCAGTACAAGCACCCGCTGGTGGGCGAGGGCACCGTGATTCTCGACATGCCCGACGGCACCAGCCGGAGCGTCGGCATCGAGCGCCTGCACATGGAGCAGGACGCGGGCAAGTCGCTCCACGACCAGGACCCCCGGCGCTCGTTCATCGATCTCAACCGCTCCGGGGTCGCGTTGATGGAAATCGTCTCCAAGCCCGACCTGCGCGCGCCGGAGGAAGCGGGCGCTTACTTGCGCAAGCTCCGCTCGATCCTGCGCTACCTTGGCACCTGCGACGGCAACATGGAGGAAGGCTCCATGCGCTGCGACATCAACGTATCGGTCAGGAAGCCGGGCGAGCCCTTGCGCACCCGGGTCGAGGTCAAGAACGTGAATTCGGTCCGCTTCGTCATGCAGGCGATCGCGCACGAAGCCGAACGCCAGGTGCGCGTGTGGGAAGAAGGCGGCACCATCGTCCAGGAAACCCGGCTCTACGATGCGGGGAAGGGCGAAACCCGCTCCATGCGGGCGAAGGAATTCGCCCACGACTACCGCTATTTTCCCGATCCCGACCTGCTGCCGCTCAAATTGTCGCGCGACTACGTCGATACCATCGCGGCGACGCTGCCCGAGCTGCCCGACGAGAAGAAGGAGCGCTTCATGCGCGACTACGGGCTTTCGGCCTACGACGCGGGCGTTCTGGTGGTCGAGCGCGAGACCGCGGATTATTTCGAGCGCGCGACGCGCGGCGGCGACAAGAAGCCCCGCGATGCCAAGCAGGTCGCCAACTGGACCATCACCGGCCTGTTCGGGCTGCTCAATGCGAAGGGTCTCGCCATCGGCCAGAGCCCGATTTCGGCCGACCATCTCGGCCGCCTGGTGGACCTGATTGCCGACGGCACCATTTCCGGGCGCATCGCCAAGGACGTGTTCGAATTGATGGCCGACAGCGGCCGGGACCCGGCCGACATCGTCGCCGAAAAGGGCCTGCGCCAGATCACCGATACCGGCGCGATCGAGGCCGCCGTCGATCAGGTGATCGCCGCCAATCCCGAGAAGGCGGCCGAGGTCAGGGGCGGCAAGGAGAAGCTGCTCGGCTGGTTCGTCGGCCAGGTGATGAAGGCGACCGGCGGCAAGGCCAACCCGGGCCAGGTCAACGAACTGTTGAAGAAGAAACTCGCGGGGGGCGCGCCGTGATCTGCGACATGAAACCGCTCGCATGCGATCCCAAGGGAATCGCGGGCATGTCGGAACGCTTGATCGTCAGCCACTACGAGAACAACTACGGCGGCGCGGTCAAGCGTCTTAACGCGATCCGCGCGCAACTGGCCGCGCTCGACTTCGCCAGCGCGCCTAATTTCGCGATTAACGGATTGAAGCGCGAAGAACTGATTGCGGAAAATTCGATGATCCTGCACGAACTGTTCTTTGAGTGCCTAGGCCGAGGCGGCGCACCGGCGGGCGAATTGGCCGCCGCTATCGCCCGCGACTTCGGCGGCATCGATCGTTGGCGCGCCGAATTTTCGGCGATGGGCAAGGCCTTGGGCGGCGGGTCGGGCTGGGTGCTGCTGACCTATTCGCCGCGCGAAAGACGGCTGATCAATCAGTGGGCTGCGGATCATACCCATGTGCTCGCCTCGGGCCGGCCAATTCTCGCCCTCGACATGTACGAGCATTCCTATCACATGGATTACGGCGCCAAGGCCGCGGCTTACGTGGACGCCTTCATGGCCGCGATCCATTGGTCTAATGTCGGCGCCAAATTCCGCGCCGCCGCCGACCGGTGATAGGGAAGCTCAAGACTTGGATAGTGCCGGCGGAGGTCTCTCCGTTCGTCGGCACTCTGTTCGCGGCCAAGGCGCTCCGCGCCGTCGGCGACGGCTACGTGGCGGTCCTGCTGCCGGTCTATCTGCTCTATCTCGGGTTCGACGCCGTGGTGGTGGGACTGCTCAGCACGGCGACGCTGCTCGGCTCCGCCGTCATGACCATCGGCGTCGGTCTCGTCGCGCACCGGTATGCGCTCAAGCTGCTGCTTCTGCTCGCCGCCGGGCTGATGATCGCGACCGGCTTGGGCTTCGCGCTCCTCAACGATTTGTGGCCGCTGCTCGTGGTCGCGTTCCTCGGCACGCTGAATCCGTCCTCGGGCGACGTCAGCGTGTTCCTTCCACTGGAACAGGCCTTTTTGGCCCAGGCGGCGCCTGACCGGCACCGCACCGCGCTCTTCGCCCGCTACAGCTTGATCGGCTCGCTCTTCGCCGCCGGCGGTTCGCTCTTCGCCGCGCTGCCCGGGGCGGTCGCCGGAGAAGAGATTATCCTCATGGGCACGGCGCTCAAGGGCATGTTCGTGCTTTACGCCGCCCTCGGCGTTTGCGCGTTCCTCCTCTACCGGCGCATCCCCGCGATGCCGCACGCGGACCAGCCTCCCCGCGTTCCGCTCGGCCCTTCCCGGCAACGGGTCTGGCGTCTCGCGGCGTTGTTCAGCCTGGATGCGTTCGCAGGCGGCTTGATCGTCCAGTCCTTGCTCACGCTGTGGCTGTTGGAGCGGTTCGGGATTTCGCCGGGAATCGCAGGCGTCTTCTTCTTCTGGGCGGGACTCCTGACGGCGTTTTCCTATCTGGCGGCGGTTCCCGTCGCCCGGCGGTTCGGGCTGGTAAACACCATGGTTTTCACGCACCTGCCGGCGAATCTGTTCCTGATCGTGGCGGCGGCGGCTCCCGACTTCCCGATCGCGTTCGTCTTTCTGTCGCTCCGGGCGTTCCTCTCGCAGATGGATGTGCCGACCCGTTCGTCTTACGTTATGGCGGTGGTCACCCCGCCCGAGCGCCCGGCAGCGGCCGGCCTGACCGCAGTGCCGCGCAGCTTGGCCTCGGCGATCGGTCCCGTTCTCGCCGGGTCGCTGATGACGGTGGCGGGCGCAGGCGTGCCACTGGTCGTTTGCGGCGTGCTCAAGATTGTTTACGACTTGATGCTGCTGGCTGGATTCCGCCGGATCAGGCCGCCGGAGGAAATGACTGCCTGAATCGGGCAATATTCTTTATTATAGCCGGATTAGCGCCGTTTCGGAAAGGAGCGCCTGGCTTTGATTGACCTTTATACCTGGAGCACGCCCAACGGGCGGAAAGCGTCCGTCATGCTCGAGGAACTGGGCCTCGCTTACGAGGTGCACACGGTCAACATCAACGCCGACGAGCAGTTCCGGCCCGAATTCCTGAAGATCGCGCCCAACAACCGCATTCCGGCGATCGTCGACCGCGAGGGGCCGGACGGCAAGCCGCTCGCGCTGTTCGAATCGGGCGCGATCCTGATCTATCTCGCGGACAAGACCAAAAGTCCCCTGCTGCCGACGGAACCCCGCGCGCGCGCGATCACCATCCAATGGCTGATGTGGCAGATGGGCGGGGTCGGGCCGATGTTCGGCCAGGCGCACCACTTCCTCAAGTTCGCGAAGGAAGACGTGCCCTACGGCAAGAAACGCTACCACGACGAAACCAAGCGGCTTTACGGCGTGATGAACCGCAGGCTCGCCGAAGCCGCCTATCTCGCCGGGGACAGCTACAGCATCGCCGACATCGCCACCTATCCCTGGGTCGCGCGCCACGAATTCCATCAGGTCGACCTGGCCGAGTTTCCGAACGTCAAGCGCTGGTACGAAGCCATCGGCAAGCGCCCGGCGGTGGCGAAGGGCATGAAGGTGCCGTCATGACGGATCTTTTGGAGGATCCCGGCGTCCAGCGCGTGGTCGCGGCGCTCGCGGCGGCCAAGCAGCCGACCGACGTGCTGACCTTGAAGGAGACGGCGGCGACGGCGAAGGGCGCGGCCAAGGCGATCGGCTGCGAGCTGGGCGCGATCGTCAAGAGCCTCGTGTTCCTGGTCGGCAACCGCTTCGTGCTCGCGCTGGTCGCGGGCGACCGCACCTGCGCGCCGGAAAACGTGGCGCGCGCGCTCAACCTGAAGGGGGACGTGCGCCTCGCCCAGCCGGGCGAAGTGCGCTTCGCCACCGGGTTCGCGCCGGGCGGCGTCGCGCCGGTGGGGCTGGCGCGCAAGCTGCCGTGCGTGCTGGATCGCAGCCTCAAGCGCTTCGACAGCGTGTTCGCGGCCGCCGGCCATCCCCATTGCGTGTTTCCGACCACGGTCGCGGCCTTGAAGGACATGACCGGGGCGATCGTTTCCTACAGCATCGTGACCGAGGCCGAAACGCCCGCGCCGCCGCCGGCGGCCGCGAAGAACGCGAAGAAGAAGAATTGAACAGCCGCGCCCGGCCCGCTATGTAAGGGGCCTGCCGGAAGGGTGGGTGAGTGGCTTAAACCAGCGGTTTGCTAAACCGTCGTACGGTGGTAACGCCGTACCGAGGGTTCGAATCCCTCCCCTTCCGCCAGTTCGCTCCGGTTCCCTGTAGCGCTCAGGTTTTCGCTCCCTCCGGCCGGGTGCCCGAACTCCCGGCGAATTCCTTCGGTCGTTGTGCCAATATCAAGCCCGGCAATTACGATGTTTGCGGGCAGGCCCCGACAATGACTGCCGGATCGAACGAGGGAATTCTGATCGTCGGCGGCGGCATCGCGGCGCTCAGCGCCGCCATTGCGGCGCGCCGGGCCGGGGCGTCGGTCGTCGTCGCCGAAGCCGCTCCCCGGCATCAGCGCGGCGGCAACACCCGGCATTCGCGCAATCTGCGCATCCGGCACGATGCGCCGTCGCTTTTGTTTCCCGACGCCTATCCCGAAGCCGATTTTCGGACGGATCTGAAGGAGGCCGCCGAGGAAGGCCATGATCCCGCGCTCGCCCGTCTATTGATCGAACGCTCCGCCGCGCTGCCGGACTGGCTGGCGGCCCAGGGTGTCGTCTTTCAGACCTCGAACATCCCTTATTCGCGCAAGACCGCGTTCTTTCTGGGCGGCGGCATGGCGGCGCTGAACGCGCTGTACGCGACCGCCGAGCGGCTGGGGGTGCGCGTTCTTTACGATCACCTCGTCGATGAAGTGCGCTTGGACGATCCTCCCGCCCGCGCCGTGATCGTCTGTTGCGGCGGTCATCAGGCCGACCTCGGCCATGGCTTCATCAACCGGGGCGTGCCCTTCGCCAAAGGCGAGGTCCTCCGCTCGTTGCTGGCCCAGGGCGTCGCCGCCGTGGGGCGGGCCGACGCCGGGCATCTGGTCGCGGTGGACGCGCGCTCCCCCGAGCACGACGGCGGGATCGTCACGCGGGTGGACGGCATGCAGCACGGCATGGTGGTCGATGTTTCCGGGCGGCGATTCCAGGACGAGACCGCCGTCGCCGGCGAAACCCGTTACGCCGTGTGGGGGCAGCTGGTGGCGGACCGGCCCGAGCGGCGGGCGACGCTAGTCGTCGATTCCGACGGCATCGGGCGGATGCCGCCCGCGATATTCGAGCCGATCAAGGCCGCCTCGTTGCCGGAACTGGCGGCCCTGTTGGCGGTCGATCCGGCCAACCTGGAACGGTCGGCCCGGGAATGCGGCCGCGTCCGCTGCCCGCCGTTCTTCGCGACGCCCGTCCGTCCCGGCATCGGCTTCACGTGCCTGGGCGTGAAGGTGGACGAAACGGCCCGATTGGTGATGGGGAAGGGCGGCGTTTGCGCCAATGTCTTCGCCGCCGGGATGATCATGGCCCCCAATGTGCTGGGCACCGGCTATCTGGCCGGCGGCGGCATGACCATCGGCGCCGTGTTCGGCCGCATCGCCGGAGAGGAGGCCGCCCGCCATGTCCTTGGCTGAGGCCCGGCGCGTGCTCACGCTGTGCACGGTGTGCAACTACTGCAACGGCTTCTGCGAAACATTCCGCGCCGCCGAACGGCGTCAAGCGTTCGGCGACGGCGACCTGGTCTACCTGGCCCACCTTTGTCATGGCTGCCGCAATTGCTGGCCCGCCTGCCAATATGCGCCGCCGCATCCCTTCGCCATCAACGTCCCCAAGGTCTTGGCCGAGGTGCGGCGGCGAACGTGGCGCGACCGCCCTTGGCTGGCGCTCGTTCCGGTTCCGCTGGTTCCGGTCCTGACGCTGGCGTTGGTGCCAGGGGACGTGTTGTTCGCGCGGCATGTCGGCCCCGGGGCCTTCTATGTCGTGCTGCCTTGGTCGGTGTTGAGCATCATCGCGGCGGCGCCGCTGTTATGGTCGGTGATCGCCTTGGCGTCGGGAGTCGCCCGTTTCTGGCGCGAGAGCGGCGGCGGCACGCCGTCGCGGCGGGCGGTGCGGGCCGCGCTTGGCGACATGCTCGCCTTGCGCAATCTGGAAGGCGGCGGCATCGCCTGCGATGGCGGTGCGGCCCGGCGCCGGCTCCACCACCTTCTGGTCTTCGGCTTTCTGCTGTGCTTCGCCGCGACCATTGTCGCCGGCTTTTATCATCACGCCTTAGGCTGGCCCGCGCCGTACCCGTTGCTCAGCCTGCCGGTAATGTTGGGAACCTCGGGCGGAATCGGCATGATCATCGGGAGCGCCGGATTGGCATGGCTCAAGGCCAAGGTCGATCCCGCCCTGGAGGCGAGTCCCAACGATTACACCCTGCTGGGATTGCTGTTCGCCGTTGCCGCCACCGGTCTCGCCCTGCTGGCCTGGCGCGACGGCGCGGCCATGGGGATGCTGCTCGCGATCCATCTGGGTTGCGTCGTCGGCTTCTTCGCCTCCTTGGCCCACGGCAAATTCGCCCATGCTCCCTATCGCGCGGCGGCGCTTTTGCGCGCCGCCATGGAAAGAAACGATGGCGCGTGACGTTTAGGTATCCGCCCGCGCCGCCGCCGGCCGCGAAGAAGAAGAATTGAACGGTCGCGCCCGGCCCGCTCGCGCGGGCAGCCCTTTTTATTCGGGGCTAATCCCCGCTTTTTGGGTCCGTCGATAGCGATTGCCCCACCCGTTACTACACAGGACGGCCTAAACGTCACACAGCTGCCTCATTCGGCGGGGCCAGCAGTTTTACTTCCGGCTTCGCTTCCCCGGAACGGCCTGACCTGTGACGACCGTCATGTGACAGACGTCATTTGTTGTATGGGGCTGACAGGGGAAAATCAGGATTAGGAGATCGTCGCTTAGAGCGAGTCCTGATCAGAAGGACGCGAAAGTATCAAAGCCATGTCGAACTTCTTCAAGTTTCCAGCCCTCGTTTTGTATTGTTCGGCCATTGCGCGCGTAACGTATTGGTTCGATACCGGCGTGTGGCCGGAGTTTGCCCTAGAGAGGTTTATTACCCTTCCGCCGGCAACGAGGTTTGATTTCGTCAATACGTCGATCGAATTTCTTTGGACGCTACCGATTGAATTGTGGGTAATCGCCCCTGCGGTTTTCACGCTATTGTTTCTCCCTTCGGGCGGAAACGTTCACCGCACGTCTGCTCCTGAAGGATCGCCATTCGGGCGCGTCACTCGCCATTAAGCAAATGCCGGCAGGGTGATAGTCCCCCGTCGCCTTATGTCCTCGTTCGGAAGCCGCTTCAGGGATTGCCGATGGCGACGCTGCGCGCGTCGCGCACGAGATCGGCGATGTCGGCCCCGGTCAGGCTTTCGAGAAACGCGACCAGATCGCCGATTTCGGATTCGCTCAGGCCCAAGGGCCGGATCAGGGGATCGAGGCCGGGGTTCCGCCTCCCGCCGCCGTTGTAGAAGCGCACCACGTCGGCGAGCGTGGCGAGCGAACCGTCGTGCATGTAGGGCGCGCTCAGGGCGACGTGGCGCAAGGAAGGCGTCTTGTAGGCGAAGCGGTCGGCGGCATCGCCGGTGACCTCGAACCGCCCGAGGTCGGGCTTGGCCGGCTCGCTCACCGTGGCGATGACGTCGTGGCTAAGGACCGTATAGACCCCGGGTTCCAGTTCGACCCGCACGCCCGCGGTCGGCGTCGCGGGCGCGCCGACGCCGGTGTTGTGGAAGCGGTGATCGGTGAACAGCGCGTGGCCGGATGCGATCGCATGGCAGGCGGCGCAGCCTGCCTTGCCGGTGAACAGGGCGAAGCCGCGTTTTGCCACCGGATTCAACGCGGTGTCGTTCTTGGCGAAATACCAGCGGTCGAAGGGCGAATCGCCGGAGAGCAGCGTACGCTGCCACGCGGCCACGGCGCGCGCCAACGCCGCGATGTCGACGGGGCGGCCGAACGCGCGCTCGAACAGACCGTCGTAATCGGCCGACGCGCGGATGCGCGCGACGACATGGTCGTGGGAGGGATTAGCCATCTCGTCCGGATCGATCAGCGGCCGCAGCGCCTGGTCCTCGAGCGTCGCCGCGCGGCCGTCGTGGAACAGGGTTTTTTGGTAGGCCGCGTTGACCACGCTGGGCGCGTTGCGCCGCACCGAGCGGCCCTCGACGCCGACCGGCGTCGCGAGCTCGTTCAGGGTGAAGCCCTGTTCGGGCACATGGCACATGGCGCAGCTGAGGGTGCCGTTGACCGAAAGCCGCCGGTCGAAGAACAATTTGCGGCCGAGCGCGATTTGGTCGCGGGTCGGCGGATCGTCGACGGGCACCGGCACGGTGGGCAGGCCGAGCGGCGGTTGGCCCAAGCGCGCCAGCGCCGCGTCGTCGACATCGGCGCCGCGCGCGCCGGGGACGAACAGGAGCATGACGACGCCAATCAGCGCCGCGAACGATGTCATTGGGGGCGGACGCCGCGTTCTTCCAGCAGCAGGGTCTTGGCGTCCGCGACCAGCAGCCGGGGGTCGAGCAGCGACACGCCGTAGACGTTGCGCAATTTTCCGGCGCGGTCGATCAGGTAGACGCGGAGCAGGTGTTCGAACGTGCCGTCGAAGGCTTTGTCGCGGCCGAGGTTCTTGACCACCAGCTGGTCGTAGTCGGCGAGAATGGGATCGAGGTCGCGCTCCGCCGCCGTGGTCAGGAAGGACCACTCGCAGCTCGGGCGGCCTTCGCGCAGCGCCAGCAGCGGCGCGGCGTATTCGGCCATGGCCTTGGGCGTGTCATGTTCGGGATCGAAGCTCAAGGTGACGAGCCTGAGGTGCGCGGCCAAATCCGGCTGGTCGGAGCTCGCCCGGAAAATGTCGGCGAGGACCGCGGTCGCGAGCGGGCAGCCCTTGGCGTCGTCGCAATTGGTGTAGATGAAGCTGAGCAGCGTGACCTTGCCCTTGAGGACGTCGCCGAGGCGCCCGGGGTTCCCGTGGACGTCGAGCACGGCGCCGTCGCCGGCGTCGCGCAGCTCGGGGAGTTCGTAGGTGCCGGGAGCGGGCGGGTCGTAGTCGAATTCGGGCGTGCGCTCCGTCCACACGCCGGCGGGGGTCGGCTTGACGTGGGCGGGGCTGTCGTGGGCGCGCGCGGCCGCCGCCAGCCCCAACGCAAGCGCCATCAGTGCTCCACGAACAAACAACGCGCGCGATCTCATGGCATGTCTTGCCCCGGCCGGGCGGCCGGAACGGGGCGGCGCCGGGCGCCGCCCCGTTCCGTTTCACCGTCCGCCGTCAGCGGCCGTACAGCGCCCGGCTGCCGAACACCATGATGTGCGAGCGGCCGAGCTTTTCCTTGTTGAAGTCGAGGACGAACCGTTCCTTCAACTCCTTGCCGTCCCAGGCGTAGCCCTTCAGGAACTGCTCGTTGTCGTCGCCCTTCTTGTCCCAGTTGGCGAGCAGCGAACTGGTGAAGTAGACGCGCTTGCCGTCCCAGCTTTGCGACACCATGTTGAGTTGCCGGCCGATCTGCTTTTCATAGACCTGCTTCGGCTTGTGCGGGTCGCTGACGTCGAAGAGCCGCGTCGTGCCGTCCATGAAGCTGTTGACCCACAAGGAGCGGTCGTCCGCCGACAGGCTGATGTCGACCGGCAGCGGGATCTTGGACGGATCGCCGATGTCGGCGACGGCCTTCGCCTGCCATTCGCCCTTATCGTCCTCGTGGATCAGCCAAATCTTGGAGGTGAGCGCGGTGCTGGTGAAGGCATAATTGCTGCGCGGTCCCCACGCCCAGCGGATTTCCAAGGGCGATCCCGGCACGTGAAACACCTGCCTTGGCGTGCGGGTGTGGAGATTCCACAGCACCACCGATTGGCCGAAGCGTTTCATGGCCGCTTCGTCCTTCAGCATCTTGCCGAAGTCCATCATGTAGTTGGACCAGCCGGTGAACGACGAGGTCAGCATCACGTTCTTGCGCGGCAGCGCGCGCACGTCGTAGCCGTAGCCGTCGGCGTGCTCGATGCCCTTGAGCTTGGGCATCGACTCCTTGGTCGGCATCCAATGGGTGCGCACGTACTTGCCGCTGTTGGTGTATTCGACCAGCGCGGTGCGCCCGCCGTGATCCTTGTCGTTGGAAAGTCCGGTGATCATCATCCGGCCGGGGAGCGCGTAGAACGTGTGCGGGCCGACCGCGCCGCCGCTGGTCTTGACGAAATCGGTGATGGTGTTGACCAGGCGCGGCTTGGCCGGGTTGGAGAACACGTCGAAGACGAAGATCTTGCTGTCGTCGAGCCCGCCGGCCCAGAAGAAGCGGCGGTTGTCGGTGAAGCCGCCGTGGTGGGCTTCGTGGCGGCCGCCGGTCGAGAGGGTGTGGACCACCTTGCCGAAGGTGGGCGAACCCTCGCGCACGTCGACGGTCACCAGCTTGTCCGAGCCGTCGCCCATGCCCTCGACGCCGAGCGTCCAGACATAGACGTATTCCTCGACGCCGGTGATCATCGGCATGTAGGGCGATTGGCAGGTTTCGTCGGCGCGCGCGGGCGCGGCGGCGGTCAGAACGGCAACGGCGAAACCGGCGAGCCAAACGCCGGCACGCCGGGCCGTGGTTTTCGCGGGGTCAGTCATGGGAAATCTCCTCCCTGTTGCGTGAGGTCTGGGTTACGGTCGCTTGATGACGCCGACCGGGGCCGACGCCTTCATCTCGGCCAACGCCCTCTTCAAGGGCGCGTCGTTGATCGGGTCCTTGGGCACGTCGCCGTCCTTGATCACCTTGAGCTGGAGAAGGAAGTCGTAGCCGTTCTTCATCAGCTGCCGGACGTCGGCGTCGAACGCCATCTTGGCGACGTAGGTTTCCGGGACGCCGCCGATGGCGTCGCGATGGCCCTCGTAGAGGGCCTTCCACGCGGTCTTATGGTCGTAGCCCTTGACCTCGTCGACGATCATCTGCGCCATTTCGTTCGGCTTCTCGATCATGAAGCGGAGCGCCTCGATTTCGGCCTTCATCCAGCCGGCCGCCGCTTCCGGGTTCTTTTCGATGAAGTCCTGGCGCATGAGCGAGAAGTTGGCGTCGGTTTCGTTCCAGGGCGCGCCGGTCGCCGCGTACCTGGCGTGACCGAGTTCGACCACGCGCCGCGCGTGCGGCTCCCACATGGCGGCGGCGTCGAGCTTGCCGCTCTCGAAGTTGCTGGCGATCACCTCGATCGCGGTATAGACGACGTTGGAGGGCTTGAACGCGCCCTTGGCGATGATCGATTCGGTGAAGCGGTTGGCGCAGGTGCCGCGATGGACGGCGAACGGCTTGCCGTTCATCCACGCCATCGCCTCCTTGTAGCCGGCGAACGCGGGCGCATCCTTGCGGACGAGTATCTTGTTGCATTGCTGGCCGAGGCTGAACATCGGCACCGAAACCAGCCTGAGGTCGCCGATGCTGCGCTTGGTGGTCGCCACCAGCGAAGGCATGTCGCCCATGGTGCCGACCTGCATCTTGTTGGCCAGCATGGCGTTGACCATGGGCGGGCCGGTCAAGTGGGGCTCGAAGCGGACCTTGCTGCCGGCCGGCAAATGTTTCTTCCACAACTCCTTGTGCTTGATCACCACTCCGTTCCATCCGCCGGTCCAGTACGGATGGTAGCCGTAGGTGATATCGATCGGCTCGGCGGCCGCGGCCGGTGTCGCCGCCGCGATTACGCTCCCCAGTATTATTCCGGCGATTTTTTTATATGTTGCCATATCAGCCTCCCATTGAGTGTTGTTGCGACGAATAATGATCGAACTCCTCGTGGGCGTACAGAGTCTCCAGCGCTTGCTCCTTGATCTCGCGGTATCGTTCCGAAGCCATGACCTCGAAGGTCCGGGGTCTCGGCAGATCGACCTCGATCACGCGGCCAATCCGGCCGAGTTTCGGGTCCATGAACAAAATCACGTCGGCGAGGAATATCGCCTCCTCGATTTCCGAGGTGATGAAGAGCGTGGTCGGACGCGTTTCCTCAAAAACCTTGAGGTAATATTCCTGCATCAATTCGCGCGTCATCACGTCGAGACCGCGGAACGGCTCATCCATGATCAGGACGCGCGGCTCGTTGATCAGAGCTTGCGCGATTTCGGCGCGTCGCTTCATGCCGCCGGAAAGCTGGCCCGGAAATTTGTCCTGAAAGTCGAGCAGGCCGAAGCGTTGGAGCAGGTCGCGCGCCCTGGCGCGGGCCTCGGTTCCGGCACCGGGCGTGCGCACCGAGGGTCCGAACAGCACGTTGTCCGCGACCGTCATCCACGGCCACAAGGTGGTTTCCTGAAAGACCATCAGGCGGTTGGGGCCCGGTTTTTCGACCGGCGCGCCGTCGAGCCGCACTTGGCCGCCGTCGGGCGCGACGTACCCGGCGAGGATGTAGGCGAGAGTCGATTTACCCGAACCCGACGGTCCCATCAGCACCGTGAGTCGTCCGGACGCGACCGCGAGCGAACAGTCCGCCAGCACGCGCACCGGGGCCTGGCCCTTGACGCGGTAGGACTTGCTCAAGTTCTCGGCGCGGAGTTCGCCGCCGCTCATCGCCGCCCCCGGAATTTCGGATCGTACTGTGCCCACGGCATCAGCCGCGCCTCGATATAATCGACGACGCGCGCCGAGAGATACCCGGCGATGCCGATGCTGATCATGCCGACAATGACGATTCCGGGCGTGTTGCTGACGTAGCCTTCCCAGGTCAAGCGACCGAGGCCGAGGTCCCCCGCGATCATCTCCGCCGCCACCAGCACGTCCCAGGTGATGGCAATACCGAGCGTCATGCCGACCGCGACCGAAGGGATCACCGCCGGCAGCACGATGCGCAGGAAAATCCGCCAGCGCGTGGCGCCCAGCGACGTCGCCAGCCAGAAATAGCGCTCGGGGATGTGGCGGATGCCGTCGAACACGTTGATGACGATCACGAAGAAGGCACCGATGAAGGTGATGAAGATGATGCTGGTCTCGTGGGTCGGCCAAAAAAGAATCGAGACCGGCACCCAGGCGAGCGGCGGGATCGGCCGCAGCACCTCGAATACCGGGAACACGATTTCCTCGGTGGTGCGGCTGAGGCCGAGCGCGATGCCGAGCGGAATGCCGAACAGCTGCGCGAAGCCGAACCCCCACAGCACCCGCTCGAAGCTCGCCGCCCAGTTGCGCCAATAGCGCGGATCGTTGACGAAGGAGGCCAAAAATGTTTCCGCAACCTCGATCGGGGTCGGTATCTTGCCGCCGAACGTGGACGACATCGTGCCCAGAACCTGCCAAGCCAGCGCGAACGCGACGATGGCGACGGCGCCGCGCCAATTGACGAACAGGCGCGAGATCACACGCGGGATACGGATGGCGGCGGTCGTCATGCCAACTCCCGTTCGCCGCGCTCGAAGGCCTTCTGGGCTTCCTCGTGCACGGCGGCGATCAATTGTTCCTTGAGGGCGACGAACTGTTCCGAGGCCACCATCTTGGCGTGGCGCGGCCTGGGCAGACCGACCGCGACGCGCGAGCGGATGCGTCCCGGCCGCGTGGTCATCACCGCGACCGTGTCGGCGAGTAAAATCGCTTCTTCCAGGTCGTGGGTGATGAAGAAGACGGTCTTCGGAAATTGCGCGTGGATATCCAACAGGTGCTGATGCATGCGCCCCTTGGAGACCGTGTCCATGGCGCGGAACGGCTCGTCGAGCAGCAGCATCTTGGGGTCGTTGATCAGCGCGCGCACCAGTTCGACCCGGCGCTGCATGCCCGACGAAATCTGCCCCGGGAACTGGTGGGCGACGCGATCGAGCCCGCCGCAGCGCGCGAGCATGTCGAGGGCGCGCGCGCGGGCTTGCTCCGGTGCCGTCCGGCGTTGCACCTTGAGGCCGTAGGTCACGTTGTCGAGCACGGTTTTCCAGGGAAAGAGCGCGCCTTCCTGGAATACGACGATGCGGTCCGGTCCCGGATGCGCGGCGCGGTCGGCGGAGGCCAAGGGCGCGCCGTCGAGGGCGACGGTTCCCAGGCTCGGATGATCGAAGCCGGCGAGGATGTTGAGCAGGGTGCTCTTGCCGCACCCGGACGGCCCGACCAGGGCGAGGAACTCGCCGGCCGCGATATCGAGGGTACAGCCGTCCAGCGCCACCACCGTCTCGCCATAGACCTTGCCGACGGCGTCGATCGTCACCGCGCCGTTGACGGCAGCTGCGGGCGCGCTAGCCACGGACCGCTCCGATGTTCTTCTGGTGCCAGCGCATCAGCCGGTTGCCGGCGACGCGGATCAGCGCGCTGCACACGTAGCCGACGAAGCCGAGCGTGACCATGCCGATGACGATGGTCGGGTATTGGATCAGGTTGTAGGCTTCCCAGATGACGTAGCCGAGGCCGTAGCGGGCGGCGATCATTTCGCCCGCGACCAGCGAGAACCAGGCCGCGCCCATGGCGATCTGCAGGCCGGTGAAGATCGAAGGCATGGCGCCGGGAATGATGACGTCGCGCAGTACGTCCACGGGCCGCGCGCCGAGGCAGAGCGCGGCGCGGAAATAGGAAACGTCGATGGCGCGCACGCCGACCCAGGTGTTGAGGGTGGTGGCGTAGAACGCGACCAGGAAGACGACGAAGATCACCGCCGGCTCGGTGCCCGGAAACAGCAGGATGGCGAGCGGCACCCAGGCGAGCGGCGGAATCGGGCGGAGCAGGGTGAGCAGCGCGTCGGAATATTCGCGCACCGTCGATTTCCAGCCCATCATGATGCCGAGCGGCACGCCGAGGACGACCGCGAGCACGAACGCCGTGGTCGCGCGGTAGGTGCTGTAGAGAATGTGGACGTAGTAATCGGCGGTGAAGACGGAAATGCCGTAGGCGGGATCGCGGCTCAGCCATTCCTGGATGACGCCGATCGGTTCGGGCAGACGCCGGAACGCGGGAAACGGGAGCCACTTGACGCTCGCGTACCAGAGAATAAACGCGGCGGCGAAGCCGAACACCATCAGACCGACGCGCCGATTGACGATTGCGGCCATCATCGGCGTTCGTTCGGACCCCGAAAGTGTCGGCGCGGAATCATCGAGAACCTTGCACCCGGCAGGCGGCATCATGGTCATTTGGGAACCCGCTCCGCGATGGTACTCACCTAAACCCCCTTCGGCACGACCTTATCGGAGTACCGGACTTGGCAGGCACTCCTTTGCCCCGGAAAACATCACCTCGCAGGGTGGGTTTCTCCGCGGCCCCCAGGGTCCTCAGGGTCGCGGGGCGGCGATAAAACGAAGGGTACGGATTTTCCGGGGCGTTGTTGTTCGCGATACGCGCGCGTATCGGCCCCGGCTTCTTCCCGTTTTTTTAAAGATACTCCCCCATCCGCGAGCCCCGCACTTTCGCGTTCGTTCGGGCACAATCCGTCCGCCCTTGCCTCTTCCGACGGGTTAAGCCCGTACTTGGAAATTACGCCGCATTAGAGGCTGTTTTCGAACTAGAACGATTGTTCATTTTATATACCCCGGGAGCCATAAATCAATAACAATATTTTCCGCCCGGCGAGAGCGATCGGATGCCATGTCGGCGGGGTGCTCGGGATAAGGCGGATCGTGACACGCCCATCCGTTCAATGCTATTTTCATCAACATCTGGTGGGCATCGCCGTTCGAAGGATGGGGGCGCGCCCTAAATGAAGTGGGTTTAACTGCTTAACTACGGAACATCATGCGTTCCTCGGCCGTCAAAGCCAAGTCGTTGCGACGCGGCAGTGCACCGGGACCCTACGAGCGGGTCCTCGACGCCGCGTTGCGGCTTTTTACTCAGAGGGGGTATTTCAACACGGCCATTCCCGACATCGTTCAGGAATCAGGCGTCAGCACGGGATCGATCTACCATTATTTCGGCGACAAGGAAGGCATCGCGAAGGCCCTCTTCGAAAGCCTCAAGAAAAGAATTGAGCAGGCGTTCGCCGACATCGAATCCCGGCATAAATCCACGGCGGATCAGTGCAGGGCCGTGATTGAATATCTCTTCCAGATTACCGAGAAAGAACCGAACGCCATGGAGTTCATGCTCTATGCGAAGCACAAGGAATTTTTGCCCGAAAAATCTCCCGTGTGCTCGTCCAAGCCCTTCAGGTTGATGCGGCAAATGGTGGCGAACGGCATGATCAAGGGCGAGGTTCGGCCGATGGACGCCGACGTGGCCGCCGCCGCCGTGTACGGTCCCGCCATTCGCCTCATTCAGCATCGCCTGGATGGGCTTATCGAGAAGCCGTTGCCCCATTATCTCGATGATTTGTGGGCGAGTACTTGGCGTTCGGTGAGGACTTGATCCGGATTTACGCCGGACTCCTCTGACGTTCCTTCGGCGCGATCAATCCTTTTCACGGGCATTTTCGAGATAATCGCGCGACCGCCTTCATCAGCGGTCGCAGTTTAGGTGCGCGAAAACGACTGAACCCGCGTCCTCGCAACATCCGTATTGACTAGAATGATCGTTCATTTTAGCGTGCGAACCCATCCGGCGGCCCCAGGGTTGTTCCGGCGTCGGTAGGTGGGATCGGGTCGGTCGGTTTTTTTTGCGCAGTGTCGAAGGGAGGCAAACGACAATGAACAGCACCGTGAAAATCCATCCGGCGGTGGACGGCGGCGTCCGGCCGGGTTCGGCTG
>CAYPQV010000010.1:0-4418 GCA_964412955.1 uncultured Hyphomicrobiales bacterium
CCGATCATCTGGCCGCGCGCGGGCGGCAGGGCGGCGAATTCTACGGCGTCGCGCCCGGCGACGCGGACGGACAACGGCGCCTCGACGCGGCGTTCGCCGCGATCCTAGAGGGCGTCCTCAACTACGCGCGCGCGGGCGAATCCCTGCGCGCATCATATGATGCGCCCCTACCGGGGCGCGCGAAAAAGGATTCAGCCTAATTTCTTGCCGAGGCGGCCGGCCAAGTCCTGGATGAACTGCCACGCCACGCGGCCCGAGCGCGAGCCGCGCGTGACCGCCCATTCGTTGGCCTCGAAGTCGAGGTCGAGGCCCTTGGCCTTGAGGCCGTAGCGCTCGGCGTAGCCGCGCACGATGGCGAGATACGTGTTCTGGTCGCAGACATGGAAGCCGAGCCACAGTCCGAAGCGGTCCGACAACGATACCTTTTCCTCGACCGCCTCGGCCGGGTTGATCGCGGTCGAGCGTTCGTTCTCGATCATGTCGCGCGGCATCAGGTGACGCCGGTTGGAGGTGGCGTAGAAGATCACGTTGTCCGGGCGGCCCTCGATGCCGCCTTCGAGCACCGCCTTGAGCGACTTGTAGGACGCGTCGCCCGAATCGAACGAAAGGTCGTCGCAAAAGAGAATGCAGCGCCGTTTTTCGCCGCGCAGGCGGGCGAGCAGGGCGGGCAGCGACGGAATTTCCTCGCGGTGGATCTCGACCAGCGCGAGCGCGGCTTTCTTCTCGTCGTTGACGGCGGCGTGGACCGCCTTGATCAGCGAGCTTTTGCCGGTGCCGCGCGCGCCCCACAGGAGCGCGTTGTTGGCGGGCAGGCCCCTGGCGAAGCGGCGGGTGTTGTCGAGCAGCAGGTCGGCCTGGCGGTCGATGCCCTTGAGCAAGCCGAGTTCGACCCGGTTGACGCGCGCGACGCTTTCCAGCCGTTCTCCCTCGGCGTGCCAGACGAAGGCATCGGCCTCGGTCAGAGCGGCGGAGCGGGGCTTGGACGGCGCGCGGCGTTCCAGGGCCTCGGCGATGCGCCGGAGCAGCGGCAGGAGTTCGATGTCGCTCATTGGGCGTTGCGTGGGGTCGGTTTGCCTTCGGGAGCAGGCCCGGACGGTAGCGCGAAGCGCCCGTCTTTCCAAGGGTTTCCGGGCCGCGCGGCGGGGGGCGCGGGCGGCGGCTTTGCATTTGCATCCTGGGGATCGGTCGCTATAGTCCGCAATCCGTTCAACGATGGAGTTTTCGATGCTGATCTCTCCCGCGTATGCGCAGGCGGCCGGCGGCGGCGGTACCGGCGGAATCGAGGCGTTGCTGCCGCTCGTCCTCATCTTCGTGGTCTTTTATTTCCTGCTCATCCGCCCGCAGCAGAAGAAGGTGAAACAGCATCGCGAAATGCTGTCCGCAATCCGCCGCGGCGACAAGGTGGTGACCGGCGGCGGCATTCTCGGCACCGTGACCAAAATCGTCGACGATAACGAGCTCCAGGTCGAAATCGCCGAAGGCGTGCGCGTGCGCGTCCAGCGCCAGACGCTCGCGGCGGTGGTCACCCATCCCGAGCCGGCCAATCAGAATCCGCCCCCCGGCGGGACCGGCGGATCAGGTTCGGGCGGCGGGTCGATTCTTTCCAAACTTTTCGGCGGCAAAGGGAACTGAACGGACGGCGGCCGCCAAGGCCGCCGCCGCGGGAGCGCGCGGGCGATGGTCAACATTCCCCGTTGGAAGGTCGTCGTCATTCTGGCGACGTTGATCATCGGCTGCCTGGCGGCGGTGCCGAGCTTCCTCGCGCCCGCGACGCTCGCGGCGCTGCCCAAGTGGCTGCCGAAGAACACGTTCGTCCTCGGCCTCGATCTGCAGGGCGGCTCGCATCTGCTGCTCGAAGTCGATTTCGCCACCGTGCTTCGCGAGCGCATGGAATCGCTGGTCGATTCGGTGCGCGGCGAGTTGCGCAAGGAACGCATCCAATACGAACGTCTCGGCGCGTCCGCCGACGGCGTTTCGTTCGTCGCGCGCAACGCCGCCGAGGTCGAGAAGGCGCGCGAACTGGTGCGCAAGCTCGACAACGATTTCACGACGACGGCGGGCGAGGGCGCCCGCATCGTCATGACCCTGAAGCCCGAGGCGCTGCGCCAGCGCAAGCTCGCCACCATCGACCAGTCGATCGAGATCGTGCGCCGGCGCATCGACGAAACCGGCGTGCGCGAGCCTTCCATTCAGCGCCAGGGCGAGGACCGCATCGTCGTGCAATTGCCGGGCCTGGACGATCCCGAGCGGATGAAGCGGCTTTTGGGCCGCACCGCCAAGATGACCTTCCACCTGCTCGACGAGCGCGGCAGCGTCGAGGACGCGCTTCAAGGCCGGGTGCCGGCGGGTTCGCAACTGTTGCCCGGGGCGGAAGCCGACCGCGCCGGCGGCCGCCCCGGCCATTACCTGATTCAAAAGCGCGTCATGGTCAGCGGCGACACGCTGATCGATTCGCAGCCGACCTTCGACCAGCGCACCGGCGAGCCGGTGGTCAGTTTCCGATTCGATTCCAACGGCGCCAAGCGCTTCGGCGACGTCACCGGCAAGAACGTCGGCAAGCCGTTCGCCATCGTGCTCGACGGCAAGGTGATCAGCGCGCCGGTGATCCGCGAGCCGATCCTCGGCGGCACCGGCCAGATCAGCGGCGGCTTCACCATCCAGGGCGCGCGCGACCTCGCGCTGCTGTTGCGCGCGGGCGCGCTGCCGGCGCCGCTCACCATCCTCGAGGAACGCACGGTCGGTCCCGGCCTCGGCGCCGATTCGATCGCGGCCGGCAGCGTCGCCGCCGTCATCGGCACGGGGATGGTGATGGTGTTCATGATTCTCGGCTACGGGTTCACGTTCGGCCTAGTCGCCAACATCGGCCTGGTTCTCAATTTGATCCTGATTCTGGGCGCGATGAGCCTGCTGCAGGCGACGCTGACGCTGCCCGGCATCGCCGGGATCGTGCTCACCGTCGGCATGGCGGTCGACGCCAACGTTCTGATCTACGAACGCATGCGCGAGGAAACGCGGCTCGGCCGGCCGCCGGTGTCGGCCATGGACGCGGGCTACGCGCGCGCCATGACTACCATCATCGACTCGAACCTCACCACCCTGATCGCGGCGGCGGTGCTCTACTTCCTCGGTTCGGGGCCGATCCGGGGCTTCGCGGTGACGCTCTCGCTCGGCATCATGACGTCGATGTTCACGGCGATCTCGGTCGCGCGGCTGATGACGGTGGGCTGGCTGCGCATGGCGCGGCCCAAGCTGCTGCCGATCTGACGGGAAAGGGCCGGGCGCATGTTTCGCGGAATCATCTGGATCCCCCCCGACACCCGCTTTCCGTTCATCCGGCTGCGGTTCTTCTTTTTCGCGATTTCGGGATTTTTGATGCTGGCGACCGTCGTGCTGATGGCGACGCGCGGGCTCGATTACGGCATCGACTTCACCGGCGGCATCATGATCGAGGCCCGGTTCCAAGGGCCGGTCGACGTGGCGGCGACGCGGACCAAGGTCGACGCGCTCAATCTCGGCGGCACCGAAATCCAGGGCTTCGGCGGCCCCAACGAGGTGCTGATCCGGCTGCCCCGCCAGGCCGGCGACGAGAAGGAACAGATGCGCGCGGTGGAGAAAGTAAAATCCGCGCTCGGCCCCGGCGTCGAATACCGCCGGGTCGAAACCGTCGGGCCCAAGGTCGGCGCCGAGCTGCTGCGCGAGAGCATCATTGCCGTGGTCGTGTCGCTCGGCGGCATCCTGGTCTACATGTGGTTCCGGTTCGAATGGAAATGGGGCGCCGCGGGCATCATCGCGCTGTTCCACGACGTGATCTCGACCGTCGGCGTGTTCTCGCTCTCCGGGCTCGAATTCAACCTGTCGACGGTGGCGGCGCTCTTGACCATCGCCGGCTATTCGATCAACGACACGGTGGTGATCCTCGACCGGGTGCGCGAGAACCTGCGCAAGTTCAAGACCATGCCGCTGCCCGAGTTGTTCGACCGCAGCATCAACGAAACGCTGTCGCGCACCATCAACACCTCGGGCACCGTGTTCCTGACCGTGCTCGCGCTGTTCGCGTTCGGCGGCCCGGTGATCCGCGACTTCAGCTTCGCGCTGCTGTGGGGCGTGATCGTCGGCAGCTATTCGACCATCTGCGTCGCGCTGCCGATGCTGCTCTACATGAACATCGACCGCGGCGCCCAGGATACTCCGGAGAAAGGCGCGCCCGCGAAGGAAGCCGCCCCGGGCGCGCATGCGCCATAGAACCAAGCACCCGGCGGCGGTTCGGGCGCCCGGTTGTATATTGGGGCGGCCTACGCCGCCGGGCCGGTCATGAGCCTGGACATCACGCCGCTCGTTCCCGCCGGCCGCCAGGTGATCGAGACGTACGGCGCGGGCGGGTTCGTGATCGCCGGCGCGCGCCGCGCGGGCTCGGTGCT
>CAYPQV010000010.1:4518-80415 GCA_964412955.1 uncultured Hyphomicrobiales bacterium
CGTACGGCGCGGGCGGGTTCGTGATCGCCGGCGCGCGCCGCGCGGGCTCGGTGCTGGTCTGGCCGGACCGCGCCGCGCCCTGGAACGCCGCCGCCATCGCCGACATCGACGAAGAATCGCTCGCGCCGCTGTTCGTCGCGCCGTTGCCCGAAATCGTGATCGTCGGCTGCGGGCTGCGGTTTCAACCCGCGCCGGCGCCTTTGCGCGCCGCGATCCGCGCGCGCGGGCCCGCGCTCGAATGGATGGATACCGGGGCCGCCTGCCGCACCTTCAACGTGCTGTTGGCCGAAGGGCGTTCCGCCGCCGCCGCGCTGATCGCGGTCGCCTGAGGAGCGTGCCGGCGATTGCGGGCGGCCCGGCGGCGCACCGTCGCCCGATCAAGATCGTAACTTGTCCGCAAGTTCATCGAAATCTTGGTCGATGCGCCGAGCGCCTTGGCAAACGGCGGTCGGGAAAAGCCGTTTCAACGCCGGATTTCCGCCGATCCGCTCTGATCCCGTTCCGTGCCGCGACCGAGATTGCCCCGGGTGACCTCGACGGCTACAATTTTGACCATAACCGGGTTCCATGCGGGGAATATGGATTGGTTCCAATCAAGGCGTTTACCGTCCAATCGGAACTTTTCTCGGAAACGTAACCCACTGGCGGCCGAGGTCGCGTCATGACTCCGAGCCCATCAGCATCCACGTTCGACGATCCGGCCCGACCGGAACCGGATCGTTTGCCGCCGCCAACATCATCCAACGGGGGCAGGCCGTTAACGCGCCTCTGGCGGCGGCCGCCATTGCTGGTCGTCGTTTTTTCCCTGTTCGGGATCACGGCGCTCTGGATGACGGTTCTCTTCGGGTTGAACCGGGACCGGGAGTCGGTGAAGCAAAACCTCATTACCACCTCGGCCAATCTTGTCCGCGCCATCGAGGAACATACCCTGCGCACGGTCAAAGGGATCGACTTGGTGCTGTTGACCCTGCGTCGAAGTTATCGGGACGACCCGACGAAACTTTCAGAGCATCTGAAAACGATTCAGGGAACCGCCGACAAGGATCTGCCGCTGCAAATCGGCATCATTGGATCCGACGGATTTTTGGTCCACTCCTATCTGGGGGCCGTCGATCGTATTGATTTATCGGATCGCGAACACTTTCGCGTCCATCGCGCCAGCCCGAACGACACTTTGTTTATCGGCAAGCCCGTGCTGGATCATGCCGGCGGCCGGTGGGTGATCCAATTTACCCGGAAGCTGACCGCTCCGGACGGCTCCTTCGGCGGCGTGATCGTGATGTCCGTGGCCCCCGAGTATTTCATCAGATTCTATGGATCGATGAATATCGGCGCCAATAGCATAGTCAATTTAGTGGGCCCAGACCGAACCATACTCGCCCGGGTAACAACGCCTCATTCCACCGAGAACGCCTGGGGGTTCGTCCTGCCGTCCGACCGGCCCTTTTTCAATCCCGCATCGCCGCACTTCGGTCACTATCAAACAACGGGCGCCATCGACGGCGTTGAGCGGTTGTTTTCCTGGCGTCGGTTGAAAGAATATCCGTTGGTGGTGACCGTAGCGTCTTCGGTCAAGGAGGCGTTCACGGAATTTGAGGAACGCCGGCGTATTGCTCTCGCCGGCGCCGGCATGGCCTCCGCCGCGATCGCGCTGTTCGCCTCGATCCTTATCCGGCTATTTGCGCGCCAGGATCGGGCCCTGGCCGCCATCGAACGCGAGGTGAACAAGCGCCGGGAAACCGAAGCCGCCTTGCGGTCGAACGAACAGCGCCTGCGGACCATCATCGAGACGGAGCCGGAATGCGTGAAGATCATCGGCCGCAGGGGAGATTTGCTTGAGATGAACGCCGCGGGCCTCGCCATGCTTGAGACGGGTTCGCTGGATGAAGCGCGGCAACGCCCGCTCCTCGACTTCGTCGCGCCCGAATACCGGGCGGCGTTCAGGGACCTCTTCAACCGGGTCATGTCCGGCGAGCTCGGGACGCTGGAGTTTGAAATAATCGGGATCAAGGGCACGCGACGTTGGTTGAAGACGCACGCGGCCCCCCTTCGCGACCCGTCCGGCAAAGTGACGATGCTATTGGGCGTCACCAGCGACATCACCGAACACAAGCGGGCCGAGGTGGAGCGGGAAAACGCCCGGCAGCTTCTGCAGGATTCGCTGGACAGCGTCAGCGACGGCGTCGCCCTGTTCGACAAGGACGAACGGCTGGTGCTGTACAACGAACATTACCTTTTCCGGCACAATCTGCCGCCGGGATTTCTCAAGCCCGGAATCACCTATGCCGAGATCGTCACGGCTCTGGCGAAACACGGCACTTATGTCGGCGCGGGCAAGGACATAGTGGATCGCCGCGTCCGGCAGTTCCGCGCCCTGGAATCAGCCGAACTTCGCATGATCGACGTGGGCAAGGGCGAATGTTGGGTCAACGTCCATCTTTACCGCACCCGCGACGGCGGCACGTTCCTGGTCCGCACCGATATCACCGAGCGCAAGATCGCCGAGAACGCCCGACGACTCAGCGAGGCGCGGTTGCGAGCCCTCGTTGAGTATTCTCCGTTCCTGATCAACATCAAGGACTCCGATGGCCGCTATCTGATGGTCGGCTCGTCATGGGTGAAGTTTTGGGGAGTTGCGGCCGAGCAAGCGATCGGCAAAACCTCGCATCAGGTGCACCCGAAAGCGATCGCCGATCAGATCGTGGAGCATGACAAAGCCGTGCTTGCGACCGGAAAGGAGTTGACCCGCGAATCCCTCCGATCGTCGGCCCGGGGGTCTCGCCTGCTCTCTGTCACCAAATTCCCGATTTACGACGAGCAAGGACGGCCGATCGCCATCGGTGGGATGAGCGCCGACATCACCGTACAGCGGCAACTCGAGGCGGAACTTCGCCAGTCGCAGAAAATGGAAGCCGTGGGTCAACTGACCGCCGGGATGGCGCACGACTTCAACAACATGCTGGAGATCATCATGGGCAATCTCGAGCTTGCCCAAGAAGCTGTCCGGGACGGGAAGATCAAGGACAAGATCGCGAACGCGCTTGAGGCAACCCATCGCGGCGCCGCGCTGACGCGCCGGTTGCTGTCTTTTGGTCGGCGGACGCCCCTGCACCCCGAGTCGACGGATTTGGGCGATCTGATCCGGGGCCTGGATTCCCTGTTCCGGCGAACGCTGGGCGAGGCGGTCGAGGTCAAGACCATACTGACGACGGCGCTTCCTCCCGTCCTGATCGACAAGAACCAGATGGAGAACGCGCTCATCAATCTGGCATTGAACGCCCGCGATGCCATGCCGCGGGGCGGTTTGCTGACCATCAAGACGGCCGAGACCGTGTTGAACGAAGCCCAAGCCAAAACCCTGGACGTGGAGGTCACGCCCGGGCGCTACGTCGTAATCGAGGTGACCGACACCGGCAAGGGAATGACGCCGGAGGTCGCGTCCCGCGCTTTTGAGCCGTTCTTTACGACCAAGGAGATGGGCAAGGGTTCGGGCCTGGGGCTTGCCATGGTGTACGGCTTCGTCAAGCAGTCGGGCGGGTATGCCAAGATCTTCAGCGAGCCCGGCCATGGCACCTCGGTGAAACTTTATTTCCTGGTCGCGCCCGGAGCCGCCGAGGAAGCGGCCGGAAAATCCGACGACACGCCGTCGAGCGTGCCGTTCTCCCTCGTCGAGGACGACAAAGAAGACCTCGCCCGGGCCATCAGGGAGGAGTTGGGCCATGCCGGCGCCTGACGCGCCTTCAAAGCGGCTTATGATCGTGGACGACGAACCCAAGATCCGATCGTTCATTCGCGAAGTGGCGGAATCGATGGGCTGGGAGGTTTCGGAGGCGAAAGACGGCCGCGAGATGATGGAGCAGTTCCATTCGGCCGCGCCCGATTTGATCCTGCTCGATGTCATTATGTTGGGCGTTGACGGCTTGGAGGCGATTCAGTGGTTGGGCGCGCAAAAATATTCCGGCCGCGTCGTCGTCATGACGGGCTACGAGCCGACGTTGACCAACGGCACCGCCAGAGTCGGGAAAGAAATCGGCGTCGACGTTATCCACACATTGGAAAAACCCTTCTCGGTCGCCAAATTGCGTAAAATTTTCGAGGCGGCGAGCCGTTAAAATGGTGCGCGCGCTTCGGCGGCTCGCCGTGATCGCCGTATCCGAAACAAAAAGCCCGGCCTCGCGGCCGGGCTTTTCATTAAGCGAAGCGTCGCTCAGTAGATGTTCTGCGCCGAGACCATGGCGTAGAGCATCGGGATCGACAGCATGGTGTTGAAGCGCGACGTGAGCCCGGCCATGCGCGCGGCCTTGGCCTTGGCGTCGGCGTCGACCTGGACCATGCCCAGCGCCTTCTGCTGGTTGGGCCAGATGATGAACCAGACGTTGAACCACATGATGGTGCCGAGCCACATGCCGATGCCGATGGCGACGCTCTTCGGCACGGCGAAGCCGCTCGCCGCGCCGAGGGTGAGGGCGTCGAGCAGGTAGCCGTTCATCCCGGCGAGAATCAGGCCGGTGACGATGGTGCCCATCGCCGCCCAGCGGAACCAGAACAGCGCGGCGGGCGCGATCACCTTGCTGACCGCCGGTTTTTGGTCGTCCGGAATTTTCGGCATGCTCGGCGTCTGCACGAAGTTGAAGTACCACAGCAGGCCGATCCACATCACGCCCGAGAGCACGTGCAGCCAGCGGAACAGGAACGTCCACCACGCGTAGTCGCCGGGGGCGCCCTGCTTGGTCGCGCCGACGACGATGACGATCATCAAGATCGTCAGCACGAAGCCCGCGATGATCGTGTTGCGTAGATTAAGCAGAATGCTGGCCATGATCCCTCCGTTGGTGGTCTGGAAAAACCCGAAAACCCGTCCGGGTATTGACGGGCGGGCGTGAACCGACGTTCGTGATTTCTAATATAAACGTGCCGGCCGGAGGCGCAAATCACGTTGTGCGCCGCCGCGTCGGCGCGGCCTGTTTCGCATGATAGTTTCGACGCATGAAAACGACGCCGACGCCGACAATAGCGTCGACCGATTCGGACGCCGTCTATTGCGCGGCGCTCGCGCGCAGCGACGACCGCGACCGCTATCTGGCGGCGCAATTCGCGCCGCCGTCCCCCCGCGCGCGCCTGATGGCGCTGCTGGCGGTGGACGTCGAAATCGCGCGCGTGGCGCGGGCCGCGCGCGAGCCCTTGCTCGCCGAAATGCGCCTTAAGTGGTGGCGCGACGCGGTTCTCGCCGCGCTCGGTGGTGTCGCCCCGGCGCAACCGGCGCTCGCCGCCTTCGCCCGCGCGGCGGCGGAATCGGGCCTCTCCGCCGATGCGCTCGCCGAACCGTTCGACCGCCTGATCGCCGCCCGGGTCGGTAGTCTTGTCGGCGGTCTCGATGCCGCGCCGCATACCGATACCGGCGCCGCCGTGGCGCAGGCCGAGGCGCTCTCCGGCGCGATCGTCGCGGCGGCGCTCGCGCTGCTCGGCGTCGCCGACGCCGCCGCGCGCCCGGCCGCCCGCGCGGCGGGGATCGCCCACGCGCTGATCGTCCGCGCGCCCGCCGGCATCAATGCCGAATCGATCCTCGACCTGGTGGGCGAACACGTGGCCCGCGCGCGCGCCGAACGGCCGCGCGATGCGCGCGCCGCGCTGCCGGTCCTGCTGTGGGCGACGGCGGCGGAGATTCGCGCGCGGAGACTCGCGCGCGGCCGTCCGCCGTATTCGCCGTGGCTGCCGCTGCGGCTGGCGTGGGCGTCGGGGTCGGGGCGCTACTGAGCGCGCGCGGCGGGCCCCGGCGCCGTTCCCGGCAGTCCGAACAATCCCTGCGACTGATCGTCGCCGCCTTCCGCGTCCGGTTTCGGGATCGGCGGGCGCTTGAGCCGCATCAGTTCGAGCGCGGAGACCTGCGGGAAGATCGGCGGCGTGTCCTGGTAATAGAGCATGACGACGCCGCGCCGCGTGTCCGGGAACCCGCCGCGGGTATCGTCGAACTTGCGGATTTCGAGGGTCGCGATCTGACCGGTCTTGGGATTGCGCGCGCGCCAGGCCCGGGTCGGGTTTTCGCGCCGGGCCGAGGCCAGCGGCGCGATGCTGCGCGTGAAGTATTGGGCGGGCGGGCCGTAATGGCCGCTGTAGTACGCGACCACCTTGTCGAAGGAATCCGACGGAAACAGCGTCTGCATCCGCGTCGCCTTGTCCTGGTCGTAGCGGATCACCGCCTGCTGGCCGGTATAGAGGATGGTGTTGACGGAAAAGTCCGCTTCCATCGCCTGCGGCCAGTTGGCGACCTCGACGCAGAACACCACCGCGCCGCGCGCCTTTTCGATGCAGCCCCGCCCGACCTCCTGCGCGTCGCCGCGCGGCGGGACGGTCTTGTCGAGGTTGAGGGAGCGGCCAACCATGAAGCCGAGTCCGGTCGGCACCGCCTCCGGCACCGGCGGCGCCGCGGGCGGCGCGGTCACCACCGGGCGCGCCTGGGCCATTTCCACCTTGGAACCCCAAAGGCCGCCTTCGCCCGGTCCGCCTTCGCCTGCGGGCGCTTTCTTCGGTTCGCCGAGCCGCGCCGTTTGTTGCGCGCCCGGCGCGGGCGCGCCCAATTCCTTGGCCGCGTCTTTTTTCGTGGGGGGACCATCCTTGCGCCGCGCGAACAAGGTCGGCGCGTCCTGTGGTCCGGCGGTCGGCGCTTCCGATGGCGCGGCCTGCGCTTCGCCGCCGCGCTCGATGGTCGGCGCCCAGGCACCGGCGGGCGCTTCCGGCGTCGGCGTCCCCGAGGGAGGCGCGGGCGAAGGAGCCTGGGGCGGCAGGGCCGCGAGTGCCGTCGGCGCGGGAGGTTGGGGCGCGGGGGATTCGGGTGCGGTTTTTTCGGACGGCGGGATTTCCGGCGCGGGGCTATCCGGTGCGGGCGCGATCGACGGCGTCGCCGGGCTCACCTGCGGCGCCCAGGGGTCGCGCACGCCCGGCGTCGGGCGGTCGGGCGGCGGCGGCGCGCTTCCGCGCGCGTCCTCCGACGCGGCCAGTTCCTCGGGCAGGCGCGGGCGCGTGGTTTCGCGCGGCTCGCGCCCGGCCCAAAGATCGGCCAGCCATTCGACCACCGAGCGCGACCGCGGCGTTCGCCGCTCTTCCGTCGGCGCGGGGGCCGCGGCGCGCGTTTTTTTCTCGACTTCCTGCCGTTCGCGGACGCGCTCGGCGATGCGCTCCGCCGGAGATAGTTCGTCGCCGGGGGAGTCTTGAGCGGCGGGCGCGTCGGGGGCGGGCGGCGTCGGCGAAGTTTCCGTCCCCGCGCGCGGCGGCTCGGGCCCGGGCTCGGATTCGTCCGGGCGCATGAGGTTGGCCAGCCGTTCGACCAGGGTCTGCGGCGCGCGTTGCGCGCGCGGCGGCGTGTCGGGCACGGGCGCCGTGCGCGCCGCGCCCGCGTCCGGCCGCGGGGCGCGCGGCGGTTCGACTTTCTTCGCCGCCTTGGGCGCGCCCTTGTCGGCGACGCGCGCGGGCGCGGCGACGCGGCTTTTTTCCTCGGCGAGAAGGTAATTGGCGATCTCGATATGGCCGAGTTCGACCGCGAACTCGGCGGCGGTCAGTCCGCGCGGATTGCGCCAGCGGATTTCGGCGCCGGCCTCGACCTGGCGCTTCACCGCCGCGAGGTCGTCCTTCATCACCGCCTCGAACATCCGTTCGGTTGCGATCGTCTGCGCGCCGAGCGGACCGGCGAGGGCGAGCGCGAGCAGCCCGGCCGCCGCCCAAACGGCGACGCGCCCCGGTAGGGGCGCATCATGTGATGCGCGCGTCACGCCGCCAGGCGTGCCGTCGCACGACGATTCGCCCGCGCGCCCCAAACGGCGTCCAAGGGCAAACGCGCCCCGGCCGCGTCGCGATGCCGTGCGGAAAAAGAGCTTCATTTTCGCGGCATATTGCCCCGTTTGCGATAGGCGAACAACAACGGGGCCCGGCCGGCCCGGCGCGGGCGTGCGATTCCGGCTTGCAAGGGGCGGTTCCGGGATTGAAATATCGGTCCGGTCGGCGCGCGGCGAGACGCCGAAACAACCGGGGAGGCGAAAATGTCGCGGGCGATTCGGGCGGCGTTGTGGATAACCTTGGCGGTCGCGTGCGCCCCGTGGGCGCCGTCGCGGGCGGCCGAGGTGCGCATCGAGCTGAAGGGAATCGGCTTGCTCGGCGAATCGGCATTGGCTCCCGGCAAGATCTGGAAGGACGGCGCCATCCTGCTCGTGCACGGCACCATGATGCACGGGCGCATGGACACCCTCGCCCATCAGCAGAAGGCGCTGCGGGAACTGGGCTATTCCAGCCTCGCCGTGACCTTGAGCCTCAACGTTTCCGACCGGCGCGGCGCCGCCGACTGCGCCAAGCCGCAGACGCACCGCCAGCACGACGCGGTCGCCGAGATCGCCGCCTGGGTCGCGTATCTGAAGGCGCAAGGGGCGGGCGACATCACCTTGTTCGGCCATTCGCGCGGCGGCAACCAGGCGCTGCGGTACATGCTGGAGAAGCCCGATCCGGCGATCAAGCGCCTGGTTCTGCTCGCGCCGGCGAGTTGGGAGGAAATGAGCGCCGCCGGCTATCGCGACGCGCCGGCGGGTTCGCTGCAAAAGACATTGGCGGAGGCGGAGAAGCTCGCGGCGGCCGGGCGCGGCGGCGACTTGATGCGCGACGTGCGCCTGATGAACTGCCCGAGCACGTCGGCGAGCGCCGACGCCTTTCTCTCCTACTACCGCGACGACGGCCTGATGAAATCCCTCGACATGATCGGCCGCGTGCGCCTGCCGACCCTGGTGGTGACCGGGACCCTCGACACCGTGACGCCCGACATCCCGAAGCGCCTCCAAGGCAAGGCCGGGCCCAACGTCAGGATCGCGACCGTGGACGGCGCCGATCACTTCTTCCGCGACCTGATCGCCGACGAAGCGGCCGAATTCGTCGCCAAATTCATCTCCGGCACCTGAACACGGAATCCGCCATGAAACTCGCACGCATGGGGCAAAGCGGCCTCGAGGTTTCGCCGCTCTGCCTCGGGACCATGATGTTCGGCGCCCGCACCGATGCCAAGGAAGCGGGCCGCATCGTCGCGCACGCCCGCGACGCCGGGGTCAACTTCATCGATACCGCCGACGCCTACGTGCAGGGCGAATCGGAACGGATCGTCGGCAAGCTGATCGTGCGCGACCGCGACAGCTGGGTGCTGGCGACCAAGGCCGGCAACCCGATGGGCAATTCGCCCCTGCGCCGGGGCCTGTCGCGGCGCTGGCTGGTCCAGGCGCTCGACGAAAGTCTCCAGCGACTCGGCACCGATCACGTCGATCTCTGGTATCTGCACCTCGACGACGAATCGATGCCGCTCGCGGAACCGATCGCCGCCGTCGCCGACCTGATCCGCGCCGGCAAGGTGCGCTACTGGGGGCTTTCCAACTTCCGCGCCTGGCGCGTCGTCGAGGCGGTCAAGATCGCCGAAGCCCAGGGCGCGCCCGGGCCGGTCGCGCTCCAGCCCTATTACAACGCCATGAACCGCATGCCGGAGGTGGAGATTCTTCCCGCCTGCCGCCATTTCGGGCTCGGCGTGGTGCCCTACAGCCCGCTCGCGCGCGGGGTGCTGACCGGGAAATACGACCCGGCCAAGGCGCCGTCGGCCGATTCCCGCGCCGGGCGCAAGGACGAGCGCATGATGCAGACCGAGTTCCGCAAGGAGTCCCTCGTCGCCGCGCAGAAGATCAAGGCGCACGCGGAAAAGAAGGGCATGACCGCGGGCCAGTTCGCGCTGCTGTGGGTGCTCGCCAACCGGACCGTGACCTCGGTGCTGGCGGGGCCGCGCACCTTCGCCCAATGGAAGGAATACGTCGGCGCGTTCGCCCACCTGGGCGCGCTCGGGCCGGCCGACGAAAAGCTGATCGACCAGCTGGTGCCCCCCGGTCACCCCTCGACGCCGGGCTACAGCGACCCCAAATATCCGTTGAACGGGCGGGTGGTGACGTAACGGGTGCGGGGAGGGGTCAACCGGGCCGAGGCTCCCCATGATCTATCTCGCCTACGACGGCTCCATCAACGGCGACTGGATCGCCGGCTACGCGGTGACGCTGGCCGCGCACGACCCCCTGCATCGGCTCACCGTCCTGCACGTCGCCACCGGCGAATTTCCGCTCGAGGAGGTGCGCGCCAAGATCGAGCGGATCGCGCGCCGCGCGGAAGTCGCGGGCGTCGCCGTCGAGACGGCGCTGCCGCCCTTCGGCGGCGACGTATTCCGCGACCTGATCGCGCGCATCGAGGGCGACGGCGGCGTGTCGCCCGGCGCCATCGTCGTGTGCGGCGCGCGGTTGCGGGCCGGCGGGCGCGGCTATCTCGCCGGGACCGTGTCCGAGCGCCTGCTCGGCCATCGCCGCTTCGAGGTGGCGGCGATCCGCGTGGTGCAGCCGGGCCTGCTCGGCGCGCCCCGGCGCTTCCTGTTTCCGGCGGCGGGCGGCGCGCAGGGGCTCCGCGCCGGGATGGATCTGCTCGCCCGCTTCGCGCCCGCCGTCGACCGCGTCCACCTGCTGCACGTGGTCATGGTCAAGCGGATCGCCTTCCGCCGCCTGAGCGAAACGGCCGCGGCCAAATTGCGCGCCAAGGGCTGGCGCTACCTGGAAACCGTCGAGGCCGAACTGAACGCCCGCGCCGGCGTGGGCGCGGAGCGGATCGGCGCCGACGCGGTGGTATCCGACGACTGGGCGCATGAAACCATCATCGCCGCCAGCCGGCACAAGTCGCAGTTGATCCTGCTCGAAGCCTCGCGGCGGCATCTCGCCGGGGGACTGTTCCACGGCGATCCGGTCGAGGTTGTTCTGCGCGAAGCGCCGTGCGACGTCGCCGTTTATCGCGGAGGCGACGGGTGAGGGGCCAGATCCAGGACATCCCGGTCGCGCAGGTCTTCGACGTCCTGCATTCCCGGCCGGAGGGATTGAGCGCGCCCGAAGTCGCCGAGCGCCTGCGCGAGGTCGGGCCCAACGCCATCGAGGCGCGCCGGGGCCATCCCTGGCTCGGCAGCCTGGTCCGTCAGTTCACGAACTTTTTCGCCGTCCTTCTCTATATCGCCGCTGCGTTCTGCTTTATCTCAGATCGCGTCCAGCCGGGCGAGAGCATGGACATTCTCGGCCTCGCCCTGCTCGGGGTCGCGGTGCTCAACGGCCTGTTCGGTTTCATCCAGGAATACCGCGCCGAGCGGGCGATGGAGGAGCTGCGGAAGCTCCTGCCGCAGCGGGTGACGGTGCAGCGCGCTGGCCGCGAAGAGATGATCGCGGCGGAGAACCTGGTGCCGGGCGACGTAATCAGGATCGCCGAAGGGGATCGTATCCCGGCGGACGGCCGCCTGGTCGAAGCCCAGGACCTGGTGGTCAACAACGCGCCCTTGACCGGCGAGGCCCGTCCCGTCCGCCTCGTCGCCGGGCCGCGCGGAGAACACGACAACGAAGCCGTCAACCTGCTGCTTGCCGGCTGCACCGTCTGGCAGGGACGAGGGACGGCGGTAGTGTACGCGACCGGCCACCGCACCGAGTTCGGTAAGATCGCCACCCTCTCCCAGGACGTGCGGCGCAAGGTTTCGCCGCTCGAGCGCGAGGTGGCGAGCATGGTCCGGATACTGACCCTGATCGCGGCCATCACCGGAGCCGTCTTCTTCGTCTACGGGGTCTTCGCGGGATTTTCGTTGTGGACCAACCTGATCTTCATGGTCGGGATCATCGTCGCCCTGGTGCCCGAGGGTCTGCTGCCGACGCTGACGCTCTCGCTCGCCATGGGCAGTCTGCGCATGGCGCGGCGCAACGTCCTGGTCAAGGGATTGAACGCGGTCGAGGCGCTCGGCGCGGTGCACGTGATCTGCACCGACAAGACCGGAACGCTGACGCTCAACCAGATGACCGTCACCGCCGTCGTCGATCCCGTCGCGGGCGCCGACATGGTCGGGGACGCGCGGCAAGCGGCGCTGGCCTTGGCGCTGATCGCGTCGGACGTGCGCCGAACCCAGGTCGGGCTGTCCGGCGATCCCCTCGACGTCGCCGTGGCGAAAGCCCACGCCCAATTCGGGGAGGCGATCGAGTCCGTCAACGAGGCCGTCGTGCATCGCTTTTCCTTCAACGTGGAGAAACGGCGTTCCGCCGGGATCGCCCGGCAAAATGGTAGGTTCGTGTTTTGCGTCAAGGGCGCGTGGGAATCCCTGCGACCTCTGATCGCCCGCGTCGAGGCGCCGGGCGAGAAGCAGCCGGTCGCCGCCGACGAAATCCGGCTGGCGCAAGCCGAGGAGGTCGTGCGCCGCCTCGCGTCCCAGGGCCACCGGGTGCTGGCGGTCGCCTCCGCCGACTTGGAGGCGATGCCGGACCCGGCGTCGCCGCAGGAGCTGTTCGAGCGCGGCCTGGTGCTGAAGGGATTCCTCGGCGCCGAGGATCCGATCCGCCCCGAGGTCCCGGCGGCGGTCGAGCGCTGCCATCGCGCCGGCATCCGCGTGGTGATGGTGACCGGCGACCATCCGCGCACGGCCGAGGCCATTGCGCGCAAGGCGGGCATCGTTCCCGCTGGCGCGGACGCCGCCATACTGACCGGCAACGACCTCGACGCCTTGCGCAAGACCGAATTGGCGCGCCGCCTCGACCAGGGCGTCCACGTCTTCGCCCGCACCACGCCGGAACAGAAATGGAAAATCGTCGCGGCGCTCCACGAACTCGACAAGGTGGTGGCGATGACCGGCGACGGGGTCAACGACGCGCCGGCGCTGCGTGCCGCCGACGTCGGCATCGCCATGGGCCGGGGCGGCACCGACGTGGCGCGCGAGGCGGCGCAGGTGATCCTGCTCGACGACAATTTCGCCTCGATCGTGCAGGGGATCGAGGAAGGCCGCGCCATCTTCGCCAACATGGGCAAATTCACCAACTTCGTCCTGGCCCACAACGGGCCGGAAATCGTGCCTTATCTGGTTTACATGGTGCTGCCGGTGCCGCTCGCGCTGACCATCATCCAGATTCTCTCGATCGATCTCGGCACTGACATCGTGCCCGCCATCGGGCTCGGGCAGGAAAAGCCGGGCCCGGAGACGATGGATAATCCGCCGCGCGATCGCCGCCAGAGGCTGCTGAACTGGCCGTTGATCCTGCACAGCTATCTTTTTCTCGGCCTGATCGAGGCCAGTTTTTCGCTGGCTTTATTCTTCTGGGTCCTGGTGCAAGGGGGCTGGAGTTACGGCACGGATTTGCCGGCGCAAGACCCCCTTTACCGCTCGGCCACGGGAATCACGCTTTCTTCCATCATCCTGATGCAGATCGGTAATCTGGTCGGGCGCCGCTCGCGCTTCGGGACCGGATTCGATCGCGACCTCTTGCGCAATCCGCTGATCTTAGCCGGGATCGTCATCAAGGTCGCCTTCTCGTGGTCGGTCCTATACTTCCCACCGGTATGCGACATTCTCGGCACCGGACCGGTCGATCCCGCGGTCTACGCGCTGGCGTGGCTGGGGCCGTTCCTGATCTTCGCGCTCGATTACGGGCGCAAGCGAATCGCGGACGCATGGCGGCGAACCGGCGCCGCGCCCGCCTTCGTCATGGAAAGATAAATCGTCGTTCAGGCCGCGCGGGCGGGATCAGCTCGCCAGGATTCGATATCCTTCAGCGCGCGGGCGGTGAGCGCGCGCTTGCGCGCCTCGCCGCGCAAGGGCCGTCCGCGCGCGTCGGTGGCCTCCAGCGGCGGGAACAATCCGAAATTCACGTTCATGGGCTGGAAGGTTTCGGCGTGGCCGCCGCCGGTGACGTGGGCGAGCAGCGCGCCCAAGGCCGTGGTCGCGGGCGGCGGCGGGGCCTGGCGCCCCATCCGCTCGGCGGCGGCGAAGCGCCCGGCGATCAGGCCGATGGCGGCGCTTTCGACGTAGCCTTCGCAGCCGGTGATCTGCCCGGCGAAACGCAAAGCGGGCCTCGCCTTCAGGCGCAGGCTGGCGTCGAGCAGGCGCGGGCTGTTGAGGAAGGTGTTGCGGTGCACGCCGCCCAATCGCGCGAATTCGGCGCGTTCCAATCCGGGGATGGTGCGGAAGATGCGCGCCTGTTCGCCGTAGGTCATCTTGGTCTGGAAGCCGACCATGTTGTAGAGGGTGCCGAGCGCGTTGTCCTGGCGCAGCTGCACCACCGCGTGATGGCGGGGAGCACCCGGATGCGGATTGACCAGGCCGACCGGCTTCATCGGCCCGAAGGCGAGGGTCTCGCGCCCGCGTTCGGCCATCACCTCGATCGGCAGGCACCCCTCGAAATAGGGCGTGTCCTTTTCCCAGTCGCGGAACGGCACTTTTTCGGCGGCGAGCAGGGCGTCGACGAAGGCGTCGTATTGGGCGCGCGTCAGCGGGCAGTTGACGTAATCCTCGCCGCCCCGGCCCCAGCGCGACTGCATCCACGCGACGCCGAAGTCGATGCTCTCCTTGTGAACGATGGGAGCGATGGCGTCGAAGAAGGCGAGCGCCTCCTCGCCGGTCAACGCGCGCACCGCCTCCGCGAGCGCGGGCGAGGTGAGGGGCCCGGTGGCGACGATCACCGAATCCCAGTCCGCGGGCGGCAGCCCGGCGATTTCCTCGCGCGCGACGGTCACGCGCGGATGGGACGAAAGGGCGGCTTCGACCGCGCCGCTGAACCCGTCGCGGTCGACTGCGAGCGCCGATCCCGCCGGCACCCGGTGGGCGTCGGCGGCGCGGAGGACGAGGGAGCCCAAGGCCCGCATTTCCGCGTGCAGCAGGCCGACCGCGTTGGTTTCGGCGTCGTCGGAACGGAAGGAATTGGAACAGACCAGTTCGGCCAGGCGCCCGGTCGCGTGCGCGGGCGTGGCGCGCACCGGGCGCATTTCGTGCAGGATCACCGGCACGCCCGCTTCGGCGATCTGCCAGGCGGCCTCGCTGCCGGCGAGGCCGCCGCCGACGACGTGGATCGGAAGAGGGGGCGAAGACGTGTTCATGGTTGAACGTATTGCTCGCGGGAGTAGGATAACCCCACGCCGCCGTGAATTGAGCCGGCGCTCGCGTTCGGCGATTATGTCGCCGCGTTATCTCCACCACAAGGATCAGCCATGAACCGTTCCGAATTTCTGAAAATCGCGCTCGCCGCCGCCGCCTTGCCGCTCGGCGCGGGCCTGTTCGCGCGCGGCGCGCGGGCGCAGCAGGGCGCCGCCGACATTTCCGGCAAGATCGTGAAGCTCAAGGGCGCGGCCTCCGCCATGCAGGACGCGATGCCGCGCGGCTTGAAGGTGGACGATCCGATCTTTCGCGGCGACGTGATTTCCACCGGCCGCGACGCGCGGCTGGAGATGAAGATGCTCGATGACGCGGTGGTGACGCTCGGCGAAAAGACCGTGTTCGTGGTCATCGACTACGTCGCGGGCGGGTCCAAGCCCAACGTCGCCATGCGCCTGATCGAGGGCGCGTTCGCGGCCGCCTCCGGCCAAATCGCCAAGGCGCCGGGCGGTTCGATGCGCGTCGATACCGACACGGCCACCATCGGCATCCGCGGCACCGCGTTCTGGGGCGGGATGCTCGACGGCGATTTCCAGGTCGCGCTCCTGTCGGCGGGCCGGATCGTGGTCGAAAACCGCGCCGGGCGGACGGAACTCAGCCGCGTCGGCGACGGCACGCTGATCAAGAGCGCCGATACCGCGCCGACCGCGCCCAACGCCTGGGGCGCGGACAAGGTCAACCGCGCCAAGGCGACCGTGGCGTTTTGAACAGGCATGCGGGGGCCGGCGTCACCGGATCGGTTTCCAGACTCGCTCGGTCGGCGGGTGGGGATAATTTTTGGGACTGTAATCTTTCAATAATTCCGGATTGGCCGAATAACACTTGTCGCCATGCCAATAGACGCGGTACCGCGTCTCCAATTCGCGGTAACCACTCATGGAGACCCAATCGCTGATCCGGACATGTGGGTCGAAACCGGACGACTCGCATAAAACTTTCCATCCTTCAGGCCGTTTCTGGACGATCACGATCAGGCACCCTCCCGATCCGCACCAGCCGGGATCTTCCAGAATATAAAACCGTTCGTCGATACCGTCGTCGTCCACGTCGCCCTTGCCCAGCTTGACGAATTCGCGCATGTAAAGATCGAGGGTATTGCCGAGCTTCCAACTGCCGCCGGTTCCTTCCAGATTTTTCGCTGTGTCGTATTCATCTGGCTTGAGATAACCGGAAAAGAACGCCACCGCTTCGTCGAAATCCGGCCCGTTGGTCAAGGGCGAAAAGATCACCTGCTTGTCGGCGCGCGCGGGCGCGGGTACCACGGCCAACGCCAGCATGAACAGAGCGGCGAATTTTGTGATACCGATCATCGGTCCTGCTTCCGTTGATAGTCGATTCCCTGGGATTTGCGCATGCGGGTTTCAATCGCGGTTTGCATCTCGTTTAAGGGAGCGTCGTTGGACACGCCGTCGGCTTGGTCGATTTTCTCGAAATACCTCACGGTGCCCGTGGCTCCGCCGTGATGAACCGCGGCCATGACACCGGCCTTGGTGACCTCGATCTTGCCCTCCCGGCCCTCGAACGTTTGCCCGACCCGGTCGAACAGGCGTTTTTTGTCCGCCTGTTCCTCATAGCGATCCAGCAGTTTGTCCATGGCCGTTTCCTGGGCCTGGGGATTTTCAAGAAAATCCGCGTCGCTGGCAACGCCGTGCTTGCGGGCCTCCTCGGTCCAGGTGCCGTCCCGATTGCGCCACTTGATGTCGTCGAGCGCCGTTCGCGTCATTTGATAGCGGCCAAGCGCGCCATCCGGATGACGTTCTTCGTAGCCGTCGTTCTTTTTATCGGTGCTTTGCTCGTAACCGGCGATGGCTTCGCGCAGCTCCGCGTTATGGCGGCCTTCCCACGGTTTCGGATTGTCGGTTCCGGCCTGAACGCCTTCGGCATCCTCGGCATCGCGGCTCGTCATCGGTTCGGGGCGATCTTCGTCATCGTTCGTACCGCCGCGCGCGTCGTCCCCGTTACCCTGTCCCGGTCTTGCCCGCCAGTAATCGATGACTTCCGTTTCCCCGCCATCCCGCGTATGGGCCTGGACGTGAACGGCGCCCTCGCGGGTACCCGTCGGGCGTTCATCGAAGGGTTGTCGATTCCCGTCATCGCGCGGGTCCCGCGCCACGAAGGATGATCGGTTGAGCGACCGTTCCAGGCGGTCCATCTCCCGGTTCACTTGGGCCACTTGGTGCGCGACCGCTTTGGGAGGGAGGGGTTGCACGTCGATCACCTTGCCGGTTTCGTCGTATTTGGTCTTGCCGGGAAACATGAACGCGAATCCTTGGGCGACCAACCGCTGATAAAGCGGCGAACTCGGATGCTTGAGGTCCCAGTACGCACGTTCGCGCATCAGGTTCCGCAAGCCGTCCTCGGTCAGCGGCTGGGGCAATTGCGGGATCGGGTGTTCCTTTTCGTCGCGGATCATAGGGCCCTCCCTGAAACACGAGGGATAAGAACATAAATCGAACAACATGTAAAGACAATTATCCTTGATAGATTATTATTCTTGATATATTTGATTATATAGGATATATAACCTATATTTTTATACTTCGACAAGCTCAGCATGAGGGTCTGTGTTTGGCCCTCCGCCCTGAGCCTGTCGAAGGGCGGAAAACTTGGGAAATACGGAAGATGCCTACAAATGCCTACACGAATCGGATGGTTTCTCGGGATATCAACGGCTTAAGGCCGATTTACCCCGCGCAACCTTGGTGCAACCCCTGCGCCACTCCGCTGTTGCCCCGGTGTGGGAGCGATGCCACCCGCGCGTCACGCCCGCTTCCGTTCTTTGCCGCGCTTCAAGAGCGGCGCGAGATAGCGCCCGGTGTGGCTGCCCTTGGTTCCGGCCACGTCTTCGGGCGTGCCGGCGGCGACCACGCGCCCGCCGCCCGCGCCGCCCTCGGGGCCGAGATCAACGATCCAGTCGGCGGTCTTGACGACCTCCAGGTTGTGCTCGATCACGATCACCGTGTTGCCGGTCTCGACCAGGGCGTGCAGCACTTCCAGGAGCTTGCGCACGTCTTCGAAGTGGAGCCCCGTGGTCGGCTCGTCGAGGATATAGACCGTGCGGCCGGTGGCGCGCCGCGACAGTTCCTTGGCGAGCTTGACCCGTTGCGCCTCGCCGCCCGAAAGGGTCGTCGCCTGCTGGCCGAGATGGATGTAGCCGAGGCCGACCCGTTGCAGCGTCACCAGCTTGTCGCGCACGGCGGGAACCGCCTTGAAGAACTCCGCCGCCTCGTCCACGGTCATGTCGAGCACGTCGGCGATCGACTTGTCGCGGAACCGGATTTCGAGGGTTTCGCGGTTGTAGCGCTTCCCCTTGCAGGTGTCGCACTGCACGTAGACGTCGGGCAGGAAGTGCATCTCGATCTTGATCACGCCGTCGCCCTGGCACGCCTCGCAGCGCCCGCCCTTGACGTTGAACGAAAACCGCCCGGCGGCGTAGCCGCGCGCGCGCGCCTCGGGCAGTTCCGTGAACCAGTCGCGGATCGGCGTGAACGCGCCGGTGTAGGTGGCGGGGTTGGAGCGCGGCGTGCGCCCGATCGGGGACTGGTCGATGTCGACCACCTTGTCGATCAGCTCGACGCCCTCGATCCGGTCGTGGGCGCCCGCATGGACGCGCGCGCCCATCAGCTTGCGCGCGAGCGCGTGGTAGAGCGTTTCGATCACCAGGGTCGATTTGCCGCCGCCCGAAACCCCGGTCACGCAGGTGAAGAGGCCGAGCGGGAAGGGGGCGTCGATGCGGGCGAGGTTGTTGGCGCGCGCGCCGATCACCTTGAGCATCCGTCCCGGATGCGGCGAACGCCGCACCAGCGGCAGCGGCACCTGGCGCACGCGGTTGAGGTACTGGCCGGTGAGGCTTTCGGGGTTGCGCACGATCGCCTCGGGCGTGCCCGCGGCGACGATGCGCCCGCCGTGCACGCCGGCGCCGGGGCCCATGTCGATGACGTGGTCGGCGGCGCGGATCGCTTCCTCGTCGTGCTCGACCACGATCACCGTGTTGCCGAGGTCGCGGAGACGCTTGAGGGTGGCGAGCAGGCGGGCGTTGTCGCGCGGATGCAAGCCGATGGAAGGCTCGTCCAGCACGTAAAGGACGCCGGTCAGCCCCGAGCCGATCTGGGAGGCGAGCCGGATGCGCTGGCTTTCGCCGCCCGAGAGCGTGCCGGAAGCGCGCCCCAAGGTCAGGTATTCGAGCCCGACGTCCACCAGGAAGCCGAGCCGTTCGCTGATTTCGCGCAAAATCCGCTTGGCGATTTCGCGCCGCTGCGGCGTGAGCTTGCCTTCCAGCGCGCCGAACCAGTCGCGCGCGGCGAGGATGGAGAAGTTCGAAACCTCGGAAATGTCGAGCCCGGCGATCTTGACCGCCAGCGCCTCGGGCTTGAGCCGCGCGCCCTTGCAGGTTTCGCACACCGACACGGTCTGGAAGCGCGACAGGTCGTCGCGCACCCAATTGGAATCGGTTTCGCGCCAGCGCCGCTCCATGTTCGGGATCACGCCCTCGAACGGCTTGGTGATCTCGTAGGCCTTGTTGCCGTCGTGGTAGCGCATGGTGACCGGCGTCTCGCCCGAGCCGAACAGGACGGCGCGGCGCACCGCCTCGGGCAGCTTGCGGAACGGCACGTCGAGGCCGAACTTGTAGTGCCGGGAGAGGGCCTCAAGGGTTTGTTCGTAGTAGCGCGAGGACGAGCCCGCCCACGGCGCGATCGCGTCCTCGGCCAGCGCCAGCGTGTCGTCGGGCACCACCAGTTCGGGATCGAAGAACATCTCGGTGCCGAGTCCGTCGCACGCCGGGCACGCGCCGAACGGGTTGTTGAACGAAAAGAGGCGCGGCTCGATCTCGGGGATGGTGAAGCCGGAAACCGGGCAGGCGAACTTGGCCGAAAAGATGGTGCGCGCGCCCGAATCCGCGTCCTCGGCGACGGCGATGCCGTCGGCGAGCTTGAGCGCGGTCTCGATCGAATCGGCGAGGCGGGAGGCGAGGCCGTCCCGCACCACGATCCGGTCGACCACCACTTCGATGTCGTGCTTGCGCTTCTTGTCGAGCTGCGGCGCCTCGTCGATCTCGTAGAGCTTGCCGTCGATCTTGACGCGCTGGAAGCCGCGCTTCGCCAGGTCCTGCAGTTCCTTCCGATACTCGCCCTTGCGCCCGCGCACCATCGGCGCGAGCAGGTAGAGCTTGGCGCCGTCCTTCATCGCCAGCACCTTGTCGACCATCTGGCTCACGGTCTGGCTTTCGATCGGCAATCCGGTCGCGGGCGAATGCGGCACGCCGACGCGGGCGAACAGAAGGCGCATGTAGTCGTAGATTTCGGTCACCGTGCCGACGGTGGAGCGCGGGTTGCGCGAGGTGGTCTTCTGCTCGATCGAGATCGCGGGCGAAAGCCCCTCGATCGAATCCATGTCCGGTTTCTGCATCAGTTCCAGGAACTGGCGGGCGTAGGCCGACAGCGATTCGACGTAGCGGCGCTGGCCCTCGGCGTAGATGGTGTCGAAGGCGAGCGAGGACTTACCCGAGCCGGAAAGGCCGGTGATGACCGCGAGGCTCCCGCGCGGAATCTCGACGTCGATGTTCTTGAGGTTGTGCTCGCGCGCGCCGCGAACGACGATTTTGTCCATTTTTCCCAGTTATCCACAACTGGCGGGGTAGGGGCGAGGATAGTACAGTCGCCCCGGTTTTAGAGCCAGTTCTCGAAGAGGAACAGTCCAATGGCGGGTTCGGTCAACAAAGTCATCCTGGTCGGCAATTTGGGGCGCGACCCCGAGGTGCGCTACGCCCAAAGCGGCTCCAAGATCGTCAACATGTCGGTCGCCACCTCGGAATCGTGGAAGGACAAGCAGTCCGGCGAGCGCCAGGAGCGGACCGAATGGCACCGGGTGGTGATCTTCAACGAGCGGCTCGGCGACGTGGCCGAGAAGTACCTGAAGAAGGGCTCCAAGGTCTATCTCGAAGGCCAGCTCCGCACCCGCAAGTGGACCGACAAGAATTCGGGCCAGGACAAATACACGACCGAAGTGGTGATCGACCGCTTCCGCGGCGAATTGACCCTGCTCGACTCTAAAGGCGGCGGCGGAGGCGGATCGTCGTTCGGCGACGAGCCGCCGCCCGACGATGCGCCGTCCGAGGGTCGGGGCGAAGGCGGGGGCCGCGCCAAGGGCGGGCGCAAGGGCGGCAGCGATCTCGACGACGAGATTCCGTTCTGAGCGCTCCCGTGTCTCTCGCGGGCATTCCCGACGTTCGCCGCCAGGCGCGCGTCAACGCCTACGTCCTTTCGGTTTGCCAGGCGCTGTCGCAGGGCGGCGCGGTGCTGGTGGTGGTGGTTTCCGCGCTGGCCGGGCACGCGCTCTCCGAAAACAAGGCGCTGGCGACGCTGCCCTACGCCCTGCAGTTCGCCATGACCATGGTCTCGACCGTGCCCGCCTCGCTGCTGATGGGGCGGATCGGCCGGCGGACCGGGTTCACGGTCGGCCAGTGCATCGGCATCCTCGGCGCGAGCCTCGCGGCCTACGCCGTCTACAGCGGGAACTTCGTCCTGTTCGCGGTCGGCAGCGCGACGCTGGGCGTCCACAACGCCTTCTGGCAGTACTTCCGTTTCGCCGCCGCCGATCTCGCCGACGACGACTTCCGGCCCAAGGCGATTTCCTACGTCATGGCGGGCGGGCTGGCCGCGGCCTTCATCGGGCCCGAGGTCGCCAAGCTGTTCCGGGAATCGATCGCGGCGGCGCCGTTCGCGGGCAGCTACGCGGCGCTCGCCGGCATGTTCGTCGTCAATATTCTTCTGCTGCGCCTGGTGCGGATTCCGCTGCCGACCACGGCGCTCTCCGCCGGCCGGCCGCTTCCGACCATCGTCCGGAATCCCGTCTTCGTCATCGCCGCGCTCGCGGCCATGCTCGGCTACGCGTCCATGAACCTGCTGATGACCGCGACGCCGCTCGCCATGCACGCGGACCATTTCGACTTCGCCGACACCGCCTTCGTGATCCAAGGGCACGTGGTCGGCATGTACGGGCCGAGCTTCTTCACCGGGCACCTGATCCGCCGCTACGGCTCGCCGCGCGTGATCCTGGCAGGGACGCTGCTGATGATCGCCTCCGTCACCGTCAACATCGTCGACCAGACGCTCATGCATTACTGGGTCGGCCTGCTGCTGATCGGCATGGGCTGGAACCTGATGTTCGTGGGCGGGACCGCGCTGCTCACCGAATGCCACCGGCCCGAGGAACGCGCGCGGGTGCAGGCGCTCAACGACTTCATGGTGTTCGGGACCGTGGCGCTGGCCAGCCTGACCTCGGGCGCGTTGCAGCACGCCCAGGGCTGGATGATCGTGAACCTGTTCGTGCTGATGCCGATTCTGACGGTTTTCACGGCCACTACCGTGCTTCTTATCCACAGGCGCCGGATGGCGCAAAAAACCGCTTGAATCCAAGACGTTCCGGAGCATTCCGGCGGGCCGATCCGGGCTGTTGCCGACCCCGCCGCCGTGCTAGATTTTTGCGCTCGTTTTAGGCGCCGGACGGGTCCCGCCCGGCACGCCGTAAGCGACTGAATTCAAAGGTCTTTCCGCTTGAACCTGCCGCCCGATCCCACCCTTCCCGAGGCCCCCGTTCCGGGCCAGGGAATCACCCCCATCGCGATCGAAGAGGAGATGCGCCGCTCCTACCTCGATTACGCCATGAGCGTGATCGTCGCCCGCGCGCTGCCCGACGTGCGCGACGGGCTGAAGCCGGTGCACCGGCGCATCCTCTTCTCGATGCAGGAAAGCGGCTACGACCACGGCAAGCCCTATCGCAAGTCGGCGCGCATCGTCGGCGACGTGATGGGCAAGTACCACCCGCACGGCGACGCCGCCATCTACGACGCCATGGTGCGCATGGCCCAGGACTTCGCCATGCGCCTGCCGCTGATCGACGGCCAGGGCAACTTCGGGTCCATGGACGGCGACGGCGCCGCGGCCATGCGCTACACCGAGGCCCGGCTCGCGCTCGCCGCGCACGCGCTGCTCGACGACATCGAGCGCGACACGGTCGATTTCCAGCCCAACTACGACGAATCGTCCAAGGAGCCGGTCGTCCTGCCCGCCGGGTTTCCCAACCTGCTGGTCAACGGCGCGGGCGGCATCGCGGTCGGCATGGCGACCAACATCCCGCCCCATAACCTGGGCGAGATCATCGACGCCTGCTGCGCCTGCATCGACACCCCCGAGATCACGGTCGAGGACCTGATCCGCGACCACGTGCCGGGGCCGGATTTCCCGACCGGCGGACTCATCCTGGGCAAGGGCGGGATTCTCGCGGCCTACCGCACCGGACGCGGCGGCATCGTCATGCGCGGCAAGACGACGATCGAGGAAATCCGCAAGGACCGCACCGCGATCATCGTCCACGAAGTGCCTTACCAGGTGAACAAGGCGCGCATGATCGAGATCATGGCCGAAGCCGTGCGCGACAAGCGGATCGAGGGCATCGCCGACCTGCGCGACGAATCGGACCGCGACGGCGTGCGCGTGGTGGTCGAACTCAAGCGCGACGCCGAGCCCAAGGTGGTGCTCAACCAACTCTACCGCTACACGCCGCTCGAATCGAGCTTCGGCATCAACATGCTGGCGCTCGACGGCGGCCAGCCGCGCCTGATGGGCCTGAAGGAGATTCTGCAGGCCTTCATCGCCTTCCGCGAGGAAGTGGTGCGCCGGCGCACGGTGTTCGAACTGGGCAAGGCGCGCGAAAAGGCCCACGTGCTGGCCGGCCTCGCGGTCGCGGTCGCCAACATCGACGAGGTGATCGCGCTGATCCGCGCCGCCAAGGACCCGCAGGTGGCCAAGGAAAAGCTGATGGCCAAGGCCTGGCCCGCGACCGAGGTCGCGGCCATGATCGCGCTCCTCGACGAGCCCGGCCACAAGGTCGAAAACGGCAAGTACCGCCTGTCGGAGGCCCAGGCCAAGGCGATCCTGGAACTGCGCCTCCATCGTCTGACCGGGCTCGAGCGCGACAAGATCGGCGCCGACCTCAAGGAACTGGGGCGCGAGATCGAGCGCTATCTCGCCATCCTGGCTTCGCGCGCCGAGCTCTACAAGCTGCTGCGCCAGGAACTGGTGACGATGAAGGAAAAGTTCGCCACGCCCCGCCGCACCGCCTTCGAGGAAGGCGAGGCGGAAGGCGCGGAAGAGGACCTGATCCAGCGCGAGGACATGGTCGTCACCGTCACCAACACCGGCTACATCAAGCGGGTGCCGCTCTCCACCTACCGCGCGCAGCGGCGCGGCGGCAAGGGCCGCACCGGCATGGCGACCAAGGAAGAGGATTTCGTCAGCCAGGTGTTCGTGGCCAACACCCACACGCCGATGCTGTTCTTCTCCTCGACCGGCCTCGCCTACAAGCTCAAGGTGTTCAAGCTGCCGATCGGCACGCCGACCTCGCGCGGCAAGGCCCTGGTCAACCTGCTGCCGCTGAAGGAAGGCGAAACCATCACCACCGTCATGCCGCTGCCCGAGGACGAGGCGACCTGGAACGACCTGTTCGTCATGTTCGCGACCCGCTCGGGCGGCGTGCGCCGCAACCGGCTTTCGGATTTCGTCGACGTGCGCGCCAACGGCAAGATCGCTATGAAGCTGGAGCCGGGGGACTCGCTGGTGCGCGTGCGCACCTGTTCGGAAAACGAGGACGTTTTCCTGTGCACCCGCGCCGGCAAGTGCATCCGCTTTTCGGTCGGCGATATTCGCGTATTCGCCGGACGCACCTCGACCGGCGTGCGCGGCATCAAGCTCGCCGACGACGATTACGTCATTTCCATGTCGCTGCTGCGCCACATCGAATTCAACACCGAGGAACGCGACGCCTACCTGCGCCTCGCGTCCCAGCGCCGCCGCGCGGCGGGCGAGGAGGAGGGCGAGGCCGGCGAAAGCGCGGCCGCGGCCGTCACCCTCGACGAATCGCGCGCCGCCGTCCTGGCCGGGGCCGAGGAGTTCATCCTCTCGGTCACCGAAAACGGTTACGGCAAGCGCTCCTCGGCCTACGAATATCGCCTCGCCAATCGCGGCGGCCAGGGCATCGCCAACATCGACGTATCCCAGCGCAACGGTTCGGTGGTGGCGTCCTTCCCGGTCAAGGACGCGGACCAGATCATGATGGTCAGCGACGGTGGGCAGCTGATCCGCATTCCGGTCGGCGACATCCGCATCGCCGGACGGTCGACCCAGGGCGTCACTTTGTTCAAGACCGCCGAGGGCGAGCGCGTCGTTTCGGTCACCCGGTTGCGCGAACCGGAAGAGAACGGCAAGAACGGCGATCACAAGGCCGACGGCGATCCGGCCGCGGACTCGCCCGCCGCCGGGGATTGACCCCGGCGCCGGACAAGGAGCATGCCATGAGCGCAACAACGCCGCGGCGCGTGGGCATTTACCCCGGCACCTTCGATCCGATCACCCGGGGCCACCTCGACATCATCGCGCGCGCGACGCGCGTGGTCGATCGCCTGATCATCGCGGTCGCCGTCAACGCGGGCAAGGAGCCGCTGTTCACCCTGCCCGAGCGGGTCGAAATGGCGCGCCACGAAGCCGGCCAGATCGGCAACGGCGACGGCAGCCGCATCCGCGTGGTGCCGTTCAAGTCGCTGCTGATGAACTTCGTCGACGAGGTGGGGGCTTCGGTGATCGTGCGGGGCCTGCGCGCCGTGTCGGACTTCGAATACGAATTCCAGATGGCGGGGATGAACGCGCGCCTCAATCCCCGGGTCGAGACCATCTTCCTGATGGCCGCCGACCGCTACCAGTTCATCTCGTCGCGGTTCGTCAAGGAAATCGGCCGGCTCGGCGGCGACGTCGGCCATTTCGTCTCGCCCTACGTGCAGGGGCGCCTGGAGCGGCGCTTTCGGGAATTGGACGTCTCGGCGGGCGCGGGGCGCGCCGCGGCGCGCCGGAAACCCCGGAAAAAATCCGGCCGGCGCGCGACGCGCGGTTGACCCCCGCGCCGGCCCCCCCTATGTTCCCGGCCGCGTTGGTTGCCTTCATTCGAGGGCCCGTAGCTCAGCGGTAGAGCATCTGACTTTTAATCAGAGGGTCGCTGGTTCGATCCCAGCCGGGCTCACCATAGTTTGCATGAGGCGCGGTTTGTGGATATAAGGCCGGGTGATTTGGATCCGGTCGCATTGCCGCCCCGACCGGTACCGCGGACGCGCAAGGATCACCGATGAACACCGACGGCAAACTTGCCGAAATGCGAGCCGAGATCGAAGCGCTCCAGGGCGAAATCGAGAAAGTCGGCCGCGTCGCCCAGGAAATCGACGCCATCGCCAAGCAGACCAATCTTCTGGCCCTCAACGCCACTATCGAGGCGGCCCGAGCCGGCTCGGCCGGGAAGGGATTCGCGGTCGTCGCGGGCGAGGTCAAGAATCTCTCCGCCCAAACCGCCCGCGCGACCAAGGAAGTGTCCGAAGTCGTCGGCACCCTGATGTCGCGGGTCGACAAGCTGGCGATGCTCATCGACTGACGGCGCCGCTTCCGGCATTCGCGCCGATTGCCCTGTGCGGGCACGGCCGACCGCCGAATCGGCCGCACGGATTTCCCCGGAATTTCTTTGCGGATACGCGCGTCGATATTCGGCGCGAATTGTGACGGTCGTCACTGAAAGCACGCGCCGTTTCCGCCATGCTGGGCGCAATCATCCGACGCTAATCGGCGCCGAGGGACATAAGCGAGATGCCGAAATTCGAAGTCGCCGTTTACAATCAGGCCGTCCGCGACAAGGTCAAGGCGGGCGAGCGCCACCGCGACCTCAACGACGATTGGGCCGATGTCCATTATTTCGAGATCGAAGCCGACGACGTCTCCGCCGCCCGGCGCAAGGCGGAAGGGAGATATCCCCCCAGCCGCGGGTTCGTGATCGAGGACGTCTCCGCCCACCGTTTCTAGGGTCCGCGCCGCGCGCGTCATCCTTTTCCGCTTCGGACCGCTTCCGCTTCGCGCAGATCCTTGCGCTTGATCTTGCCGGTCGCGGTCAGCGGCAGCGATTCGCGAAACTCGATCAGGCGCGGGTATTCGTGCGGGGAAAGCCGCGTCTTCACGAACCCGCGGATGTCCTCTTCCAGCGTCGCGCTCGCGGCGTGGCCGGGCTTCAGCACGATGAAGGCCTTGATCGCCTCGGTGCGGACCGGGTCGGGCACGCCGACGGCCGCGGCCAGCGCCACCGCCGGATGGCGGGTCAGGCAATCCTCGATCTCGCCCGGGCCGATGCGGTAGCCGGCGGACGTGATCACGTCGTCGTCGCGCCCGAGAAACCAGAAATAGCCGTCGTCGTCGCGGTGGCCCTCGTCGCCGGTCAACAGCCAGTCGCCGACGAACTTGGCCGCCGTGGCCTCGGGATTTTTCCAATAGCCGAGGAACATGACCGGATCGGGCCGCCGCACGGCGATCTTGCCGACCGCGCCGGGCGCCGCTTCGCGCCCCTCGGCGTCGATCACCGCGACCTCGTGCCCGGGCACCGCGACGCCCATCGAGCCCGGCTTGACCGGCATCAGCGCCGCGCAGTTGGCGACCACGAGGTTGCTTTCGGTCTGGCCGTAGAATTCGTTGATGGTGACGCCGAACGCCGCGCGCCCCCAGTCGAGCAGCTCGGCGCCCATCGGCTCGCCCGCGCAGGTGAGGGTCCTGAGGCCCGGGCGGAATCGGTCGCGAATGCCCCGGACCTGGCGCATCAGGCGGAGCGCCGTCGGCGGCATGAAAGTGTTGCGCACGCGGTGGCGGGCCATCAGATCGACCGCACGATCCGGATCGTACTTGCGCGCGCGCGAGGCCAGCACCGGCACCCCGTGGTGCCACGATCCCATCAGCACGTTCATCAATCCGCCAATCCAGGCCCAGTCGGCGGGCGTCCACATCAAATCGTTCGCCTGCGGGAAAAATTCGTGCGGAAACTCGATGCCGGGGAGGTGGCCCAAGATGGTGCGGTGCGCGTGCAGCGCGCCCTTCGGGTTGCCGGTGGTGCCCGAGGTGTAGACGATCAGGGCTGGGTCTTCGGCCGCGGTCTTGACCGGCGCGAACCCGGGTGACGCCTTGGCCAGTTCCGCGTGCAGGTCGCGCTGGCCGGGAATCGCGCCGCCGGTTCCCGCGCCGACCGTCAGTATTGCCTTCAGCTCGGGCAGGCGCTCGCGGATGGCGGCGATCTTGGCGAGCCCGGCGGCGTCGGTCACCACCGCGCGCGCGCCGCTGTCCTTGAGGCGGTATTCGAGCGCGTCCTCGCCGAACAGCACGAACATGGGAAACGAGATCAACCCCGCCTTCCACGCGCCGACGTGGGCGACCGGCGTTTCCAGGGATTGGGAGAGCAGAATGCCGACCCGGTCGCCGCGCCCGAGGCCGAGGGCGAGGTAGAGATTGGCCATCCGGTTGGACAGTTCGCGCACCTCGCCGAAGGTGTGGCGGGCGACGCGGCCCGCCTCGTCCTCGACGATCAGGGCGAGGCGGGAAGAATCCGCGTCCGCCCATTTGTCGCACACGTCGACGCCCATGTTGAATCGCTCGGGAATGCGCCAGTCGAGCGCCCGGCGCACGTCGGCGTAGGTGGCGGCGCGAGTGAGCATGAAGCCTCCCGGTGGCTCCGGCGCATGCCCGCGTGTATGCTGGGGCGATTTCGCCGGGTGGACGTGGACGAATGTTTCTTCCGAACCTTCTCCAAGGCAAGCGCATTCTGATCACCGGCGGCGGCACCGGCCTCGGCAAGAGCATGGCCGCGCGGTTCCTGGGCCTCGGCGCCGAGGTGGTCCTCTGCGGCCGGCGCGCGGGGGTTCTCGAAACCGCCGCCGCCGAATTGGGCTCCGCCGCTCCCGGCCGGGTGGCGTGGCGGGCGCTCGACATCCGCGATGCGGACGCGGTCGAAGACGCGGTCGCGGCCCTGTGGCGGGAAAAGCCGCTCGATGCCCTGGTCAACAACGCCGCCGGCAACATCCTGGCGCGGACCGAAACCTTGTCGCACCGGGCGGTGGACGCGGTGGTCGGCACGGTGCTGCACGGGGCCGCCTACCTGACGCTCGCCTGCGGGCGGCGCTGGATCGGCGCGGGCCGCGCCGGCAACGTTCTCTCCATCGTCACCACCTACGCCTGGACCGGATCGGGCTACGTGGTGCCGTCGGCCATGGCCAAGGCGGGCGTGCTGGCCATGACCCGGAGCCTCGCGGTCGAATGGGGGCCGAAGAACATCCGCCTCAACGCCGTCGCGCCGGGGCCGTTTCCGACCGAAGGCGCGTGGGAACGGTTGGTTCCGACCAAGGAACTGGAGCAAGCCTGGCGCGATCGGATTCCGCTCAAGCGGTTCGGCCGTCACGAGGAACTGACCGATCTCGCCGCGTACCTGCTCAGCGACCGTTCCGGCTACATCACCGGCGAGGTCGTCACCATCGACGGCGGCGAATGGCTGAAAGGCGCGGGCCAGTTCAATTTCGCCGAAGCCTTGAGCGACGACGAGTGGGCGGCGATGGCGCCGAAGGGAAAGAAAGAATAAGCGCGGCTCAGGGCCGCGTCTCTTCGTCCTTGATGCCGGGATCGAACTGGTACCAGGCGTCGAGCCCGGCCAGCACCACGCCGTCGAACCCTTGCGCGACGACGCCGAAAAGATACGAATCGTTGCCGCCGTTGACGGTCCGCTGCCAGGCGGGACGCCAGTATTGAATCCAATAGCGGTCGGGGTCGCCGGACATGGGCGAGCCGATGAAGCTGGGATTGCCTTCGCGCCAGCCCGGCTTCCAGAAGAAGCTGCCGGCCGAAATGCCGGCGATATTGACCCGCGCCAGCACCAGGCGCCGGGAGCCGAGCTTCTTGTATTTCAGCGTCTCGACCGCCTGTCGCGACAACGGCTGACGGCCGTGGAACACGTCGACGATCACCGCGTCGAAGTTGGTGTCGTGCAGTTTGAGGGCGAATTCGTCCTCGCGCCCGAACGGGCGCGAATCGCCGACGATCATGAAATTGCGGGCGTCGAAAAAGGAAATGATCGATTCGCCGTTCTCGCGGTAGGGGCGGGCCGGAAAGCGCGGCAGGGTGTTGATCCGCTCGATCGGCTGAAGGGCGGGGAAGGGAATGACGCCGATCTCGCTCGCGCGCCGGATCGCTTCACCGGCCTGATCGGCGTTCTCCACGAAATCGACCGCCATCATCTTGATCCGTTCCGAGCGCGCGGTTTCGAGCAGCGCCAGGCGCCGTTTCAGGCGTTCCGGGCTCGGCTCGGCGCCCGGCTTGGACGGATCGTCAAAAAAAAGTCCGGGCACGAGGATGCCGTCGAGCGATTTCATGTAGGCGCGCGCCGGCGCGGTCTTCAGCCGATCGGCTTCGTCCTGTTTGACCAGCAGATCGAGGCCGCCCTCGGCGATCACCGCGAAGTCGGCGCGTTGGCCGCGCACGAACGCGGCCGAGGCCTGAACGAAACGGCGCATTTCTTCGCGCATGTCGATCAGAGGCGCGGTCGGCGAACGGGGCGCGGGCTCGGTTTCGCCCCCCAGCCGCTCGCCCTGGACGCGGATTTCGCCTTTTTTCGCGTCCTTCTTGGTCGCGCCTTTTTGCGCGGGCGCGGCCGGAGCCTGGGCGCCGGCGGGGGCAATCCCGGCGGTCGCCAGCAGGAGGGCAAGCAGCAGAACGGTGAAACGGCGCATGACGGCCAATCGCTCGTAATTTCGCAGCGAAACTCGGGTCATTCCACCCTTTGCCTCGCTGGCTGGCAAGGGGTAAGAGAACGGGCCATGACCTTCGTCCGATCCGTCTGTCCGCACGATTGCCCCTCGACCTGCGCGCTGGAAGTCGAGCGAATCGATTCGCGCACCATCGGCCGGGTGCGGGGGTCGGAGGCCAATCCCTATACCGACGGCGTCATCTGCGCCAAGGTCGCCCGCTACGCCGAGCGGGTGCATCACCCCGATCGCCTGAAGACGCCGCTGCGCCGGGTCGGACCGAAGGCGGAACCGGGCGGGCGCAACCGATTCGAACCGTGCTCATGGGACGAGGCGCTGGACATGACCGCGGCGGCGCTCGCGGACGCGGCCGCCAAGCACGGCAGGGCGTCGGTCTGGCCTTATTTCTACGCCGGCACCATGGGCCTGGTGCAGCGCGACGGGATCGACCGGCTGCGCCACGTCATGGGTTATTCGCGCGAGGACGACACCATTTGCATCCGGCTCGGCGACGCCGGCTGGAAGGCCGGCGCGGGCGTCAAGCGCGGCACCGATTCGCGCGAAATGGCGGAATCCGACCTGATCGTGTTCTGGGGCACCAACGCGGTTTCGACCCAGGTCAACGCCATGCACCATGCCGCGCTGGCGCGCAAGAATCGCGGCGCCAAAATCGCCTGCGTCGACGTTTACCGCAATCCGACCATGGAAGCGGCGGACATCCCGTTGCTGCTGCGTCCCGGTACCGACGGCGCGCTCGCGTGCGCGATCATGCACGTTCTGTTCAAGGAGGGCTTCGCCGATCGCGACTATCTCGCGCGCTACACCGACGCCGACGCGCGCCTGGAACGCCACCTGGAGGCGCGCACGCCGGCCTGGGCCGCCGCCATTACCGGCTTGCCGGAAGAGGACATCGTCGCCTTCGCGCGCCTCTACGGCCGGACCAAGCGCAGCTTCATCCGGCTCGGCTACGGGTTCACGCGCCAGCGCAACGGCTCGGCCGCCATGCACGCGGCGAGCTGCCTGCCGGCGGTGACCGGGGCGTGGCGCGAGAAGGGCGGCGGCGCGCTCTATTCCCAGTCGGGGCTCTACGCCGCTGTCGATCAAAGCGTGATCATGGGCCTCGACCGGCTCGACCGTCGGGTGCGGGCGCTCGACCAGTCGCGCATCGGCGCGGTGCTTCTCGGCGAACCCGAGGCGCTGCTCGGCGGCCCGCCGGTCAAGGCGCTGTTCGTCCAGAACACCAACCCGATGGTGGTCGCGCCCGATCTCGCCAAGGTGCGCGCCGGTTTCGCGCGCGAAGATTTGTTCGTGTGCGTGCACGAGCAGTTCATGACCGAAACCGCGGCCGCCGCCGACGTGGTGCTGCCGGCGACGATGTTCCTGGAGCACGACGACATCTACCGCGCCGGCGCGCATACCTGGCTCCAGATCGGGCGCAAGGCGATCGAGCCTTATGCCGAGGCGCGCTCGAACCACGAGGTGCTTCAGGGCCTGGCGCGAAGGCTCGGCGCCGAGCATCCGGGCTTCGAAATGACCGCGTGGGAGCTGATCGACGACATGCTGCGCCGCTCGGGCCTGCCGCCGGCCGAGCAGGTCTGGGCCGACGGCGGCGTGAATGTCGCGAAAAGCTTCGAGGACATGCACTTCCTGAACGGGTTCGCCCATCCGGACGGCAAGTTCCGCTTCGCGCCGGACTGGAAGGCGGTCGGCGCCGCCCACGCGGTCATGCCCGTGCTTCCCGACCATCTCGAAATCGTCGAGCGGGCGGATTCCGAGCACCCGTTCAAGATGGTGGTCGCGCCCGCGCGCCAGTTCCTCAACTCCAGCTTCACCGAAACGCCGGGTTCGCAAAAACGCGAAGTGAGGCCGACCGCGCTGATCCATCCCGCCGACATGGCCCGCCTGAACGTCGTCGAAGACGACCGGGTGCGTCTCGGCAACCGGCGCGCGAGCGTCGTGGTCCACGCGCGCCCGTTCGACGGCGTGCGCGAAGGCGTGATGGTGGTGGAAGGGGTCTGGCCCAACAAGTCGTTCGCCGAGGGGCTCGCCGTCAACGCCCTGATCGGCGACGACCGCGCCCCGCCCGCGGGCGGGGCCGCCTTCCACGACACCGCCGTGTGGATCAAAAAGGCGTGAGAAGCGGGTTCCCGGCGGTTCTGTTCAACCGCCCGTGATCGCGAATCCCAGTGGGGCGGTCATAATACCGGGATGCGACCCGGCCCCTGTTTTGCCAATACCGTCCGCGCCGCTTTTGCCGCCGCTCTGACCCTCGCTCTCGCGCCTTCGCTATCGGCATGGGCGGGTGCGGCGCCCGACGAATGGCGGCGCGAATGGCCACGCACCGATTTTACTCGCGCCGGCGTCCCGTTCGACGAAATCATGTCCGGCGGTCCGCCCAAGGACGGCATCCCTTCCATCGACCGGCCGAAATTCATTCCGCTCGCCGAAGCGCGGCATGTGCGCGACGCCGAGCCGGTGATCGGCCTCGTCCTCAAGGGCGAGGCGCGGGCCTATCCGATCTCGGTCCTGATCTGGCATGAAATCGTCAACGACACGGTCGGCGGCGTTCCGGTCGCGATCACCTATTGCCCGCTCTGCAACTCGGCGGTGGTATTCGACCGGCGGCTGGAAGATCGAACATTGGAATTCGGTACCACCGGAAAGCTTCGGCACTCGGATCTGGTAATGTACGACCGCCAAACCGAAACGTGGTGGCAACAGTTTCTCGGCGAGGCCATCGTCGGCGAACTGACCGGGCGGGCATTGCGCGCATTGCCGAGCCGGTTGGAATCCTTCGCCGAATTCCGCGCGCGCGCGCCGGCGGGGCGCGTGCTGGTGCCGAATGATCCCGGCCTGCGGCGTTACGGTTTGAATCCGTACGCCGGCTATGACTCCTCGGACGTGCCGTTCCTATATCGCGGGCCGTTGCCCGAGGGAATCGCCGCGCTCGAGCGGGTGGTCGTGGTTGGAGGCGAGGCCTGGCCGCTGACGCGGGTGCGGGCGAGGGGGGTCATCGCGCGCGGTGATCTCCGGTTGACATGGCGAGCGGGCCAAGTGTCCGCGCTCGATGCGCGCAGCGTGGCCGAGGGCCGGGAGGTAGGCGGAGTCGTGGTCGAACGCCGCCGTGCCGACGGCGTATGGGAGGACGTGGTTCACGACGTAGCGTTCGCGTTTGCGTTCCGGGCCTTCCATCCCGCGGGTACAATTCACCTCGATTGAGCGCCCTAACCCCTTGTTAACCGTGCCGGGCTAGGTTATCCCGAAATTATCGGACGGATCGGAAAGCCCCGCGAGGGGAATCGCGCCATGACGGCGAAGCGCGCGCATGTGATCGTGCTCGGCAACGAGAAGGGCGGGTCGGGCAAGTCGACCACCGCCATGCACGTCGTCGTCGCCGCGCTGCGCGAGGGGCGCAAGGTCGCCAGCATCGATCTCGACGCCCGCCAGGGCACGCTGACCCGCTATCTCGCCAACCGGCGCAACTTCGCCCGCGCCGAGGGGTTCGATCTGCCGATGCCGGCGCATTACGCGGTCGACCGGCGCAACAACCTGCCGCTCGGCGCGCCGCTGCTGGCGGAGGAACGCGACCGGCTGCGGCTGCTGCTCGACGGCGCCATGTTCGCCAACGACCTGCTGGTCGTCGACACGCCGGGCAGCGACAGCGAGCTTTCGCGCTACGGCCACGCTTACGCCGATACGCTGATCACGCCCATCAACGACAGCCTGGTCGATTTCGACGTGCTTGCCCACGTCGATCCGCGCACGCTCACGGTCAAGGCGCCGAGCCATTACGCCGAGATGGTCTGGCAGGCGAAGAAGGAGCGCGCCGAACGCGGCCAGGGCTCGATCGACTGGGTCGTCATGCGCAACCGGCTCTCGCACCTGGACGCGCGCAACAAGCGCGAGATCGAGCGCCTGATGCGCGATTTCGCGACCCGCCTCGGCTGCCGCGTCGCGCGGGGCTTCGCGGAACGGGTGATCTACCGCGAGCTGTTTCTGCAGGGCCTGACCATGATGGACCTGGAAGACGTCAGGCCCGGCGCCATGTCCATGAGCCACGTCGCCGCGCGCCAGGAAGTCCGCTCCCTGCTCGATGCGCTCCGCCTGCCGCCGCGCCAAGCGGCGGCGTGACGGCGGAATGCTGACCTGGCTCCTGATCGGCCTGGTGTCGTTGGCGGCGACCGTTGCGCTGCTCAAGCTGTTCGTCGCCGCCGATCCCAAGAAGCTCGCGCGCGCGATCGTGTGGACGGCGACCGGCCTGCTCGGCGCGCTGTTCGTCTATCTCGCGGTCACCGGCCGGCTGTCGTGGCTGTTCGTGGCGATCCCCGCGATCATCCCGTGGGTGGTTCGGGTGCGGATGCTGGCCCGCTTGTTCGAATCGTTCCGGCGCGCGCGTTCAGGCGGGACGGCGGGCGGCGGCACGGGCGAAGGATTCTCGCTGGGGCCCATGACCCGGGAGGAAGCGCTGAAAATCCTCGGGCTGGAGGAAGGCGCCGACGAAGCCGCGATCAAGGCCGCGCACCGGCGCCTGATGGCGCAGGTGCACCCGGACCGGGGCGGCTCCTCCTACCTCGCCGCCAAGATCAACCAGGCCCGCGACACGCTGCTGTAAGCGCGATTTTGCCCGCCCCGGCGCGCCTTGCGCGGCCCCGGCCCGTGTGGCAATAAAGCCGCCTTCCAGGCCCGAGCCACCTGTCAGGGACCCCCGATGGTCAAGCCCGTCAAGAAGGCCGTTTTTCCCGTCGCCGGCCTCGGCACGCGCTTTCTGCCCGCGACCAAGGCGCTGCCCAAGGAAATGCTGCCGATCGTCGACAAGCCGCTGATCCAATACGCGGTCGAGGAAGCGCGCGACGCCGGCATCGAGGAATTCATCCTGGTCACGGGTCGCGGCAAGACGGCGATGGAGGATCATTTCGACCACGCCGTCGAACTCGAGCAGACCCTGAAGGAACGCGGCAAAATGTCGGCGCTGCAGGAGGTGCTCGACTGCCTGCCGGAATCGGGCCGGGTCTATTACACGCGCCAGCAGAAGCCGCTCGGCCTCGGTCACGCGGTCTGGTGCGCGCGCAGCTTCATTCACGACGAGCCGTTCGCCGTGCTGCTCGCCGACGACCTGATCATGGCCGAGCCCGGCTGCCTGAAGCAGATGGTCGACATCTATGCCCAGGTCGGCGGCAACATGGTCGCGGTCGAGAACGTGCCGCGCGAGAAGACCAACCAGTACGGCATCCTCGACGTCGCCCAGGAACAAAGCGGCCTCGCGCGCGCCAAGGGGCTGGTGGAAAAACCGGCGCCCGACGTCGCGCCGTCGACGCTCTCGATCATCGGGCGCTACATCCTCCAGCCCGAGGTGTTCCACCACCTCGACCGCCAGGACCGGGGCGCGGGCGGGGAAATCCAGTTGACCGACGCCATGGCCAAGACCATCGGCCAGGTGCCGTTCCACGGACTCCGCTTCAAGGGCAAGCGGTTCGACTGTGGCAGCAAGCAGGGATTCCTCGAAGCCAACATCGCCTTCGCGCTGCGCCGCCCCGACCTCGCCGAGGGGATCAAGGCCATGCTCAGGCAGTACGTGTGAGCGACCGCTCACGCCATTGACGGGAAAACGGATCGCACCATGCGCGTCGCCATGATCGGCACCGGCTACGTCGGACTCGTGTCCGGCGCGTGTTTTTCCGAATTCGGGGTCGAGGTCGCTTGCGTCGACAAGAACGGCGGCAAGATCGACGATTTGCGCCGGGGCAAGATGCCGATCTACGAGCCGGGGCTCGAAGATTTGGTCGCGCGCAACGTCAAGGCGGGGCGGCTGTCGTTCTCGACCGATCTGCCGGCCGCGGTCAGGGGCGCGGACGCGGTGTTCATCGCGGTCGGCACCCCCAGCCGGCGCGGCGACGGCCACGCCGATCTCAGCTACGTCTACGCCGCGGCGCGCGAAGTCGCCGCCGCGCTTACCGGCTATGCCGCCATCGTCACCAAATCGACGGTGCCGGTCGGCACCGGCCGCGAGGTCGAGCGCATCGTGCGCGAAACCCGGCCCGACGTCGATTTCGACGTCGTGTCCAACCCCGAATTTTTGCGCGAAGGGGCCGCGATCGGCGATTTCATGCGCCCCGACCGGGTGGTGATCGGCGCGGAAAGCGAACGCGCGCGCGAGCTGATGCGCCGGCTCTACCGGCCGCTGTATCTGATCGAAACGCCGATCATCTTCACCGCCCTGGAAACCGCCGAACTGATCAAGTACGCGGCCAATACCTTCCTCGCCACCAAGATCACCTTCATCAACGAGATCGCGGACTTGTGCGAAAAAGTCGGCGCCGACGTGCAGGACGTCGCCAAGGGCATCGGCCTCGACGGCCGCATCGGGCGCAAGTTCCTGCACGCGGGACCGGGCTACGGCGGCTCGTGCTTTCCCAAGGACACCCTCGCCCTGGTGCGCACGGCGGAAGCCGCAGGCAGCCCGATCCGCATCGTCGAAACGGTGGTCGCGGTCAACGAGCATCGCAAGAAGGCGATGGCGGGGCGCGTGGTCGCCGCGTGCGGCGGTTCGGTCCAGGGCGCGACGATCGCGGTCCTCGGCCTCACCTTCAAGCCCAACACCGACGATATGCGCGACTCGGCCAGCCTCGACATCGTGCCGGCGCTGCAAAAAGCGGGCGCGCGCATCCGCGCCTACGATCCCGAGGGCATGAAGGAAGCCAAGGCGCTGCTGCCCGGCGTCGAATGGTGCGAAGATGCCTACGACGCGCTGAAAGGTTCGGACGCGGCCGTGATCGTGACCGAATGGAACCAGTTCCGCGCGCTCGATCTGGCGCGGCTGCGCCAAACCATGAAACGCCCGGTGCTGGTCGATTTGCGCAATATCTACCGTCCCGACGAAATGGCCGCCGTCGGCATCGCCTACCATTCCATCGGCCGGCCGCCGGCGGGCGCGAAGTAGCCCGATGGCCAAGGACGGCGCGCGCGCCCTGGACCCGACGCTGCTCCGCGAATACGACATTCGCGGCGTCATCGGCAAAACCCTGACCGCCGAGGACGCGCGCGCCATCGGCTTGGCGTTCGGCTCGATCCTCGCCCGGGACGGCGGGCGCACGGTGGTGGTCGGCTACGACGGCCGGGTCGAATCCCCGGGCCTGGAACGGGCGCTGGTCGAAGGCCTGACGGCGACCGGCATGGCCGTCATCCGGATCGGTCTCGGACCGACGCCGATGATCTATTTCGCCGCCCACGACACGGCGTGCGACGGCTCGGTGATGGTGACCGGTTCCCACAATCCGCCGGAATACAACGGCTTCAAGTTTTCGCGCCGGGGCAAGCCGTTCTACGGCGCGGATATCCAGAACCTGGGGCGGGTCGCGGCGGCGGGCGCCTTCGCCTCGGGCCAGGGCGACGTCCGCGACCGCAACGTGCTGGATGCGTACGTCGATCGTCTCGCCCGCGATTATCGGGGCAAGCGCGACCTGGCGGTCGCTTGGGACCCCGGCAACGGCGCCGCCGGCGACGCGCTGGCGCGGCTGGTGCGCAAATTGCCGGGGCGCCATACGGTCATCAACGGGGCCATCGACGGGCGCTTTCCCGCCCATCACCCGGACCCCACGGTCGAAAAGAACCTCGTGCAATTGAAGGCCGCCGTGGTCGAGGGCAAGTGCGACCTCGGTTTCGCCTTCGACGGCGACGCCGACCGCATCGGCATGGTCGACGGCCGGGGCCGCGTGCTGTGGGGCGACCAAATATTGGTCCTGCTCGCGGGCGAGGTGCTCAGGGACGAGCCGGGCGCGACCCTCATCGCCGACGTCAAGGCGAGCCAGGTCTTCTTCGATGAAATCGTCCGCCTCGGCGGCAAGCCCCTGATGTGGAAGACAGGCCATTCCCTGATCAAGGCCAAGATGCAGGAGCTGAAGGCGCCGCTCGCGGGCGAAATGAGCGGGCATATTTTCTTCCGCCACCGTTTCTACGGGGTCGACGACGCGCTCTATGCCGCGGTGCGGCTCCTGTCGGTGGTCGCGTCCGGCGACAAGAGCCTCGCCGAACTGCGCGATGCCTTGCCGGCGATGGTCAACACGCCGGAAATTCGCTTCGATTGCGCCGAGGAGCGCAAATTCCAGGTGGTCGAGGAGGTTCAGCGGCGCCTGAAGGCCGTTCCCGGTCTCGCGGTCAACGACGTGGACGGCGTGCGGGTGACGACCGCCGACGGCTGGTGGCTGCTGCGCGCGTCCAACACCCAGGCGGTGCTGGTGGCGCGCTGCGAGTCGCGGACCGCCGAAGGGCTTGCCCGCCTCAAGGCCGCGCTCGCCGAGCAGCTGACGCTGAGCCGGGTCGAGATTCCCGATCTCGGTTGATCATGGCGGATTATTTTTTCTACGGCTCGCTGATGGACGCCGACGTTTTGTCGGCGGTGGCGGGCGAACGCATTCCGCCCGCGCGCCTGATCCCGGCGCGCCTTCCCGGCTACGAACGTCTCGGCATGCGCCACGGCGTTTTTCCCGTGCTGGTCGAATATCCGGGGGCGGAGGTGGCGGGCATGCTGGTGCGCGGCATCGACGCGGACGTCGCGCGCCGTCTCGCCCGATACGAAGGCCCGGGCTATATCCTGGCGCGTCGCACGGTCACGACCGCCGACGGTTCGGTCGCGGCCAACGTGTTCATCGCCGCGCGCCCCGGCCGCACGTCGGGCAGGATTTGGGATTTCGAGGCGTGGGCCCGCCGCCACAAGCGCCGTCTGCTGCGCGCGCTGGCGAAGGACCGCGCGGCGCGGGCGACGCCTTAGGACGCGTTGGCGTATTCGGCGCGTTCGGCGTCGAGGGTACGGATGCAGGCCATGTTCTTGGCCTGAAGCGCGGCGCAGGCCTTGGCCGCTTCCGCCTTGGACAGCCCGGCGATGCGGGCGCGATAGATCGGCTTTCCCTTTTTCGGATTGGTCGGAACGATCTTGATCTCGCCGTTGACGAGCGTCACGGGCGCGACCTTGGCCGCCTTCTGCGCCGCCTGTTCGGCGAGCGCGTAGCGATGGAACGCGCCGACCTGGATCATCCACTGTCCGCCGGAAGCCTGCGCGGTCTCGGTCCGCGCGCGCGCGCGATTCTGCGCCGGGGCGGACGAACGGCGCTCGGCGACCGCAACGGGCTTGGCTTTGACGGACTTGGTCGGCGCTTGCGCGACCGAGGTGCGCAGGCGCTCCGGCGCGGCCGGGAAATCGGCGACGCGGACGCCCGCCAGGGCCTCGAAGCCGCGATCGAGCAGATCGGCCATGCGCGCGTTGCGGGTCGCGGGCGAACGATCGCCCATGACCACGCCGATCACGCGGCGCTTGTCGCGCACGGCGGAGGCGACCAGGTTATAGCCGGACGCGCGGATGTAGCCGGTCTTGATGCCGTCGGCGCCGGAATAATCGCCGAGCAGCTGGTTGTGGTTGCGGTAGGTCACTCCGGCGTGGACAAATTCCGGCGTGGAAAAGACCGCGTAATGGTGGGGAAAGTCGCGGACGATCGCGCGTCCGAGGGTGGCCATGTCGCGCGCGGTGGTGACCTGCGCCGGGTGCGGCAGGCCCGAGGCGTTGCGAAACACCGTCCGTGTCATGCCGAGCGCCTTGGCCTTGTCGGTCATCGCCAGCGCGAAATCGGATTCGCTGCCGGCGATCCGTTCGGCCAAGGCCACCGTCATGTCGTTGGCCGACTTGGCGACGATGGCGAGAACGGCGTCGCGCACCAGGATGCTCTGGCCGGCGGGGATGTTGAGCTTGGAGGGCGATTGGGCGGCGGCGTTCTTCGACACGCGGACGCGTTCATAGGGCGAAAGCCGGCCTTTATCCATCGCCTCGAAGGCGAGATAGAGGGTCATGATCTTGGTGAGCGACGCGGGATGCACCAGTCCGTCGGGGTTGACGGCGTGCAGAATCCGCCCCGAATTCGCGTCGATCACCATTTGGGCGAACGGCACTTCGGCGCGCAGCGCGGGCGCGCCGAGCAGAAGGCCGGCTACGAACAGGGCGGATGTCCCGAAACGGGCCATAACCGGAAGCCAAGACGAACGGACGGCACTGCGAGGCATCGGACGACTGAAGCGGCCCCTGGTTCTGATATTTCCGTTGTCGGCGCCCGGAGTGCGCGCCGGACACCATGATTAGAGCCCAAGTCCGCCCGCCGTCACAAGGGTAGGAGGAGGAGCTCAAACCCCGTTTAAAACCGATTCCCGAAGAAAAGGTTAAAGCCGCCGCTGCCGCCTCCTGGAGATAGGGCCGAATGTGCATATGCGAGAAAAATCATAATATTTGCACATAGTTAAAATTAATTTATTTATTTTCAATTAATTAAAAAAATTCACAATATGGTGCTATGCACAAATCAGGTTGACATTTGGGCCTGTCTATCCTATTAATTCACCTGTCACGCTGCATTGCAGCATCACGGAATTTCCGAGACCGAGACAGAGGTTTTTCGCCATGAACGCTTCCCCCCGCAAGACCGCCGTCGCCAAGAGCGCGGATATCGTCGAATCCGTTTCCGTCGCCGCCAAGGACGCGATGGAAAATCTTTTCAACCCCGCCGCCGCGACCAAGCAGTTCGAGACCGCCGTCGCGTTCGGCCGCGCCAATTGGGACGCCGCGTCCCAGGCCAGCAACGCGCTGCTCGCCGGCGTGCAGCAGATGGGCCAGGCGTGGCTGGCGCTGGCCCAGGAAACGGTCGATGACGGCGTCGCCGCGGCGCGCCGCCTGACCGCGTGCCGCACCACGCCGGAATGGCTCGCGGCCCAGAGCGATATTGCCCGGTCTTCCTACGCCAAGTACACGAACAAGGGCCGCGCGATGACCGATTTCGCGGTGAAACTCGCCGAGGATGTGTCGTCTCCCGTCGTCGCCCGCGCCGACGCGGCGATCGGCGCCCTCGTCAAGCCGATTGCTGCCTGACCTCCCTCCCATCCCCCCAAGAGACGGGCAGCATCCGCGCCCGGTGGATCCTCCCTCCACCGGGCGCATTCTTTTTGCGGTTAACGCGCGCGATCCGCGACGGGAAGCGGATTTGGCGGGGCCGACGATTTTCTTTATACTCCGGGGTCAGGGAACTCGTGGCCATGACCCCTTCGATCCATCGTTTGTCGAGCGTGCCGCCGAGCGGTCCTCCCCGGACGCCGCCCGCGCGCCGGGACGACGACGGGATCCGCACCGGGCTCGCCGTCAAGACGCGGCCGAAAGTCAAGCGGCCGTCGCTCTACAAGGTGCTGCTGCTTAACGACGACTACACGCCGATGGAATTCGTCGTGCACGTGCTGGAGCGCTTTTTCGGCAAGTCGAACGAGGAAGCCACCCGGATCATGCTGCACGTCCATCACAAGGGCGTCGGCATCTGCGGCGTTTATACTTATGAGATCGCCGAGACCAAGGCCGGCCAGGTGATGGATCTCGCCCGACAGCATCAGCATCCCCTGCAATGCACCATCGAGAAGGAAGGGGAGAGTTGACCGTGTTGTCGCGCAACCTCGAGCAGACGCTGCACCGCGCCCTGGCCGCCGCCGGCCAGCGCCGCCAGGAATTCGTGACCCTCGAACACCTGTTGTTGGCGCTCTGCGACGACATCGACGCGATTTCGGTCTTCCGCGCCTGCGGCGTCGACGTGGAATCGCTGCGCGCCGAAATGACCGAATTCGTCAACGGCGATCTCGCGCGCATGGGACTCGGTCCGCGCGGCCAGGAACCGAAGCCGACCGCCGGATTCCAGCGCGTCGTCCAGCGCGCGATCATGCACGTGCAGTCCTCGGGCCGCGAGGAAGTGACTGGCGCCAACATCCTGGTGGCGCTGTTTTCCGAACGGGAAAGCCACGCGGTCTACAGCCTGCAGACGCGCGAAATGTCGCGGCTCGACGCGGTCAATTATATCTCCCACGGCATCGCCAAGGTCGGCGCGTCGCGCACGCGCGGCACGCCCCACGGCGCCGACGAGGACGCCCAGCCGGAAAAAATCGTGCGCAAGGGGCACGAGGCGCTGGATACCTATTGCGTCAACCTCAACAAGAAGGCGCGCGAGGGACGCATCGATCCGCTGATCGGGCGCCACGCCGAAATCGAGCGCACGATCCAAATCCTCTGCCGGCGCAACAAAAACAACCCGCTGTTCGTCGGCGACGCCGGGGTCGGCAAGACCGCGATCGCCGAGGGCCTGGCCCGGCGCATCGTCCAGGGCGAGGTGCCGGAGGTGCTCAAGGACGCGACCATCTTCGCCCTCGACATGGGTTCGCTGCTCGCCGGCACGCGCTATCGCGGCGATTTCGAGGAACGGCTCAAGGCGGTGATCGGCGAAATCGAGAACACGCCCGGCGCCATCATGTTCATCGACGAGATTCACACGGTGATCGGGGCCGGCGCGACCTCGGGCGGGTCGATGGACGCCTCCAACATCCTCAAGCCCTCGCTCGCCGCCGGCGCGGTGCGCTGCATGGGCTCGACCACCTACAAGGAATACCGCGCCCATTTCGAGAAAGACCGCGCGCTGGTGCGCCGTTTCCAGAAGATCGACGTCTACGAGCCCTCGATCGAGGACGCGGTCAAGATCCTCAAAGGCCTCAAGCCCTACTTCGAAAAGCACCACAAGGTCCATTACACCGAGGGCGCGCTGCGCGCCGCGGTCGAACTGGCGGCGCGCCACATCCACGACCGCAAGCTGCCCGACAAGGCGCTCGACGTCATCGACGAAGTCGGCGCTTCGCGCATGCTGCTGCCCGAATCCAGGCGCAGGCGCACGGTGAGCGTCAAGGACGTGGAAACGGTGGTCGCCAAGATCGCGCGCATACCGCCGAAGAGCGTGTCGCTCGACGACCGCAAGGCGCTCGGCACGCTGGAGACCGACCTCAAGGCGGTGGTGTTCGGCCAGGATAAGGCGATCGAATCGCTGGCGGCCTCGATCAAGCTCGCCCGCGCCGGTCTGCGCGAAGGCGAAAAGCCGATCGGCTGCTATCTGTTTTCCGGCCCGACCGGCGTCGGCAAGACCGAGGTCGCGCGCCAGCTCGCCAAGATCCTCGGCGTGCAGCTAGTGCGTTTCGACATGTCCGAGTACATGGAGCGCCATTCGGTCTCGCGCCTGATCGGCGCGCCGCCGGGCTACGTCGGCTTCGACCAGGGCGGGCTGCTGACCGACGCGGTCGATCAGCAGCCGCACACGGTGCTGCTGCTCGACGAAATCGAAAAGGCGCACCCGGACCTGTTCAATATCCTGTTGCAGATCATGGATCACGGCAAGCTCACCGACCACAACGGCAAGAGCGTCAATTTCCGCAACGTGATCCTGATCATGACCACCAACGCGGGCGCGGTCGAAATGGCCAAGGCGCCGATCGGGTTCGAGCGCGTCGAACGCGAGGGCGACGACAAGGAAGCGATCGAGCGCGCCTTCTCGCCCGAATTCCGCAACCGGCTCGACGCCGTGGTGTCGTTCGCCCACCTGCCGCCGGACGTGGTGGCGCGCGTGGTCGACAAGTTCATCCTGGAGTTGGAACTGCAGCTCGAGGAACACGGCGTGGTCCTGGAAATCACCGACGACGCGCGCGCCTGGCTCGCCCGCACCGGCTACGACCGGCAGATGGGCGCCCGTCCGCTCGCCCGCGTGATCCAGGAGCACATCAAGAAACCGCTCGCCGACCAGCTGCTGTTCGGACGCCTGGCGTCGGGCGGCGTTGTCCTGGTGCGCGAGGCGGAGGGCAAGCTGGTGCTCGATTACCCCGATCCTTCGGGACGCACGCTCCCGGCCAAGCGCAAGGACCGCAAGCCGCCGGCGCTGGTCGAGTAGGCCGCCCGCGCGGCGGCCGCCGCTTATGCTCAAATCGTGGCTCGCCGGCACGCGCGTGCTCGATCTCGGCCAATACCTGCCGGGGCCGGGCGCGGCGCAAATCCTCGCCGATCTCGGCGCCGACGTGCTCAAGGTGGAATCGCCCTCGGGCGATCCCTTGCGCGCGCTTGACCCGGTCACGGGCAAGCCCGTTGCCGGCGTTTCGCCCTATTACGCGGCGGTCAATGCCGGCAAGCGCGTCGTCCGCCTCGACCTCAAGGACGAGGAGGGCAAGCGCGCGTTCGCGCGCCTCGTCGCCGCCGCCGACGTGCTGATCGAATCCTTCCGTCCCGGATCGCTCGCCAGGCTCGGGTTCGGCGGGGATCGCTTGCGCGCCTCCAACCCGCGCCTCGTCCACGTCGCGCTTTCGGGCTACGGCCAGACCGGGCCGTTGGCCGGGGCCGCCGGGCATGATCTCGACTACCTCGCGTTCGCCGGGTTGCTGGCGGCGAGCGGGCCCGCTGCCCGGCCCGCCATCACTTTTCCGCCCGTCGCCGATCACGCCGGCGCCATGCACGCGGCGCTCTGCGCGGTCGGCGCTCTGTTCGGGCGCGCGCGGACGGGGCAGGGGGCGTTCGTCGACATATCCCTCGCCGAAACCGTCCTCGCGTGGCAAGCCTGGGGCCTGACCGCGACGCGTGCGGGCGCGGCGCCCGCGCGCGAGGGCGCGCTGCTCAACGGCGGCGCCGCGTATTACCGGATTTATCGCGCCGGCGACGGGAAATTCGTCGCCCTGGGCGCGATCGAAAACGCGTTTTGGCGCAATTTCTGCGAAGCCGCGGCCCGGCCCGACTGGATCGCCCGCCACGCGGACCCGCTGCCCCAATCCGCCCTGATCGCCGAAGTCGCGGAACTTTTCGCGGGCGCGTCCCGCGCCGAATGGGACCGCCGGTTGGGCAACCTCGATTGCTGTTATCAGCCGGTGTTGGATTACGGCGAGGTGTCGGCGCATCCCCACGTCGCGGCACGCGGGCTGGTGCGCGGGGCCGAAACGGCGTTCGCCGCGATCGTCGACGGATCGCCGCCGCCCGCGCGCGCGCCGTTTCGGGAGGTGACCGCCGGCGAAGCCTTGGCGGCATGGAAAGCGTAGACGCGTAAAATCAGCTGCCGCAGCTGCCTTCGGCGACGATGCGCGCGCCGGCGGCGCCGAGGGCATCAAGCGGCGCGTTGCCTTTGCCCTTGATGTCGTAGCTCATGCGCGTTTCGCCGCCGCCCGCGCCGAAGCGGGCGATGGTGATCTTGCGGCACGAATCGCACGCGTTGAGCATCATGATCTTGTCGGCGACGCGATAGAGCTTCGCGCATTCGATCTTGGGCGGCGGCGGGGCGGGCGCCTGGGGGTTGACGATATTGACCGGGGCGTCGGGGGTGCCTTCGCACGGCGCTTCCGCCATCATGCGCGAACGCCCGGCGCCCTTGAACGGCAGGTCGACCGGCATGCCCGGATGAACGGTGAAGCTGCGCTGGGTCGGCGCCGCGTTGCCGGCGCGGCCGCGGTGCACGGTCACGATCCGGCAGGCGTTGCATTGGTTGATCAGGGTTTCGCCGCCCGGGCCGGGCACCAGGCGGACGCACTCCTCGGCCGCCGCCGGAAAGGCGGCGGCCGAGGCCAGCGCCAGCCACAGGAGAACGCGGAAAGCCATGCCGGCTAGGTTGCGCCCGGCATGGTTAACGCCCGGTTAATCGGACGCCGGGGGCCGTTTCGGCCCGGAATCGCGGGCGTCCTGGCGGCGGCGAAAGCCCTCGGCGTCGCCGAAGTCGAGGAATTCGTAATAGCGATGATGCGGCGGCTGAACCGCTTCGGCGTGCTTGATCGGGCACCAGTAGGCCTCGGTGCGGCTGCCGATTTCGCGGGCATAGGCGATGACCCCGGTGGCATAGCCGCAATAATCGCAGTTCAGCTTTTCGATCAGGTTGAGGTAGCCGAGATGATGCCGGTCCCAGGCGATGAAATCGGACCGGCGCACTTTCCTGATGCCGTACACCGGGAAGCAGACGTGCTGATAGACGAACAGCGCGAAGTCGAGCAGGGCGATCGGGATCAGCATGGCGTAGATCACCGGCGACGTGACCATGAACAGAACCGGCGCGCGCCCGAAAAAGGCCGCGAGGCCGCGCCGGAACCGGCGCTGCCGGTCGAGCACCGCGCGCTCGAAGCGCAGCCGCTGGCGGTCGAACCCGGCGCCGAGGCGTTCGCGCTGGCGCGCCAGCTCGCGATCGAGCTCGGTTTCGGCCTCGCGCAGGCGGGCGAGCAGGCGATCCTGGATGTCGGTCATGGCGGACGCGTCCCCGTTTCGGAATCCGGGCAGGGTACGCCGCGGATCAGGACCGGCGATAGGGGGAAAGCTCCGCCAGTTCCGCTATTTCGGCCGCGACCGCCGCGCGTTCGTTGAGCAGGTGCCGCGCGAGCAGGTCGCGGAAAGCGGGGTTCGCGATCCAATGGCAGCTGCGGGTCGGCTCGGGCAGGTAGCCGCGCTGGATCTTGTGCTCGCCCTGGGCCCCGGCCTCGACCCGGGCGAGCCCGCGCGCGATCGCGAACTCGATCGCCCGGTAGTAGCAGGCCTCGAAATGCAGGAACCGGAAATCCGCGACGCAGCCCCAATGGCGCCCGTAGAGCGTGTCGCCGCCCTGCAAATTGAGGGCGCCCGCCACCGGCCGGCCGCCGTGTTCGGCCAGCACCAGCACGACGCGCTCGGCCATGCGCTGGCCGAGCCGCGAGAAGAACTCCCGCGTCAGGTACCCGCCGCCCCACTTGCGCGAGGCGGTGTCGCGGTAGAAGGCGTAAAAGGCGTCCCAATGGGCCTCACGCAAATCCGATCCGGTCACGACGGACATGACGACCCCGGCGTCGCGGACGGCGGCGCGTTCCTTGCGGATGGCCTTGCGCTTGCGCGAGGCGAGTTGGGCGAGAAAGTCGTCGAAACCGCGATAGCCCCGGTTGCTCCAATGGTATTGGACGCCGAGGCGCGACAGATATCCGGCGGCTTCGAGGGCGCGGGCGTCGGCTTCGGCGGGGAAATTGACGTGGAGCGAGGAGACGCCGGAGCGTTCGGCGATCCGAACCATCGCGCCGGCCAGGGCCCGGCGCAGCTCGTCGGCGTGCTCGCGCGCGAGGGCGGGCGGAACCAGGAGCCTCGGCCCGGTCGCGGGCGTGAACGGCACCGCCGACAGCAGTTTCGGATAATAGCGCCCGCCGGCGCGCGCATAGGCGTCCGCCCAGGCGTGATCGAACACGTATTCGCCGTAGGAATGGCTCTTCAAATAAAGCGGTGCCGCCGCGCACGGACGCCCCGATGAATCCTCGATCACCACGTGCGCCGGCACCCAGCCGGTTTCGGCCGTGGCGGAGCCGGAGTCCTCGAGGGCGGCGAGGAAAGCGTGCCCGACGAAGGGGTCGCCCGTACCGGCGAGCGCGTCCCAATCCGCCGCCGCCAGGTCGCGGATCGAGCTCAGCGTGCGCGCGATCAGGGGTTCGCGGCCGTCCGGCATCGGGGAAGGATGAACGCCGTGGAGCGGGGGCGCAAGCTACCCGTTCGATCCGTACATCTTGGCCGGCAGCCACAACACCAGGTCGGGCCAGATGAAACAGGCGGCCACGGCCAGAAGCTGAACGATCACGAACGGAATGATACCGACGTAGATGTGCCGGGTGGTGATCTCCTTCGGCACCACGCCCTTGAGGTAGAACAACGAAAAGCCGACCGGCGGCGTCAGGAACGACGTTTGCAGCATGACCGCGAGCACGACCAGGAACCACACCATGTTGATGCCGAGGTCCTTGATCACCGGCGCGACCAGGGGAAGGATGATCAGCACGATTTCCAGCCAATCGAGGAAGAATCCGGCGATGAAGGCGACGAACAGGATGAAGATCACGATCCCGGTCGGCCCGAACGGCAGTCCCTTGAGCGCGTGCGCGATCAGTTCGTCGCCGCCGAGGGAGCGCAGGATGAAGGCGAAAATCGTCGCGCCGATGAAGATCCCGAAGATGAAGCAGGTGGTGAGCGTGGTCTCGATGCCGACCTGACGAATGACTCTAAAGCTGAGCTTGCGGTTGAGCAGCGCGAGCAGGGTCGCGCCGAACGCGCCGATGCCGGACGCCTCGGTCGGCGTCGCGATGCCGGCAAAGATTGCGCCGAGCACGGCGAGGATGAGTCCGGCGGTCGGTACGGTCGCCAGCACCGCCGCCCAAATCTCGCGCCCGGTCAGCGGCGGCCCCTTGGGCGGCGGCGGCGCGGCCTTGGGATTGAACAGGCCGACCAGGATGACGTAGAGCATGAACAACAGGCCGAGCATCACGCCCGGGATCAACGCGCCCATGAACAGGTCGCCGACCGATATGGAAATCTGGTCGGCCATGAGCACCAGCATGATCGACGGCGGCACCAGGATGCCGAGGGTCCCCGCCGCGGCGACCACGCCGGAGGCGAGCGACTTCGAATAATTGGATTGCAGCATGATCGGGATCGCGAGCGTCGCGAGCAGGACCACGGACGCGCCGACGATGCCGGTCGAGGCGGCGAGCAGAATGCCGATCAGGATGACGGTGATGGCGAGGCCGCCGCGCAGCCGGCCGAACACGCGCACCATGTTGGTCATCATTTTTTCGGCGACGCCTGAATTGTCGAGCATCAGCCCCATGTAGATGAACATGGGCAGCGACACGAGGACCCAGTTCGACATGATCGCGTCGACCCGGTCGATGATGGCGCCGAGCTTGGGCCAGCCGGTGAGCAGGAAGGTGTCGACGCCGAGCGCGTTGAGTTCAAGACCCAGGGCCGCGAAAGCCAGCGACAATCCGCCGAGCAGCCAGGCGACCGGATAGCCGAGGAACAGCGACCCGATGAAGGTGACCATGAAAACGATGACGATGATTTCGTAAACCGCCACGGCCGCCTATCTCCTCGATTCCCGGAGCGCCGCCCACACCCGCGTGAGGCGCGAGGCGCCGGCAAGCGCCAGCAAGGAGAAGGCCGTGACGATGAACGACTTCAAGGCCCAGCGATACGGCAGCCCGTCGGGCGCGGCGGAAATTTCGTTCAGCTCCCATGAGCGCGCCACGAACGGGATCGCGTACCAGACCATGAACACGGCGATCGGCAGCAGCAGGAACAACAAGCCACCGAGCTCGATCCATAGGCGGGTCCGGCGCGGAAAATGCTCCGCCAGCACGTCGATGCGCACGTGGCGCTGGCGGACTTCGGTGAATGCGAGCCCGAGCAGAAAGCCGACGGCGTAGAGATGCCATTGGATTTCTTCAAGCTTGATCGATCCCACGGAAAAGACGTAGCGCTGCACCACCTGATAGACGATCAGCAGCATCAGGATCGTCCACAACCATGACGACCACTCGCCGACGGCGACGATCACCCGGTCGAACGCCCGGGAGATCGTCGTTTCGGGCAGCGAAAAATCGGACGGCCCCGATTGGGGGCCGTCCATAGGCGTCTGAGATTCCGCCGTCATACCGGCGGGATCAGTGCTTGAAGTCGCGCGGCAAGTAGCCGAAATCGTGCCACTTGCTGTTCTGTTTCTGGAAAGCGCGCTGGCTGTCGTAGACCTTCTTGAACAGGGGGTCCTTGGCGCTTTCCTCGGCCAGCACTTCGTCGGAGGCCTTCTTGAAGGCGACGAGCAGTTCGGGCGAAACCTTGACCGCCTTGACGCCTTCCTTCTCGAACTTTTCCAGGGCCGTGCCCTGCAGGGCTTCGGCCTTGGCGATCGACATGGTGACGCCGGCGGTGCAGGTGGTTTCGATCAGCGCCTTGGTGGCCGGCTTCAGCTTCGTCCATTGATCGAGATTGACGTAGAGATACTGGTTGGTCGAAGGCTGGTGCCAGCCGGGGAGGTAATAGAACTTGGCGACCTTGTGGAACCCGAGCTGGTCGTCCACCGTCGGCAGCGAGAATTCGGTGCCGTCGAGAACGCCCTTTTCCAGCGCCTGGAACAGCTCGCCGCCGGGCAGCAGGGTCACGGAAGCGCCGACCTTCTGATAGACCTTGCCGCCGAGACCCGCGGCGCGGAATTTCAGGCCCTTAAGCTCGTCGGGCTTGGTGATCTCTTTCCGGAACCAGCCGGCGGCCTCCGGGCTGATGGTGCCGCAGAAAATGGGATAGACCTTGTGCGGCTTGTACAGTTCCTTGAGCAGTTGATCGCCGCCGCCGAAGTATATCCACGCGGCGAACATCGGGCTTTCCATGCCGAACGGCACCGCGCCGAACAGGGCAGACGCCGGCAGCTTGCCGATTTCGTAACCCATCCAGGTGTAGCCGGCCTCGACCTTGCCCTGGCTCACGGAATCGAACACCGCGAGCGCCGGAACCAGCTTGCCCGGTTCGAACACCTGCAGCTTGATTTTTCCGCCCGAGGCGCGGTCGAGTTGCTGCGCGACCCACGGCATGGTGTCGCCGAGCGCCACCAGGTTGGAGCCGAACGCCATGGGAATGCCCCAGCGAACGGTATCGATTTCCTGGGCGTGAGCGGTTTGGCCGGCGGAGAGCGCAAAGGCAAGCGCCGCCGCGGCGAGGTATTTCTTCATCGAAGTGCCTCCTGTTGAGACAAAATTATTTGAATGGAGATGCAGCAAACCCCGGCGCCGGCCCGCACGTAATAGCGAGCCGACGCGGGAGGGGCACCGTAACATCCGACGGCGGTCCGCGAAAGGGGGCTCGGAGGGGGATTAGAGCCGCAGCAGAAGCCCCTCGTTGGGGGCGACGACGCGGGTCTTGGAACGCAATTTCGCCAGCAGGCTTTCCGCGATCTCGAGCTTGGCGTCGATGGCGGTGTCCGACTGGTCGGGATCGTGGTGGAAGAGATAAAGGTTTCTGACCTTGGCGGCATGGGCCAGCTTGACCACTTCCCCGATGCAGGAATGGCCCCAGCCGACTTTGCTCGCATATTCCGGGTCGGTGTAGGTGGTGTCGGTGATCAGGGCGTCGGCGCCCTGGACGAAATGGGTGAGCTTGGCGACGTAGTGGGCATTGTAGTGAGGATTGCCCTCGAGGAAGAGCTCGTTGTCGGTGACGTAGCAGACCGAGCGGCCGTTATAGTCGACCCGGTAGCCGAGGCAACGGCCGGGATGACTGAGCAGCATGGTGCCGACCTTGATCCGGCCGAACACCAGCTCTTCCTCGTCGAGGTCGTGGAAATAGACCCGCGCCCCGAATTCCTGGAAGGTGATCGGGAAATAGACGCCGTCCATCTGCGCCGAGATGATCTGGCGCATGGTGGTGTCGCCGTGGCGCGCGCCGAGAATTTCGAAATCGTTGCCCGGCAGGTACAGGGGAACGAAGAACGGGAGCGCGTTGATGTGGTCCCAGTGCGGGTGGGAGAGGAAGATCTTGGCTTCGATGCGGGTGCGCTTCTGCTTGAGCAGGTGATCGGACAGGTTTTTGATGCCGGTTCCGGCATCGAACACGAACAGCTGGTGGGTCGGGAATTCCAACGTCACGCACGACGTGTTGCCGCCGTAGCGCAGGCTTTTCCCGCCCGCGACCGGCAACGTCCCGCGCACGCCCCAGAAGGTGAGATCGATCTTATCCTCGACGATGCGCAGCACCCGGGACATGAACGTTTCGGGCGAAATCGGTTTCTGGATGAACCCGTCGGCGCCGGCGGCGAGCGCGCGCTTGCGGTCGAATTCGTAGGTCTTGGCCGAGACCACGACGATCTTGGTCGCGGCGGTCGACGGCTTCGCGCGCAACATCGCGCACAGTTCGATGCCGTCCACGTCCGCCATCATCAGGTCGACGACCACCACGTCCGGCTTCTGCACCAGGATGTCGGCCAGCGCCGTCAGGCTGGAGGTGGCGAACTTGACCGCGTGCCCGGACTGCGCGATCAGCTCCGCCATCATTTTCACCATGACCGGGTCGTCGTCGATCACGTAGAAACTGAGGTGACGGCCCGAAGCCAGCTGGGCGATGGCGTTGGCGAGAAACGGCTCGTTTTCGGCGAGTTGCGCCGCGACCGGCCCGCGCCGCGCGAACAGCGTTCCGTCGGCGGCATCAGGACCGGCGGCGGATTTGCGGCGCGATTTGGAAGGTTTTTTGCGCGAAGACGCCACGAAAAAGTATTCCTCGAATCGGGCACGTAGTGTCGAATTATTTTCCCCGCGCCAGCTTTTTTCGAAAAGCTTTCGATACGCTGTTAAGGGCTATTGGGCATGGAATTCGCCCCGATTTCAACCGTAAAAATTTACCGGCGTCACATCCGTAACCGCCGTGGCCTTTTTTCACACGCGCGTTTCGGCCGGCTGCCGGGAGGAGACGATTAAGGAAAGGAACGGGGAAAAATCGGGCGCCCCCCGGACGTTAGCAGTCCGGGGAGCGCCCCAAGTTTCCCAGGGAGGAACGATCGCACACCATGCGCGCCATCAGGAGCACCCCGTGGTGGAGCCGCATGTGTTGCATTTGAGACAGGTGCCGTTGCGCACCAGCGTAAAGTTTCCGCACTCGCCGCAGGGATCCCCCTCGTAGCCCTTCATGCGGGCTTCGCGGATCTGGTCGAGGCGGGTATCGACCGCCGTCACCACCTCCGCGTCGACGCTGAGGGCGTACGCCCCCTGCGCGGCCGGGGTCACGGCCGCGGCCGGGCCGGACATGACGGCGGTGGCCACGGCGCCCTTGGCGCCCTTGATGACCATGAGCTTGGAGCGGACATAGCCTTGGCTCGCCGCCGGCGGGATCGCGCCTTCGGCCGCGCCCGGCAGGTCACCTTCGTTGTTGCCGCCGCCGAGGCTGTCGGGTTTCAGGTCGTCGGGCTGGATGTGGGCAAGGTCGTTGCGTCCGAGATAGGAAACGGCCAACTCGCGGAAGATGTAGTCGATGATCGAGGTCGCCGACTTGATCGCGTCGTTGCCTTGGACCAGTCCGGCGGGCTCGAAGCGGGTGAAGGTGAACGCCTCGACGTATTCTTCGAGCGGCACGCCGTACTGAAGCCCGATCGAGATGGCGATGGCGAAATTGTTCATCAGGCTGCGGAAGGCGGCACCTTCCTTGTGCATGTCGACGAAAATTTCAGCCAGCCGGCCGTCGCCGTATTCGCCGGTGCGCAGGTAGACCTTGTGGCCGCCGACGATCGCTTTCTGGGTGTAGCCCTTGCGCCGGCTGGGCGGACGCTCGCGATCGCGCTTGACGCGCTCGACCACGCGCTCGACGACCCGCTCGATCACGCGCTCGGCGACCAGTTCCGCGCGTTGGACGGGGGCGGCGGCGGCGATGCGCTCGGCCATGTCCTCGGCCTCGTCGCCCTCGTCGGCGAGGAGCGCCGCGCTCAACGGCTGCGACAGCTTGGAGCCGTCGCGGTAGAGGGCGTTAGCCTTGAGCCCGAGCCGCCAGGACAGCATGTACGCGTTCTGGCAGTCGGCGACCGTGGCCGCGTTCGGCATGTTGATGGTCTTGGAAATCGCGCCCGAAATGAACGGCTGCGACGCCGCCATCATGCGGATGTGGCTTTCGACCGAGAGGAACCGCTTGCCGTTGCGTCCGCAGGGACTCGCGCAATCGAACACCGGCAGGTGCTGCGGCTTCAGGTACGGCGCGCCCTCGAGGGTCATGGCGCCGCAGACATAGGTGTTGGCGGCGTCGATGTCGGCCTTGGCGAAACCGAGCGCCGCGAGCAGGTCGAAGTCCATCTCGTCGAGCCGCTTGGCGTCGATCTTGAGCACGTCGGTGCAGAACGCCTCGCCCAGCGTCCACTTGTTGAACACGAAGCGGATGTCGTAGGCGCTCGCGAGCGAGGATTCGATCTTGGCCAACGCTTCGTCGGTGAAGCCGTGCGCCCGCAGCACGTCGTGGGTTACGCCCGGCGCGCCCTTGAGGGTCCCGCGACCGACCGCGTAGCGGACGATTTCGCCGATCTCCTCCTCGGCGTAGCCGAGCGCACGAAGCGCGCGCGGCACGATCCGGTTGATGATCTTGAAGTAACCGCCGCCGGCGAGCTTCTTGTACTTGACCAGGGCGAAATCGGGCTCGATACCGGTGGTGTCGCAATCCATCACCAGGCCGATGGTTCCGGTCGGGGCGACCACGCTCACTTGCGCGTTGCGGAAGCCGTGCGCCTGGCCGAGTTCCAGCGCGCGATCCCAGATCATGCGCGCGGCGGCCGCCAGGTCCGCGTCCGGGCAGTCGGAGCCGTTGAGCGGCACCGGCAGAACCGTGAGACCTTCGTAGCCGCCGCCGGCGCCGTGCGCCGCGCGGCGATGGTTACGGACGACCCGGAGCATCGCGTCGCGGTTGGCTTCATAGCGCGGGAAAGCGCCCATCTCGCCCGCCATTTCGGCGGACGCGGCGTAGGCGGCCCCGGTCAGCAGCGCCGAAACGGCGCCGCAGATCGCGCGCCCTTCGGCCGAATCATAGGGAATGCCGGCGGCCATCAGGTAGCCGCCGATGTTGGCGAAGCCCAAGCCCAGCGTGCGGAATTCGTAGGACAGCTCGGCGATGCGCGGCGACGGGAACTGCGCCATGGTCACCGAGATTTCGAGAGTCAGCGTCCACAGCCTGACCGCGTGCTCGAAGCGCGTGACGTCAAACAGGCTGTCCTTGCCCAGGAACGGCAACAGGTTGAGGGAGGCGAGATTGCACGCCGTGTCGTCCAGGAACATGTACTCCGAGCACGGGTTGGACGCGTTGATCCGCCCCGATTCCGGGCAGGTGTGCCACTCGTTGATGGTGGTGTCGAACTGCAGGCCGGGATCGGCCGAGGCCCAGGCGGCATGGGCGATCCGCTCCCACAGTTCCTTGGCGCTGACGGTCTTGGCGACCTTGCCGTCGACCCGGCGGATGAGCGGCCATTCGCCGTCGTCGACGACGCGGTCGAGGAAGTCGTTGGTCACGCGGACGGTGTTGTTGGAGTTCTGACCGCTCACGGTCATGTAGGCTTCCGAATCCCAATCGGTGTTGAAGACCGGGAAGTCGATCGCCGAATACCCCTGGCGCGCGAACTGGATGACGCGACGGATGTAGCTGTCCGGGATCATCGCCTGGCGCGCGCCGCGGACGGCGCGCTTCAAGGCCGGGTTGCGGGTCGGCTCGAAGCGGTCCTCGCCGCCCATCCCGTCGGTGTTGCACGCGGCCATGATCTCGTTGAGATGCTTGTTGGCGAGGCGCGAGCCGGCGACCAGGGCCGCCACTTTCTGTTCTTCGCGCACTTTCCAGTCGACGAACTGCTCGATGTCGGGGTGATCGACGTCGACCACCACCATCTTGGCGGCGCGCCGCGTGGTGCCGCCCGATTTGATGGCGCCCGCGGCCCGGTCGCCGATCTTGAGGAAGCTCATCAGGCCGGACGAACGCCCGCCGCCGGAGAGCTTTTCGTTTTCCCCGCGCAGCCGCGAGAAGTTGGAGCCGGTGCCCGAGCCGTACTTGAACAGGCGTGCCTCGCGCACCCACAGGTCCATGATCCCGCCTTCGTTGACGAGATCGTCATCGACGCTCTGGATGAAACAGGCGTGCGGCTGCGGGTGTTCGTAGGCCGAGGTCGAACGAACCAGCTTGCCGGTGCGGAAATCGACGTAATGGTGCCCTTGCGCCGGGCCGTCGATGCCGTAGGCCCAATGCATGCCGGTGTTGAACCATTGCGGCGAATTGGGTGCGCCGATCTGGGCGGCGAGCATGTGGCACATTTCATCGTGATAGGAGCGCGCGTCCGCCTCGCCGTCGAAATAGCCGGCCTTCCAGCCCCAATAGGTCCAGGTCCCCGCCATGCGCTCGAACACCTGTTTGGCCGAGGTTTCGCCGACCATGCGTTCGCCCTTGGGCAATCCGGCCAGCGCGTCCTCGTCGGCGACGTGGCGCCAGAGCCACGACGGCACGCCGTTTTCCTCGACCCGCTTGAGGCGGGCGGGAACGCCCGCTTTCCGGAAATATTTCTGGGCCAGCACGTCGCAGGCGACGTCCGACCAGTGCGCCGGGGCCTCGAGGCGTTCGAGCCGGAACACCACCGAGCCGTCGGGATTTCGGATTTCGCTGGATGTGACCTTGAATTCGATCCCGCCGTAGGGGGTTTCGCCTTCCTTGGTGTAACGACGCGCGATACGCATTGTCCCCTCTTATGTTTTTCTCGGTCCGGCCTCGCTGGCCGAGAGCCCGGTCCGTCCGTTGCGTGATGGGAGTGATCGGACTTCGAAGAACGCGCACCCCTCGCGGGACGCCATCCAGAAGACCTCAAGCCCCCGTTTGTTGCCTCTCCCGACGTCGGCTTGATTCGCCGGCTTTCGAGTGCCCAGCCTCTCGATACGACACCAACAATGTGCTAGATACGGTGGTTGTCTCGATGGCGAGGGGCAAAATCTAGCCCAGCGTGATTCTCGGAGCAATCGGAAACTCCATATCTAGCGTTTGTTGTACATATTTTTTACAACATGTAGTGCTAACAAGGGGTTAAGCGGGCGAGGCTGAAACCCTGTCTGAAAGGTCGCGACGCGGTCGGGGAAGTCTCGGACAATCCGGTGAATTACGATTTTTTTACAACGGGTTATCGTGGATCGGCGGGAGCGCGCCCGCGCCCCCGGACGGTCCATACGCGGGATTTTCCTAACTATTCCCGTGGCGCGAATGGCTTTAGGAAAGCGGAGTCGCTCGCGTTCACGACGGTTCAACCGCGGCGTTTCGGCGTGGGTCGGCTGGGCCGCGGCGCCGTGAACTATTCCGTCGGCGGGATGCTATCCTCGCCGGACAGAGCGAGGAGCGAACGATGGCGACATTGGGCACACTGATCTACACCCTGTTCCGGGGCGTTCGGGTCGGCGCCGACGAATTCGGCAACCGCTATTACCGCGCGCGCGGGCGGCGGTTGCACGGGCGAGAACGGCGCTGGGTGATCTACAAAGGCGCCAACGAGGCCTCCAAGATTCCCGCCGAATGGCACGCGTGGCTGCACCACACGGTCGATCAGCCGCTTACCCAGACCGCGGCCGAGGCGCGGCCGTGGCAAAAACCGCATCAGGCCAATCCCACCGGCACCGCGGACGCCTATCGTCCCCGCGGACACGAGTTCCAAGGCGGACATCATGCCGCGACCACCGCCGATTATGACCCTTGGAGGCCGACGTAATCCGATGCGCGGCGAAACCAAGGAAATCGCGGTCGGCGCCGTCGCGCTTTCATCGCTGCTGCTGGTGCTGGGTTTTTTTCAGGCCGGGCGCACGCACGCGGCCGGTCAGGCGACCGGCTACGAAATCGGCGCCACCTTCAACCGGATCGATGGACTGTTTCCGGGCGACCCGGTGCGTCTCGGCGGCATCCGCGTCGGTAAGGTGGCCAAGGCGGAACTGGACGCCAACCATCGCGCCCGGCTGACCCTGCGCCTGGATTCCGACGTTAAGTTGCCGCAAGACACCGCGGCGGCCATCCACACCGACGGCTTGTTCGGCTCCAAGTTCGTGGTGCTGCTGGTGGGCGGCGAAGACGCGGTCATCAAGCCGGGCGGGGCCATCACCCACACCCAAGATGCGCTGATCGTCTCCGAACTGCTCGACCTCATCATCGCCGAGGGCCGTGCCGCGCGCGCCAAGCGCAATACGCCCCCCCCGGCTCCGGCAAAAGAAGGAACCCGGCCATGATCGGACGCAATCTCGTCGAAACCGTGCTCGGCGCGGTAGTGCTGATGGTCGCGGGCATCTTCGTCTATTTCTTCCAGCAGACCGCCCAGGTGCGCGCGACCCAGGGCTATGCCGTCACGGCCCATTTCGCCAAGATCGGCGGGCTCGCCAAGGGCAGCGACGTGCGCATCAGCGGCATCAAGGTCGGCACCGTGACCGGCCAGCGCCTCGACCCCCAGACCTTCGATGCGATCGTGACCATGACGATCGCGCCGGACGTGAGGCTGCCCGTCGACACGGTCGCGGCGGTCGACAGCGAGGGCATCCTCGGCGGCAAGTACGTGCGCCTGGAGCCGGGACGCGCGTCGGAGCGAATTGCGCCGGGAGGCGCCGTCCGCAAGACCCGCGACTGGCGTTCGCTCGAAGACCAGGTCGGCGAAATCATCTTTCTCGCGACCGGCGGCGACAAGGGCAAGAATTGACGCGGGGGCGGCTTCCGGGTTCGCGCCGCCTCGGATAAGGGGGAAAGAACGCGCGCACATGGGTTTCGGCGCCAAAATCCGCACGCGGCTCGCGTCCTCGAGCAAATCGCCCGCGGCCGTCGCCGCGGCGGCGTTCGCGCTGTTCGTCGCGCTCTATGGAATCTTTGCGATCGTCGAACTGGGGGATGGCCTGCTGGCGTGGGTCCAACGGCACGAGGTTTTGGAGGTGGATGAGGCCCTGCTCGCGGGGATCGTGGTGATCGCTTTTGTGGCGGCCGGCACATCTTGGGAAATGCGCCGAAGGAGCCTGGAGCTTGAGCAATCCCGCGATCTGCTGCAAACCGCGCTCGACAGCCTCAAGGACGGCGCCGCCCTGTTCGACAAGGACGAACGGCTGGTGGTGCACAACGAAGGCTATGTCTCGACTTCGCCCGCCCTGCGCGAGTTCGTGAGGCCGGGCATATCGATCACGGAAATCGTCACGTACCTGACCGAAAAAGGCGTCTACGGCGGCGGCGACCGCCGATGGGTCGACGAACGATTGCGCCAGTTCCGCGGCCTGGAAGCGGCTGAGGTTCACCTGCGCGACCCGGGGGGTAAGGAGCGCTGGGCGTTTTTGCGGCCCTACCGGACCCGCGACGGCGGCACGTTCCTGATCCGCGAGGACATCACCGAACGCAAGCGGACCGAGTCGGAGCTGGCGACCGTTCGCCAGCGCCTCGCCGACGCGATCGACAGCCTTTCCGACGGCGTCGCGCTGTTCGACAAGGACGAGCGGCTGATCATGTACAACCAGAGCTACCATCTCGCCGTGTCGCGGGTCATCAGCGAATTCCGCATCGGCATGTCGTTCGAGGAAGAAATCCGATCGCTCCATCGCAGGGGATTCTATGCCGATGCCGGCGACGACTGGATTCCGAACCGGTTGCGCGCGTTTCGCGCCTTGGAGCCGGTCGAATACCGGTCGCGGGATATTCTCGGGCGCGATCTCCATATCAAAGTCCATCACTACCGCGACCGCGACGGCGGGACGCTCCTGATCCGCGAGGACATCACCGCCGGCCGGAAGGCGGAAGCCGACTTGAAGTCCTCGCGCGATCTGCTGCGAGACGCGCTTGAAAGCATCGCCGCCGGCGTCGCCCTGTTCGACAAGGACGAACGCCTGGTGATGTGGAACAGCAATTACATCGGCACCCGGCCGCAATTGGGCGGCTTTATCAGGCCCGGCGTAGCCTTCACCGAAGTGATCCGGCATTTGGTGGGCCAGGGCGCCTATGTTGCCGCGGACGAAGCCTGGGTGAACGAGCGCGTTCGCCGTTTCCGCGCCTTGGAATCGTTCGAAGCCCACATGCGCGACCCCGATGGCGGCAAGCGTTGGGCGCTCGTGAACCATTACCGCACCCGTGACGGCGGCACGTTCCTGGTCCGCACCGATATAACCCGACAAAAGCGCGCCGAAGCGGAAATCGAGTCCTCGCGCCAACTGCTGCAAACCGCGCTCGACACCATCGCCGGCGGCATCGCCTTGTTCGACAAGGACGAGCGGCTGGTCTTGTACAACCAAGGCCTGGCGAGGAATCTCGAGAGCTTTTCCGGCGCGCTCGCATCCGGGATTCGCTTCGACGATTTCGTCAAAACGATCGCCGCCGGCGGCGGTTACGAGGACGCCAGCCCCGATTGGATCGCCGAGCGCATCCGCAAGTTCCGCGATCTGGAGCCGGTCGAATTGCACCGGCGCGATCCCGACGGGAGCGAGCGCTGGCACCTGGTCCGCCATTATCGCACGCGCGACGGCGGCACGCTCCGGATCGGCACCGACATTACCGAACGCAAGCGGGCGGAAGCGGCGCTCGAGACTTCCCAGCACCTGCTGCAAGTCGCGGTCGACAGTATCGCCGCCGGCGTCGCGCTCTACGACAAGGACGAACGGCTGGTTCTGTTCAACGAAGGATATGCTCGCGGCGTGTCGGTCATCGGCGATATCCTGAAGCCGGGATTGTCGCTGCGCGATGAGGTCACGGCGCTGGTCCGGCGCGGCAATTACCTCGGCGTCGGCGAAGAATGGATCGAGGAGCGCATTCGCCTGTTTCGCTCCCTAGGCACGTCCTTGAGCCGGCAACGCGGTCCCGCCGGCGAGCGATGGATTTCGTCGAGCCATTACCGCACCCGGGACGGCGGCACCTTTCTGGTGCGCGCCGATATCACCGAGAACAAGCGGATGGAAGAACAGTTACGCTCGACCCAGGAACTTTTGCTGACCGCTCTCGAAAGCATGAAAGACGGCGTCGCCCTGTTCGACAAGAACGAGCGGCTCGTGCTGTTCAACGAGGTTTTCGCGCGCTTCCCGACGATGATGCGCGATGTCATCAAGATCGGCCTGCCGTTCGCCGGAATGGTCGAAACCCTGTTCGAGCGCGGCGGTTTCGTCGGCAAGGATCGCGATTGGCTGGAACGGCGCATCCGGTGTTTCCGCTCCCTGGAGCCGATCGAGGTCCTCTTCCGGGACGCGGATGGGCACGAACGTTGGTTCAACTTCACCCATCATCGCACCCGCGACGGCGGCACCCTGATCGTGCGCGAGGACGTCACCGACCAGATGCACGCGCTGGGCGAAGTCGAGCGCGCCCGCAGCGTGGCCGAACAGGCCAGCGAGACCAAAACCAAGTTCCTGGCGTCCATGAGCCACGAACTGCGCACGCCGCTCAACGCCATTCTCGGCTTCGCCCAGATGGTCGAATTGGGCATCGGCAAGATGCCGGAGGCGCAAACCCGCGAATATCTCGCCATCGTTCTCAAGAGCGGACAGCATCTGCTCGAGCTCCTCAGCAACATCCTCGAGTTCGCCGAGTTCGAAAGTCAGGGAGAGCCCCGGTCGTTCATCGCCATGTCCTCGGCCGATCTGTCCCGCCAATGCGTGGACATGGTGAGCGAAGAGGCCAAGGCCCGCGGCGTCGCCATCGTCAACGATGCCGGAACCACGGGAACCGAAACCCGATTTGTCGGCGATCCCCTCTGGACGCGGCAAATCCTGCTCAATCTTCTCGTCAATGCGGTCAAGTACAATCGACCCGGAGGAACGGCGACGGTGACCTGCGCCCGACGGCCCGACGGCCGGGTCCGCATCGCGGTCGCCGACACCGGCATAGGCATCCCGCGGGAAATTCAGGACCGGGTGTTCGAGCCCTTTCAGCGCCTGGGGCACGAAGCGGGCCAGATCGAAGGCGCCGGGATCGGTCTGGCGCTTTCCCGCCAACTCATTTTACGCATGGGCGGCGAGATCGGATTCGAAAGCGTCCCGCACAAGGGCAGCACGTTCTGGTTCGACCTGCCGGCGGTCGAGGACGAAGTCGAGCGGGTGGCATGAGCGCATTCGCCCGCGCGCGCGTCGCCGCCCTCGGCCTCGTCCCCGCGTTCGTCGGCGCGTTGGTTTCCGGGCCGGCGGGCGCCGTCACCTACGACACGGCGGTGTTGCAGGGACTCGACAAGGTGACCGCGCGCATTTCCACCATCGAAGCGCCGGTCGGCGACGTGGTCCGCTTCGGCACCCTCGAAATCATCGCCCGCGTGTGCGACAAGCGCCCGCCGGAGGAAACGCCGGAAAGGACCGTTTTTCTCGATATCTGGGAAGTGCGTCGGGGCGAGCCGCCGACCAGCGTGTTTCGCGGCTGGATGTTCGCCTCAAGCCCGGCCTTGTCCGCGCTCGAACACCCGGTCTACGACGTCTGGGTCTTGGATTGCCGGAACAGGGATTCCAATCCGGCCGCGACCTCGCCCGACGCGCGATCGAAATAGAAACGCGCCTTGGCGGCGAGCGCGTCCTCGAGCATCTCCAGGTACCGCCGCGCCGGAATTTCGACCGCGCCGAACCGGCGCAGGTGATCGGTCACGAACTGGGTGTCGAGCAGTTTGAATCCGCCCGCCCGCAGCCGTTCGACCAGGAACACCAGTGCGACCTTGCTCGCGCCCGAGACGCGCGAAAACATGCTTTCGCCGAAGAACGCGCCGCCCAAGGCGACGCCGTAAAGCCCGCCCACCAGCCTGCCGTTGAGCCAGACCTCGATCGAATGAACGAAGCCCATGCGGTGCAGCTGAGTATACGCCTTGACGATCTCGGCGTTGATCCAGGTGTCGCGGCGGTTCTTCCACGCTTCCGCGCACTTGGCGATCACCTGGTCGAAGGCGGTGTTGACGCGGATTTCGAACGGGTTCTTTTTGAGGAGCTTCTGCAGGCTGCGCGGCACGTGGAACCGGTCGAGCGGCAGGACCCCGCGCGTCTTGGGGTCGACCCAGAACACGTGCCGGTCGTCGCGGCTTTGCGCCATGGGGAATACCCCGGCGGCGTAGGCCTTGAGCAGCAGCTCGGGGGTCAGTTTCTCGGTCACCAGGATCGCTCGTTCGGCCATCGCGGGTGGGCTCACGCCTTTGGGCGCGCGGCGAATTCCTCCAGCCAGCGGATGTCGTAGTCGCCGTTGACGAACGCCGGGTCGGCGATCACCCGCCGGTGCAGCGGTATGCTCGTGTCGATGCCGTCGATCACGTATTCCTCCAACGCTCGGCGCAACCGCATCAGGCATTCGTTGCGGTTGGCGCCGTAGACGATCAGCTTGGCGACCATGCTGTCGTAATAGGAAGGCACAGTATAGCCCGAGTACAGCGCCGAATCCACCCGCACCCCGAGACCGCCGGGCGCGTGATAGTCGCCGATCCGGCCGGGGGACGGCATGAAGGTGTCAGGATTTTCCGCGTTGATGCGGCACTCGATGGCGTGGCCGGAAAAACGGATGTCGTCCTGGGTGAAGCCGAGCGGCCGGCCGGCGGCGGCGCGGATCATTTCGCGCACCAGGTCGAGACCGCAGACCATTTCCGTCACCGGATGCTCGACCTGGAGCCGGGTGTTCATCTCGATGAAATAGAACTGCCCGTCCTCGAACAGGTACTCGACCGTGCCGACGCTGCGATAGCCGAGGCCGCGCAGCGCGGCGGCGGTGGTCCCGCCGATGGCGGAACGCTGGTCGGCGTTGAGCGCGGGCGAGAAGGCTTCCTCGATCAGCTTCTGGTGACGGCGCTGGAGCGAACAGTCGCGCTCGCCCAAGTGGACGACGTTGCCGTGCAGGTCGGCCAGAATTTGGACCTCGATATGGCGCGGCCGGCGCAGGTATTTCTCGATGTAGACGTCGGAATTTCCAAAAGCGGCCTCCGCCTCGGCGCGGGCGAGCTTGAGGGCCGACGACAGCTCGCTCTTGTCCTTGGCCGGCTTCATGCCGCGCCCGCCGCCGCCGGCGACCGCCTTGATCAGCACCGGATAGCCCATGTCCTGGGCGGCGCGCAGCGCTTCGTCGTCGCCGCCGACCGGGCCGTCGGTGCCCGGCACCACCGGCAGGCCGATGCCGCGCGCGGAGCGCTTGGCAGCGATCTTGTCGCCCATCAGGCGGATGTGCTCGGGCGACGGGCCGATGAAAGTGAAGCCGTGCTCCTCGGTCATGGCGGCGAATTCGGCGTTCTCGGAGAGAAAGCCGTAACCGGGGTGGATGGCGTCGGCGCCGCTGATGGTGGCCGCCGACAGGATCGCCGACTTGTTGAGATAGCTCTCGCGCGCGGGCGGCGGGCCGATGCAGATCGATTCGTCGGCGAGCCGCACGTGCATGGCGTCGGCGTCGGCGGTGGAATGGACGGCGACGGTGCGGATGCCCATTTCGCGGCAGGCGCGCAAGATGCGGACCGCGATTTCGCCCCGGTTGGCGATCAGCACCTTGTCGAACATGGGATCGGCCCGGCCGCCGCTACTCGATCAGCACCAGCGGCTCGCCGTACTCGACCGGCGTGCCGGAGGCGATGAAGATGCGCGTGACCTTGCCCGCGCGCGGCGCCTTGATCGGGTTGAAGACCTTCATCGCCTCGATCAGCAACAGGGTCTGGCCCTCGGCGACCTGGTCGCCGACCCGGACGAAGGGCGGGGACGCGGGATCGGCCGAGGTGTAGGCGACCCCGACCATGGGCGACTTGACCGTACCCGGATGGTCGGCGGCCGCGTCGGCGGCCTTGCCGGCGGGAGCGGCGGTCGGGGCGTGCGCGGGAGCGGGTCCGGCCGCCGCGGCCGGTCCGGCTGCGGCGCGGCGTACCACCCGCACGCGCCAATCGGGTCCCGCGTATTCGATTTCGTCGAGGCCGGTTTCGGCGAGCAGGCGGTTGAGCTCGCGCACCTTGTCGGCGTCGATGCCGCCCGTCGCGCCCTTGGCGGGCTCTTTTTTCTTGTCGTCGGCCATCAGGATTTTCTCCGCCTGGGTTTGCGGGTCTTGGATTTGGTCGAAGCAAGATGAACGGCGGCCTCGACCGCCAGTTCGTAGCCCTTGCCGCCGAGGCCCATGACGATCCCGGCGGCGGCCTTGGAGATGTAGGAGTTGGCGCGGAAGGCTTCCCGCCGGTGGATGTTGGAGAGGTGAACCTCGATGGTGGGCATCGCGCAGGCGAGCAGTGCGTCGAGCAGCGCGACCGAGGTGTGGGTGTAAGCCCCGGCGTTGACGATCAGGACGTCGAATGTTTTCTTGGCCTGCTGGACCCAGTCCACCAGTTCGCCCTCGGTGTTGCTTTGGCGGAATTCGACGCTCGCGCCGAGCGCCTTGGCGCGGCGCCGGCAGGCGGCCTCGATATCCTTCAGGGTCTCGCGGCCGTAAATGCCGGGCTCGCGGGTGCCGAGCAGGTTGAGGTTGGGGCCGTTGAGGACCAGGATGCGTGTCGCCATGACAATCTTTTCGGGAGGTTTCTAACGCGTTATATCACGCCCCCCGAACGGCAAACCATGCGATTTCCGTCGCCCCGATAGGGGCGCATTATTTAATGCGCGCGTCATGCCGATAGGCATGCATTCGCATGACGATTCGCCCGCGCGCTCCCGTTGCGCAAGGGGGCACGGGAGCCCATACTTAATAATTAACGTATCCGGAGCAGGCCGACACCCATGCAACTCACCGTCAACGGCGAAGCCCGCGCGTTCGAAGCGCCCCTGACCGTCGCCGACCTTCTGGCGCGGATCGGGATGGACGCGCGCAAGGTCGCGGTCGAGCGCAACCGCGAGGTGGTGCCCAAGTCGCGTTACGGCGCGACGCCGCTGGGGGAGGGCGACCGGATCGAGATCGTTCATTTCATCGGCGGGGGTCTGCCCGACGATGCGGGCCGGGCCTCCTCGGATGAGGACAGTTGGGAGGTGGCCGGGCGGCGCTTCCGCTCGCGGCTCATCGTCGGCACCGGCAAGTACAAGGACTACGAGACCAACCGGCTGGCGCTGGAGGCCTCGGGCGCCGAAATCGTCACCGTCGCCGTGCGCCGGGTCAACCTGGACGACCCCAAGAAGCCGATGCTGACCGACTTCATCGATCCCAGGAAATACACGTATCTGCCCAACACCGCCGGCTGCTACACCGCCGAGGACGCGCTGCGCACGCTCAGGCTCGCGCGCGAGGCGGGCGGCTGGGACCTGGTCAAGCTGGAGATACTGGGCGATCCCAAGACTCTCTATCCGCGCATGATCGAGACCCTGGAGGCGACGGGGGTCCTGGTGCGCGAGGGCTTCCAGGTCATGGTCTACTGCAACGACGACCCGATCATGGCCAAGCGCCTGGAAGAGGCCGGCGCGGCCGCGATCATGCCCTTGGGCGCGCCGATCGGCTCCGGGCTCGGCATCCAGAACAAGGTCAACATCCGGCTGATCGTGGAGCAGGCCAAGGTTCCGGTCCTGGTCGACGCCGGGGTCGGCACCGCCTCGGACGCCGCCGTGGCGATGGAACTCGGCTGCGACGGAGTCCTGATGAACACCGCCATCGCCGAGGCCAAGGACCCGGTGCGCATGGCCCGCGCCATGGGCCACGCGGTCGCCGCCGGGCGGCTCGCCTACCTCGCCGGGCGCATGCCGAGGAAGCTCTACGCCGACCCGTCGTCGCCGCTCGCCGGGTTGATCTGAAGGTATTTCCCCAGAGCCTATCCCGACTCGGAATCGGATTCCGCCGCTCTCCCGCCGGTTCGGCGTCGCTTGACCTCGGTTTCAGGTTCGCCGGAGACGCCGCCGCAACCGCGCACGTTAACTCTTCTGTCACATTTTCCGCCGCGCGTTTGTCGCGATCGTGTCGTTCGGACACACTCGCGGAGAAAATGACAGTCCGATGAAAAATTTTCTTGAAATCGCACGTGATCGGCGTATGTAGGGCCCACCGGCGGACGCGCACGTGCCTCTGGCCCCCATCATGAGGGGTGTTTATGCGGCGACGGGGTCACCGGCAAGGTGGATGGTTCTCGACTGGAGGGACACCATGTCTGCTTTGCAGTCTGATGCGCACCGCGGATGCCGCCCGGCTAACGTGAAGTCCGGGGCGGTCCTTTCCGCAAACATCGTCAAGCGGTCCGCCCTTCCGGGTCGGGACCGCGCCTGAGGGGCCGCGCGAATTGCGCCCGCCCTTGAGGCTTTTGCCCGTGTCGCGGCGCCCGTTCGGCGTCCGCGCCCCCTTGCGGTGAAACGACCATGACTCCCAAAATCGAACGCTTCCTCGCCGATCGTCCGCCCACGCCCTGCCTGGTGGTGGATTTGGACGTGGTCCGCGATCGCTACCGAACCCTCAAGCGCGAACTGCCGGTGGCCGACGTCTATTACGCGGTCAAGGCCAACCCGGCGCGCCCGGTGCTCGACCTGCTGGTCGGGCTCGGCTCCTGCTTCGACGCCGCCAGCCTGCAGGAAGTGGACGCTTGCCTCGCCTCCGGCGCCAAGCCGCGCGCGATCTCCTACGGCAACACGGTCAAGAAGGAATCCGACATCGCCGGCGCCTTCGCCAAGGGCGTCGACCTCTACGCCTTCGACAGCGCCGAGGAGCTGGACAAGCTCGCCCGCGCCGCTCCGGGGTCCCGGGTCTACTGCCGCATCATCACCTCCAACGGCGGGGCGCAATGGCCGCTGTCGCGCAAGTTCGGCTGCGACCTGGACATGGCCCGTGACCTGATGATCCGCGCGCGCACCCTCGGCCTCGACGCCTACGGGCTCTCCTTCCACGTCGGCTCGCAGCAGACCGACCCGATGCAATGGGACGTGGCCATCGGCCGCGCCGCGATGGTGTTTTCCGATCTCCGCCATCACGGCATCGAGATCAAGATGCTCAACCTGGGCGGCGGGTTCCCGGCCCATTACCGGGAAGACATCCCCGAATTCGACTCCTTCGCCGAAACCATCATGAAGGCCATGACCCGCCATTTCGGCAACGCGCTGCCCGAAATGATCATCGAGCCGGGCCGTTCGGTGGTCGGCGACGCGGGCGTTTTGGAAAGCGAAGTCGTGCTGGTCGCCAAGCGCGGCTACAAGGACGCGTCGCGCTGGGTCTACCTCGACGTCGGCAAGTTCGGCGGCCTCGCCGAAACCATGGACGAGGCGATCCAGTACCGCATCCGCGCCGCCGGCGTCGGCGGGCGCTCCAGCCGGGTGGTGATCGCCGGGCCGACCTGCGACAGCGTCGACACCCTCTACGAGAAAGCCGGCTACCGGTTGCCCGACGCCCTCAAGGCGGGCGACCGGCTGCGGCTGATGTCGGCCGGGGCCTACACCACCACCTACGCCTCGATCGGCTTCAACGGCTTCGCGCCGCTCCGTGAGCATTACATCTAAGTTCGCGTCGGATATTGAGACTGATTCGCGGGGCGCGTCGGAAACGACGCGCCCCGTTTGATTTGCGGGCGCGCGGGGCGGGTGTTAATAGACGGCAAAAGCCACCAACCAGTTGGAGAGAGTCCATGTCCCATCGCGTCCTGTTTCGGATCGCCGTACATACCGTCCTGGCCGTCCTGGCCGCGTCCGGCGCGGCCAAGGCCGACGACATCGCGACACGCACCGAGGGAGCCCGCAACGCCGTCAAGACGCTCGCCGGCACCCTCGGCAACGAACTCTCCCAGGCCATGACGGCCGGCGGCCCGAGCAAGGCGATCGAGGTCTGCAACGAGCGGGCGCCGGCGATCGCCGCCGAGATTTCGAAAAAGGAAGGCTGGCGCGTCGCGCGCACCAGTCTCAAGGTGCGCAATCGCGCCAACGCGCCGGATGGGTGGGAAAAGGCGGTCCTGGAGAAATTCGAGGTGCGCAAGGCGGCGGGCGAGAGCTTGGCGGCCATGGAGTACGCCGAGATCGTGAGCGAAGGGGGCAAGAAGGAGTTTCGCTACATGAAGGCGATCCCGACGGCGGAGCGCCCCTGCCTCGTGTGTCACGGCGGCCAGATCGCGCCGGAAGTGGTCGCGGTCCTCGACCGGCGCTATCCCGGCGACCGGGCGCGCGGGTTCAAGGCCGGCGATATCCGCGGCGCCTTCACCATCACCCAGCCGATCAACTGAGCCGCGCGGTGCGGGCGGCCCTGGCAATCCTGGCCTTCGCCGTCGGACTGCCGGCGGCGTCGGCCGCCGATCCCTTCGATCCGGCGCGCATTCCCCACCTCGGCGACGCGGGGCGGGAGGCGTTCGCGCGCGAATACCGCGCGGCGCCCGGCCACAAGGCGTTCCTGATCGGCCCGGGCGGTTCGTGGGCCTGGGCCAAGGGCCAAACCTCGGCCGAAGACGCGATCGCGGACGCGGCCGAACGCTGCGACCGGCTTTCCAGCCATTGCGTCCCCTACGCGGTCGACGACCGGATCGTGTTCGAGCGGGACAAATGGGCCGGCGCGCTCGGCCCTTATCCTCCGGCCGCCGACGCGGCGCGTGCGCCGACCGGCTGGGAAACGGGTGCCCGCTATTTCGATCTCGGCTTCACCCTGCGCGACGGGACCCGAACCTCGATCGCCGCGCTCCGGGGCAAGCTCGTCGTCCTCCAGTTCTGGGGGTCCTGGTGCCCGCCCTGCCGGGTCGAGATGCCCGCGTTCCAGAAGCTGTTCGATTCCCTGAAGGACCGCGCCGACATCGCTTTTGTTCTGCTCAATTTCCGCGAGGACGCCGCGACCAGTTACCGCTGGGCCGATCGCAACAATTACCGCCTGCCGTTCGCGGACTCGGGCAGCAAGGGCCGCGAAGACAATAACCTTTATCTCGCCGACGGAACCGCGATTCCCTACGGCACCGCGGTGGCGCTCGCCCAGGTGCCGACCACGCTCATCCTCGATCGCCGGGGACGGGTGATTTTCCGCAAGAGCGGCGCGACCGATTCCTGGCCCGCGATGGCCGAACAAATCCGCCACGCGCTCGAACACTCGGCGCGTTAACGCGCGCGGGCGAATCCCCGCGCGCAATAAATAGTTCGCCCCTATCGGGGCGCGCCTTATTTCGTCGATCCCTGGCGGTAATAGGCGAACAGGGCGGCCAGATCTTCCGCCCCGAACGGGTTGGCGAGCGCCGTCAACGCGTCGCCGCGAACGCCGGTATAAAGCCGCGCGGCGAATTCGCCTTCCGGCATGGTCTTGGCCCATCGAAAGAGATCGTGCGCCGGCAACGCCGCGCCCGCGTCGGTATGGTCGTGGCACCCGGCGCAGGTGGTGTCGTGGATCGCCTTGCCCGCGCCGAGCCTTTCCGGCGTCGCTTCGGCGGGGAGGATTCCGGCGGCGTCGAAGGGATAGCTCCGCGCCAGCGCTGCCAGTCCCGCGAGGACGGCGGCCAGCCGGCGCTCGGCCAGGGCCTTGCGGATCACCGCGAGGTCCTCGCGCGGAACCGGCGGCAGGCTCGGGTTGGTTTCGCGCGCCTGTCGGATCAGCAGGGGCACGCCGCCGAGGCCGGCGTTGATGCGTTCGACGACGCCGGCGCGTTGCGGCTCCGGCATCGGTTCGGTCAGGCGCCGGGCGTCGCCGAGAAGCACGGCGATCTCGGCGCCCAGGCGGCGTTCGTGTTCGCCGGCGGCGCGGGCGTTGCCGACGGCGGCGGTCGCAACCGCCGCCGCCAGCGCCAGCCCGGCCAGCCGACGACTCACGCGGTTACTTGCCGACGTTGATCTTCGCCTCGATCGGCAGGTTCGGATCGTTGGCCCACTCGACCATCGAGCCGTCGTACATCTTGACCTTCTTGTTGCCGAGGATCTCGGACGACGCGAACCAGCCGAGAGCGGCCCAGTGGCCGGTGTTGCAGAAGGCGATCTGGTCGCCGCTGGTCGGCACGCCCGCCGCCGCGTACAGCTTCTCGAGCGCCCCCTTGTCGCGGAACTTGCCGCTGTTGTTCTCCGTGATCCACGCCTCGGGCAGGTTCTTGGCCCCGGGAATGGTGCCGGTCCGCTTGGTCAAGGGATGCTGGGTGACGCCGAGATAGAAGTCCGCCGGCCGGTGGTCGACCAACGGCGTCTTGGCGTCGAGCGCCTTCTTGACGTCGCCCTTGGACGGGATCATGTCGGCCCGCACGTTGGCCTTGAAGGTCTTGGCCTTGGGCGTGATGTTGCCGGTCTCGACCGGATTGACCGGCTGCTTGGTCTTTTCGTCGACCACGGCGTAGGCGAGCCAGCCGCCGTTGAGGATCGACACCTCGTCGTGCCCCATCGCCTTGAAGGTCCAGTAGATGCGGGCGGCGGTGCCCATGTCGAGAGCGTTGGTGCCGCTCGGGACGATGACGACGTGGGTCTTGTTGTCGATGCCGAGGCCGCCGATCAGCTTTTCCACCGCCGGCGTCTCGGGCAGCATGGCCGGGGTGCCGTTCTTGTCCTTCGCCCGCCAGCCGTCCTTGCCGTAGTCGGTGTAGATCGCGCCCGGAATATGGGCGCGGATGTAGTCGGCGCGCCCTTCGCCGCGCGTGTCGAGGAACACGACATTCGGCTTGCCGACGTTGGCCTTGACCCAATTCACGTCGACCAGCGGACTGGCCGCCGAAGCCGCTCCCGCCATGCCGGCGAGCGCGGCCGCGAGTAGAAACGCAAATATCCGTCTCATGGGGTTACCTCCCGTTGAATGGACGCCTCGCGCGTCCGTTGCATTGACGTTCGTCGCTCAGGTCGTGATCACCAGATCGGCGGCGAGCACGTCCGCCAATACCCGGTCCCAGTCGGCGTCTCCGGCGTCCTGCGCCGGCTTCGTCCGCCTGATCTCGCTGTCCCGCGCCAAGTGCGCGACGGCCGCATTGACCGTCGCGCGGTCGGGAAACAGGCTAACATCCAACACCAATACCCGCATGGTTGCCTCAAATGCTGATCACTTGGTCGGCGGCGGCGATCACCGTCGCCAAGCCGGTCGCGTCGAGCACCGGCAACTGGTCGGCCATGGCCGCGACCGTGGTTTCGGGGGCGATGTCGGACAGTTCGAGCAGTTCGGCCTTGGCCGCGTTTTCCTCGGTGTCCTCGACCGGGCCGGTCATGAACACGATGCGCACCTTGTGGCCGAAAATGGTCAGCCCGGAGGCGACGCGCATCGCCTCGGTGTGATCGCGGCGTCCGAGCACGAGGATATTTTTCGGCGTCATGCCGGGCCCCCTACACGCTGACCACGCGCCCGGCCTCGGCCATCAGGGCGCTGTTGACGGTCTGGCTGCCGAGTTCCAGCGGGCAGGCCGCGCCGCCCATGTGCTGGTGCCACGAATGTTCGCACACCACCGCGCGCACGCCCGGCTTGAGCGCCGCGACGATCGCGGGATCGGCGAGCGCGCGCACGCCGTCGTTGGTGAGGAAGCAGCTCCAGCTCTTCCCGGCGCGGGCGCAGGCGCGCGCGAGCGCCGCGGCGATCGGTCCGCCCTCGGGCGTGGCGACGTGCAGGAATACGGCCGTCATGCGTTCCTCGCGCGGCGGCGGCCGAAATAGTAACCGGCGGCGCCGAAAATCGCGGCCAGCGCCAAACCGGCGAGAACGGTCGCGCCCCGAGGCGCCGGGGCAGGTGGTTTCGCGGCGGTCGTTTCCGTGGCGCGGTCGGGGTAGGTCGCGGCGTCGGCGGGTAAATTCCCGTCGGCGGCCCATTCCGACCAGCCGCCGGGGTAAACCCGCGCCGCGATCCCGGCGCCGGCCCGCAACAAGGTGAAATAGGCGATGCCGTCGTACGGATCGTGCGCGTAGACCACGGGTTCACCCATGCGCGGGCCGATGATCGTCTCGCCGCGCGCGAGCGCGGCGCGCACCGTGGCCGCCGGAGCGCTCTCCGCGCCCGGCAGGCGTCCGCCGCGCGCGGCGCGCACGGTTTCGCCCCAGAATTCGCTTTCGCCGCGTCCGTCGATCAGGGCGAGGGCCGGGGTGTCGTTCAGCCGGGAAACGATGTCGCCGCGCAACCGCCATAATTCGTCGCGGGCGGGAGCCAGGTACACGCGTTCCCGGGTCATGCCCCGGCCGGTTCCCGGAGCGGCGTGGGTGGAATTCCGGCCGACCGGGGCGCGCAGCACGGCGACCTCCCGCTGGCCGGCGAGATACAGAATTCCGGCCACGAAGTCGCGCGCGGTCGGCTCGTCGCCCACCACCAGGACGGTCTCCGTTCCGGTCAGGCCGGCGGTGCCGAGCGCCCAACGGATGTCGAACAGGTTGGGAAGGCGGCGGTGCGGCCCGAGCAGATCGCCGGCGGGAATGCAGCGCGCGCCCTTCAGGCTGCCCTTCCGGCAGAGCGCGAGCGGCCGGGAATCCACCACTACCGCGCCCGCGTCGAGCCAGGGCGCCGCGTCGTCGGCATAGGAAAAGTCGCTCGCGTGCGCCGCCGGAAGGGAGAGCGCGAAACCGAAGGCGAGGGCGGCCGCACCACGCATGGCGTCAGCATCCGCCGAACCGGCGCGCCTTGGCGGGCGCCGCGCTCGCGCTCGCCGCGACCGGCGGGTTTTCCATGTAATAGCCCATCAGGTCGAGCACCGAGACCTTGCCGAACCCGGCGCCGAGGTCGACCTCGCCCAGGCGTTCCGCCGGGGTCGGCGTGCGCGCGGCGGCGGCAACTTCGCCCGGCAGCGCGAACACGGCGTAACCGGCGGCGCTGACCGCGACCGAGGCGATCAGGGCAAGGACGCAAAAGACCAGGCTGGCGCGGTCCATGTCGTTTCCCCTAGAGGCTGTCGCGCAGCAGGCTGACGTAGAGGACGTAGAACGCGATCGGGGCCGCGACCAGCAGCAGGACGGTGGGCAGGTCGAAGGTCATGGCTTCGCTCCCTTGAAATGGCGGATCAGCCGGTTGACTTCGATGGCCTCGCCGGTTTCGGGATGGATCGCGGGCGGCGTGAAGTGCGGCACGCCGTCGCGGCTCACGCGCATGGAGGGCGGCGGAAAGGCGTAGGTGTACGCCAGCGCGGCGACGCTCACCAGCATCACCAGGCCGACGAAAATACGCATTTGGATCGCGCCGTGCACGGCGATGCCCTCCGTCAATCCTTGCGGATGAAGACCTGCCAGCAGCGCTCCGCCTTGCGCGTTTCCAGGTGCGTGGCGCCCAGTTCGGCGCACAGCGGCGGCAACGCCTCGACCGAGGTCGGGTTGTCGACCAGCACCTCGACCACTTCGCCCGGGCTGGATTGGCCGAGCGCCTTCTTGGTCATCAGCTGCGGTCGCGGGCAGGAATCGCCGATGCAATCCACTTGGCGCGCGACCGCGACCGTTCGGCCGTCGCCGAGGGTGATCTGGCCGACCGCGGCGGTGGCGGCGGTTTCCTTGTGGCCCTTGAAGCCGAAGAGGGACATGGGGCTCTCCTTGGTTTTCGATTCACTCGGCCGCGACGCGGCCGGATTTGTCGCCGGGCGCCGCCGCGTGGGCGGCGGCGACGGCGTCGTGCTTGAGCTGCTGCGCCTCTTCCTTGCGGCGGATGGCGCGGTAGATGGCGAACAGGATCAGCGCCTGGATCGTCCCGAACACCACCGCCGGGATGCCGAGATTCTTCTGCAAGGTGGCGGCGTTGGCCTGGCCGAACTGGAGCGCCTCCAGGTTCGGCACGCCGGTCATGCTCGCCGGCGCCGGCGGCCAGTAGCTGACCGACCACACCAGCGAAAACAGGAACATGCCGACGAAGGTGAACAGAAGCGCCCAGGCCGCGCCGACGTTGCCTTCCGCCGCCTTGACCCAGGTCGAGACCGTGCAGGCCCCGGCCAGCACCATGCCGAGGCCGAACAGGAACAGCCCGATGATCGAGTTGATCCCGACGTCGAACTCCATCGGGTGGCCCTGACCGAAGGTCATGAATAGGGTGAAGCCGACGCTCAGGATCATCATCGCGATCAGCAGCGCCTTGGTGTTGCGGAAGCTCTTGAACAGCATGGCGTCGCGCAGCGCGGCGGTGTTGCAGAAGCGCGAGCGCTGCACCAGCAGGCCGACGACGCTGCCGAACACGAAGGCGACCAGGCATTCACCGACGACGCTCATGCGCTAGCTCTCGAGCAGTTTCTTGTAGACGAGCGAGCCGACCCAGGCGCCGGCGAGAATGCCGATCACCGCCAGGTAGCCGCCCAGATTCATCTCCGGGGTCAGGCCGAAGAAGGTCGAGACGTTGCAGACGAAGGCGAAGCGGATGCCGAAACCCATCAGCAGCCCGCCGACGGTGATCATCACCCATTCGGACACGCGACGCGGAAAGCGCAAGTAGAATTCCTTGCTGGCGATGGCGCCGACCAGGGCGCCGAAGAACATGCCGAGACTGATGTAGATTTTCCAGTAGCCGGCGTCGGGCACGAACACCAGGTTCCAGAACGGGATGCGCTCGATGGCGTCGCCCAGGATGCCGCGCGCGATCAGGCCGGTCATCATCGTCTCGCCGCCGCCCACGGTCCACGAGCCGACGAGCAGGAACAAGAAGATATCGAGCACGGCGATCGCCGCGAGCGCGATCACGGGATCGAGGGTTTTGCGGAACAGGTCCATGGGCGGAAATCGCGGTTTACAAGCCGGAATCGTACGTCCGTCCGGGGGCAAGGGGTAGTATTTATTGCCAACATACGGGGTATTGAAGCCCCTGGTCCCGCTCCCGTAGGCTAACGGTCTGAATTCGCGGGGCAAGGCAGGTCATCATGGCGATTTTCCTGGAGGTCGAGGGCGCGCTGGGCCACATGCTCAGCGCCTGCACCACCGACCAGATCAACGAATTCATCCCGCAGAAGCGCGGCTTCCGCATCCACGGCCACAGCACCACCATCAGTCTGGAGCGGGCCTACTGGAGCGTGCTGGAGGAAATGGCGCGCGACGCCAAGCGCACGCTGCCGGAAACCATCGAGCTCATCCATGACCAATGCCTGGTCGCCAACGACAAGAACCTGGCGTCGTGCCTCAGGGTAATCTGCCTGAAATACATCAACATCTACGGCGCACGCGGCGACGCGGCGGCGACCCTGGCGGCGGAATAACCGATAAATAGCGCGCCCCCGTCGGGGCGCGCTCTTATTTCTGGCGCAGGAACGCCGGCATGTGATCGCCGAAGCTCTTGACCGGCTTTGTTTCGCCCGCGCGGTGTTCGGGACGGCGTTCATGGTGGCGTTCGTGCCGGGGTTCCGCCTTGGGGGCGGCGCCCGACTGGGGTGAGGAGTGCTGAGACCGCGGACGTTCGCCCGCGCGCCCCGATAGGGGCGCATCTTGATGAGCGCGCGGGGATTCGCCCGCGCGC
>CAYPQV010000010.1:80515-114601 GCA_964412955.1 uncultured Hyphomicrobiales bacterium
CGCGCGCCCCGATAGGGGCGCATCTTGATGAGCGCGCGGGGATTCGCCCGCGCGCGACGCTTCGGGGCGGCGCTCATGTCCATGCCCTCGTCCACGCCCGCGACCGCCGCGCCCCCGTCCGCCGCGCCCGCGTTCCTCGCGGTGGCCGCCGCGGCCGCGCCCTTCGCCGGCGGCGAGGGAGGCGGCGGCGAAGCCCTCGATTTCGAGGCGCGGGATCGGCTTGCCGATCAATTTCTCGATCGCGTCGATGTGTTCGGCGTCCTCGGGGACGGCGATGGTGAAGGCGTGGCCTTCGCGCCCGGCGCGCCCGGTGCGGCCGATGCGATGCACGTAATCCTCGGAATGAATCGGCACGTCGAAATTGAAGACGTGGCTCATGTCCTCGATATCGAGGCCGCGGGCGGCGACGTCGCTGCAGACCAGGAGCGTGACCTCGCCCTTCTTGAAACGCGCCAGCATCTCGTTGCGCGCGGGCTGGGACATGTCGCCGTGCAGTTGCCCGACGTTGAAGCCGTGGCGCTGCAGGGACTTGAAAACCACCGCCACGTCGCGCTTGCGGTTGCAGAAGATCAGCGCGTTGCGCACGTTTTCGCGCTTGAGCAGCGCGCGCAGCGCGGCGCGCTTTTCGCGGTGTCCGACCCCGGGGCCGCGCCCGTCCTGGTGCGCGACCACGACCAGGCCCTGGGTGATGGTTTCGGCGGTGCTGGCGGGCGGCGCCACCGTGATTTCCTTCGGGTTCATCAGGAACTTGTCGGCGAGCCGGCGGATTTCCGGCGGCATGGTCGCCGAGAAAAACAGGGTCTGGCGCATGCGCGGCAGCAGATTCACGATCTTCTCGACATCGGGCATGAAGCCCATGTCGAGCATGCGGTCGGCCTCGTCGATCACCAGGATCTTGACGTCGGTGAGCAGCAACCGCCCGCGCTCGAACAGGTCGAGCAGGCGGCCCGGCGTCGCGATCAGCACGTCGGCGCCGCGGTCGATAACCCGGATCTGGTCGTCGAGGGATTCGCCACCGATCAGCAGCGCCTTGGAGAGCTTGGCGTACTTGCCGTAGATGACGAAGTTTTCGGCGACCTGGGCGGCGAGTTCGCGGGTCGGCTCCAGGATCAGGGTGCGCGGCATGCGCGCCTTGGCCTTGCCCTGCGATAAAATCTCGATCATCGGCAGCACGAACGCGGCGGTCTTGCCGGTGCCGGTCTGGGCGCAGCCGAGCACGTCGCGGCCCATCAGCACGACCGGGATCGCTTGCGCCTGGATCGGCGTGGGCGTCGTGTAGCCTGCGTCGCGAACCGCGTTGAGAACCAGATCGCCGAGGCCGAGGTCGGAAAAACTCATTAAGTCCGGCGCGGAAAAAGAATGTGCGGCCGCCGAACGAGCGGCGGATCGTCCGGAAAGGTCCGGAAAACGAAGGGGATATTAGGGTTTATGGGGGGCAAGTCAACCGCGAACCCGCCGGCGGCGGCGCGTGACCCGGCCGTGGTCGGTCGGTTATGGTCGGGCGGCTGAATAGCGCCATTTTACAACGGACCCGCGCATGCATACCGGACTGATCCTGCCCTGGAAGGGCACCCTCCCGAAAATCGATTCCAACGTGTTCCTCGCGCCGACCGCGACCGTCATCGGCGACGTGGTGATCGGCCCGGAAGTGGGGATTTGGTTCGGCGTCACCATCCGCGGCGACATGAATTTCATCCGCATCGGCCGGCGGGTGAACATCCAGGACGGCACCGTGGTTCACGTCGATTCGCGGAAATATCCGACCTACATCGGCGACAACGTGACCATCGGCCATTCGGCGGTAATTCACGCCTGCACGCTGCAGAACGACTGCTTCGTCGGCATGCAGGCGTGCGTGATGGACGGCGCGGTGGTGGAAACCGGTGCCATGGTCGCGGCCGGAGCCCTGGTGCCGCCCGGCAAGGTGGTCAAGGCGGGCCAGCTCTGGGCCGGACGGCCGGCGAAGCCGGTGCGCGAATGCGGCGAGCAGGAAAAGGAACTGATCACCCGCGTGCCGCCCGAATACTGGGCGCTGGCGCGGGAGTATTTGAAGGTCGGGATCGGCGTGGTCCCGGTAGGGATGCAAACCCGACAAATGGCGTAGGAGGTCGGACATGTCCAAATCCAAAGCCCCGGTTCGAAAACCCACCGCCAAGGCCGCGCCGGCGAGCGCGCCGACGCGCCCCGGTAGGGGCGCATCATTGAAAGCGCGCGTCACGCCGTCAGGCGTGCATTCGCACGACGATTCGCCCGCGCGCGTCCTGCTCGCCAAGGTCGGGCTCGACGGCCACGACCGGGGCGTCAAGGTCGTCGCGCGCGCGTTGCGCGACGCGGGCATGGACGTGATCTACACCGGGCTGCACCGCACGCCCGAGGAAGTGGTGTCGGCCGCCGTCCAGGAGGACGTCGACGTGCTCGGTGTCAGCCTGCTCTCGGGCGCGCACATGACCATCATCCCGCGCATCCTCAAATTGCTGAAGGCGGCCAAGGCCGGCGACATCCGCGTGCTCGCGGGCGGCGTCATGTCGGACGCGGACGCGGGTCGGCTCAAGAAAATGGGCGTCGCCGACGTGCTGTTGCAGGACACGCCGCCGGACGCCATCGTCGAGGCCGTCCGCCGGATTGCCGCTTTTCGCGCGCGGCGCTAGGACGACGCCGATGGAATTCTGGTCCTTCCCGCCCGCCTATGATCCGGGCTACCGGCCCGATCCGGAAAGCCGCTACTGGTTCCCGAAGCGGGAAACCATGCCGGCGGGCGAGCGGGAAGCGGCGATCCTCGCGCGCCTGCGCGAGGTGATGGCGTACGCTTATGCTCGATCGCCGTTTTACCGCCGCAAGTGGGACCAGGCCGGAATCCATCCCGACCGCATCAGGAGCCTCGAGGATTTCGAGCGCGTGCCGGTGGTGACCAAGGCGGAGCTGCGCGCGTCCCAGGAGAGCGCGCCGCCCTTCGGCGATTATCTCTGCATCCCGGAAAGCGACGTTCATCACATCCACGGCACCTCGGGCACCACCGGGCGGCCGACCGCGTTCGCCATCGGTCGCGCCGACTGGCAGGCGATCGCCGAATCCCACGCGCGCGTCATGTGGGGGATGGGGCTCAGGCCCGGCGACATGCTGTTTATCGGCTCGGTCTTCAGCCTCTACATGGGTTCGTGGGCGACGCTGACCGGAGCCGAGCGGCTCGGTCTCAAGTGCTTTCCCTTCGGCGCCGGCGCGCCCGGCATGACCGCGCGCGCCGCCATGTGGATGAAGATCGCCAGGCCGCAGGCGTTCTACGGCACGCCGTCCTACGCCCTTCACCTCGCCGAGACGGCGCAGGCGGACGGGATCGACCCGCGCGAATTCAAGTTGAAACTCCTGTTTTTCTCCGGCGAGCCGGGGGCCTCGATCCCCAGCATCAAGGCCCGGATCGAACATCTCTACGGCGCGCAGGTGATCGATTCCGGCACCATGGCCGAAATGTCGCCCTGGATGAACGCCGCCGGGTCGAAGGAAACGCCCGGCATGCTGCTGTGGCAGGATTTCGTCTACACCGAGGTGTGCGATCCCAAAACCTTCGCCCGCGTGCCCTACGGCCGACGCGGCACGCCGGTCTACACCCACCTGGAGCGCACGTCGCAGCCGATGATCCGGTTGCTGTCCTACGATCTCACCCATTGGGTAGACGGGCCCAACCCGTGCGGGCGCACGTACCCGAGCCTGCCCGACGGCATCTACGGCCGCATCGACGATATGTTTATTATCCGGGGCGAGAACATCTATCCGAGCGCGATCGATTCCGCCTTGAACGAGGTCGCCGGCTACGGCGGCGAACACCGCATCGTGATTTCCCGCGAAGGCACCATGGACGAACTGCTGGTGCGCATGGACGCGCGCGAGGCGGTTTACGCCGAGGGCGAGGCGGCGCGCGCCGATCTCCGCCGCCGCGCCGAAGCCAAGCTGCAAACCGTGCTCGGCGTGCGCGCGCGCGTGGAGGTGGTCGCGGCGGGCGCGATCCCGCGCACCGACTTCAAGGCCCGTCGCGTGGTCGACGACCGCGACCTGTTCCGTTCCCTCAAGCAGTTGCTGGAGGCGTGAGGCCGTGGTCGCGAAATCCCGTTCCAAGCCCGCGCCCGACAAGCTTACCGCCGAGCAGAAGGCCCTGGTCGAAGGCGTCAAGCGGCGCGAAACCCGCGCCATCGCGCGCGCCATCACCCAGGCCGAGTCGGCGAGGCCCGAGGGCCGCGCCCTGGCCTCCGCGCTGTTCAAGCTCGCCGGCCGCGCCCACGTGATCGGGCTGACCGGCGTTCCCGGCAGCGGCAAATCGACCCTGGTGCGCGCCCTGGTCAAGCGCCTGCGCGCGCGCGGGCGCACGGTCGGCGTGGTCGCGGTCGATCCCTCCAGCCCCTTTTCGGGCGGCGCGATCCTGGGCGATCGCATCCGCATGACCGACATCGCGGGCGATCCCGGCGTGTTCATCCGCTCGATGGCGACGCGCGGCGCGCTCGGCGGCCTCGCCGCGGCGACGCTGGAGGCGGTCGACGTGCTGGATGCCGCCGGCTTCGACATGGTGCTGATCGAAACCGTCGGCGTCGGCCAGGACGAAGTGGACGTGGTGCGCGCCGCGCACACGGTCGCGGTGGTGTCCGCGCCCGGCCTCGGCGACGAGATTCAGGCGATCAAGGCGGGCATCCTCGAAATCGCCGACGTGCACGTGGTCTCCAAGTGCGACCGCGCCGACGCGCCCAAGACCGTCGCCGACCTGAAGGGCATGCTCTCGCTCAGCCTGCGGGGTCACGGCCACGATCCCGGGGCGTGGCAAGTGAAGGTGATGCCGACCAGCGCCGAGAAGGGGGGCGGCATCGACGAACTGCTCGACGTCCTCGACGCCCACCGCGCGCACCTGGACCGAAGCGGCGAGATCGAAACCCGTCGGCGCTGGATTTTCGAAATGCGCATCCTCAAGACCGCCGAGGACATCATCCGCGCCCGCTTCAAGAACGAGCGCGAGGGACGGCTCGCCGGACTTTTGGGGCGCGTGGGCGCGCGCGAGATCGATCCTTACGCGGCGGCGCTGGAGCTTCTGAAAGCATTCAACGGAGGCTGAGCCATGGCCAAGTCACCGTCACAAACCCCCGCGCGGACGCGGATCAAGCGCGCGCTGGCCGATTGGGAAAAGAACGAACTCGCCGGGTTCGTCCGCCGCCAGCCGGAATCGCGCGCCGACTACAAGACCGCGTCGGGGCTGCCCTTGAAGCGCGTCTACACCGAACTCGACGCGCCCGAAACCCGGTTCGACGATCTCGGCCTGCCCGGCCGATACCCGTTCACGCGCGGGCCGTATCCGACCATGTACCGGGGACGCCTCTGGACCATGCGCCAGATCGCCGGCTTCGGCACCGGCGCCGACACCAACAAGCGCTTCAAGTATCTGATCGCGCAGGGCCAGACCGGGCTTTCGACCGATTTCGACATGCCGACCCTGATGGGCTACGACTCCGATCATCCCATGAGCGAAGGCGAAGTCGGGCGCGAGGGCGTCGCGGTCGACACCCTCGCCGACATGGAGGCGCTGTTCGACGGCATCGACCTTGAAAAGATTTCGGTCTCCATGACCATCAACCCGACCGCGTGGATCCTGCTCGCCATGTACGTGGCGCTGGCGGAAAAGCGCGGCTACGACCTCAACAAGCTTTCCGGCACCATCCAGAACGACATCCTCAAGGAATACGTCGCGCAGAAGGAATGGATTTTCCCGCCGCGCCCCTCGATGCGGATCGTGCGCGACACCATCGTCTACTGCGCGCGCCATATGCGCCGCTACAACGCCATCAACATTTCCGGCTACCACATCTCGGAAGCGGGCGCGACCGCGGTGCAGGAAGCCGCGTTCACGATCTGCAACGCCATCGCCTACGTGGAGGAAGTGGTCAAGGCCGGCGTCCCGGTCGACGACTTCGCGCCGAGACTTTCCTACTACTTCGTCGCCCAGGCCGATTTCCTGGAGGAAGTCGCCAAGTTCCGCGCCGCGCGCCGCGCCTACGCGAAGGTTATGAAGGAGCGCTTCGGCGCCAGGAACCCGGAATCGATGCGGCTCCGTTTTCATTGCCAGACGGCGGCGGCGACGCTGACCAAGCCGCAATACCAGGTCAACCTGATGCGCACCGCCTACCAGGCGCTCGCCGCCGTGTTCGGCGGCGCGCAGAGTCTCCACACCAACGGCTTCGACGAGGCGTTCGCGATCCCGACCGAGGAAGCGATGCGGCTCGCGCTCCGCACCCAGCAGGTGATCGCCGACGAAACCAACGTGCCCTCGGTGATCGACCCGCTCGGCGGTTCCTACTGCATCGAGGCGCTGACCGACGAGATCGAGCGCAAGATTTTCGAAACCGTCGCCAAGGTCGACGACATGGGCGGCACCCTGAAGGCGATCGAGCAGAGCTGGTTCCAGAAGGAGATCGCGGATTCGGCCTACGACTTCGCGCTGCGGAAAGCGCGCGGCGAGCGGCCGGTGATCGGCGTCAACAAATACGTCGAGAAATCCGAACGGCTCGACATCGAGACCCACCCCTACGATCCGGCCACCATGCGCCGCCAGATCGCCGGCCTCAACAAGGTCCGCAAAGCCCGCGACAACCAGAAGCTCGCCCGCCTGCTCGACGAACTGAGGGACGTCGCGCGCGACGAGGCCGCCAACCTGATGCCGATCACCATCGAACTGGTGAAATGCGGCGCGAGCATGGGCGACATCGTCGAAACGCTTCGTGGCCTGTTCGGCACCTACCGCGAAACGCCGGTGATTTGAGCGGCCCATGGGTAAGGGCTTGACAGCACCATAATTTGAGAGTTAGTTGGATAACTAACTTACAATGATCGAGAGATGGGAATGGAAGACCGAGGGTCGGAAAAACGCGCACGCCTGATCGAAGCCGCCAGCAAGATGATCAACCGGCAGGGGTACAATCAGACCACGCTCGCGGACATCGCCCGGGAATCCGACGTCCCGCTCGGCAACATCTATTACTACTTCAAAACCAAGGAAGATCTCGGTCGCGCCTTGCTCGCCGACCGTGCGGAATACTACCGCGGCCGCATCGCCGCCTGGGACGAATGGCCGGACCCCAAGCGGCGCCTGTCGGCGCTGATCGACGAGGTCGAAAGCGAGCGCGCGGCGCTGGCGGCCAGCGGTTGCCCCATCGGCAGCCTGTGCCAGGAACTGCACAAGGATGGCGGCGCGCTCGCGGACGAAGCGACGGGCCTGTTGGCCGCCCTGCTGGCCTGGGCCAAGCGGCAATTCCGGGAGCTCGGCAAGGGAACGGAGTCCGACGATCTCGCCTTGCATCTGGTGACGGTGCTGCAGGGCGCGAGTTTGCTCGCGCACGCTTTCAATCAGCCGGATTTAGTCCTGCGGGAAACGACCCGACTCAAGAAATGGCTGGACGCCATTGTGAGTGACCGCGGGAAAAACCGAACGACCGGAAAGTAAACATGACCGCGGAAAACAAGACTCGGGTGTTAGTAACGGGAGCCACGGGCTTTCTCGGCGGCAACGTACTCAAGGCCCTGATGGCCCATCCGGCCGTGGAGCCGGTGGCCGCGTGCCGCCGTCCCGAAAAGCTTCCGCGCGATTTCACCGGCGAGGTCCGATCTGGCGACTTGCGCGATGCCGGCTACCGGCGCGAGGTCGTCGAGGGCGTCGACGTGGTTTGCCATGTCGGTACCTGGGCTTCCATGTGGAATAACACGCGACTGGAACGCGAGTGGTTTTTCGAGCCGGCTCGGGACTTGGTCGATCTCGCGATCGAGCGGGGCGTAAAGCGCTTCATCATGACAAGCACGATCGCGATCGCGGCGGTCGGCGAAAACGACGGGCCGCTCGACGACTTTTCCCCGACCGAACACACCGGATTCTGGCCGCATGTCGATCGCCTGGTCGATCTCGACCGTTACATGCGCGCCAACAGCGGCCGCGGGATGCAAATGGTGACCATGCGTCTCGGTCATTTCGTCGGCGCTGGCAACCGGCTCGGCATGTTGCCGGCCTTGGTCCCGCGGTTGCGAACCTGCTTGGTGCCGTGGCTCGCGGGCGGACGCAAGCGCCTGGCGCTCGTTGCCGATTCGGATTTGGCCGACGCTTACGTACGGGCGACGGTGGCGGAAAACCTCGCCGATTACGAATCATTCAATATTTGCGGCGCGGAATTTCCGACCTTGCGCGAGGTCATCGAATTCGTCGCTGCCGAGACCGGGTTTCCTAAACCGTTTTACAGCGTGCCCTACCCGGCGGGTTATGCTTTCGGCTGGTTGATGGAAGCGCTCAAGCCGGTCATGCCGGGCTCGTCGCCGTTTCTTACCCGGTCGATCGTTCGTCTCTGCGAGAATTGGTTTTGCCCCAGCGATTATGCCCGCCAGAAACTCGGCTACACGCCGAAGAAGGACTGGCGTACGGCGGCGCGCGAGCAACTCGCCGACCTCAAGATCGAAGGATATCCCTGGCTTCGGTTGCGCCAGGCGGCCTGAAGAGACTCCCACCAACCCGAACAGGAGACAAACATGCCGGATACCACCCAAGAACTCGACGCCCGGGGACTCAATTGCCCGCTGCCCATCCTGCGCGCGAAAAAGGCCATCAGTGGACTGCAGCATGGTCAGATTCTACGTATCCGCGCCACGGATCCGGGCGCAGTCAACGATTTTGCCTCCTTCTGCAAGCAAACCGGCAACGAGCTGGTTTCGTCCGAACAGAACGGCGGCGAGTACGTTTTCCAAATCCGCAAGAACTGACGTCAGCCGTCGAAGGGAGAAAACCATGCCGGACGTAACTGAGACGCCGTCCAACCGCCTTCCCGAGGACCTGCTGCGGAAACACGGTGCGGCGCTCGACGCCTGGTTCGACGAGCGCTTCGCAAGAAAGCTGAAGGAGATGGAGAGGAACAAGACGCCGTCGCTCGCCATCATCGCCACCAAAGGCACCATGGACTGGGCCTATCCGCCGTTCATTCTCGCCTCGACCGCTTCGGCGCTGGGCTGGGACGTATCGGTGTTCTTCACGTTCTACGGGCTCGAATTGCTCAGGAAAGACCTACATCTCGAAATCAGCCCGCTGGGGAACCCCGGCATGCCGATGAAAATGCCGTTCGGACCGGAGTGGTTCAAAGGCATCAACTGGAACATTCCCAACGCGGTCATGGCCGGCATGCCGGGCTTCGAGAAACTCGCCACACTATTGATGAAGCAAACGGTCAAGAACAAAGGCGTTGCCGCCGTCGCGGAGCTGCGGGAAGCGTGCATCGAAGGCGGAGTGAATCTCGTCGCCTGCCAGATGACGGTGGACCTGTTCGGTTACTCGCGCGATGATTTTATTTCCGAAATCAAGGATTGGATCGGTGCCGCGACTTTCCTGCCGATCGCACAGAAGTCCGATGTCAGTTTGTTTATCTAGGCGCAGGCGCGGACGACATCGCTGAAATCCTTCGCGGCGTGTTCGGCACCTACCGCGAAACGCCGGTGATTTGAGGGGGCGCGCGGGCGGAACGGGGAAAACGGCCCGTTTTCCTTTACTTCTTGTTTACCCCGTCGCGGCCATCATGGCCCGGAAATCGCCGGGATCGTACATGGCCGAAACCCTCAGCCTCGTCGCCATCTTCGTTTCGTTCGTCGCCGTCTACTTCACGGCGGAGGTGGTCAAGCGCCTGAACCAGCGCACCGATCCCTCCCAGAACCCGTTCGTGATCGCGCTCGCCCAGGGGCTCGAACAGAAGGACCGCTGGATCCTCGGTCTCGACCAGCGGCTCAAGACCCTGGAAGGCGAGGTGCGGCTGCTGCGCAACGAGGACGCCCTCGGCCCCGGCCGGCGGCCGGCGGCGGAAATAGAGCGCGACCTTGATTCGATCGCGCGCGGCCTGCGCAAGGCGCGGAGCCTGTACCCGGACCAGACGTTCTCGGACGAAGACCTGCGCGGTCCGCCGTCGCGCGGGGATGCATTTGACGCGCGCGGGGATTCGCCCGCGCGCACGCGCTCGCGCGTCTCGGCCGCTTAGAGCTATTCAGGAATTAATCAGCCGAGCCCGGACGTAATCGCCGGGAGCGTCGGCGAGCGCCTTGAGCTTGCCTTCGCCCGGCACGCGCGCCGGTACCTCGCCGCCCGCGTAGGCCTTGATCCACTCGTCCCAGTCCGGCCACCAGGAACCTTCGCGCTGGGTCGCGCGCGCGAGCCAGTCGTCGGGATCCTTGGGCGTCTTGTCGTTGAGCCAATGGCAGTATTTCTTTGCCGCCGGCGGGTTGACCACGCCGGCGATGTGGCCCGACGCCGCGAGCACGAACCGCTTCGGCCCGCCGTAGAGCTGGGTCGCGACATAGGCCGATTTCCACGGCGCGATGTGGTCCTCGCGCGTCGCCATGATGTAGGTCGGCGTCTTGATCTTGCCGAGATCGAGCGCGACGTTGGCGAGCGAGATGCCGCCCGGCTGCGAGAGTTTGTTTTCGTGGTACATGGTGCGCAGATAGAACGAGTGCATCGCCGCCGGCATGCGGGTCGAATCCGAATTCCAGTAGAGCAGGTCGAACGGAAACGGCTCCTTGCCGAGCAGGTAGTTGTTGACGACGAACGACCAGATCAGGTCGGTGCCGCGCATCATGTTGAAGGCGGCGGCCATCTCGTTGCCTTCGAGGAAGCCGCGCTTGCTCATGGAGTTGTCGAGATTGGCGAGCTGCTGCTCGTCGATGAACACGCCGAGCTCGCCGGAATCGGCAAAATCGACCATCGAGGTGAAGAACGTCGCGCTCTTGATGCGTCCCGCCAGCTTGGCGTCCCCCTTGCCCGCGATGTAGGCGAGCGTGCAGGCCAGCAGCGTACCGCCGATGCAATAGCCGACCACGTTGGCGCCGGCCTCGCCGGTCGCGCGCTCGATCGTTTCGAGCGCGGCGATCGGGCCTTCCAGCATGTAATCGTCGAACGTCTTGGCGGCGAGCGTGGCGTCGGGATTGACCCAGCTGATGACGAAAACCGTGTGGCCCCGGTCGACGGCGTATTTGATGAACGAGTTTTCCCGGCGCAAATCCAGGATATAGAACTTGTTGATCCACGGCGGGACGATCAAAAGCGGGGTCTTGTGGACGCTCTGGGTCGAAGGCTGATATTGGATCAGCTCCATCAAATCGTTGCGGAACACCACCTTGCCCGGGCTGACGGCGATGTTCTTGCCGACCTCGAACGCATTCATGTCGGTCATGCGGATGGCGAGACGGCCCTTGCCGCGTTCCAGGTCGGCGAGCAGGTTGGTGAGTCCGCGCAGCAGATTATCGCCGCCCGATTCCATGGTTGCGCGCAGGACTTCCGGGTTGGTCATCACGAAATTGGTGGGCGACAGCGCCTCGACGAACTGGCGGGTGTAGAAATCGACCTTCTTGGCGGTGCGCCGGTCGAGCCCCTCGACGTCGCGCACGGTCGATTGCAGCCAGCGCGCAGTCAGCAGGTAGGATTGCTTGACGAAATCGAAGATCTGATTGTCGGACCAGGCGGCGTCCTTGAACCGGCGGTCGCCGCGCTCGGGCTCGGCGACCGGGGTGGAATCGAGCCCCATCATCCGGGCGGCGGCGTTTTGCCAAAGTCCGAGATAGTCCTGCCACAGCGACATCTGGGCCTGGGCGATGCGCACCGGGTCGGCCATCAGCCGCGCGGTCATCTCCAGGAACGCATTGCCGATGTTCAGGGGATCGGGCGTGGCCGACGAAGCGATCTCGGGTCCGTGGCGGGAAAGAAAATCGACGACCAGGCGCTGCGCGCGCTCGGCGACATCGGCCATGCTCGCCGCGGAGGTGCCGGCGGCGCCCGAGCCGAGAGACTTTTCTTTGCGCTCGTTCATGGGCTTCTTCCCATCCGGGGCAATTATGTCAGGCGGGACGGCCGCCGGTATATGGGGGGTTGGTCCCGATGGGGCAACCGCCCCGACCGGTTAACCATGATCGGCATTCGCCGGTGGCGGGGCGGGGCCGTTTGGGTTATGCTGCGGCGCAGCAATACCTCGGAGCGGCCGGATTGTCGAGGGGATTGCCAGTTCGTTCATGCGGAATTAAGAGGTCAGCGTTAACGGTTGGCGAACGTGCGGGCATGCGCCCCGAGTGGAATGACGAGGGGCGCGGCCGCGATCACCATTGAACCGGAGACCGAAGCGCCATGACCCGAACCCGCAGATCGATTTCCGCCGCGAGCGCGCTTTGCGCCGTGTTCGCGCTCGGGGCGTGCTCGTCGGTTCCGGACGCGGCCAATCCGGCGCACTGGTATCGCAACACCGTCGATTATTTCGCCGGCGACGACGCCGAGGCCGCGAAGAAGAAAGCGCAGGAAGCCGAACGGCAGAAGCAACGCGCCCAGGCGCAAGCCAAGGCTTCGGCGCAAGCGGAAAGCGCCCCGGCCAAGCGCGACGCCGAAACCGATGAAGTCGCCGAACGGCTTGCGCGCCCCGCCAATCGCGGACTTCTCGCCGATACCGGCAGCCGCGCGCGCTACGCCACCGCCGTGCCGCGTCAGGCGGAAGACCCCGGCGCGCCGCCGTCGCGCGCCCAGCAGGCCGCGAAGCCCGCCGCCGACGAACCTCCGCCCGCACCCGCGCCGCGTCCGGCCGTCGCCGCGTCGCCGCCGCCTCCGGCCCCGCCGCCGGCCGCGAGAGCTCCCGCCGCGCCGCCTCCCGCCGCGCCGCCGCCGCCCGCGCCGGCCCGGGCACAAACTCCGGCGCCTTCGCCGACACCGCCTTCCGCGCCCGCGCGCGCTCAGCCGGCGCCCGCTCCCGCGCCGGTCGCATCTCCGCCGCCCCCGGCGGCGGAACCGCCGCAGCCGGCGGTGACCACGCGCGCCTTGACCGTGGAGGAAACCTATCGCGCCTCGCTTGCCGAGCAGAACCGGCTTCCGTCCGCGACGGCGGCGGGATCGATCGAGCCGCCCGACACGTTGATCGTTTCGTCCGAAGGGCTCGAAACCGTGCGCCGGACCCCGCCGTCGCGCGCGGGCGCCGCGTCGCCCGCCGTCCCCGCGCGCCAGGCCGCGGCCGGACGCACGCCGGGCGTTCTCGGTGGCATCGCCGCGCTCCGGCCGGCGGGCCAGGTCGACGGCGCCGCGGATTCGCCCGCGCTCAAGGTCGCGACCATCCAGTTCGCCGACGGCTCCGCCCGTCTCGACGAGGAGGCCCGCCGCGTTATCGGCCAGGTCGCCAAGCTACAGGCCGAAAAAGGCGGAAAATTGCGCGTGGTCGGCCACGCCTCGATGCGCACCAAGCCGATGGATCCCGACCGCCACGCCAAGGTCAACGAAGGCATTTCGATCGCGCGCGCGAACGCGGTCGCGGGGCAGTTGGCGCGCCTCGGCGTCAAGCGCGACGCCATCGTCGTCGACGCGCGCGGTGATGCCGCGCCCGCGTATTACGAGATCATGGAGACCGGCGAGGCCGGCAACCGCCGCGCCGAAATTTACCTCGAAGCCAACCCCTGACCGCCCCCTAACCAAACTCCGGCCGCGCGCCGCCGCGACACCCATGGAAGAATTTCACCGCATCCGCCGACTGCCGCCCTACGTTTTCGCCGAGGTCAACGCCATGAAGGCGCGCGCCCGCGCCGAGGGCAAGGACATCATCGACTTCGGCATGGGCAACCCGGACCAGCCGACGCCGCCGCACATCGTCCAGAAGCTGGTCGAAACGGCGCGCGACCCGCACACGCACCGCTATTCCAATTCGCGCGGCATTCCGGGCTTGCGCAAGGCGTTGGTCGGCTATTACGCGCGCCGCTTCGGCGTCGATCTCGATCCCGAAAGCGAGGCGATCGTGACGCTCGGCTCCAAGGAGGGGCTCGCCAATCTCGCCTCCGCCATCTCGAGTCCCGGCGACGTGATCCTGGTGCCGAATCCGAGCTATCCGATCCATCCCTTCGGCTTCATCATCGCCGGCGCCTCGGTGCGCAACGTGCCGGTGGCGCCGGACCGGGAATTTCTCGCCGCCCTCGAGCGCGCGGTCCAGCACAGCGTGCCGAAGCCGATCGCGCTGGTGGTGAATTATCCCAACAATCCGACCGGGGTTCTCGCCGACCTCGATTTCTACGGCCAGGTGGTGGACTTCTGCCGCCGGCACGGGATTTTCGTGCTGTCCGACATCGCCTACGCCGAAATCTACTACGACGTGCCGCCGCCGCCCTCGATCCTCCAGGTGCCGGGCGCGCGCGAGATCGCGGTCGAGTTCACGTCCATGAGCAAAAGCTACAACATGCCCGGCTGGCGCATCGGCTTCGCCGCCGGCAACCGGCGCCTGATCGCGGCGCTGGCGCGCATCAAGTCGTATCTCGATTACGGCGCCTTCACGCCGATCCAGGTCGCGGCCGCCGCCGCCCTCAACGGGCCGCAGGAGTGCGTCGCCGAAATCCGCGAAACCTACAAGACCCGCCGCAACGTCCTGGTCGAGGGGCTAAACGCCGCCGGCTGGCCGGTCGATCCGCCGCCCGCGGGCATGTTCGTCTGGGCGCCGCTGCCGCCCCCGTTCCGGCACCTGGGCTCGCTCGAATTCTCCAAGCTGCTGCTGGCGGAGGCCGAAGTCGCGGTCGCGCCCGGAGTCGGTTTCGGCGAGCACGGCGACGGCTTCGTCCGCATCGGCCTGGTCGAGAACGTGCATCGCACCCGCCAGGCGATTCGCAACATCAAGGCCTTCCTCGGACGCTACGGCAACTACTTCGCCGCCGACGAGCGCCGCCGCGCGCTGCTTCGCTGATTCGTTCGACCGTCCCGGCTTCTCTTGTTAAGGTGCGGCCATGACCGCATCGCCCCTCCGCATCGGCATCGCCGGCCTCGGCACCGTCGGCGCCGGCACGCTCAAGGTGCTGCGCGCCCACGCGGACCTGCTGGCGTTGCGCGCCGGGCGCGAACTGAAGCCGGTCGCGGTTTCGGCGCGCGCGCGCGGCAAGAATCGCGGCGTTTCCCTCGACGGCCTGCGCTGGTGCGACGATCCGCTCCAGCTCGCCGCCGACCCCGAGATCGACGTGGTGGCGGAACTGATCGGCGGCTCGGACGGGATCGCGCGCGGCCTGTGCGAATTGGCGCTGCGCAACGGCAAGCACGTGGTCACCGCCAACAAGGCGTTGCTCGCCCATCACGGCGCCGCGCTCGCGCGCGCGGCGGAAACCGCCGGCCGCGCGCTCGCGTTCGAGGCCGCGGTCGCGGGCGGCATTCCGATCATCAAGGCGCTGCGCGAGGGACTCGCCGCCAACCGCATCACCCAGCTCTACGGCATCCTCAACGGCACCTGCAATTACATCCTGACGCAAATGCGGACCGAGGGCCGCGAATTCAGCGCGGTGCTCGCCGAAGCTCAGAAACTCGGCTACGCCGAAGCCGACCCGAGCTTCGATGTGGACGGGATCGACGCCGGGCACAAGCTCGCGATCCTGGCGGCGGCGGCCTTCGGCGGCGAAGTCGATTTCGGCGCGGTCAGCCTGGAAGGCATCCGCCACGTCACGCTCGCCGACATCCGCTTCGCCGAGGAACTCGGCTACCGCATCAAGCTGCTCGGCATCGCGCGCCGCACCGAACTCGGCATCGAGCAGCGCGTTCATCCGTGCATGGTGCCGCTCGCGGCCCCGATCGCGAGCGTGGACGGGGTCTACAACGCCGTGGTGGTGGAAGGGGATTCGGTCGGCACCACGGTGTTCGAGGGGCGCGGCGCGGGCGAGGGGCCGACCGCGTCGGCGGTGGTCGCCGATCTGCTGGACATCGCGCGCGGGCACAAAATTCCGGCGTTCGGGGTGCCGGCGGCGCGGCTCGCGAAGCTTCCGCGCGCGCCGCTCGCCAAGCGCAAGGGGCCTTGCTACGTGCGGCTGATGGTGGTGGACCGGCCCGGCATCTTCGCCGCCGTCGCCGCGTCCCTGCGCGATCACCAGATTTCGATGGAATCGGTGTTGCAGCGCGGCCGCGCCCCGGACGCGGTGGTGCCGGTGGTGATGACGCTGCACGAGGCGACCGAGGCCGCGTTGCAGCAGGCGCTCGCCGAAATCGCCAGGCACGACGGCATCGTCGAGCCGCCGCGCATGATCCGGATCGAAACCTTCGCGTAGCCGGGGCGAGGACCGATCGTGGCCCCGCGATACGACAACCTGGCCCGCGCCGAAGCGACCGATCCGCCGCCCGCGTTTCTCGGCGTGGCCGCCTCGCTCACCGGGCGGCGCTGGCAGCTGCGCGCTTCCGACGAGCGCGCCGCGCTCGCGCTCGCCCAGCGGTTCGACCTGCCCGAGATCGTCGGCCGGGTGCTCGCCGGGCGCGGCGTCGGGCTCGACCAGGCGCCGCTCTTCCTCGATCCCACCTTGCGCGCGGCTCTGCCCGATCCCTCCCGCCTCACGGACATGGACCGTGCGTGCGAACGGCTGGCGGGGGCGATCCAGCGGGACGAACCCATCGCCGTCTTCGGCGATTACGACGTGGACGGGGCGACCTCGACCGCGCTGCTCGCGCGCTACCTTAAGGCGGTCGGCGCGCGTGCGCGCGTCTATATTCCCGATCGGATCACCGAAGGCTACGGTCCCAACGCGCCCGCGCTGGCGAAGCTCAGGCGCGAAGGAGCCGCGGTCGCGGTCACGGTCGATTGCGGCACCGGCGCGCACGCGGCGCTGGCGGCGGCCCGCATCGAGGGCCTCGACGTCATCGTCGCCGATCATCACGCGGCCGAAGCCGACCTGCCGCCCGCTTTCGCCGTGGTCAATCCCAACCGCCTCGACGACGCGAGCGGGCAGGGCATGCTCGCCGCCGTCGGGGTCGCGTTCCTGATGCTGGTCGGCCTCAACCGCGCGCTGCGCGCCGCCGGCTGGTTCAAGACCCGCCCCGAACCCGACCTTCTGCAATGGCTCGATCTGGTCGCGCTCGGCACCGTCGCCGACGTGGTGCCGCTCGTCGGGCTCAACCGCGCGCTGGTGACGCAGGGGCTCAAGGTGATGGCGGGGCGGGGCAACGCCGGGATCGCCGCGCTCGCCGACGTGGCGGGCGTGGCCGAGCCGCCGGAAGCGTACCACGCGGGCTTCGTGCTCGGCCCCCGGGTCAACGCGGGCGGGCGCATCGGCGCGCCCGACCTCGGCGCGCGCATCCTGGCGACCGACGACGCGGCGGAAGCCGCGGAACTGGCGCGCAAGCTCGACGCCCTCAACCGCGAGCGCCAGGCGATCGAGGCGCGCGTGCTGGCGGACGCGATCGCGGCGATCGAGGCCGACGGCGGCGCGCACGCGCTCGCCTTCGCCGCGGGCGAAGGGTGGCATCCGGGCGTGGTCGGCATCGTCGCCGCGCGCCTCAAGGAACGCTACAACGTGCCCGCGTGCGTGGTCGCGCTCGCGGGCGAAACCGGCACCGGCTCGGGCCGTTCGGTCGCGGGCGTCGATCTCGGCGCGTGCGTGATCGCCGCGCGCCAGGCGGGACTGGTGCTGAAGGGCGGCGGGCACGCCATGGCGGCCGGGTTCACCGCCGCGCGCGACCAGCTGGCCCCCTTGCGCGCGTTCCTGGAAGAGCGCATCGCCGCGCGGGTGCGCGAGGCGCGCATCGTGCCGACGCTCACCTTCGACGGCGCGCTCCGGCCCGACGGCGCCACCGCCGAACTGGTCGCGGCGCTCGCCCGGCTCGGCCCGTTCGGTTCGGGCAACCCGGAGCCGCGTTTCGCGCTGCCCGCCGCGCGCATCGGTTTCGCCGCGCCCGCCGGGGACGCCCACGTGCGCTTGGCCGTGTCGCCCGACGGACCGGGCCGGCCGTTGAAGGCGATCGCGTTCCGCTGCCTGGAGACCGAACTCGGCCGGGCTCTGCTCGCCGCCCAGGGCGGCGCGCTGCATCTCGCCGGCAAGCTCCGCCTCGACACCTGGAACGGCGCCACCGGCGTCCAGTTGGTGGTCGAGGACGCGGCGCGGCTCTAGCTTTTCTTTTTGCCCTTGCCGAGGATCCGGGCGACCGCGTTTTCGGGGCTCAAGCGCTGCGCCACCGGCAGCGGGCCGACCAGCGGGCGGGCGTAGGCGAGGAACGCCTCGGTCACGTCGTGGCCCGATTTGGCGATGAATTCGTCGGCCATGACCTTGGTCTTGCCGGCGACCGCCGCGAGCGGCGAGAGCTTGTAATCGATCACGTAGTCGCCGACCCGATGGATGGTCACGGTGCCGTCGCTTCCGGCGAAACGGGCGTACTGGGCCGCCTTGATGCCGACTTCGCGGGCTTCGCGCCGGTCGGTTTCGGATACGCAGCCCAAAAACGAGCGCTGCAGATAGCCGAAGGTGTCGCCGCGCACGCGCTTGATCCCGGTTTGGGCCTTGATCGCGTCGGTCAGGAGGTCGGCGAGCGCGCCGGTCCCCGACAGCTGGACGTTGCCGTGGGCGTCCTTTTCCACCGACTTGGCGAGCCGGACCGCGATCGGCGTGCCCGACTTGTCATGGACGCCTTCGGACACGGCGACCACGCAGCGCCCGAATTTGTCGTGGACGCGCTTCACGTCGGCGAGGAAGGATTTCATCGCGAAATTCCGCTCGGGCAGGTAGACGAGGTGCGGCCCGTCGTCCGGGTAGCGCCGCGCCAGCGCGGCCGCCGCGGTCAGGAACCCGGCGTGGCGGCCCATCACCACCGCGACGTAGACCCCGGGCAGGGCGCGATTGTCGAGATCGGCGCCGGCGAAGGCCGAGGCGACGAAACGCGCCGCCGACGGGAACCCCGGCGTGTGGTCGTTGACCATCAGGTCGTTGTCGATGGTCTTGGGAATGTGGATGCAGCGCAGCGGGTGGCGCTCCTTGCGCGCTTCGTCGCTCAGGATGCGCAGCGTGTCGGAGGAATCGTTGCCGCCGATGTAGAAGAAGGTGCCGATGCCGTGCGCCTTCAGGACCTTGAAGATGTCCCGGCAGTATTTCAGGTCCGGCTTGTCGCGGGTCGAGCCGAGCGCCGAGCAGGGCGTGTCGGCGACCCGCTCCAGGTTCTCGTTCGATTCCTGGGTGAGGTCGAGGAAATCCTCGTTGACGATGCCGCGCACGCCGTGGCGCGCGCCGTAGACGCGCGCAACTTCCGATTGCGCGCGGGCCTCGAGAACGGCGCCGACCAGGGATTGATTGATGACGGCGGTCGGGCCGCCGCCTTGGGCGATCAGGACTTTTTCGGCTGGCATGGGAATCCTTTAGGTAAGCAAGGGTATAAGGGGAAAACCCCTATACGAAGGTTTTCATGGGGTTTATTATCGCCGGAATATTATGGGAACGGCGGCGGCTTACAAACCGAAAAAACGTCCCATGCTTGAGGGTTATTCGGATTATCCACAGGCTACGCGTCGTAACCGACAAGGTCCGAAAAAATATGCCCTCCGATGACAACCGCTCGAAACCGGCAGCGGAATCTCCTCCCCTGGTTCATATCGTCGACGACGACCCGCTCATCTGCAAGGTGCTGGTCGCCATCGTCGAGGCGGGCGGGTGGCACGCGGAGGTATTCGATTCGGCGGAACACTTTCTCGCCGACGATCATAACGGCCGTCCCGGATGCGTGCTGCTCGACATGCGCATGCCCGGCATGAACGGCCTCGATTGCCTGCGCGAACTGAAGAAGCGCAAAACGGCCCTTCCGGTGGTGATGGTGACGGGACACGCCGACGTCGAATTGGCGGTCAAGGCGATGAAGGAAGGCGCGCTCGACTTTTTCGAAAAGCCGGTGACGGCCGCGCGGGTCCTGGAGGTGGTGCGCCATGCCATCGATCTCAGTCTGGTCGAGCATGGCTTGCGCGCGAACCGGGCCAGGACGGAACGGCTGTTGTCCGCCCTGACCCCGCGCGAACGGCAGGTTCTGGAGCACATTTCCCGCGGCGAAATCAACAAGGCGGTCGCCCGGCACTTGGGCATCAGCGAAAAAACGGTCGAGGTCCACCGCGCCCGGGTGATGACCAAATTGAACGCAAAATCCCTTGCCGATCTCATTCGCATCGTACAGGGAGAGGGGCCAACGGGCGAAGAGACGTCGCCGCCCGGCGCCGCCAAGCCGGTCGCCGAGGTGGTGCCGTTCCCCCCGGCCCCGCGGTCCGAAAAGAACTCCGGCCGGGCGTGATCCCGTAAGGACCGATAACGGTTCTTATTTTCTTGTCCTAATGTAACCGGGGGGTGTTTTTTAAGGTACCCCGATTGCCCCGCGACAGGAACTTCCGCGGGCCGGGCTCTGGGAAATTCCCATATATCGTTTTTCTTCGATTTGCCCCATTTTTAAAATAGGGTTTCCAGCTCCCATCGAGGACCTCGGAATTGACCGCCGAATACAATATCGAGCGATTGAACTTCCTGATCGTCGACGACAACAAGCACATGTGCTTGCTGGTCAAGTCGATCCTGAACGCGTTCGGCGTGCGCAACGTGGTCGAGGCCGGCGACGGCGCCGACGCCTTCAAGGCGCTCAAGCATTTTTCCGCCGACATCATCATTTGCGACTGGGTGATGCAGCCGCTCGACGGGCTCGATTTCGTGCGCCTGGTGCGCACCGGCAAGGACAGCCCCAATCCCTACGTGCCGGTCATCATGCTGACCGGGCACACCGAAATGCACCGGGTGATGGAGGCGCGCGAGGCGGGCGCGAACGAGTTTCTCGCCAAGCCGGTTTCGCCGATGAAGCTGTATGCGCGCATCACCTCGATCATCGAGCGCCAGCGTAATTTTGTGAAGACCAAGACCTACTTCGGCCCCGATCGCCGCCGCCAGAAGCTCGCCAGCTACAAGGGACCCGAACGGCGCCAGAAGCGGGCCGATACTATCGTCGTCGCGCCGATCACCAACGTGACGCGCATCGTGAAGCCGGGCGAGGATTTGATTCAAAAGACGCCGCCGCCCGCCGATCCGGCGGCGTCCTCGGTCACCGAGGAGGCCAAGGGCCTGTCCCAGGCGGAGGTCGAGGCGCTGCTCAAGAACTGAGCGTTCCGCCTTCCGGCGTTTCCCGCGCTTGATTTCGAGCCCCCGTCCGTATAGGAGGGGCGCGGCCCGGCGCTCGCCTTAGTCCCCATCGTCTAGAGGCCTAGGACACCGCCCTTTCACGGCGGTAACAGGGGTTCGAATCCCCTTGGGGACGCCATCCTGCTTCGCGCTCCGCGCTTCGCAGGATTTGCTCCTGCGCCCAGAGCGAAGCGGGATGCCCTCCGAAGCCTTGGCGAAGGAGGGCGCCCCATGCACTACATATATTTCTTGGAAAGCAGCAAAGCCGCTGGCCAGCGCTATGTTGGCCTTACATCCGACTTAAAGCGCCGAATCGCCGAACATAATGCCGGTAAGTCCCCACACACGTCGAAATTCAGGCCGTGGCGGCTGGTGACTTACGTCGCCTTTTCGGACGAATGCAAAGCGGCCGATTTCGAGCAGTATCTTAAATCCGGGTCGGGACATGCCGTTGCCAGAAAACGGTTGTGGTAGAATTAAACGAAGTGATTAGGGCGAAATGTAACCGAAATAGGCTTTCATGAAGAGCCTATGGTATCGGCAAGGATAGTGTACGGAATCATGGAATTGAATCTCGAAGATTGACGGGAATTGGGCATGGCAAGAGCTGAAGCCAGCGGTCATAGGCTTTCATATCGAGATACGCAACTTGTCAAAGGGATGCTAATTCGAGGGAATCGCCAGCACGATATCGCGGCCTTCTTCGGAGTAAACCCTGGGCGCCCGCCGGCTCACGCCACCGGGCGCATTAATTTTTCATAGGTCGCGAGGTCGGCGCCGTCGAGGCAGGCGCGGATGATCGCCGCGCCGCCCGGGTCGAGATCGGAATCCTCAAGATAGGTCGCGATCTCGCGCTTGAAGAAATCCGCCAGCATGCGACCGCCCGCGTCGTAGGCCTCGGTCCCGATTTCGGGCTGGGTTTCGGTGCGCAGGAACCAGTGCGCGATCTGGGCGCCTTCGACCTGGAGGGAGCGCATGGCGTAGCCGAGCAGCGGGCAGCGCGCCGGCTCGATCTGGTGCGGGCGGAACTTGGCGCCGCCGCGCCGGGCGAGGTACTCGCGCGCGATCCATTGGGCGTTGAAGCCCACTTTCCACGCGCCGATGTGCTGGTTCGGGATCAGCACGTAGCGGGTGGCGGGGTGGCGGCGGATCTGGTCGAGCAGCAGGTTGGCGTAATGCACGCGCCGGCCGGTGGCGAACGGCCAGAACGAGCCGACGCCCTCGCTGGTCAGGCCGCCGTCGCCGAGGATGCTCGGGTTGGCGTACCCGCGCGGAGCGACCAGCCGCCACAGCCACGCCAGCGCCGGCGGCAGCAGATGCAGCAGTCCGACGATGCCGTAGGACGGCTTCTCGCGCGTGCACGACGGCGCGCGGATGCCGAAGCTGCGCACGTCGACCTCGACCGGCTGGTTGACAATGCCGGGAATGTCGCGCCGGGGCAGGATGACGCGCGGGTTGGGGCAGCGCTGGCCCGGCGCGTCCTCGACGTGTTCCCACGGCAGGCAGGTCGCGCCCGGCACCGCGTCGATGTTGACGAACACCAGCGGCTCCTTGGGCGCGACGCAAATCCGCTCCAGCTCCGGGTTGGTGCCGTATTGGGCGATGTGGTCGACGCGCACGAACCAGGCGTTCTCGGCGTCCGTCACCACCAGCTTGCGCGGATCGTTCTGGATCGAGGGATGGCAGAGCGCCATGTCGTCGGTCACCGGCTCCAGTTCGCACCCCTGGGTAAGCGGCACGGTGCGGCGCTCGCCCGTGACCAGGTTTTCGCCCAGCAGGATGCGCCCGTTCGGTTCGCGGTGCGGGTATTCCAGCATCTCGCTCTTGCCGCCGCCGCTCGCGCCTTCGTGCATGATGGTGAGGGTGTTGTCGTAGGGCGTCACCACCCGCACCACCGAGGCGTGCGCGGTCACCCAGCCTTCCTGGCCGCCGAGGTCGAGCAGGATTCCGTAGATGCCCTTCTTGGCGCTTGGGCCGGGATAGAGGTTGAGGGCGAAAACCTCGTGCGCGCCGTCGGTCCGGTTGTGGACGACGACCTGGCGCCCGTCGCAATGGGTGTGGCGGAAGGGGGGCGCGAGATAGACCACCGCGCGCGGCGCGAATTCGGAGCGCAGAAGGTCGTTGTCGGCAATCCCTTGGAGATCGGCCAGCGCGGTGGCGAAGAACGCGGCGTTGGTCGGGCCGACGAACACGGAATCGTAGCCGAAGTCGTCGCTGCCGGCGGAAAAGGGAAACACGATCAGTTCCTGCCGGCCGAGCCACGCCAGCACTTCGTCGCGCAAGGTGGCGAAGGGATAGCCGAAGCGCGCCTCGAACCGCACCTTGTCGGTGGGCGCGTCGTCGGCGATGACCATGGTGTCCGGATCGCGCCTGCGCATGTACGGTTCGGCGTAATTGACCGCGACGCCGTTGCGGCAGCGGGTGACGACCGCCTCGACGACGCGGCCCTTGCCGGGAATGTCGTAGGCCACCTCGATCTTCTCGCGCGGCGGGTTTCCGAACAGGATATCGAGCAGGTCGGCGCGCGTGCGCGGCCAATGGACGGCGGGCGCGCGGGCGAGCAGCGCCGCCAGCTCGGGCATTTTGGCGAGCCAGGCCGGATCGGCGGTGCGGGCGCGCGCGGCGGCGGTCGAACGGGACATAACGCGGGTTCCTGATGAATGGTTTTTCGCGGGCGCAGTATAACGGTCCCGCCGTCGCGGCCAAGCCAAAGGGCGCGCGGGGAAAAGTTCTGGCGGAAAGATACGGGCGCTTGATATATCCACGACCGTTCGCCCGCTCCGAACGGGCGGGCCGCGCCCACCCGAAATGGGAGCACGCGCGAAAAACAACGTCGGCGGCCACCATCCAACGGACGGCATCACCATGCGACTCGTGACATTCGCCCACGGCAAAACCGTTTCCATCGGCGTTCTCGACGACGCGAACGATCGCGTGATCGATTTGGCCAAGGCCGCCGGCGTCGCGCCCGACTTGGCCGCGTTCGTCGCCCTCGGCCGGAAGGGCTTCGCGCTCGCGCGCGCCGCGCTTAAGAAACCGCCGAAGAAGGCAGTCATGCCGCGGCGCAAGGCCAAACTGCTCGCGCCGTTCCCAAAGCCCCGGCGCAACGTCTTCTGCGTCGGCTTGAACTACCGGGATCACGTACGCGAATTCCAGAAAAGCGGCTTCGATCCGAGCGGCAAGACCAACGCGCCCGAATACCCGATCTTCTTCACCAAGATGAACACGTCGGTGATCGGGCCGGGCGCGGTCATTCCCGCGCGGCTCGATCCGACCGGCTCGGTCGATTACGAAGTCGAATTGACCGTCGTCATCGGCCCGGGCGGGAGGGACATTTCCAAGGCGGACGCCTTCAAGCACGTCTACGGCTACACCATCGTCAACGACGTGACCTCGCGCGTTCAGCAGCAGCGTTACGGCCAATGGCTCCTGGGGAAAAGTCTCGACGGCTTCTGCCCGATGGGGCCCTGGCTGGTGACCGCCGACGAGATCGAGGACGTCGCCAAGCTGCGGCTGACCACCTGCGTCAACGGCGAACTGCGCCAGGACAACGTGGTCGGCGACCTGCTGTTCGACATTCCGACGTTGATCGAGACGTTGTCGGCGGGCCGCACGCTGGAGCCCGGCGACCTGATCGCCACCGGCACGCCGATCGGGGTCGGCATCGGCTTCAAGCCGCCCAAGTTCCTGACGAAGGGCGACGTGGTGACGCTGGCCATCGACAAGCTGGGGACGCTCGAAAACAAGGTCGGGTGAGCGAGACGCGCCCGGCGCGTTTTCTCAAGCCGCCGTGCGGGCCTTGCGGACTTTAAGGCCGTGGCCGGTTTTCGGCACCCAGTCGCCGTCGGCCTTGCGGTACGCGCGCTTGACCGCGGCCCAGGCCGAACGGTGCGCGATCTCCTCGCGGCGGGGATCGGCGCGGTAGCGTTGCCACGCGCCGTTGAAGACGGTGCGATAGATCGTCTGCGCGCTCGACGGCAGATGGGCGCGCACCGGGGCGGGCAGGGCGGCGTTGGTCTTGTAGGGCATGACGGCCTTCCCCGAGTTCGACGGTTTAGGCTACGGCGAAGCCGTGCCGGCGTCTTTGATCCGGATCAAACGCGGCTACCGACGTTTTATGCAACCCGGTGTTGAGAAGCGCGGCGGGCCGCTTCGGCCCGGAAAACCGATCCCGCGCCGCCCCAATCTTTTCGGGTTCGTTTCCCTGCCGGAATTGTCGATCGGTACAGTCGCGTACAAATCGCGGAAATAGGGTTTTGTCCTAATCACGGTCAAGTCGCGATCGTACGATTTTAGGCTCGCTAAGGGCGCAACGGGCCGAACGCGCCCAACAGCGAATTTTGGAAAGGAAGCGGTGGACGTAATGGTTATACCCAATATGCAAAGCCGGAGATGCGGCCCGAAGGGGCACTTGTCGGAGGGCCTGGATCGCCGCAACCTCGACAAGATCCGCGTCGTGGTCGGCGATCCCCGCGATCAGGTCCGCGCCAATTTGTGCGATATCCTCAAGGGGGTGGGTTTTTCGCGCGTGTCCGCCTTCGACGGCCTCGATCAGGTGAAGTCGAAGATCGGCGACAACCTCGCCGACCTGGTGATCTGCGCCGCCGACATCGGGGGCGGCGATATCCGCTCCGTGGTCCGCGACGTGCGCAAGCAGAAGATCGGCAAAAATCCGTTCCTGTTCATGGTGTGCGTCCTTAACGAGGGCGACGCGGATTTCGTCCGAACCTGCGTCGGCAGCGGGACCGACGACCTGATTCTCGGCCCGATTTCCTCCGCGACCATCACCGATCGCATCGCCGCGCTGGCCAGGGACCGCAAGCCCTTCGTCGTCACCCGCGACTACATCGGGCCGGACCGTCGCGGCGCGGCGCGCGCGCCCGAAGGCGCCGCCGCGCCGCGCCTGGAGGCGCCGAATATCTTCAGCTATCTGAAGAACGGCAGCCGGGGGAAGGGTTTTTACAGCGACAACGTCAAAAAAGGCGCCGCCCGGCTCAAGGAACTGTGGGCCGAACGCCAGGCGCTGCAGGTCGCGCATCTGGCCGAGCAAGCCGTCCCCGTCCTCGCGCAACGGCCTGCCCCGGCGGACGAGATCACGCAAATGTTCGTCGACGATTTCCGCGCCGCCGCCGAGGCCGCGGAAAACGCGCTCGCCGGAACGTGCTACGCCAGCGAAGACATGGTGCTGCACACGTTGTCGACGGTCATGCTCCGCGCGTGCGCCGCCGAAGCCCCCGCGGCCGCCGACCTCGCCATGCTGACCAAGCTGACCCAACTGGTGCGCAAGTCCTTCGCCGTCGAGGAAGCGGCGGAACCGCAAAACAAAGCCCAGCCGAGCGCCGAGGCCGCCTAGAGCGTATTCCGATAATTCGGAATCGCCGCGCCCGGAGTCATGACCTAAGTCAAGGCCCTCCGCCCGTTCCGCCGTTAGCGTGACGGCGTGCCATCGAACGCGTTTCAAGGAAATGAGCAAGAACGGCGACGGCAAGGTCGCCGTGTGGAGGCGCCGCGCCGCCCGCGGGCGGTCGCATCGTCCGCGACGCTTTACGGTCACGCGGCCCGACATCGGTTCGATCGGTCCGGTGACTTGATCGGCCTCACGCCGCCGTGTCTTGGGTCGCGGAGAAGGTCGTGCTAGGGTTTTTATCTCGACTGAGGATGGAAAGGGCGATGCGATTTTCTCGTCTGTTCCCCGCGTTTATGCTGCTGGGCGCGGCGCTCGTTCTCGTGACGCTTGCGGCGAAACCGGGAACCGGTTCGGCATCCATCGTGAACACGGCGTCCGCCGCCGTGGCCGCGAACGCGTTCGACCCGTGCTGCGTCGGCGACTCCGGCGAGAGAGCGCCGGCGAAAAATATCTGCGGGTCGGTTGCCTGCGTTTCGCACGCATGTGTCGTTATGGACCGTCACGTTTACGTGCCGGTTCTCGCCGGCTTGTGGAATCTCCCCGTCACCGAATCGGGGCGCTCGCTCGCGTTCGCGCCCGATCCTCGGCCTCCCCGAATCATCGTTCTCATCGGCTGATTGCGGCCGTTCCGGTTTTCTCGCGGGCGGTCGCCGTCCGCCCGCCGTCGCGGCCGCGCGGTTTTGCCGTCATGTCCGGCGGCGCCGAAGCCTCGGAGAAATGGAAACGTCGACATCACAGGAGATCAGCCATGACGACAGCCACCGGTGAATTCGGATCGGATCGTTCACCCGGAACGTTCGTCCGTGTTGCTTTGCTCGGGATCACGCTCGCGGGATGGGGCGGGACCGCCTTTGCCCACGGTCCGGAGGGAGGCTACGGGCCGATGATGGGCCCCGGCATGATGGGATACGGAATGGGTTACGGTTGGGGGCCCGGCGGCGGCATGATGGGGCCGGGAATGGGCGGCGGGCCCGGTTACGGCTGCGGCATGATGGGTCCCGGTATGATGGGCCCGGGCATGATGGGCATGATGGGAATGGGGCCTGGAGCGATGGGCCCGGGGATGATGATGGGCCCGGGGATGATGGGTTACGGCGGGGGAGCCGGAATGGCGCCGTGGGGCGCGGCCGGCGAAGGCCGCGAGCTTTCCGTGGACGACGCGAAGTCGCTCGTCGAGCGTCGTCTCGCCATGTGGGGCAACCCTCGTCTCAAGGTCGGGACGGTGAAGGAGGAGGGCGCGGAAACGATCGTCGCGGACGTGACCACGGTCGACAACTCGCTGGTCGAGCGGTACCGGATCGACCGGCGAACCGGCGCGATGCGATCGGTCCGGCCGTAACGCGCCCAATGGCACACAGGAGGACATAATCATGTGGTACGGCGGCGGATACGGGCCCGGCATGTCCGGGTGGGGCTGGGGCTTGATGGGCGGGCTGCACGGGCTGTTCTGGGTGATCCTGCTCGTGCTTGTCGGCATCGCGTTGGTGGCGCTGGTGCGGTATCTCTGGCGCGCGGGCGAATCCCCGCGCGCGCATGATGATGCGCCCCTATCGGGGCGCGGCGGCGGCGGAGCGGAGTCGCCCGCGTCGGGGTCGTCGGCGCGGCGCATCCTCGACGAGCGTTACGCCCGGGGCGAGATCGAACGCGCGGAGTATCTTCAACGGCGTCAGGACCTCGGGTAATACTGGGGCGGCATGGCGGCGTTCGGACCACGGTTGAAGATTGTCGGGTGGCTCGTGGGCGGCGCGGCCGCGCTGGCCGCGTTCGCGCTGTGGTTCACGCCGGACGCCGCGCCGCCCGACCTGAACGATCCGTCCCTGGTCGCCGCCGGCAAGTCGGTCTACGCCGCCGCGTGCGCCGAGTGCCACGGCGGCAACCTCGAAGGCGAGCCCAACTGGCGCCGGCCCAACCCGGATGGCTCGCTGCCGGCGCCGCCGCACGACGCCGGCGGCCACACCTGGCACCATCCCGACAAGGTCCTGTTCGGCATCACCCGCAACGGCGGCGCCTCGGTCGCGCCCAAGGATTTCCCGAGCCGCATGCCCGCCTTCGCCGGCCGGTTGTCGGAACGCGAGATTTGGGCCGTGCTCGCCTACATCAAGAGCACATGGCCGCCGGAAATCCGGGAACGCCAGGAAGCCGTCAGCCGCCGCGCGCGGTAGCCGCGCCGCTCACGCTTCCCACAACCGCTCGCGATGATCCTGCTCATGGCGCACTTCGTCCACCTCGGCGCCGAGGAAATCGCGGATCGAGACGATGCCGAGCGCGCGCCCGTCGGCGGCGACCGGAAGGTGCCGGACGCGGCGCTCCTGCATGACGCGCATGGCTTCGAGCCCGGTCGCGTCGGGCGCGACCGCGTGGGGCCTGGCGGTCATGACCTGGGAAACCTTGGTGCGGTCGGGATCGAGGCCTTCCGCCACCACCCGGCGCAGCATGTCGCGCTCGGTGAAGATGCCGAGGAGCCGCCCGTCCGCGTCGGCGACCAGCGCGGCGGCGATGTTGCGCGCGACCATCTTGCGCGCGGCCTCGCGCGCCGTTTCGTCGGGCCCGACCGACAACAGCTTCTGGCGGGCGATGATGTCCTTGATCCGCCGGTTGCGCATGGGAAAATTCTAGCGCTCCGCCCCGCCGCCCGCCAGGGCCCCCGCGAAGGCCCCTAAACGCCCAATATAAAAGCCAGCCCGGCGACCGGCTCGCCCCGGTCGCGGCGCAGATCGCAACGTTCCAGCGCCAGGACGGCGAAGCCCGCGCTCGCGGCCGTTCGGCGCAGGTAGGCTTCGCCGTGGCGGAAGCGCCGCGCGGGGCCGAGGGCGAAATCGGGCGGGCTTGCGCGCGCCGAGCGCATGACGACGTCCGGGCTTTCCTCCGCGGTCGCCGCGAACCGGCCGCCGGAGCGCAGCGCCGCGCGCGCGGCGGCGAACAGCGGCGCCAGATCGCCGACGTAGCCGAGTGCGTCGGCGGCGAGGATCGCATCGAACCCGGCCGGCGTCGCGCGCGCCGTCGCGATCATGTCGCCGACGACGACGCGGTCGTAAATGCCGCGCGCGCGCGCCTTCGCCGCCATGGCGGGGGAAAGATCGACGCCGGTGAGCGTGCGCGCGAAGGCGCGGAACGCGAGCCCGCAAAGCCCGGTGCCGCAGCCGAGATCGAGGATGTCCAATTTCCCTCGGGGCTCCCCGAGGATCCGGCCGGCCAATGCGCGCAACACCTCCGGCGCGCGGTAGGAAAGCCCGGCCATGTCGGCGTCGAACGTTCCGGCGTACTGGTCGAACAACTCGCGCACGAAATCGGCCGAGAGGGTGGGCGGGTCCGCCTCGGCCCGGGCGAGCAGCGCGCGCGCCTCCGCGTCCTCGGGATTGATCGCTATGGCCCGGCGCAGATGGAACGCGGCCGTGGCCGGGTCGGCGGCGGCGAGCCAGGCGCGGCCCAGGTCGGCGCGCACCGCCGGGTCGTCGGGCTCCAGGCGCGCCGCGCGCTGCAACGCCTCGATCGCCTCGGCGAGCCGGCCGTGCCGGAGGCAGGCGCGCCCCAGGCGCACGTGCGCGCCTCCGTCGTCGGGACGGAGGCGGGCGGCTTCGCGGATGCTTTCGAGTGATTCCGTCATGGCGTGTATATGATATGAAATCGCCATGAATTACCGCCATGCCTATCACGCGGGCAACTTCGCCGACGTCTTCAAGCACGCGGGTCTCGCGCTGATCATCGACCATCTGAAAAAGAAGCCGACGCCGTTCGCGGTCGTCGACACCCACGCCGGGCTCGGGCGCTACGATTTGGCCGCCCCGGAAGCGGAGAAGACCGGCGAATGGCGCCGGGGCATCGGCCGGGCGCTGGAATCGCCCCCGGATTTGCCGGGCCTCGGATTGCTGCTGAAGGCGATCGCGGCGGTGAACGGCGGACGCAAGCCGAGTGCCGGGCAGATGCCGCGCCAATATCCCGGCTCGCCGCGCGTCGCGCGGAGCCTACTGCGCAAGAACGACAAATTATGGTGCGCGGAACTGCATCCCGAGGACGCGCGCGCGCTCGCGCGCGAATTCGGGGACGACGCCCAGGTCGAGGTTCGCCGCATGGACGGCTACGAGGCGATCCGCGCCTGGCTCCCCCCGCTGCCGCGAGCGAATCCTCGCGGCGAATCAACAATGGCGGCGGGGATTCGCCCGCCGCCGAAGCGCGGCGTGGTGCTGATCGATCCGCCGTTCGAGCAACGCGACGAATTCCGCTATCTGCTGAAGGGCCTGAAGGACGGCCACCGCCGGTTCGCGACCGGGATCTTCGTGCTCTGGTATCCGATCAAGGGTCGCGCGCCGGTGGACGCGTTTCACGCGGCGCTCGCCGAATCGGCGATTCGCCGGATTCTCGCCGCCGAATTGCTGATCCACGCCCTCGACGACCCGGAACGTCTGAACGGCTGCGGCCTGATCGTGGTTAACCCGCCCTGGCAATTCGAGGCCGACCTCGCCCGGCTGGCCGCCGGATTGGCCCGTCTTTTCGCGCCGGACGAGGGGACCTCCTCGGTCCGCTGGCTGGCCGGAGAATAATGGGGAATTATCCCCGGAATTAATCGCGAGGAACGGTCACGGAATAATGTACTCCGGGCGGCGGACACGGTATGTTTTGTGTTCAAAGCGAGCCCTAGATACGGGGTAATCGCAGACCGGTTTTTGTCCAGGCGAGGACGCGCGGCATCGTGACGGGATTGGTCAATCTGCGGAGTACGGCGGTCGCGGTCGCCATCGCGGCTTTCCTGTTCGCCGCCGGCGCGGCGCGGGCGGAAACGCTGCCCGAGGTGCTGCCCGACCTGATCAAGATCAGCAAGCGGATGAAGGCGGCGGAAGCCGACATGAACGCCGCCAATGAAAAGGCGCGCGAGGCCCTCGGCGACTGGTTCCCGAAGCTCGATCTCACCGGCAACTACGGCTACGAACGGCAGTTCAAGGGCAACAACACCGCCGACACCTCGATCCCGCCGCGCGAATTCGAGGCGAAGATCACGCAGCTCCTGTGGGACTTCGGCTCGACCAACCGCGCCATCGACAACGCGCGCCTCGCGTTCGAGCAGGCGCGCGCCACCCGCGACGCGGTCGAGCAGGCGTCGCTGCTCGAAGGCATCACGGCCTACCTCGATCTGTTGCGCCGCACGCGCATCCTCGAATTCTCGCGCGGCTCGGAAGACAACATCAAGCGCCAGACCGAACTGGAAGACGCCCGCGTCCAGCGCGGCTCCGGCTTCTCGACCGACGTGCTGCAATCGAAGCGCCAGCTCGCGGCGGCGCAAGCGGCGCGGGTGCGCGCCGAGGGCGCGCTGCAGACCGCGCGCAACCGCTACCTCAACGTCTTCGACAAATTGCCGAAAAATCCCGCCACCATGGCGATGCCGCGCCTGCCGCTCGACGCGTTGCCGGCGACCCTCAACGAGGTGGTCGACATCGCCGGGCGCGACAACCCGCAGCTCAAGGCGTCCAAGATGAGCGCCGAGGTCGCGCGCAACAACGTCTCAAAAACGTTTTCCGACAAGTTCGCCCCGACCATCAACCTGGTCGGCGAGCACGGGCACAAGAACGACTTCGACGGCACCATCGGCAACAAGAACGAGCGCATGATCAAGGTCGAGGGCAAGTATTCGTTCAACCTCGGTCTCACCGCCATCAACACCCTGAAGGCGAGCGAGTTCAATCTGATTTCGTCGGAGAACAAATACGCCGAAGCCCTCGACAACGTGCAGGAGCAGGCGCGCAACGCCTGGCAGGAACTGGAAACCTCCAAGTTGAACCTGGAGCATCTCCGCAACGAAGCCAACATCGCCGCCGAATTCCTGGAACTGGCGCGCAAGGAGCGCGCGCTGGGTCGCCGTTCGCTGATCGACGTGCTGGCGGGCGAAACCGCGCTCATCAACGCGTCCTCCGACGCGGCGTCCGCCGAAACCGACATGGCGATCGCGACCTTCAAGCTGCTCTCGGCCATGGGCCGACTCGGCATCGACGCCGTGGTTCCTCCGACCGCGCCGCCCGCCGCCGCGCCGCCGGCCCAGCCCGCGCCGCCGCCCGCAGTGCCGGTGACGCCGGTCACGCCGACCCAGCGCGGCGAGAGGGAAGGCGAGCCGTCATCGTTCGCCGCCGCGCCCGTTCCGTCGCGAACGGAAGATTCGGTAGAAGTCGCATCCGCCGCCGCGCCCGACGCAAACCAATCCGAGCGCGCGCCGGCCAAGCCGCCCGAGCGCGTCGCGCCGCCGGAGAGCCCCAGGGCTCCGGCCGAACGCGTTTCCGCCCAGGCGACAGCCTCATCCGTCGACGACGCCGTGCTCTACGCGGTTCGACCGACGGCCCTGCGCGCCGGCACCTCGTTCCTGGCGGAATCGGTGCGTCCGGTCGAACGCTGCGAGCCGTTGCAAGTTCTGCGTGGCCGCGACGATTGGCTCTACGTTCGCACGGCGGCCTCGGCCGCTCCGGTCGAGGGATGGATCTACGGGTACATGGTGTCCAAGAGCTTGTCGGCCTGCGGCGCGGAGCAACGCGCCGCCGTCAACTGACGGTCTCGCGCCCATTTCCCGGATTCCGCGGGCGGTTGGCATACCCAAGATCAGGTTCCAACACGCACCTAATTTTTTGCCCGAACCCTGGGCTTCGCCGGATTGCCGGACGGGCCTTCGCGAGCCCCGTTTTAAGGATTCCTTAACCAAGCACGGTTAAAAATTGGTATAATTACGCACTGAACTCTTAACGGGGACGTGTCCATGACCGACGGCAATTCGGCGGCCGAGAACGTGGAACTCGCCCAGGCGCCCGCGCCCGGCGGCGCGGCGCCGGTCGGGCGCGTCGACAGCGTGATCGGGCGGGTGACGATTACCCGCGTCGACGGCACGCAGGTGACGGCGGAATCCGGCCAGCCGATCTTCCAGGGCGATCAGGTCACCACCGCCATCGACGGCAAGCTCGGCATCGTGTTCGCCGACAACACGTCGTTCTCCATCGGCGAGAGGGGCTCGATGACCATCGACGAGATGGTCTACGACCCCGGCACGCAGGCGGGCAAATCGGTGCTCAACGTCGCGACCGGCGTGTTCAGCTTCGTCTCCGGCCAGCTCGCCAAGTCGGGCCCGGACGCCATGGTGCTGAAGACGCCGACCGCGACCGTCGGCATTCGCGGCACCACCGGCATGGGCAAGGTCGGCGTCACCAGCACGTTCGCCATCGTTCCCGACGGCAGCGGCGGCGTAACCGGCGAGCTCACCATCACCACGCCGGGCGGCACGGTGGTGATGAACGTGCCGTTCCAGGCGTTGCAGATCGCGTCTCCGTTCCTGCCGCCGCCGGCGCCGGTGGTGGTGCCGCCGGCGGTGCTGTCGAAGGCGTTCGGCGCGGTGACGTCGTTCCTGCCCCCCGGCGCGCAACCGGCGACGATTTCGGGTCCCGGCGGCCCCGGCGGACTGGGTGGCCCCGGTGGTCCGGGCGGTCCAGGCGGTCCAGGCGGTCCCGGCGGTCCAGGAGGTCCGGGAGGTCCAGGAGGTCCAGGAGGTCCGGGAGGCCCCGGTGGTCCTGGAGGTCCCGGCGGAGCCCTTCCGCCGGGTGTCCAGCAGCAGATTCAGAATGCGGTCAACCAGGCGTTCGATCAGGCGGCGGCCTTGGGCGGCGCGGCCGGCCTCGACGGCGCGCTGGCGGCGGCGATCCAGGTTTCGGCGGTGGCGACGGCATTGGTGGCGAGCTTCGGCCCGGCCGGGTTCGGCCCAGGCGGTCCAGGTGGCCCAGGCGGCCCGACCGGTCCGG
>CAYPQV010000010.1:114701-116237 GCA_964412955.1 uncultured Hyphomicrobiales bacterium
CGGTCCGGGCGGCCCAGGCTTCGGTCCGGGCGGTCCCGGTTTCGGCCCCGGCGGTCCGGGCGGTCCAGTTGGCCCCGGCCCCGGTTTCGGGCCGGGTGGTCCGGGTTTCGGCCCTGGTTTTGGGCCGGGCTTCGGTCCCGGTTTCGGCGGTCCCGTCGGCGGTTTCATCGGCGACGGCGTCTTCGGATTTACCGGCGGCGGATTCGACATCTTCGGCGCCAGCAACGTGGGGTTCCTCGGCGCGGGCGAGTTCAGCTTCCTCGCCGCCGGGGACACGACAATCTTCAGTACGCCCGAGACGACCTTCATCGGCCCGGTACAGAACGTCGCCTTCGCCGAAGTGCTGATCGGCAGCGCCGTCAACGACGCGCTGACAGGCACTTCCGTCAACACCAACTTCTACATGGGGGTGCTCGGCGGCACCGATACCGTGAACGGCGGGGGCGGCGTCAACCAGATCTCCATCGACGGCCTCGACAACAAGATCCTGACGTTGACCATGACCGGCGCACACGCGGGCACCCTGAGCATCGCGGAATTCAGCGGCGCGACGTTCAGTTCCAGCATCGGCTTCACCGACGTTCAGCAGGTCCTGCTCGCCGACGGCGTCATGGGCCTGTCGACGGGCTATCAGGACGGCAAGTCTTCGCCCAACCTTGCCACCGCCATCAACAGCTCCGATCTCTCCCTCTCGACGCCGCTCTCCACCGGAAGCGACGTGGTCGTGTTCCCGACGCTGGATCCGGGCGAAACCGGCAAGGCCTGGGTGGGGACCAGTTCGGGCGAAACCATCACCGTGACGGCGAGCGGCACGTTCGGCGGCGCGCTGGTGTTCGCCAAGGACGGCGGCGACACCATCGATGTCCAGGCGCTCGGCACCATGCTCCTGATCGGCGGCGCGACCGTGAGCGACAACAACGACAATTCGGGTTCCGACGGCATCCCGGACGCGAACGTCAATGTTTTCCGGTTCGATTCCGCCACGTTCGGCGCGCTGACCATCGGCGGCACCGCCATCTCCACCGGCGGCATCGAGGCGGTGATCAAGGGAACGACCGGCATCCCCGGCGGCGACGGCCTGGTCCGCAACACCAACGGCACCAACGATGCCTTGCTCGCGAACATGTGGGACGTGGGCTCGTTCTACGGCTCGCTCGGCCCCGACGGCATCATCGTCGCCGGCGGCGGCTACGCGACGCTCGACGGCGCCGCCGGCAACGACAGCTTGAACATCTCCCTCTCGGCCAAGATCGGCACGCTCGCGGGCGGCGACGGCAACGACACCTTCTCCGTCAACGGCTCGTCCACGGTCCAAACGCTCACCGGCGGGAACGGGACCAACGACACGCTTCAGTTCGGGCGCGACCTGCAGGGGAATCTGATTACCGGGGACACCGGGAGCACCGTCACCGGCGTCACCGGGGTCGAGACCATCCGGGGCGGCAACGGCGTCGATTCGGTCACGCTGGGCACGACCAGCGAAACCATCGGCGTCGAGGGCACGATCGAAACCTTCACCGGCGGCTCGGGAACCAC
>CAYPQV010000011.1:0-39825 GCA_964412955.1 uncultured Hyphomicrobiales bacterium
GCGCCGAAAAATCCCTCCGGCGCAGCGATTCCAAATTATCGGGATACGCTCTAGCGTTATTATGCCTTTATTAAAGGCATTCCGGTCATTACGGTGACGCCGGCCCGGAGGACATGATGGCCGAAACCCAAGGCCTGCACGAACAATTCGATCGCGCGGGCGACGTCAAGGCGGGCTCCGAACGCGGGTTCGGGTTCGTCTTCGCCGCCGTGTTCCTGCTCGTCGCGCTGTGGCCCCTGCCGGCGGGGGACGCGCCGCGTTATTGGGCGGGCGCGATCGCGCTCGCGTTCGCCGTCGCCGCCGGGTTCGCGCCCCGGGTCCTGGCGCCGCTCAACCGGCTCTGGTTCCGGTTCGGAATGCTGCTGCACCGGATCGTCAGTCCCTTGGTCATGGCTCTGTTGTTCTTCCTGACCGTGACGCCGATCGCGCTGGTCATGCGGCTCATGGGCAAGGACCCTCTCCGGCTCAAGTTCGACCGCGCCGCGCGCAGCTATTGGATCGAGCGCGCGCCGCCGGGCCCCGCGCCCGAATCCCTGCGTAATCAATTCTGAGGAGCGCGCGGATGTCCTTTCTCGTCGAGCTGTGGCAATTCATGAGAGTGCGCAAGAAGTTCTGGCTGCTGCCGATCATCGTGATGATGGCGCTGTTCGGCGGCCTGGTCGTGCTGAGCCAGGGCTCGGCGGTGGCGCCCTTCATCTACACGATCTTCTGAGGAGAAAGCCGGTTGCGGGTCCTCGGCGTATCGGCCTTCTATCACGACAGCGCGGCGGCGCTGATCGAGGACGGGCGCATCGTCGCCGCCGCCCAGGAGGAACGTTTCACCCGCAGGAAACACGATTCGGGCTTCCCCGCGAACGCGATCGCGTTCTGTCTCGACTTCGCGAACCTCAAGCTCGCCGACGTCGATTTCGTCGCCTTCTACGACAAGCCGTTTCTCAAGTTCGAGCGGCTGCTCGAAACCTACGTCGCGTTCGCGCCGCGCGGGTTCGCCTCGTTCCGCATGGCGATGCCGGTCTGGTTGCGCGAGAAGCTGTTCCAGAAGAACCTGCTGCGCAAGCGTTTCGCCGCGTTCGATCCTGGTTTCGATTGGCAATCGCGCCTGCTGTTCTCCGAACATCATCTCAGCCACGCGGCGTCGGCGTTCTTTCCCTCGCCGTTCGCGGAAGCCCTGGTGCTGACCATGGACGGCGTCGGCGAATGGGCGACCACCTCGGTCGCGCACGGCAAGGGCAACGCGCTCGCCGTCGTCAAGGAAATGCATTTTCCCCATTCGCTCGGCCTGCTCTACGCCGCGTTCACCTATTACACCGGCTTCAAGGTCAATTCCGGCGAATACAAGGTCATGGGACTCGCGCCCTACGGCGAGCCGAAATACGCGCGCGCGATCCTCGACAACCTGATGGACCTGAAGGACGACGGGACCTTCCGCCTCGACCAATCCTACTTCGACTATTGCACCGGGCTGCGCATGACCAACGCCAGGTTCGATCGCCTGTTCGGCGGGCCGGCGCGGACGCCCGAGGAACCGCTTACCCGGCGGCACATGGACCTTGCCGCCTCGATCCAGAAGGTGACCGAGGAGGTCGTGCTGCGCCTGACCCGCGCGCTCGCGGCCGAAACCGGCGCGTCCAATCTATGCCTCGCCGGCGGCGTCGCGCTCAATTGCGTCGCCAACGGCCACGTGCTGCGCGACGGGAAGTTCAAGAACATCTGGATCCAGCCCGCGGCGGGCGACGCCGGCGGCGCGCTCGGCGCGGCGCTCGCGGCCTATCATCTCTATCGCGGCGGGGCGCGGACGATTCCCGCCAACCGCCCCACCAACTACCAGGATGCCATGGCGGGCGGCTACCTCGGCCCGGAATTCGCGCAAGGCGAGATCGAGCGGCGCCTGAGCGCCGCCGGCGCGCGCTTTCGTGTCCTCTCCCCCCGAGATACCGTCGACGCCGCCGCGCGCGCGCTCGCCGACGGCCAGGCGGTCGGCTGGTTCCAGGGCCGGATGGAGTTCGGCCCGCGCGCGCTCGGCGCGCGCTCGTTCCTGGGCGACGCCCGCTCGCCCACCATGCAGAAGATGCTCAATCTGAAGATCAAGTACCGCGAGTCGTTTCGCCCCTTCGCGCCTTCGGTGCTGGCCGAGGACGCGGCCGACTGGTTCGACCTCGACCGGGCGAGCCCCTACATGCTGATCGTCGCCGACGTCGCCGAAAAGCGCCGCCGCGCCATGACCGAGGTGGAACGGGACCTGTTCGGGATCGACAGACTGAACGTTCCGCGCTCGGAAATTCCGGCCGTGACCCACGTCGATTATTCCGCCCGCATTCAGACGGTGCACGCGGAGACCAACCCGCGCTATCATGCGCTGTTGACCCGCTTCAAGGAACTGACCGGCTGCCCGGTGATCGTGAACACCAGCTTCAACGTGCGCGGCGAACCGATCGTCTGTTCGCCCGAGGACGCCTTCCGCTGTTTCATGGGCACCGAGGCCGAAATGCTGGTGGTCGGCGATTGCGTGCTGGCCAAGGCGGACCAGGACCCCGCCCTGAAACTCGACTACAAGGGCGCGTTCGCGCCCGATTGAAGATCGGCCGGTTGATCCCATGACTCACCCCATGACTCACGGGCGAAAAATTTCCGTCGTCGGGCTCGGGTACGTCGGCCTGCCGGTCGCCGTCGCCTTCGCCCGCGAAGGATCGCTGGTGGTCGCCTTCGACATCGATACCGCCCGCGTCGCCGAACTGAAAGCAGGCCGCGATCGCACCGGCGAAATCGCCGCCGAGGCGCTAGCCCTGCCCGCGCTTCAATTCACCGACGACCCGAGCGCCCTCAAGCGGGCGGATTTTCACATCGTCACCGTGCCGACGCCGATCGACGACGCCAATCGGCCCGACCTCGCCGCGCTCGAAGCCGCGTCGCGCACCGTCGGCGCGCACCTCAAGAAGGGCGATATCGTCGTCTATGAATCGACCGTCTTTCCCGGCGCGACCGAGGACGTGTGCGCGCCGTTGCTGGCCCGAACCTCGGGCCTGACAGCGGGGCGCGATTTCGCCGTCGGCTACAGCCCGGAACGCATCAACCCCGGCGACCGCGAGCACCGCTTCGAAACCATCACCAAGGTGGTCGCGGCCCAAGACCCCGCGACTCTCGACACCATCGCCCGGGTCTACGGCTCGGTCGTCAAGGCCGGGATTTTCCGCGCCGCCGGCATCAAGGCGGCGGAAGCCGCCAAGGTTCTCGAAAACACCCAGCGCGACCTCAACATCGCGTTGATGAACGAACTCGCCATCATTTGCCACCGCCTCGGTCTCGATACCGGCGACGTGCTCGACGCGGCTGGAACCAAATGGAATTTCCTCAAGTTCTCGCCCGGCCTGGTTGGCGGCCATTGCATCGGAGTCGATCCCTATTACCTGACCCACAAGGCCGAGCAACTCGGCTTCCATCCCCAGGTCATTCTCGCCGGCCGCTACACCAACGACAGCATGGGCCGCTTCGTCGCCCGCGAGATGATCCGCCATTTGATGCGGAACGGCTGCAACGGCCCGCTCGCGGTCAACGTCCTCGGCATCACGTTCAAGGAGGACGTGCCCGACTTCCGCAACAGCAAGGTCGTCGATTTAGTGCGCGAGCTGGTCTCGTTCGGGGTGCGGGTCGCCGTCGCCGACGGTTGCGCCGACGCGGCCGCGGTCGAGAAGGAATGCGGAATCCGGCTCGCGCCGATCGAAACGCTCGCCCCCGCCGATGCCGCGATCATCGCCGTGCCGCACGCCGCCTACAGGAAAGGCGGCTGGTCCCTGGTCGCGCCTCTGGTCAAGCCGGGCGGTCTCGTCTACGACGTGCGCCGCTGCCTCGATCGCGACGGCAAGCCCGCGCGGATCGAGTTGATGCGCCTTTAGCCGATGGCTCTGCTCGTCCACATCGTGGTCGCCGCCCGGCCCAATTTCATGAAGGCGGCGCCTCTCCATCGCGAACTCGCCGCCCGCGCCTGGTGCCGGCCGGTCCTGGTCCACACCGGCCAGCATTACGACGCCGGGATGTCGGAGGTGTTCTTCCGCGATCTCGGCATGCCCGCGCCCGACCACAATCTGGGCGTCGGCAGCGGCAGCCATGCCGAGCAAACCGCGGGCGTCATGGTCGCCTACGAAAAGCTGTGCCTCGACCGGCGGCCCGATTGGACCGTGGTGGTGGGCGACGTCAATTCGACGATGGCGGCGACGCTCGCCGCCAAGAAGCTCCTGATCCCGGTCGCCCATCTCGAGGCGGGCCTCAGAAGCTTCGACCGCGCCATGCCCGAGGAGATCAACCGCCTCGTCACCGACGCGCTCGCCGACCTGTTGTGGACGCCGTCGCCGGACGCCGACGACAATCTCCGGCGCGAAGGCGTCGCCCCGGACCGGATCGCGCGCGTCGGCAACATCATGATCGACGCCTTCGAGTTGCAGCGCGTCCGCATCGAGGCGGCGAGGACTCCCGACCGGATCGGGGTGCGGCCGGGCGGCTACGCCGTCGTCACGCTGCATCGTCCGAGCAACGTCGACGCGCGCGAGACGCTCGCCGCCGTCGTCGAGACGCTCCGCGCCCTCGCCCGCGATCTCGCCGTGGTCTTTCCGCTCCATCCCCGCACCCGCAAGCGGCTCGAGGCGTTCGGGCTGCTCGAACGCCTGGCCGCCGGGCCGGGGATCGTTCTCGCCGAGCCGATGGGCTACGTCGAGTTCATGAGCCTGGTGCGGACGGCGGCGTGCGTGATCACCGATTCCGGCGGCGTGCAGGAGGAGACCACCTACCTCGGCATTCCGTGCCTGACGTTGCGCACCACCACCGAACGCCCGATCACCGTGAGCGAGGGGACCAATCGCCTGGTCGCCGTCGCCGACCTTGCGGCCCAGGTGGGCAAGGTCCTGGCCGGCGAATGGCCCAAGGGCCGCAAGCCCGAACTGTGGGACGGCCGCACGGCGGCGCGGGCCGCCGACAGCCTGGCTCGGTTTGCCGCCGTGCCTTGACGGGTCGCGCCCCCCTCTTTACCAACGACGGCATGGTTTCGGTTTCCGTCCTCATTCCCGCCTTCAACGAGCGCGCCACCATCCTCGAAATCCTGCGGGCGGTGCGGGCGCAAACGATCGAGGGCGCTCGTTTCGAAATCATCGTCATCGACGACGGTTCCACCGACGGCACCGGCGACCTGGTCGCGGCGAATCCCGGTCTCTGCGACCGCCTGATCCGCGTATCCCACCAGGGCAAGGGCGGCGCCGTTCTCGCCGGCTTGCGCGCGGCGAGCGGCGACTACGTCCTGTTCCAGGACGCCGATCTCGAATACGACCCCGCCGATTACGCGCGCCTGCTGGAGCCCGTGCTGCGCTTCGACGCGGACCTGGTGATGGGAAGCCGCGTGCTGGCGCCGCGCTGCATCCGCGTTTTTTATTTCTGGCATCTGGTCGGCAACAGGCTGCTGACCCTGATCTTCAACGCGCTCAACAACACCACGTTCACCGACATCTATTCATGCTATCTTCTCTACCGCCGCGACCTGGTCGATCCCGATCGCCTGGCGCGCACGGGATGGGATCAGCACGCGGAAATCCTTTCCCGCGCGGCGGCCCGCGCCAAGACCATGTACGAAGTCCCGATCAATTATCACGGCCGCACCTACGCCGAGGGCAAGAAGATCCGCGCCTATCACGCGCTTGCCGTCGTGCGCGCCATCGTGGTCGACCGCATCGCCCGCCTGTTCAGCCCGCCGGAGCCCCGCCCATGAGCCGAAAGCCCGATTCGCCCGCGATAGCGCCCGTGACCGAACACGAGATGAAGCTTTGGCCGAAGGAACCGATCGTGCGGCTGGAAAAACCGTTCGTCGACGTGCGCGGCCTGATTCAGCCCTTGGTCGATATCGACATGAAGAGCGCGGTGCTGATCGAATCGACCAAGGGATCGCTCCGCGCCAACCACTATCACCTGACCGACTGGCATTATTGCTACGTGCTGGAGGGCCGCATGGAGTATTTCCACCGGCCCCACGGCAATTCCGGTAAGGCGGAACTCCTGGTGGTGGACGAAGGCCACATGGTCTTCACGCCCCCCATGGTCGACCACGCCATGCGCTTTCCCAAGGACACCGTCTTCCTCACGCTGTCGCGCAACCCGCGCGACCAGGCCAGCTACGAGGCCGATGTCCGTCGCGTCGAGCTGATTTCCCCGGAAGGACTCAAGGCGTGGAAACCCGGCGATTGACCCCCGCGCCCGGGCCGACGGCGGCCGACGCGCCGGTTCGTCGGCGCCCGGATTGCCGCCTGTGCGGCTCCCGCCGCCTGACCCTCGTGCTCGCGCTCACCCCCACGCCGCCCGCCAACGCTTTCGTCGCGGCCGGCGAGCGGAGCGCGCCGCAGGCGTGCTTCCCGCTCGACGTCTTTTTCTGCGAGGATTGCGGCCATGCCCAGCTGCTCGACGTGGTCGATCCCCGCGTTCTGTTCGAGAACTACGTCTACGTGTCCGGCACCTCGCCGGTGTTCGTCCGCCATTTCGAAAGCTATGCCCGCGCCGTCCTCGACCGGTTCGCGCCCGCGCCCGGCGGCCTGGTGGTCGATGTCGGCTCCAACGACGGCACCTTGCTGGCATTCTTCCGCAAAGGGGAAATGCGGGTGCTCGGCGTCGACCCGGCGCGCGACATCGCCTCGGCCGCGACCGCGCGCGGCATCGAGACTCGGCCCGACTTTTTCACGCCCGGGCTGGCGGCCGGCATCCGCGCCGAACGCGGCCCGGCGGCGATCGTCACCGCCAACAACATGTTCGCCCACGCCGACGACCTGGCCGGCGTGCTCGAGGGCGTGCGCGCCCTGCTCGGCCCCCAGGGCGTGTTCGTGTTCGAGGTCTCGTACCTGGTCGATGTGTTCGAGAAAACGCTGTTCGACACGATTTACCACGAACATCTCGCCTATCACTCCGTCCGGCCGCTCGTGCGCTTTTTCGCCGCGCACGGGATGGAGCTGTTTGCCGCCGAACGGGTCGAGTCCCACGGCGGCTCTCTCCGCGGGTTCGCCCAGCTGGCGGGCGGCCCGCATCGACCGGACGGCTCGATCGAAGCCCTGACGACGCTGGAACGGTCCCTCGGCCTCGACCGGGCGGCGACCCTTGCCGCCTTCGGCCGCAAGATCGATTCGCTGCGCGACTCCCTGCGCGCGCTGTTGCTCGATCTCAAGGCGTCCGGCAAACGCATCGCCGGCTTCGGCGCCCCGGCCAAGGCGACGACGCTGATGTACCACTTCGGCCTCGGCCCCGACCTGATCGAGTTCATCGCCGACGACAGCCCCCTGAAGCAGGGCCTCTATACCCCCGGACTGCACGTTCCGGTGCTGGCCGCCGACGCCATTTACCAAAAGCGGCCCGACTACCTCCTGATTCTCGCCTGGAACTTCGCGCGCCCGATCATCGGCAAACATGCCCGCTTTGCCGACCAGGGCGGACGGTTTATCGTTCCGCTCCCGACCGTCGAGGTGCTTCCGTGACCGAATTCCTGCTCAAGTCCGACATCGCCGAAATCGCCGCGCGCCTCGAGGCCGAGGCCCAGGCCTTTGCCGGCAAGACCGTGCTGCTGACCGGCGCGCGCGGCTTTCTCGGCCGCTATTTCATGGATATTTTCGCCCGCCTCAACGCCGGCGTCCTGAAAAAGCCCGTCCGGCTCGTCGCCCTCGACAACATGATCACCGCCGGCAAGGAGGGTGCCGCCGTACCCGACTATCCCAACGCGCAATTCGTCCGTCACGACGTGATCGAGCCGTTTCCCTGGAACGAGCCGCTGCACTACGTCATCCACGCCGCCGGGATCGCGAGCCCGTTCTATTATCGCGCTTATCCGCTCGAAACGCTGGAGGTGGCGATCCGCGGCACCCGCAACATGCTGGAACTGGCGCACCGCCACCAGGCCCGGTTCACGTTCTTCTCGTCGAGCGAAATCTACGGCGACCCCGATCCCAAGCACGTGCCGATGGCCGAAAGCTATCGCGGCAACGTCGCCTGCCAGGGCCCGCGCGCCTGCTACGACGAAAGCAAGCGGGTCGGCGAGACCCTTTGCTACATTTTCCACGAGAAGAACGGCGTCGCCACCAACACCATCCGCCCGTTCAACGTGTTCGGACCCGGCATGCAGGAAACCGATTACCGGGTCATGCCCAACTTCGCGAGCCGGATCAAGGCGGGAAAGCCGCTCAACGTCTACGGGTCGGGGCGGCAGACGCGGACGTTTTGCTACGTCACCGACGCCATGGTCGGCTTCCTGCTGGTGGTCCTCAAGGGCGTGCCGGGCGAAGCCTACAACATCGGCACCCCGGACCCGGAAATCTCGATGCTCGACCTCGTCCGCCGCATCGAAAAGGTGCTGGGCAAGTCGGTCGCGCACAACATCATCGAGTATCCCGACAGCTATCCCGCCGACGAGCCGAACCGGCGCAGCCCCGATATCCGCAAGGCCCGCCTGCAGCTCGGCTACGCCCCGGCGGTCGACCTGGACGAGGGGCTTCGGCGCTTTTTCGCCTGGAGCGATTCGAACTACGCCGGGCAGGTATGAGTCGGAGAGGACGCGCCGTCCGGCTCGGCCTCGCCGGCGCCGGGCCTTGGGGCCGGAAGTTGATCGCCGCGATGGCGCGACGCCCCGACATCGAACTTCGCGCCGTCGCCAGCCGCAATCCGGCGACGCGGGCGATCGTTCCCGAAAACTGCGTCATCCACGAGGACTGGCGCGTGCTCGCGCGCGACGCGACGATCGAGGGCGTGGTGATCGCGACGCCGCCCGCGCTCCACGCCGAGATGGCGATCGCCTGCCTCGCCGCCGGCAAGGCGGTGTTCGTGGAAAAGCCGCTCGCCCTCGACGCCGCGTCGGCGGAGGCGGTCCATGTCCAGGCCGACAGGGCCGGCGTGGTCGCCATGACCGACCATGTTCACCTGTTTCATCCGGCGTATGACGAATTGAAGCGGCGGCTTCCGGCGCTCTCCCCGGTTCACGGACTCCGCGCCCGCGGCGGCCGCCGGGGTCCGTTTCGAGCCGAGGTGTCGGTGCTGTGGGATTGGGGACCGCACGACGTCGCGTACGCGCTCGACCTGCTCGGGCTCGAGCCGAAGCGGGTGCGAGCCGAAGCGCGCGAGCGGCGGCGGATGCCGGAAGGCTTGGGCGAAACTTTTGCGCTACGATTGCTTTACGACGACGGCGCCACGGCCGACCTCGAATTCGGCAATCTGTACGATACGCCCGTGCGCGAGCTGATCGTCCGTTGCGCCGATTGCGACGCCGTGCTCGACGAACATGCCGCGAACCCGCTCGTCTGTCTCCCCCGGCGCGAAACCGAAGGTTGCCTGCCGGAGGAAAACGCCGCCGAGGGCCGGGCCGAAATCATTCCCGTCGCCGGCGAACCGCCGCTGGAGAACGCCCTCGCCGCCTTCGCCGACAGGATCCGCGCCGGTCGGCCCGACGCCGTCCACCTGATTCTCGGCGCCGCGGTGACCAAGGTGCTGGCGCGCGCCGAGCACGCCCTCAAGTTCGGAAAGCCCGCGTGACCGCGCCCGCCGCCCCCGCCGACGCCTACGCCGGCCACGATCTCGAAGTTCTTTCCGGAATGACTCATTATTATTCCTGGATCGTGGATCATTTCGCGCCCTTCGCGCGCGGCCGCACGATCGAATACGGCGCCGGCACCGGCAACGTTTCAGCCAAGCTGCGCCCGTTCGTCGACCGGCTCGATCTGATCGAACCCTCGCCCCGCCTTTTGCCTCACTTAAGTGATCGGTTCCGGGGCGACGCCGCCGTCATGGTGCATCAGGCGAACCTGGAGGACCACGTCGCATCCGTGCCGCCCGCCTCCTACGATTGCGCCGTCCTGGTGAACGTGCTCGAACACATCGCCGACGACGCCGGCGCGCTGCGCGCGCTTTTTCGCATTCTGAAGCCCGGGGGATCGCTGCTCATGTTCGTGCCCGCGCTGCCGTTTCTGTTCAGCCGCCTCGATTCCTACTACGGCCATTACCGGCGCTATCGGCGCGACGCGCTCGCCCGCCTAGTCGGCGACGCCGGGTTCGAGGTGCGCGAGGCGCGCTACCTCGATCTTCTCGGCGTCGCGCCGTGGTGGCTGCTCAACACGATCGGCGGGGCGGTGACCTTCAATCCGTCGCTGGTTCGGCTGTATGATCGGTTCGGGGTGCCGCTCACGCGCGCGATCGAGCGCGCGCTGGGGGCGCCTCCCATCGGCAAGAACGTTCTTTTGATCGCCCGGAAGCCTTCCTAGCCATGTGCGGACTCGCCGGATCGACCGCTTCGCCCGACGGATTTCTCGCCCGCGCCCGGCGCCTGTTGCGCCATCGCGGCCCCGACGGCGAGGGCGAATGGCGCGAGGCGGGCGGCGGGTTCGGCGTCGCCCACACCCGGCTCGCGGTGATCGATTTGAGCCCGGCGGCGGCGCAGCCGATGACGTCGGATTGCGGGCGCTACGTCATCGCCTTCAACGGCGAAATCTACAACTTCCGCGGGCTCCGCGCCGAACTGGAGGCCAAGGGCGTCCGTTTTCGCAGCGACAGCGACACCGAGGTCCTGCTCGCGCTGCTGAAGAGCGAAGGCGCGAACGGGCTTGCGCGCGCGGTCGGCATGTTCGCGTTCGCGTTGTGGGACAAGGAGCGGCGCGAGTTGCTGCTCGCGCGCGACCGGCTCGGGATCAAGCCGCTCGTGTATGCGCCGCTCGACCGCGGCGGAATCGCGTTCGCGTCCGAGATTCGCGCGCTCAAGGCGCATCCGGGGATCGATTTCGGCCTCGACGGCGAGGCGCTCTCCGCCTACCTCGCGTGCCTGTACGTTCCCGCGCCGCGCACCATCCATCGCGGCATCCGCAAGCTGCCGCCGGGACATTTCCTGCGCTGGCGCGACGGCCGGAGCGACATCGCCGCCTATTGGCGGCCCCATGTGGCGGGTCGCCGCGACCTGGCGCCCGACGAGGCGGCGGAGGAAATCCTGCCGCGGCTGCGCCAGGCGGTTTCGGGCTGCATGATTTCCGACGTCCCGGTCGGCTGCTTCCTTTCGGGCGGGCTCGACAGTTCGGTCGTCGCCGCGCTGATGGCCGAGGAGGCCCGGCGCCTCGGCGCGCCGCCGCCCCGCACCTTCACCATGACGTTCCCCGAGGCGGCCTACGACGAACGCCAGGCGGCGGCGCGCGTGGCCACGCACATCGGCAGCCGCCATACGGAACTGCCCGCCGATCCCGCCCAGGCGGTTTCGACCGAGGCGCTGGCCGCCGCCTTCGGCGAGCCGTTCGGCAATCCGACCGCGCTGCTGGTTTCGGCGTTGAGCCGGAGCGCCCGCGCCCACGTCACCGTCGCCCTGGTCGGCGACGGCGGCGACGAAGTGTTCGCGGGCTATCCCCGCTACCTCGGCGGACGTTGGGCGCAAACCTATCGCCGGCTGCCGGCGTGGCTGCGCGAAAGCGTCGTCGCGCCCGTCGCCGAACGCATCCCGGAAAGCCGCCGGGGGTTCCACGCGCTCCGCCGCGCGCGCGAGTTCCTGACCGGCGCCGGCCGCCCCGACCCCGAGATGTACGCGGGCTGGGTCGAGTATTTCACGCCCGGCGAGCGCCGCCGCCTGCTCGGCCTTGCGGCGGAACCGTCGCGCCCGATCGTCGAGGTTTATTCCGCGTCGCCGTCCGACGACCCGCTCGACGCCATGCAGCAGACCGACCTGCTCTCGTTCCTGCCCGGCAACCTGTTGGCTTACGGCGACGCCATGAGCATGGCGCACTCCCTCGAGCTGCGCCTGCCGCTGCTCGATCATCGCGTGATCGAAGCCATGAGCGAACTGTCCCCGGGCGCGCGGGTCCGGGGCGGGCTCAAGGCGGTGCTGCGCGCCGTCGCCCGGCGCCTGCTGCCGGCCGAGATCTCGCGCGCGGGCAAGCGCGGGTTCAACCCGCCCATGGGCGTGTGGCTGCAAGGCGCGCTCAAGGAGGTGATCGCCGAGCGCCTGACGCCGGGATCGGTCGCGGCGATGGGGCTCGTCTGGGAACCGGTCGCCGAGCTTCTCGCCGAGCAGGCGCGCGGGCGGCGCGACGTCGCCCTCAAGGTCTGGGCCCTGCTCGCCCTCGACGGCTGGCGGCGCGCGGCTTAGAGCATGATACAGCCCGCGCGGGATGCTTCCGGTTCTAACATGGCCTGATACACTCTGGCCGATGTCCTGGACGACCCACATGGCCGTGTTCGTGATGCTGCACGTCGCCGCCTTCGCCGGCGCGGGACTGGCGTTCATGCTGCTGTCCTGGCTCAACCTATTCGATCATCCCAACGAGCGTTCCAGCCACGCGAACCCGGTGCCGCGCGGGGCAGGCCTGGTCTTGACCCCGGTTTTCGCCCTGACCGTCGGCGGCGTCGGTCTTTACGCGCCCAATCCGCCCGCCTCCGCCGTCGCCGTCGCCGCGATCGTCGGCGCGCTGGGGGTGGTGTTCTGGTTCGACGACCGGCGCGGCCTGTCGATCGGATTTCGCCTCGTCGCCCAGATCGCCGCGATCGCGGGCGCACTCTACGTCATGCGCGACCTGGGCCCGTTTTTCGGCGGGGTTTTTCCGCCCTGGCTCGACCGGGCGCTGGCCGGATTCCTGTGGCTGTGGTTCACGAACCTGTTCAACTTCATGGACGGCATCGACGGCATTTCCGGGGTGGAAACGGCGGTGATCGGCGCCGGCGCGGGCGTAGTCGCCGCGCTGACCGGCGCGGCCGGCGGGCTTTCGCTGATCGGGGTCGCCCTCGTCGCCGCCGCGACCGGATTTCTGTGGTGGAACTGGCAGCCGGCCAAGATTTTTCTCGGCGACGTCGGCAGCGTTCCCCTGGGCTTCCTGCTCGGCTGGCTTTTGCTGCTCCTCGCCGCGCACGGCCAGTGGGCGGCGGCGCTGATCCTACCGCTTTATTATTTCGCCGACGCGACGCTGACCTTGATGCGCCGCATCGTGCGCCGGGAGAAATTCTGGCGCGCGCACCGCCAGCACTTTTACCAACGCGCCGCGCGCGGACGGTTGGGACACGCCGGCGTGGCGCTCGCGGTCGCCGCGTGCGGCGGCGCGCTGATCCTGGCGGCCGTCGCCGCCGCCGAGGGGTGGACCGTTCCGGCGCTCATCGCCGCGGGCGTCGCCGTCGCGGCCCTGCTTTATCGCCTGTCGCGCGCCGCGGCGGTGAGCTGGTGAAAATCCTCGTCACCGGCGCCAACGGCTTCATCGGCCGCGCGACCTGCGCCGAACTGACCCGGCGCGGCCATGAGGTGGTGGCCGCCGTCCGCCGGATCGAATCCGCGCGCGACGTTCCGTGCGCGCGCGCCGTCGCCGTCGGCCCGATCGGACCGGCGACCGATTGGCGGGCGGCGTTGGACGGAACCCAAGCCGTCGTGCACACGGCGGCGATGGCCCACTCGGTCGCGCGCAAGAGCGCGAGCGAGACGTCCGACATCTTCGCGGTCAACGCCGAGGGCGCCCGCGCGCTGGCCGAGGCCGCGATCCGGGCGGGCGTCCGCCGACTGGTCTTTCTCGGCACCGTCAAGGTGCTGGGCGAAACGACCGAGGGCCGCGCGCCGTTCGCCGAAACCGACCCGCTCGATCCCGATCCCGGCGATTCCTACGCCCGCGCCAAGGCCGCCGCCGAAGCGGCGCTCGCCGCCGTCGCCGGGCGCGGGTCCCTCGAGGTCGTCGTGCTGCGCCTGCCGCTGGTCTACGGTCCGGGGGTGAAGGCCAACTTCGCCGCCCTGATCCGCCTCGCCCGCCTGGCCCCGCCGTTGCCGCTGGCGAGCGTCGCGAATCGGCGCGGCCTTCTTTTCCTCGGCAACCTGACCGACGCGATCGCGCTCGCCCTCGATCATCCCGGCGCGGCCGGGGAGACGTTTATGGTGGGCGACGGGGAAACCGTTTCGACCCCGGAACTGATCCGAAAAATAGCGGTTTTACTGGGGCGGCCCGCCCGGTTATTTTCCTTTCCGGCCGTCCTGCTCCGCGTCGCCGCAATCTTATCGGGACAAGGCGCGCGCGCCCGGCGTTTGCTTGACTCGCTTGAGTTGGATGGCCGAAAAATCCGCGACCGGCTCGGCTGGCGGCCGCCCTTTTCGCTCGACCAGGGCCTCGCGCTCACGCTTCGGCCGCCCGCAACCGTTCGCCCGCGCCAGGAAACGCCATCCGCGTGAAATCCCTCTTTCCCGCCATCAGTTCCATCCGCCGGCGCGCCGCCATCGCCTACGGCCACGACATCGTCATGGCCGCGGTGTCGTTCCTGGTGTCGCTCTATCTCCGGCTCGGCGAGGACGCGTTTGAGTGGCCCTACGTCGAGATTCTCGTTCCCGGCATGATCGCGTTCGCGGTGATCGCCGCGGTCGTGTTCATGTTCATGGGACTCTATCGCGGCATCTGGCGCTACGCCTCGATCGAGGACCTGACCGCGATCACCAAGGCGGCGAGCCTGACGGTGCTGCTGTTCCTGGCCGCGCAGTTCCTGGCGACCCGGCTCGACGTCCTGCCGCGCTCGATCGTGGTCATCAATTGGTTCGTCCTGATCATGCTGCTCGGCGGGCCGCGATTCCTGTACCGTTTGGCCAAGGACCGCCGCCTGGGCGGCGGCGCGGCCGATCACTCGCTGCGCGCGCCGGTGCTGCTGGCCGGCGCCGGCGACGAAGCCGAACAGTTCATCCGCGCGCTGGCGCGCGATCCGAACGCGCCCTATCGGGTGGTCGGAATTCTGTCCGCGACCGCCGAGCGGGTCGGGCGCGAAATCCGGGGCGTGCCGGTGCTCGGCACCGTCGACCGCCTGGCCGATGCCGTCGCCGGCCTGAAGGCGAAAAACGGCGCGCCGCAGCGGTTGGTGATCGCCTCGGACGCGCTGGCGGGCGAGCGGATCCGCGCGCTGTTCGACGAATCGGCCAAGCTCGGCATGACGCTCGCCCGCGTGCCGCGTTTGACCGATTTGAAAAGCGGAATCGAGGATCGCGCCGAAATCCGCCCGATCGCGGTCGAGGATCTGCTCGGGCGGCCGCAAATGCCGCTGGAGCGCGACGCCATGCGGGCGCTTCTCGCCGGGCGGCGCGTGCTCATCACCGGCGCGGGCGGCAGCATCGGCGGCGAATTGACCCGCCAAGTACTCGCTTTCGCGCCCGCCGAACTGGTGCTGCTCGACAATTCCGAATACGCCCTCTACCAGATCGACCTCGAAGCGGGACGGATCGCGCCGCCCGTGCCGCGCCGCGCGGTGCTGCTGGACGTGCGCGACCGCGAACGGGTGTTGACGCTGTTCGCCGGCGCGCGGCCCGAGATCGTCTTCCATGCCGCCGCGCTGAAGCATGTGCCGCTGGTGGAGGCCAACGCCGCCGAGGGCGCCTCCGTCAACCTCGCCGGCACCGTCAACGTCGCCGACGCGGCGCGGGCGGCGGGCGCCGCCGCCATGGTCCTGATTTCCACCGACAAGGCGGTCAATCCGTCGTCCGTCATGGGCGCGACCAAGCGCGCGGCGGAGATGTATTGCCAGGCGCTCGACCTCGAGGGATCGGCCACCCGTTTCGTCACCGTCCGTTTCGGCAACGTGCTCGGCTCGACCGGCTCGGTCGTGCCTTTGTTCCAGGATCAGCTGGCGCGCGGCGGGCCGCTCACCGTCACGCATCCGGACATGACGCGCTATTTCATGACCGTGCGCGAGGCGGTCGAATTGGTGATCGAGGCCGCCGCCGCGCGCTCCTCGCGCCGGCAGGGCCAATTGTTCGTGCTCGACATGGGCGCGCCGGTCAGGATCGTCGATCTCGCGCGCCAGATGATCCGCCTCGCCGGCCGCAAGCCCGACCAGGACGTCGCCATCGTCTTCACCGGCATCCGCCCCGGCGAGAAGCTCCATGAGGAATTGTTCCACGGCGCCGAGCCGGTGGCGCCGTCGGGCCTTCCCGGCATCTTCGTCGCCGCGCCCCGTCCGGCCGACCGACCCGCGCTGGAGGCCGGCATCGCCGCCGTCGCCCGAGCCGCCGGAACCGGCGACGACGCGGCCGTGCGCGCGGGTCTTCGTCGCCTGGTGCCCGAATACGCTCCCACCGAGATTCCATCCCTTAACGCCGCGAGTTGACCCTTCATGACCGACAAAATCCGCCGCGCTCTCGTTTCCGTTTCCGACAAAACCGGGTTGATCAACCTCGGCAAGTTCCTCGCCTCGCTCGGGGTCGAGATTCTCTCGACCGGCGGATCGGCCAAGGCCCTCAGGGACGCCGGCGTGCCCGTGGTCGAGGTGTCGCAGTTCACCGGCTTTCCCGAGATCATGGACGGCCGGGTCAAGACGCTGCAGCCCAAGATCCACGGCGGGCTTTTGGCCGTGCGCGATAATCCCGAGCACGAAAAGGCGATGCGCGATCACGCCATCCAGCCGATCGACCTGCTCGCGGTCAACCTCTACCCCTTCGAATCGACGGTGGCGAAGGGGGCCCAGTTCGAAGAGTGCATCGAGAACATCGACATCGGCGGACCGGCCCTGATCCGCGCCGCCGCCAAGAACCACGCCTTCGTCACCGTGCTGGTCGATCCCGCCGATTACGCCGAGGCCATTGACGAGATGAAGGCCAACGGCGGCGCCACCACGCCCGAATTCCGCCGCCGCCTCGCCGCGCGGGCGTACGCCCGCACCGCCGCCTATGACGCCGCCATTTCGACGTGGTTCGCGGGACGATTGGGCGACACCTTTCCGCGCCGCATGGCGTTCGCGGGCGATCTGGTCCAGACCTTGCGCTACGGCGAGAACCCGCACCAGCAGGCGGCGTTTTACCGAGGCGGCGAGTCGAGGCCGGGCATCGCCACCGCCCGCCAGCTTCAGGGCAAGGAATTGAGTTTCAACAACCTGAACGACACCGACGCCGCGTTCGAGCTGGCGGCCGAGTTCCGCGAGCGCCCGGCCTGCATCATCGTCAAGCACGCCAACCCGTGCGGCGTCGCCCAGGCCGATACGCTGAAGGAAGCGTACCTGCGTGCCTACGCCTGCGACACCGAAAGCGCGTTCGGCGGCATCGTCGCGCTCAACCGCGCGCTCGACGCCGACGCGGCGGCCGAGATCGCCAAACTATTCGTCGAGGTGGTGATCGCGCCCGAGATCGCGTCCGAGGCCGCCGCGATCTTGGCCGCGAAGAAGAACGTCCGCGTGCTGGCGACCGGCGCCATGCCCGATCCGACCGCCCAGGGAATGACGGTGCGTTCCCTCGCCGGCGGATACCTTCTCCAGACCCGCGACCACGCGCTCACCGAAAAGGATTTGAAGGTCGTCACCAAGCGCAAGCCCAGCAACGCGGAAATGACGGACCTGCTGTTCGCCTTCACCGTCTGCAAGCACGTCAAATCGAACGCCATCGTCTACGTCAAGAACGGCGCCACCGTCGGCGTCGGCGCGGGCCAGATGAGCCGGGTCAATTCGTCCCGCATCGCCGCGTGGAAGGCGGAGGACGCGGCCCGCGTCGCCGGCGACAGGGAAAGCTGGGCCAAGGGATCGGTGGTGGCCTCCGACGCGTTCTTTCCCTTCGCCGACGGCCTGATCGCGGCGGCCGAGGCCGGCGCGACTGCGATCATTCAACCGGGAGGGAGCATGCGCGACGACGAGGTGATCAAGGCCGCCGACGAACGCGGTCTCGCCATGGTCTTCACCGGGATGCGGCACTTCCGGCATTGAGATTTATCGCACGATTTCCCGCGGATCGGGCACGCGCGAGAGCAGAACGGCGCCGACCACGAAAAACCCGAGGATCGAGGCCATGCCGGCGCGCTGGCTCTGGAACATGTCGGTGATCCAGGCGAGCAGCGCGGGCCCGAGAAAGTTGGTCGCCTTGCCGGCCAGCGCATAAAGCCCGAACATCTCGGCGCGCATGTCGGGCGGCGCCACGTGCGCCATGTAGGAGCGCCCCGCCGCCTGCGCCGGCCCGACGAAAAGGCCGAGCGGCAACGCCGCCGCCCAGAACGCGGCCTTGTTTTCCACCAGGAGTATCCCGGCGCCGAGGACGAACAGCCCGGCGAGCGCGGTCAGCAAGGTGCGCTTAGGCCCGACCGCGTCGTCGACCCAGCCGAACGCCGCGGCGCCGAGCCCGGCGGTCACGTTCATGGCGATGCCGAACAGCAGCAATTCCTCGAAATCGAAGCCGAACCGGCCGGCGGCGTAAATGCCGCCGAACGCGAACAGCGTGGTGAGTCCGTTCGCCGTGCACATCATGCCGAACAGAAACAGGACCACGTGACGAAATCCGCGCACCTTGCGCGCGGTGCGCGCGAGTTGTTCCACGCCCTGACGCGCGGCGGCGCGCCAGGAAATCCCCCCGCGCGGCGTATCGGGCGTCAGAATAAAGAGCGGCAGCGCGAACAGCGCGAACCACGCCGCGACCAGCGGCCCGACCGCGCGCACGTGGAGGGCGTCCTCGGTCCCGACCCCGAACCATGAAGTCTCGGCCTTGACGAAACCGAACAGCGCGAACGCGAGCGCGGTGAGGCCGCCCGCGTAGCCGAGTCCCCAGGCCCAGCCCGACATCCGCCCGATCATCGCGCGCGGCACCAGCGAAGGCAGCATGGCGTTGTAGAAAATGGTGCCGAGTTCGAAAAAGAAGATGCCGAGCGCCACCAGCGCAAGGCCGAGGCCGACGTGCGACGGCGACGGCTCCACGAACCACAACAGCGCACTGGCGATAACGGTGAGAACGGTCGCGGCCGCGATCCAGGGCTTGCGGCCCCCCGCGTTGTCGGCGATGGCGCCGGCGACGGGACCGATCGCGGCGACCGCGAGCGCCGCGGCCGAGGCCGCGTAACCCCATTGCGCCGTGCCCGTCACCGGATCGGCGGCGACTCCTTGCGTGAAATAGGCGGCGAAGACGAAAGTGGTGATCAGCGTCGGGTGCGCCGAATTGGCCCAATCATAGAGCGCCCACGCGATCAGCGCGGGAACGGACGCGGGGCGCGACGGCTGCGAAACGTCGGACAACCGATCCTAGACCTTCGTCGCGGCGGTCTGCGCGAGCGCGCGCAACTGACGACTCGCCACCGCCACCTGGGCAAGATCGTCGATCGGCGTCGCCCACAATTCGGTCAGAATCGCCTCGGCCTGGGCGACCGCCGCGGCGTGAGCGGCGAGCCAGCGTTCGACCGTGGCCGACGCGGCTTCGCCTTTTTCCGCGTGCGCCAGCGCCTGATCGGCGAGCGCCAACTGGTGCGCGAAGATTTCCTCGACCAGCGCGCCGATCGCGAGCTTGCGCCAATGGCCGCCCGCGTCCATGGATTCGCATGCCGCGCGCAGGCGCCCGAGCCGGAAGCGCGTGCCGACCGCGTAATAGACCGCCGCCGCCTCGATCGCCGTCCGTCCGTAAGCCTTGGCGAGCCCGACGATGTCGCCGGCCGAGTAGAGATTGACCAACCCGGCGACGCGTTGGGCCAATGCCTCCGGCGCGCCGAGGGCGACCAGCCGTCCGGCGCGCTGGTTGAGATCGCTCAGGTAATGCTCGGGCAGGAACGAATCCTGGCCGACGGCCAGCCGGGCGACGTCGCCCTGGAACTCGCCGACCACGGCGGAAATCGCGACGTCCTTGCGCCCCTGGCGCAGGAACCAGAGCGTGGCGCGGGCGGCGAGCGCGTTGATCGCGTGCAGCATGGCGATCTGCGCCGCCGCGGGAACCCTGCCGTCGAGGGATTCGATGTCGGCCCAGAGCGCGTCGAGCGCGTAGACCTCGCGCGCGACCACGAAGGCCCGCGCGATGTCCGCCGCCGGCATGCCGGTGCGTTCCGCCAATTCGGGAACGAACGTCGCGCCGCAACGATTCACGATCGCGTTGGTGACCGAGGTCGCCACGATCTCGCGCCGGAGCCGGTGCGACTTGGCGGCGTCGGCGAATTTTTTGCCCAGAACCTCGGGGAAATAGGCGATCAGGTCGCGTTCCAGGTAGGGCGCGTCGGGCAGCGTCGACGGCAGGATTTCATCGTAGAGCCAGAGCTTGGCGTGCGACAGCAGAATCGCGTTTTCGGGCCGGGTCAGGCCCTTCCTGGCCGCGGCGCGTTCGGCCAGCGCCTCGTCGTCGGGGAGATACTCGACCGCGCGGCTGAGCCGTCCGGCCTTTTCCAGCATCCGCATCAGCCGCCCTTGCGCGTCGAGCGCGGCCACGCCCTGCGATTCGGCAAGCGAGATGGCGAGCGTCTGCAGATAGTTGTCGCGCAGCACCAGCCGGCCGACCTCGTCGGTCATGTCGGCGAGCAGCGCGTTGCGCTTGGCGTCGTCGAGACCGCCCGCGGCGACCACCGACGCCAGCAGAATCTTGATGTTGACCTCGTGGTCGGAACAATCGACGCCGGCCGAATTGTCGATCGAGTCGGTGTTGAGGCGTCCGCCCCCGAGCGCGCATTCGATGCGGCCGCGCTGCGTGACGCCCAGGTTGGCGCCTTCGCCGATCACACGCGCGCGCACGTCGCCGCCGTTGATTCGGATCGCGTCGTTGGCGCGGTCGCCCGCGTCGGCATGGCTTTCCGTCGACGCCTTGACGTAGGTGCCGATGCCGCCGAACCACAGGAGATCGACCTCCGCCTTCAGGATCGCGTTCATGACCTCGGCCGGCGTCGCGGTCGCCTTGGCCAGGCCGAGGAGCTTCTTCGCTTCCGGCGACAGCGCGAGCGACTTGGCCTTGCGCTCGAACACGCCGCCGCCCTTGGAAATCAGCTTGGCGTCGTAGTCGGCCCACGACGAGCGCGGCAGCGCGAACATGCGCTGGCGTTCGGCGAGCGATGTCGCCGTATCGGGATCGGGATCGATGAAGATGTGGCGGTGATCGAACGCGGCGATCAGCCTGATGTGCGGCGACAGCAGCATGCCGTTGCCGAACACGTCGCCCGACATGTCGCCGACCCCGGCCACGGTGAAATCCCGGTTCTGGGTGTCGTGGCCCATTTCGCGGAAGTGGCGCTTGACCGATTCCCACGCGCCCTTGGCGGTAATGCCCATCTTCTTGTGGTCGTAGCCCTGGCTGCCGCCGGACGCGAACGCGTCGCCGAGCCAGAAGCCGCGTTCGAGCGAAAGGCCGTTGGCGATGTCGGAAAAGGTCGCGGTGCCCTTGTCGGCGGCCACCACCAGGTAGGGATCGTCGCCGTCGGCGCGCACCACGTCGCGCGGCGGGACCGGCTTTCCCGATTCCAGGTTATCGGTCAGGTCGAGCAGGCCGTTGATCAGCGTCTTGTAGCAGGCGACGCCTTCGGCCAGGAACGCGTCGCGGTCGGATGCGCTCGGCGCGCGCTTGAGGACGAAGCCGCCCTTGGCGCCGACCGGGACGATGACCGCGTTCTTGACCTGCTGCGCCTTGACCAGGCCGAGGATTTCGGTGCGGAAATCCTCGCGCCGGTCCGACCAGCGGATGCCGCCGCGCGCCACCAACCCGAAGCGGAGGTGGATGCCTTCCATGCGCGGGCTGAACACGAAAATTTCGCGCAAGGGTCGCGGCAGCGGCAAATCCTCGATCCTGCTCGAATCGAACTTGATCGCGAGGTAGGATTTGGGATTGCCGTCGGCGTCTTTTTGGAAAAAGTTTGTCCTGAGCGCCGCGTCGACCGCGTTGGCGAAGCGCCGCAGAATCCGGTCCTCGTCGGCGTTGACCACGGCGTCGAGCGCCTCGTCCAGGCGCGCGCGCAGCCCTTCGAGGCGCCTGTCGGTCTCCGCGGTGCGCTCCGGATCGAAGCGGACGAGGAACAACTCGACGATCAGGCGCGCGATCTTCGGCTGCGCCGTAAGCGCCGCTTCCATGTATTCCTGCGAGAACGGGATTCCGGCCTGACGGAGATAGCGCCCGAGCGCGCGCAGCACCACCACCTGGCGCCAGGCGAGCCCGGCCTGGATCACGAGCGCATTGAGTCCGTCACTGTCCATCTCGCCCTTCCAGACGCGGCGGAAAGCCTCGTGGAAGGGCTCGCGCACGACCGCCAGCTCGATCGGCGCGCGGTCGTAGGTTTCCAGGCCGAAATCGTGGATGCGCACGGTGCGCGCCTTGACGCCGCCGGGCACGACCGTGTTGGGGATTTCGTCGACCACGCGCAGCCCCATGCGCTCCAGCATCGGCATCACGTCCGAGAGCGGAACCGCCCCGCCCGGGTGGTAAAGCTTGAAACGGACCTGATGTTCGGCGTCGCCCTCGCGGCGGTAGAGGTTGAGTCCGACCTCGCCCGATTGCAGCGTCCGGTCGATGGCGGCGATGTCGACCAGCGAGTCTTCCGGCTTCACGTGGTCGCGGTAGCCGGGCGAGAACGCCTCGGCGAAGCGGGCGAAGAGCGCGAGCCCGCGCGCCTCGCCCAGGCTCGCGACCAGGGCCACCTGGAGCCGGTCGGCCCACGAACGGGCGGCCTCGGTCAGCACGTCCTCGAGCTTCGCCGCATCGACCGGCGGGATCTTGCCCGGCGTCGTCTGCACGGCCACCAGCAGCCGCGCCAGCGGCGTATCGTCGAATTGGATGTAGTGGTTGGCGACCGTGCCGGCCAACGCCTGTTCCAGAATCGATTGGATGCGCAGCCGGAGGTCCGTGGTGTAGCGGTCGCGCGGGATGTAGATCAGCGCGGTGACGAAACGCTCGAAGCTGTCGCGGCGGAGAAAGAGGGCGACGCGCAAGCGCTCCTGCAGCTGCAGCACCCCGAGAGAAATGTCGAACAGTTCGTCGGCGCTGATCTGAAACAATTCGTCGCGCGGGTAGCTGTCGATGATGTGCTGCAGCGCCTTGGCGTCGTGACTGCCGGGTCGGAAGCCGGCGCGCGCGATCACCGTTTCGGCCTTGCGCCGCAGCAGCGGTATGTCGCGCGGCAACCGGTTGTAGGCGCCCGACGTGAACAGACCGACGAATACGCGTTCGCCGTCGATGCGGCCGTCCGCGTCGCGGCGCTTGATCGAAACCGCGTCGAGGTGAACCGGGCGGTGGACCGACGACTTGCGGTTGGTCTTGGTGACCATGATCGGATCGGGTTGTTCGAGGAAGGCGCGTACGTCCGCCGGAATCGGAGCGCGATCGCGCGATTCCTCGAACACGACGCGCGCCGGATCGCGCAGGATACCGAGCCCGGAGCCGGCCACGACCGAGAAGCGGGCCTTGTCGCCAAGCGTCTTGGCGGCGCGATCGACGATGTCGTAGTCGCGCGCGCCGATGAAGGTGAAGTTGTTGTCCTGAGCCCAGAGCAGGAATTCGCGCGCCTCGCGCACCGTCGGATCGTTCGTTCCGTCCAGCGTCGCCACGGATTCAGCCATGCGCGCGCGCATGGCGCCCCAGTCCTCGACCGCGGCGCGCACGTCGTCGAGCACCCGCTTGACCCCTTGCGCGATCGCGCTCAGCCGGTCGGGAGCCTGGGCGGCGACCTCGGCGCGCAGGAACGATTCGCGCTTCGCGTCCCTGTCCTCGGAATCGCGCGGCAGCGCGGCCGCCGCCTGGCCGTCGGGGTCGCGGCGCACGGCGACGATCGGATGGACGACGAGATGGGCGACGAGTCCCTGGCGGCTCAATTCCGCGGCGAGCGAATCGACCAGGAACGGCATATCGTCGGTGACCGCCTCGATCACCGTGCGCGCGCTTTTCCACCCGTCGGTTTCGACGTTCGGGTTGTAGGCGCGCACCAGGGCGGTGCCGGCCTTGCGCTTCTCGGCCATCCGCCAATGCGCCAGCGCCGCGGCAAACAGATTTTCGGGCGACAAGCCTTCGAGGTCGCGGGGCGCGACGTTGGCATAATAAGCGGCGAAGAACGGGCGGAGCGCGGCGGCCTCCTCGGCCCCCAAACGCTTATCCGCCTCGGCGGCGAGCTGGGCGGCAAGATCGGCGGCGAACCGATCTCCAGTTTTCGGCATGAACGCCCCTCCCTCGGGTCTCCACCGGATTTTGTCGCGAATCCGGAATCCTCTGGGAAAACTATCACGAAGACGGTAAATTCGCCATGCGCAACCGGCGTAAATCCCGGAAAGGATTGATAAAATTAACCACGATGTCCCGGGAGCGCGTCGCGGGACCGTTGCGCGAAGAGTCCGCGGGCGCCTCGGGAAATCCGATGGCGCGCGCGACAAAGACGCGCTCCTGCCGGAACGCGGGGAATGGGGAGAGAACGTCCGATGTCGAGCACCGACGCCGGTGCCATGCCGCCCAGCGCCCCGACCCCGACCGGGGCCGCGTTCTGGAAGCGTCATCCGATCGATATCCGGTTTTCCCTGCCGTTTTGGGGCGGCTGGTTCTACGTCACCATCCTGAGCGGGCCCGAGCGGCGCGGCGCCGAACGCCGCAAGAGCGAACGCCATCGCTACCCGCTCCGGACCGCGGCCAATATTTTTTTCGTCGCCGGCACGGCGGCGGCGTTTTACGCCGTTGCGCTGGTCGTCCTCGCGTTCGCCAGCTCGATCATCGAATGGTGAGTCGGTCGGGTCGTTGATACACGCCGGCAATGGCGTGATTGGGCCCTTTCCGCGAACATGAAAACTTGCTGATATGGCCTGCGGGAGCGGGTCTTATCGTTCCCCTTTGGGCATTATTTCGAGGAAGGCGGGCGGAAACCATGGCGTTCAATTTTCTCATTCTCGGCGCGTCGTACGGTTCCCTTCTCGGCACCAAGCTGTTGATGGCGGGTCATAACGTGACCTTGGTCTGCCGACGGCAGACCGCGGACCTGATCAATGCGGAAGGCACGATCGTCCGAATCAAGCTGAAGGACGAAAAGGAACATCGCGCCATCCGTTCGACCGGCCTGCCCGGATGCCTGACCGCGTGCGCGCCGAAGGACATCACCTTTGCCGATTTCGACATGGTCGGCTTGGCCATGCAGGAGCCGCAATACGCGCACCACGCCATTCACACGGCGCTGATCCGCATCGCCGAGGAAGGCATTCCCTGCCTCTCCATCATGAACATGCCGCCGCTGCCGTTTCTCAAGCGGATTCCGGGACTCGACACCGGCAAGCTGGGCGCCAGCTATACCGATCCCATCGTCTGGGACCGGTTCGACCCCAAACTGATGACGCTGTGCAGTCCCGACCCGCAGGCTTTCCGGCCGCCTGACGAAAAGGCGAACGTGCTTCACGTCGGCCTGCCGACCAATTTCAAGTCGGCACCGTTCGCCGACGCCAGGGCCGACGGCATCCTTCGGCAACTGGAGCGCGACATCGACGCGGTGCGGCTCGACGGCCAAGACGTGCCGGTCAAGCTCCGCGTCTACGACTCCATTTTCGTGCCGCTGGCGAAATGGAGCATGCTGCTGACCGGCAATTACCGCTGCATTACCCGGGGCGAGCCCCGGAGCATCCGGGACGCCGTCAACAGCGATCTGGCGAAGTCGGAATCGATTTACAATTTCGTCACCGACCTGACCCGGCGTCTGGGCGCCGACCCGGCGGACGGCGTGCCGTTCGAAAAATACGCCAAGGCGGCCGACAGCCTGCTCAGGCCGTCGTCGGTGGCGCGCTCGATCGCGGCCGGGGCGCCGTTCATCGAACGGGTCGATATCCTGGTGCAGCTGATCGCCCAGAGCTACGGCCTCGCCAATCCGGAAATCGACGAAGTGGTCAAAATCGTCGACGACCGGCTGGAATCGAACGATCCCCTGCCGGTGTGATCCCGTCGGCGCGCCGTTGAGGAAAACTGGAGCGGGCGAAGGGATTCGAACCCTCGACCCCAACCTTGGCAAGGTTGTGCTCTACCCCTGAGCTACGCCCGCGCGTCCAGTCGCCGGAAAGCCTCCAAAGACCCCACATCGATGCGGGAAGGAAAAACCCGGCGGAGGGGCGGGATAATACGCCAACGGGCCCGCTTTGCAAGCCGCGGCGCACGGGCGAATCATCGCTCACTGTATATAAAGACGCGCCCCTACGGGGCGTGCCGGGCTTGCGAGAACGGCCCGAACCCGCCATGTATTGAGCGCGGAAACACTCATGGAATTCATCATCGGACAGACGCCGCAAAACGCTTCGTCCGCCGCCGCCGGCGGCGCGAAGCCCATGCCCGCCGACCTGATCAAGGAGGGCTCGACCGCGACCTTCATGAAGGACGTGGTCGAGGCGTCGCGCCAGGTGCCGGTGATCGTCGACTTCTGGGCGCCGTGGTGCGGGCCGTGCAAGCAGCTCGGACCCATGCTCGAAAAACTCGTGCGCCAGGCCGCCGGACTGGTGCGCATGGTCAAGATCAACGTCGACGAGAACCAGGACCTTGCGGCGCAGATGCGGATCAGCTCGATCCCGATGGTCTACGCTTTCCATCGCGGACAGCCGGTCGACGGCTTCGCCGGCGCGATTCCCGAAAGCCAGCTCAAGACCTTCATCGAGCGCCTGACCGGCGGCGCCAAAGCGCCGGTCGACGTCGCGCTGGAAACCGCGCACGCCCAGCTCAACGCCGGCGACGCGCGCGGCGCCGGCAAGGTCTTCGCCGAGGTTCTGGCCCAGGACCCGACCAATGCCTCCGCGCTCGGCGGCCTGATCCGCGCCAGCGTCGCCGCGGGCGATCTGGCCCGCGCCCGGCAGATCGCGGGCGGGTTGTCGGCCGCGCTCCGCGCGCAGGCAGACATCGCTTCCGCCGTCGCCGCGCTCGAAATCGCCGAGCAGGCCAAGTCCTCCGGCGGGGGCGACATCGCTCCGTTCGAAGCGAAGGTCGCGGCCAACCCCGCCGATCATCAGGCCCGGCTCGACCTGGCGCTGGCGCGGCTCGCCGCCGGCAATTCCGAAGGCGCGATCGACGACCTGCTCGAAATCGTCCGGCGCGACCGGAATTGGAACGACGGCGCCGCGCGGACGCAACTGCTCAAGGTCTTCGACGCGCTCGGGCCGACCGACGCGCGCACCGTCGCCGGGCGGCGGCGGCTGTCGTCGATCCTTTTTTCCTGAGGCGCGCGCCGTGGCCAGCCGCAATCCCGACGTCGATACGCCGCTTCCGGCCGAGTTGCCCATCTTTCCCCTGAGCGGCGTCCTGCTGCTGCCCGGCGGCCGCGTGCCGTTGCAGGTTTTCGAACCGCGCTATCTCGCCCTGATCGAGGACGCGCTCGGCGCGGGCCGCCTGCTCGGCATGGTGCAGCCGGTGAAGCCCGCGCGCGACCCGATTCCCGACGGCGTGCCGCTCTATCCGGTCGGTTGCGCGGGACGCATCGTCTCGTTCGCGGAATCCGACGACGGCCGATATTTCGTCATTCTCGCCGGGGTCGGCCGCTTCCGTATCCGTTCCGAATTGCCGGAAAAGCGCGGCTATCGCCGGATCGCGCCCGACTGGGAGCCGTTCGCCTGCGACCGCGAGGACGGGCCGGAGCCCGAAATCGACCGGCCGCGCCTGGTCAAGGCGGCGCGCGCGTTCTTCGCCGCGCGCGGGCTCGCCGCGGAGGACCGTTCGCTCGACGAACTCAACGGGCCGGCGCTGGTGACCTGGCTCTCCATGGCCTGCCCGTTCGGCGCGAGCGAAAAACAGGCGCTGCTCGAATGCGCGTGCCATGCCGAACGCGCGGAAACTCTCGCCGCAACCCTCGAACTCGCCGCGCACGAAGCGGCCGGCGGCCGGCCCGCCCCGGGCCTTCGCCATTGAAGGATGACAACCGATGACCCCACGCCCAGTCGATCCCAAACTGCTTGAAATCCTGGTTTGTCCCTTGACCAAGGGACCGCTGCGCTACGACGCCGCGGCCCAGGAGTTGATCAGCGACCAGGCCCAGCTCGCCTATCCGATCCGCGACGGAATTCCGATCATGCTGGCGGACGAAGCGCGACCCCTGGACAAGCCGCGCGCGCCGGCGGGGAGCGCCTGACCATGAGCGCCGAAACAACCGCGCGCGCCTTCGGCACCAAGATCAAGCCGAAGGAAATCCGCCTCAAGAAAGCCGAAAAGGTCCTCGAGGTGGATTTCGAGGACGGCAAGTCGTTCCGTTATCCGGCGGAATTCCTGCGCGTCGAAAGCCCGTCGGCCGAGGTCCAGGGCCACGGCCCCGGGCAGAAGACGCTGCTGACGGGAAGGCGCCACGTCGGCATCATCAACATCGAGCCGGTCGGCAATTACGCCATCAAGATCATGTTCGACGACCTGCACGACACCGGCATCTATTCGTGGGAAACGCTCTACGACTACGGGCTGCGCCAGGACGAAATGTGGAAGACCTACACCGACGAGCTGGCGAAGCGCGGCCTCAGCCGCGATCCGTAAAACGCGTTCCCCCTTCCCGTCCTACTGCTTTTTCGCCGCCGGCGCGGCGCGCATCTGCCGGTCGACCGCGTCCATGCCGGCGGGAAGCTGGTGCGCGATGCCCTTGTGGCAATCGATGCAGGTCTTGCCCGAACCCGCCGCCTCCAAATGCGGATCGCGCGCGCGCTTTTCCTGCAAGGTCACGTCCATCGCCGCGAACCCGTGGCAGTTGCGGCATTCGCGCGAGTCCGTTTCCTTCATCGCCTCCCATACGTTCTTGGCGAGCCGCAGGCGCTTGGCCTCGAACTTTTCACGCGTGTCGATCGATCCTAAGACGTGGTGGTAAAGCTCGTTGCTCGCCTGGATCTTGCGGATGACCTTGTGAATCCATTCGCGCGGGACGTGGCAGTCGGGACAGGTCGCCCGCACGCCGCTGGCGTTGACGTTATGAACGGTCTTTTGGAATTCGCGGTAGACGTTGCGCTCCATTTCATGGCAGCTGATGCAGAAGGTTTCGGTGTTGGTCAGTTCCAACGCCCAGTTGAATCCGCCCCAGCCCATCACGCCGAGCGCGATGCCGACGGCCAGCAGCCCGCCCAGCGAATAATGCGCCGAGGGCCCGCGCAGCATGGCCCACGCGCCGCGCCATCCGCCCGGCGACGCACCCGACGACGTTTGGTCCTTGTTCATGGCTGTCCTCTCCTATACCGGCGCGCGGCGAGCCTATCGCGGAATGACGACCGGCTGGAACTTGTTCTCGACCAGCGGCAGCGCGTCGGTCTGCACCACGTGGCATTGCAGACAGAACCAGCGGTTGCGCGACAGACGGTCGAGCGCGGTGCCTTCGCGGTTGACGTAATGGGTTTCGCTGATCTTGGGCGCGTTCTCGCGCACGTTCTGCGGCCAGTCGTGGCAGCGCATGCACTGGTTGACCTTGATATCGATCTCGTACTTGTCGACCTTGTGCGGGATCAGCGGCGGCTGCTGGCGAAACGCCCGCTCGAAGCGCTTGCCCGCGCTCGGATCGTACAGCTCGGGCGCCCGGTTGGTCTCGACGAGGCCGGCTTCGCCCCGCAGTGTCTTGACCTCCTGGGCCTGCACCGACACGAGGGCGGCGAGGCCGAGCGCGAGGCTCGTCAGAGCTGCGGCGATGGTTCTGTTCATGTTCCTGTCTCCCATGCTCTCGATTCAATGGTCGTGCGAACCGCCCGTGCTCAGGCGGCTTCGCGGGTTCGTACCTCGGTCTTGGGGGCGCCGTCCGCCGTTTTCAGTTCGGCGGAAGGCGCCCAGCGGAACGCAAACGCGTAAACGTCCTTGGGGCATACGTCGATGCAGCGCCCGCAATTGGTGCAATCGCCGTCGCGGATTAGCGGCCCGATCCCCTTGGCCGATCCCTTGAGCGCCGGCGTGATCACGTGGGGATCCGGACAGACGGCAAAGCAATCCATGCAATCGTCGCAACGCTCGCGGCCGGCGGCGGTGATCCGCACCGGCGAAAACCGGCCGATCAATCCGTAGAACGCCCCGACCGGACAAAGATGCCCGCACCAGCCGCGCCGGCTGACGGCGAGATCGAACAGGAACACCGCGAGCGCCAGCAGCCAGGCGAACCCGCCGACGAAAAATGTCCCGTAGACGATGTCGCGGTGGATGATGGTCACCGGATTGACCAGTTCCCAGGCGATGACGCCGGTCGCGAACGACACGATCAGCGCCATCGCCAAAATCCACACCCGGGCCGCGCGGTTGAAACGGAGCCCGACGTCGAGGTCGAGACGCTCGCGCAGCCAATGGGCGGCGTCGGTGATGACGTTGACCGGGCAGACCCAGGCGCAGTACGCCCGCCCGCCGACCAGCCAATAGCCTGCGGCGACGATGAGGGCGCCGACGATCGCCGTCGATTCCAGCTTGTGCCCGGCCGCGAACGCCTGCAGCGCGATGAACGGATCGGTCAGCGGCAGAACGCCGAGCGTCAGGCTGGAGGCGAGGGTGCCCTTGACGATCCAGAGGCCGGCGAGCGGCCCGGCAAGAAACAGGGCGAGGAAAAGCGCCTGCGAGGCGCGGCGGAGGATCAGCCACTTGTGCGCCGAAAGCCGGCCCCGGGCCGCGACCGCGTCCCGCCCCGCGATCTTGCGCGTGGTCGCGCTCATGGCCTGACGCCTCCGGGCGGAATCGGCGGGCGGCTCGGCGCGGGGATCAGTTCCTGGCCGCGGGTCGGCAATTCGATGATGCCTTGGATCAGGGCTTCGCCGCGCTTTTTCTTCTCTTCCCAGCCGAGCAGGTAGTGTTCGCTGCGCTTGCCCAACGCGAGGCGCTCGGGCAGGACCTTGATCGCCGCCTCGATCAGCGGACACGATTTTTCGCATTTGCCGCAGCCGGTGCATTTGTCGCTGTGCACGGTCGGCACGAACACCGCGTGGGCGCCGGTGCGCACGTTGTGCTGGCGTTCGAGCGTGATCGCCTGATTGATCAGGGGACACACGCGATAGCAGATGTCGCAGCGCAGCCCGAGCAGGTTAAGGCACGTTTCGCGCCCGACCAGCACGGCAACGCCCATGCGCGCCTCGGCGATATCGGTGAGCTCCTTGTCGAGCGCGCCGGTCGGACACGCCTTCACGCAGGGGATGTCCTCGCACATCTCGCACGGGACCTTGCGCGCCTCGAAGTAGGGCGTGCCGGTCGTCGTTTCGTCGCCGAGAGCGGCGAGCTTCAGCGTCTTGTACGGACAATCGCGCACGCACAAACCGCAGCGCACGCACGCGCCGAGGAATTTCTCCTCGTCCCGCGCGCCCGGCGGACGCAACGCGGTCGCCGGCAGCGACGCCGCCTGGCGCGTGGTCAGCACCAGTCCCGCGCCCACCGCCCCGGCGGCGCACGCCGCCTGCACCAGCCCGGTCAGGAACCGGCGGCGCGCGGGCGCGAGAAGACTGTCGTGTTCGCCGTTCATGCCATCGCCTTCATCGGAGGCCGGTTAGGCCTTGACCACCTTGCACGCGCACTTCTTGAAGTCCGTCTCGAGCGAGATCGGACAGGTGGCGTCCAAGGTCAGCTTGTTCACCAGCTGGCTTTCGTCGAAGAAGGTGATGAACACCAGGCCGCGCGGCGGCTTGTTGCGCCCCCGGGTCTCGACCCGGGTCGCCACCTCGCCGCGCCGGGTCATGACCTTGCACACCGCGCCGCGGGTGAGGCCGCGCGCCTTGGCGTCGTCGGGATGCATGAACAGCTGCGCGTTCGGGTACGATCGGTGCAATTCCGGCACCCGCCGGGTCATCGAGCCCGAATGCCAGTGCTCCAGCACCCGGCCGGTGCAGAGCCAGAGGTCGTAGTCCTTGTCGGGCGATTCCGCCGGCGGCTCGTACGGCAGCGCGATGATGTTCGCCTTGCCGTCCTTGTGGCCGTAGAACTTCACGCTCTCGCCCGCCTTGACGTAGGGGTCGAAGCCCTCGCGGAAACGCCATTTGGTTTCCTTGCCGTCGACCACCGGCCAACGCAGGCCACGCGCCTGATGGTACTGCTCGAAATCGGCGAGGTCGTGGGCGTGCCCGCGGCCGAACCAGGCGTACTCCTCGAACAAGCCCTTTTGGACGTAGAAGCCGAAATGCTTGGATTCGGCGTTCTCGAATCCCTTCTGCAGCTGGTTCAACGGGTATTTGTTCACTTCGCCGTTGGCGTAGAGAATGTCGAACAGGGTCTTGCCGCGATATTCCGGCTTTTTCGCCAGAAGCTCCGCCGGCCAGACCTCCTCGACCTTGAAGCGCTTCGAGAACTCCATGATCTGCCAGACGTCGGAGCGCGATTCGCCCGGCGCGTTGACCTGCTGGCGCCAGAATTGGCCGCGACGCTCGGCGTTGCCGTAGGCGCCTTCCTTCTCCACCCACATCGCCGTCGGCAGGATGAGATCGGCGGCGAGCGCGGTCACGGTCGGATAAGCGTCCGACACGACCACGAAGTTCGCGGGGTTGCGGTAGCCGGGATAGCCCTCCTCGTTCATGTTGGGCGCCGTCTGCATGTTGTTGACGCACATCACCCAGTAGGCGTTGAGCTTGCCGTCCTTGAGCATGCGGTGCTGCAGAACCGCGTGATAGCCCGGCTTGTCGGGAATCGTGCCTTCCGGCACCTTCCAGTGCTTCTCGGTCTTGTCGCGGTGATCCTTGTTCATCACCACCATGTCGGCCGGCAGGCGATGGGCGAAGGTGCCGACCTCGCGCGCGGTGCCGCACGCCGACGGCTGGCCGGTGAGCGAGAACGGGCTGTTGCCCGGCTCCGAGATCTTGCCGGTCAGCAGATGGAGGTTGTAGACCATGTTGTTGACCCAAGTGCCGCGGGTGTGCTGGTTGAAGCCCATGGTCCACAGGCTCATCACCTTGCGCTTGGGATCGGCGTAAAGCTCGGCCAGCGCCTTCAGCTTTTCCGGCTCGACGCCGGACATCTGGCTGGTCTTTTCCAGGGTGTAGTCCGCGACGTAGGCCTTGAACTCGTCGAAAGTCATCGGCTGCATCGCGCCGACCTTGTCGGCGTTCTTGGCGGCCTTCTGCAATTCGTGCGTCGGGCGCAGGCCGTAGCCGATGTCGGTCATGCCGCGCTTGAAGTTGCAGTGCTTGTCGACGAACGCCTTGTTGACCGCGCCTTTCTGGATGATGTGGTTGGCGATGTAGTTGAGGATCACCAGGTCGGTGTGCGGCTTGAACACGATCGGCAGGTCGGCCAAATCGAAGCAGCGGTGCTCGAAGGTCGAGAGCACGGCGACCTGGACGTGGTCGGCGGTGAGGCGGCGGTCGGTGAGCCGCGACCACAGGATCGGATGCATTTCCGCCATGTTCGCGCCCCACAGCACGAACGCGTCGGCGTGTTCGAGATCGTCGTAGCAGCCCATCGGCTCGTCGATGCCGAAAGTGCGCATGAACCCGGCGACCGCCGAGGCCATGCAATGGCGCGCGTTGGGATCGATGTTGTTGGTGCGGAAGCCCGCCTTCATCAATTTGACGGCGGCGTAGCCTTCCCACACCGTCCACTGGCCCGAGCCGAACATGCCGACGGCGGACGGGCCCGTCTTCTTGAGCGCCTCCTTCCACTTCTCGGCCATGATGTCGAAGGCCTGATTCCAGCTGATGGGCGTGAAGGTTCCGTTCTTGTCGAACTTGCCGTTCTTCATGCGCAGAAGCGGGCGCATGACGCGGTCCTCGCCGTACATGATCTTGGCGAGGAAGTAGCCCTTGATGCAGGAGAGCCCGCGATTGACCGGCGCGTCGGGATCGCCTTGGGTCGCCACCACGCGTCCGTCCTTGCAGCCGACCAGGATCGAGCAGCCGGTGCCGCAGAAACGGCAGGGCGCCTTGTCCCAACGCAGGTCGGTCGGCGCCTGGGCCAGCGCGTTCGCCCCCGGCAACGTGATCCCCGCCGCCGCCGCCGCGGCCGCGAGCGCATTAGCCTTGATGAAATCGCGCCTATTGAGAGTCATGGTCATCCTCCTCCGCATGTTCGTCGGTTCCGCAATGGTGATAGGCGAGCGCCGCCGCGACGACGCCCGGCAACCGGCTGATGCGGGCGAGCGTGTCGCTGGCCCACATCTCGGCGGTGTCTTCGATGGTCACGATCAATCGACCGTCTTCGGTGGCGTGATGCACCTCCGCGCTGGCCATCGCCGCAACCCGGCCGCGCACGTCCGCGAGCCGGTCGGGAAAGCAATGAACGAGCACGCCGCAGATATTGTCGCCCGATCTCGGCCGGCGTTCGAACGCGTCGCGTCTGAAATGATCGAGGCGCATGACGGTTAATCTCCCTGAAGCCGATTTTCGGCGGGACGAACGGCGATGGCGCGCGCGGGACACGACGCCACGCACGCGCCGCAGCCGGTGCACGACGCGGCGGCGACGCCCGGCGCGGCCGCGCCGCCGACCGCGAGCCGGACGCGGACGGCGCGCGCATCGCATTGCTCTTCGCACACCCGGCAGACGATGCCGCGCGCGGCAAGGCACGAATCGTCGATGACGGCGACGCGCGACCAGGGCTTAAGCGCGTTGCCCAAGGCGTCGGTCGCGGGTCCAAGCGCGCCCGCCTCGCAGGCGCGGACGCAGTCGCCGCAGAACGTGCAGGCACCGTGTCCGAAGTCGACGTTGGGAAACCCGCCGTCGCCGGAAACCAGGATTCCGCCCGGACACGCCCTCAGGCAGTCTCCGCAACGGGTGCATAGGTCGATGAAGCGGGCGTAGGCCGCCGCCCACGGCGGCGTGCGCGCGGGCGCTTCGCGCCGATGCCGGCCGAACAGAAATCCGCGACGCTCTATTGAAACCGCCGTCATCCTCGCACGCCCGAATTAATCCCATATGATAATTATGGGATTATGTGGCGGTGCACAAAATGACGCCTTGACCTCGGTTAGGCCAAGGAAACCAAACGAAATTTTTTCTTTTAAGTTATTGTAATATAAGGGCTGTGTTTACGCGGTCGGCGTGGGCACCGGGCGCTATTTCGACCCGTCCCAGGGAACGTCGCCCAACAGCTCCATCGCCTCGCCCGCCTTGCGGGCGGCATGGATGTAGGAGGACATCCTCAAATCCGATCCGATCACGTGGTCGACCAGCCAAGACTTGAGCAGGGCGCCGGTCTCGGCCACCGCTTTTTTGGTGTCGCCCGCCAGCGCCTTTCGCGTATCCGCGATGATGGCCTCGAGCCGGGCGGCCAGTTCCCTGTGCTCCCCGCAATGCCGGTCGTGGTGAGGGTAGTGCGTCAGCCGCTGCAGGGCTTCTTCCCGCCTGAAATGGGTCGAGGCGTAGAACTTGAGGGCGTAAAGGATCTCCATCAGTTCGTCCTCGGTCGCCTTCCCGTGCGCGCGTTCCTCGAACTTGTTGATGATCTCGATCAGGTGGCGATGGTCGGAATCGATGATTCCGCCGTCCACCGACATCTGGTCGCGCCACGTAATCATTTCAGGCCTCCTGCATCAGCCGCGGCAGGTCGCCGACGACGCCCATGGCGTGGCGCGCGAACAGGCGCCGGAGCGGCGCGATCCGGTTGACCGCGGAAAGGCCGAAACCGCGCAGGGCGCGGAGCGGCCCGATGTCGTTGGAAAAAAGCCGCACGATGCCGTCGGTCATGGCGAGCATCAGGCCGTTGTCGAAGCGCCGCCAGCGGCCGTATTTTTCGAGCACTTCGGCCGCGCCGAGATCGAGGCCGAGATCCTTGGCTTCGCCCAGCACGGAGGCCAAGGCGGCGGCGTCGCGCAGGCCCATATTGAATCCCTGACCCGCCACCGGGTGCATGGCGTGCGCCGCGTCGCCGGCCAGCGCCAGCCGGTCGGCGACCATGCGGTGCGCGAACTGCACCCGCAACGGATAGGTCCAGCGCGGCGAATCGAGCCGGATCCGGCCCAAAAAATCGCCCGCGCGCTGGGCGATTTCGTCGACGAAATCGTCCTCGTCGAGCCCCGCGAAATGCGCCGCCGCGTTCGTTTGGTCGCTCCAGACGATGGCGGAACGGTTCCCTTGGGTCGGCAAAATAGCGAACGGGCCCGACGGCAAAAACAGTTCATGGGCGATGTTTTCGTGGGGCCGTTCGTGGCGCACGGTGCAGACGATGGCAGTCTGGCCGTAGGCGGCCTTCGCGATTCCGATGCCGGCTTCGGCGCGGGTGCGGCTCGCCGCGCCGTCGGCGGCAACCGCGAGCCGGGCGCGGATCAATCGTCCGTCGGCGAGCCGGGCCTCGACGCCGAAGGGCCCGCGCGCGAGATGCGCGATCCGCGCCGGCGCGAACAGAGTAATGCCGTCGCGGCGTGAAACTTCACGGCCGAGTTCGCTTTTCAGGGCCCGATTTTCGACCATGAACCCGAACGGCTCGCCGCCGATTTCGCGCGAATCGTAGTGGAGAAAGTTGGTGCTGTTTCCCTCGGCGACGCGGATGTGCCGGATCGGCGTCGCGAATGCTTGCAGCGCGGGCCATACGCCGATGCGCGCGAACAGGCGTTGCGACGTGAGCGCGATCGCCGACACGCGCCCATCGTATTGTTTGGCGTCGACTTGGCCGGGCTTTTCCATGTCGACCACGGCGACCGCGATCCCTCGGGCGGCGAGCGCGCACGCGATCGTGCCGCCGACCAGACCGCCGCCGACGAGCAGAACATCGGCGTCGGTCGCGGTCGGACGAGCGGTTTTGGGGCGGAATTTGACGTTCATGGCTCTGGGTCGGGGCTCACCTTGTCGCCCGCTCGGGTCGCTGTCCACACCGCGCGCACGTGAACCTAAAGCGCCCAAAAAGCGTGCTTGTTTTTTATTCAAACTCATAAAATGACTATAATTTCATCATTATTTACGGTTTTGAGGTTGGGATGATTCCGCAGAGTTATAATCTAACTTATTGAAAAAAAACAAATAAAATTAAATGGGCACGGATTCTGCTTTGCCAACCTCGAACCCCTTTTGGCCCCCGAGCGGTTCGCGGGCCGAGGGGCATAGACGCATTCGAGGAGACCCAGGCGATGAAGATGATCATGGCGGTGATCAAGCCTTTCAAGCTCGACGAAACCCGCGAGGCGCTGACCGCGCTCGGCATCGAGGGCATGACCGTGTCCGAGGTCAAGGGTTTCGGCCGGCAGAAGGGCCAAGCGGAAATCTATCGCGGCGCCGAGTACGCCGTGAGCTTTCTGCCCAAGGTGAAGATCGAGGCGGTCGTGCGCGACGATCTGGTCGACGCCGCCGTCGGCGCGATCCGCAAGTCCGCGCTCACCGGCAAGATCGGCGACGGCAAGATCTTCGTTTGGGACATCGGCCGGGCGGTGCGCATCCGCACCGGCGAAACCGACCGCGACGCGCTTTAGACCCCTTTTAAGGAGACTCCGATCATGACGACGATTATCCCCAGGGTTATTTCGTTCATCGCGGTCGCCGCCGCCCTGTTCGGCGCGGGCGGCGAAGCGCTCGCGCAGGCCGCGCCGGCCGCGCCGCCGCCCAAACTCGATACCGGCGACACCGCGTGGATGCTGACCTCCACCGCGCTGGTGCTGCTGATGACCATTCCGGGGCTGGCGTTGTTCTACGGCGGCATGGTGCGCAAGAAAAACGTGCTGGCAATCACCATGCAGTGTTTCGCCATCACCTGCGTCACCACCGTGTTGTGGATGGTCGCCGGCTACTCGCTCGCCTTCAGCGACGGCGGCGGACTCAACGCCTACATCGGAGGCTTGGGCAAGGCGTTCCTCGCCGGCGTCGGCAAGGACACTCTCAAGGGCACCATTCCCGAAAGCGTGTTCGCCATGTTCCAGCTGACCTTCGCCATCATCACGCCGGCCCTGATCGTCGGCGCGTTCGCCGACCGGATGAAATTCTCGGCGATGCTGCTGTTCATGGCGGCGTGGGGACTGGTGGTCTACGCCCCGGTCGCCCACTGGGTCTGGGGCGACGGCTTCCTGGCCAAGGCGGGCGTGCTCGACTTCGCCGGCGGCACCGTCGTCCACATCAACGCCGGCATCGCCGGCCTGATGGCGGCGATCGCTCTCGGCAAGCGCAAGGGCTACGGCACCGAAAACATGGCGCCGCACAACATGGTGCTGAGCCTGATCGGCGCGTCCCTGCTGTGGGTCGGCTGGTTCGGCTTCAACGCCGGTTCGGCGGTCGCGGCCAACGGCCAGGCGGGCATGGCCATGGCGGTGACGCAGATCGCCACCGCCGCCGCCGCGCTGACCTGGATGTTCGTCGAATGGATGGCGCGCGGCAAGCCGAGCGTGCTCGGCATCGTTTCCGGCGCGGTCGCGGGTCTCGTCGCCATTACCCCGGCGTCCGGGTTCGTGACGCCCGTGGGCGCGCTGGTGATCGGCTTCGTCGCCGGCGTCGCCTGCTACTGGGGCGCGACGGGGCTCAAGAAGATGCTCGGCTACGACGACTCGCTCGACGTGTTCGGCATTCACGGCGTCGGCGGCATCGTCGGCGCGCTGCTGACCGGCGTGTTCGCGGCCAAGGACATCGGCGGGACCGCGGGGTTGCTCGAAGGCAACGGCGGACAGGTCCTGACGCAGGTCTGGGGCATCGCCGGCACCATCATCTGGTCGGCGATCGCGAGCTACGTGCTGCTCAAGATCGTCGACGTCGTCATCGGCCTGCGCGTGGACGAAGAGACCGAGGTCGGCGGACTCGATCTCGCGCTGCACGGCGAAACCGTGCATTAGCGGGATCGCGCCGCGCCGCCTGAACGGACAGCCGGAACGGCGCCGCGCGCAGGGTTCGATCACGGCGTGGACCTTGGTCGGTCTCCCCGCGCCGCCGAACCTACCCCAACGCCGGCGCCGGGGCCGGAGGGAGCGATCCCTCCGGCCCGCGGCTTTCGGCGGATTGACGATTTATTGGGCCGACGCGATCCAAGCGCCCTGTTTTTAATCAGCGCCATGCCCTGGAATTTTTGTTTCTGAGTCGTAATATTTTTTAGTTTATTGATTTTGTTTTGTTTTTTTATTTCGTCCGCTTGGCACGGCGCTTGAAGTCTCCTTCCCCTGATTTGGGGTGATTCAATCGAAGGAGGCCGACCATGGACCAGCTTAAAGCGGGTTCCGACGTACTGTTTTTGCTCATGGGCGCGGCGATGGTGCTCGCCATGCACTCCGGCTTCGCGTTTCTCGAAGTCGGCACCGTGCGGCGCCGAAGCCAGGTCAACGCGCTCGTCAAGATCCTGGGCGATTTCGCGGTTTCGACGCTCGCCTATTTCTTCATCGGCTACGCGGTCGCCTACGGCATCGATTTCTTCGCCGGCGCCAAGGTGCTGACCGGGCAGGTCGCCGGCGACGGCCACAAGTTCGGTCCGTCGGGCTACGACCTGGTCAAATTTTTCTTCCTGCTCACCTTCGCCGCGGCGGTGCCGGCGATCATTTCCGGCGGCATCGCCGAGCGCGCGCGGTTCTGGCCGCAAGCCGCGGCGACCGCCGTCATCGTCGCTTTGGTTTACCCCGCGTTCGAGGGAATGGTGTGGGGCTCGCGGCTCGGCTTCCAGGACTGGATGAAGGCGTCGTTCGGCGAGACGTTTCACGATTTCGCCGGGTCGGTCGTGGTGCACGCGGTCGGCGGCTGGATCGCGCTCGGCGCCGTGCTGTTGCTGGGCGCGCGCCAGGGCCGCTACCGCCCCGACGGTTCCGTGGTCGGAATCCCGCCGTCGAACATCCCGTTCCTCGCCCTCGGCTCCTGGGTGCTGAGCGTCGGCTGGTTCGGGTTCAACGTCATGAGCGCGCAGAAAATCGCCGATATTTCCGGGCTGGTCGCCATGAATTCGCTGATGGCGATGGCGGGCGGCATCGTCGCCGCGCTGATTGCCGGACGCAACGATCCGGGCTTCGTTCATAACGGCGCGCTCGCCGGCCTGGTCGCGGTGTGCGCGGGGTCCGACGTCATGCACCCGATCGGCGCGCTGATCACCGGCGCGGTCGCGGGCGCGCTGTTCGTGTGGACCTTCACGCTCACCCAGAACCGTTTCAAGATCGACGACGTGCTCGGCGTCTGGCCGCTCCACGGCCTGTGCGGGACCTGGGGCGGGATCGCCTGCGGCGTTTTCGGCCAGGCGGCGTTGGGCGGCATGGGCGGGGTCAGTTTCGCGGCCCAGGTGGTCGGCACCGGCGCGGGCGTCGTGTTCGCGCTCGCCGGGGGGTTCGCGGTCTACGGCGCGCTCAAGGCGTCGGTCGGCATCCGGCTCGATCCCGAGGACGAGTTCCGGGGGTCGGACCTCGCCGTTCACAACGTCGGCGCCTATCCCGA
>CAYPQV010000011.1:39925-56358 GCA_964412955.1 uncultured Hyphomicrobiales bacterium
CATGGCCCGAATCCTGACCGAAGCCGGCGCCGTGTTCCCGGCGGGAACCGGCGATTTCATGAGGCGACGCCTGTCCGAAGCGGGCGGGCTTTTGCTGCTGGCCATGGGCGTGTTCGCCCTGGTGGCGCTCGCCACCTATTCGGCCGCCGACCCTTCCTTCAACCGCGCGGCGCCGGGCGAGCCCGCCAACCTGCTCGGCTTCGCCGGCGCCTCGATCGCGGACGCGCTGTTGCAGACCTTGGGGTTAGCCGCCGTCGTTCCCGTCGGCGCGCTGCTCGCCTGGGGCTGGCTGTTCCTGCGCAAGCGGGGACCGAGCCGCTTGTGGCTCAGGCTTCCCCTGCTGCTGGCGGCGGCGCTTCTGGGCGCGGCCGCGGCGGCCGCGCCCGAGCCGATCGCCGATTGGCCGTTGCTCGCGCGCATGGGCGGCGCGGGCGGCGACGCCCTGTGGAAGCTGGCGCTGCCGTGGCTGGCGAAGATTCCCGGCGCGGAATCCTTCGATCCGCTCTATTTCGCGGGCGGCTTTCTCGCCGTCGGCGCGGGACTGTTCGTCGCCGCGCTCGGCCTTTCGCTCGACGACGCGCGGCTCGGCGTCAAGGGCGCGGTCGCGGTCGCCGGCGCGCTGCACGGCGGCTACCGCATCGGTCGCGACGCCATGAGCGGGATTTCCGAACGCATGGCCGAGCGGAAATTGACCGCCTGGTCGCCGATCCGTTTCGGCCACGACGACGACGCGCGCGCGGAGCCGAGCTTGCGCGGCGGCCGCACCGAGCGGATGGAGGACGACGACGATATTGACGACGACGGGCCGCACCTCGGCGTACGGGTCACGCCGGGAGGCGTGCATGCGCACGACCTGGTCGCGCCCCGCGCCGCCAAGGTCAAGCCGGGCAAGCGCGAGGGCGCCCGGCGCCAGGGCCGCCTGCCGCTGCCCGGCGACGATTACGCGCCGCCGCCGCTCGATCTGCTCGACGAAAACGAACGAGCGCGCCCGGTCACGGTCAGCGAGGACGCGCTCGAACAGAACGCCAAGATGCTGGCCGGCGTGCTCGAGGACTTCGGCATCTCGGGCGAGATCGTCAAGGTCCGCCCGGGGCCGGTGGTGACGCTCTACGAACTCGAACCCGCGCCGGGCACCAAGACTTCGCGCGTGATCGCGCTCGCCGACGACATCGCCCGCTCCATGAGCGCGGTTTCCGCGCGCATCGCGGTGGTGCCCGGGCGCAACGTCATCGGCATCGAGCTGCCCAACGTGCGCCGCGAGATGGTGCGCCTGCGCGAACTGCTCGCCTCCGAAACCGCCGAGCGCGCGAGCGCCAAGCTCCCGCTCGCGCTCGGCAAGGACATCGGCGGCGCCCCGGCGGTGGTCGATCTTTCGCGCATGCCGCACCTCCTGATCGCCGGCACCACCGGTTCGGGCAAGTCGGTGGCCATGAACACCATGATCCTGTCGCTGCTCTACCAGCTGCCGCCCGACCAATGCCGCTTCATCATGATCGACCCGAAGATGCTGGAACTGTCGGTCTACGAGGGCATTCCGCACCTGCTGTGCCCGGTGGTCACCGAGCCCGGCAAGGCGGTGGTCGCGCTCAAATGGACCGTGCGCGAGATGGAGGAGCGCTACCGCGCCATGGCGCAGCTCGGCGTGCGCAACATCGCCGGCTACAACGCCCGCCTCGCCGAGGCGAAGAAGCGCGGCGAAACGTTGTCGCGCCGGGTGCAGACCGGATTCGACGACGCGGGCAAGCCGATCTTCGAGGACCAGCCGATCGCCACCGATCCGCTGCCGTTCATCGTCGTGGTGGTGGACGAGATGGCGGACCTGATGCTGGTCGCGGGCAAGGACATCGAGGCCGCGGTGCAGCGCCTGGCGCAGATGGCGCGCGCCGCGGGCATCCACCTGATCATGGCGACGCAGCGGCCCTCGGTCGACGTCATCACCGGCACCATCAAGGCCAACTTCCCGACCCGGATCAGCTTCCAGGTCACCTCCAAGATCGACAGCCGCACGATATTGGGCGAAACCGGCGCCGAGCAGTTGCTCGGCCAGGGCGACATGCTCTACATGGCGGGCGGCGGGCGCATTTCGCGCATCCACGGGCCGTTCGTGTCCGACCAGGAAGTCGAGACGGTGGTGAAATTCCTGAAGGCGCAGGGCGAACCCGCGTACGTCGAGGACGTGACCGAGGAGCCCGAGGAACCGGGCGAGTTCGGCTTCGGCGGCAACGGCGAGGGCGACGGCGGCGAGGAATTCTACGACCAGGCGGTGGCCCTGGTCGCGCGCGAAGGCAAGGCGTCCACCAGCTTCATCCAGCGCCATTTCCAAATCGGCTACAACCGCGCCGCGCGCATCGTCGAGCGCATGGAAGCGGAGGGCGTCGTCAGCAAGCCCAACCGGGTGGGGCGGCGCGAAGTACTGGTCGGCGGCAGAGGCGCGGCGTAAGCGCCGCCCTGCTCGATATTTTTGGCGGCCTTCGCCGCCGGGCGGCGCGAGGTTCTGGTGGGCGGACGCGGCGCGGCCTGAATCGTCAAAAGCCCGGGAATTCGGCGGTCGGATACCCACTACAAACAATCAGGTAGTGTTGCGGCTTGGTAACAAAGAAACGAGAAAAACGATTTACTCGGCTATTAATTGTCATCGCGTCCTTTAATTGAACCGGCTCCTTCAATATTATTTCACGAATATAAAACGATTACGGCCGACGACACCGCGCCGAGAATCCTATGCGGTGGATTTCCTCTTTCTAGTCGCCGGCCATCGGCACGAAAGGAGCGACCATGAACAAATTGTTGGAACTGTGGCGCGGCCTGTGGCGGCCGGCGGCCAGGCTTTCCATCGGCGCGCTCGCGGGCGGCGGCGTGGTTTTCGGCATCCTGTTCTGGGGCGGCTTCAACTGGGCGGTGGAACTCTCCAACACGGAGTCGTTCTGCATCTCCTGTCACGAAATGCGCGACAACGTCTACGCCGAGTACAAGGAAACCGTCCATTTCAATAACCGCACCGGGGTTCGCGCCACCTGCCCCGATTGCCATGTGCCCAAGGCGTGGGTTCCCAAGATGGTGCGCAAGCTCGAGGCGAGCTTCAACGAGTTGCCCAAGCACATCATGGGCACGATGAACACGCCCGAGAAGTTCGAGGCCCATCGCTACCGGCTCGCCGTCAACGTCTGGACGGTGATGAAGAAGAACGACTCGCTCGAATGCCGCAACTGCCACGACTGGCAGTCGATGGCGCAAAAGAACCAGTCGGAAAAGGCCTGGGCCCGCCACGAAAAGGGCCGCCAGGAGGGCCGTACCTGCATCGACTGCCACTTCGCCATCGCCCATAAGGAGCCCGAGGGCGAAAAGGGCCCGCGCGACATCGTGATCAAGAAGAACTGACGCGCGATTCGATCGCCTATCGACTCGCGGGCGCGAGCTTCGCGGGCGAAATCAGCACCTTGAAGTGTTCGCACCAGATGACGACGCTGCCGTAACGCGCGGGGTCGATTCCGGCCGGAATCGCGTAGTTCTGGCTGCCCTGAAACGCGCGCAGGCGCCCGAGATCGACGAACATGGTCTTTTCAACCTCGGTGGTCGGCGTGACGTGCGCGTCGGGCACGAGATAAACGTGGAATTTGGGCCCCGGACCGACTTTGAAATCGTCGTGCAGGAAGACGGTGTCCTTGTAGATGCTGACCCGGCCCTGGCCGTAATGGATCGGATCGGACGGATTGGCGTGAATGAACGTTCCGGTGGCAACCGGGGTCGCGTCGCGGGCGGACGCCGTCTCCGTGGCCACGATGTCGGCGAGAAATATGTAGGGATAGACGAAGATGCCGAGGATGAAACCGGCGCCGGCGCCGAGCACGCCGCCGCCGACGAAGGCGATGGTTTTTCCGAACCGCATGGGGTTTCTCCGGTTCCCGAGCGCGTCGCATTTTAATCGCCGCCCGGTTCGCTCGAAAGGCGGCTTTTTCGATATCCCTTCACTTTCCGGGCATGGCGGCGCATATATGGACCCGTCATGTCCATCCTTCGCCGCTCCGTCCTCTGCGCGCTCGCGCTGCTGGCCGTTTCCGGCGCGCCGGCGTGGATAACCGCCGGCGCGCACGCCGCGCCGAAATTCGAGCCCGCGCGCTTGTCAACGGAAGATCTCGCCGACCTCGCCCGCGTCGAGGACTATCTCAACGGCATCCGCACGCTGCGCTCGCGCTTTTTCCAGGTTTCGCCTTCGGGCGCGCAGGCCGAGGGCAGCCTGTTCATGGCCCGGCCCGGAAGGCTCCGCATCGCCTACGATCCGCCGGTGCCGATCCTGATCGTCGCCCACGACAAGACGGTCGGCTACTACGATCGCGAACTCAAGCAGGCGCAGTACTTCGGGTCGGACCAGACTCCGGCGGCGGTGCTGCTGCGCGAAAAAATACGCCTTTCGGGCGGCGACCTGGCGATCGCGCGCATCGAGCGTTCGCCGGGCGCGCTCAGGATCACCCTGGTCCAGGCCGCCGATCCCGGCCAGGGCGCGCTCGCGCTGGTGTTCGCGGACAAGCCGCTCGCTTTGCGCAAATGGACCGTCACCGACGCGCAAGGCGCCGTCACCGACGTCGCCCTGCTCGCCCCCGAGTTCGGCGTGACGCTGGAACCCAAGCTCTTTCTGTTCGACGACATGGCGGAAAAATCGCCCCCCGGAAATTGACGGGCGGACATAAACCGGCGCGCGCCGACATAGCGCGTTGATTTTCGGCGATATTCGCTTGTCGAAAAAACTTGCCCGGCCGGGGTTGATCCGGGGGCATTTCCGCTTACCTCAAGTCCAGGTCCGGATTATTCCGGCCGACGGATGGCTCCCCTGCCATCCGCAGGTTCCGTAAGGAACCTCGTGCGCCCGGCTCGCCCCCCTTGCCGGGCGCACATCTTTTTTGCACCGCCTTACGGGATCAATCGATAGCCGCCCGGCTCGGTGATCAGGATTTCGGCGCGGCCCGGTTCGCGTTCGATTTTCTGGCGCAAGCGGTAGACGTGGGTTTCGAGGGTGTGGGTGGTCACGCCCGCGTTGTAGCCCCAGACCTCGCCCAGCAGGGTTTCGCGCGGGATCGCCCGGTCGCCGGCGCGGTAGAGATATTTGAGGATCGCCGCTTCCTTGTCGGTGAGCCGAACTTTCTTCTTGTTGTCCTTGTGCACCAGCATGCGCGCGCTCGGTTGGAACACGTAGGGACCGACCGTGAACACCGCGTCGTCGCTGAGCTCGTGTTGGCGGATGTGCGCCCGGATGCGCGCCAGCAGCACGCCGATCCGAAACGGCTTGGTGACGTAGTCGCTCGCGCCCGACTCGAGGCCCTTGATCGCGTCGGCATCGGTGTCCGCGCCGGTCAGCATGATGATCGGCGTCTTGATCCCGGCCTGGCGCATCGCGCGGCAGGCTTCGCGCCCGTCCATGTCGGGCAGCCCGATGTCGAGAATAACGACGTCGCAATAGTCGGCGCGGATTTTGTCGAGCGCTTCCCTGGCCGTGGCCGCCGTGGTGACGATGAAGCCTTCGCTTTGGCGCAATTGTTCGCTCAGCGTTTCAACGAACGCCGGATCGTCGTCCACCAACAACAGTTTCTTGGCCAAGCCCGCCATCGCCGCCGCCCATGTACCCGTTTCGTTTCGCCCGTTCCGATTTAACCGAATATCTTGAAAATACTTGATATTACCTTGCGGCGAAAGGCCTTTTGATCCTCTAATATTCTCCTCCGCCGACACGATGGCCGTTTGCGATGCCCGAACGTTCCGAGTTGCCGAATATTCCGCTCAGCCGCGAGCCGGTTTCGCTGCTCGCGGTCGATCGCGCCATCGCCGAACTGCGCCGTGGCCACATGGTCGTGGTCGCCGCCGCGCACGGGCGCGCCGCGCTGGCGCTGGCCGCCGAGGCCGCGACCGAACCCTCGCTCGACGCGCTCGCGCGGCACGCGCAAAGCCGTCCCGTTCTCGTTCTCACCGGACGGCGGGCCAAGGTGCTCGGGCTCGGCGGCGATAATCAACGTGTGGTCACGCTCGCGGCGGGCGCGTTCGACGCCGCGCTCGTGCGCGACCTCGCCGACCCGCTGTCGCGGACGGACGCGCGGCCGTTCAATTTCGCCATCGGCGAGCCGCCCGCGTTCGGGTGCGAAACCGCCGCCGTCGCGCTCGCCAAGTTGGCCCGGCTGCTGCCGGCGGCGCTGGTGGCGCCGTTGGCGTCGGCCGATTCGGGCGATCTCGCCGCGTGGGCGGCGCGCCACGGCTTGCTGATGGTCGATGCCGGCGACGTATTTCAGTACGACGCCATTTCGGCGCGCACGCTGGCCAAGGTCAGCGAAGCGCGCGTGCCCTTGCCCGGCGCGGAAAACACGCGGGTCATCGCCTTCCGGCCCAGGGACGGAGGCCTCGAGCACCTGGCGCTGGTGATCGGCGATCCCGATCCCGCCGCGCCGGTTCTGGTCCGCATCCATTCGGAATGCTTCACCGGCGACCTGCTGGGTTCGCTCCGCTGCGATTGCGGCGACCAGTTGCGCGGCGCGATCGGCGAAATCGCGAACGCCGGCGGCGGCGCGCTTCTCTATCTCGCCCAGGAAGGGCGCGGCATCGGACTGGTCAACAAGCTGCGCGCCTACGAATTGCAGGATCGCGGTTTCGACACCATCGACGCCAACGAACAGCTCGGGTTCGACGCCGACGAACGCGTCTACCTGCCGGCGGCGCGGATGCTCGGCCTGCTCGGCTTCGGCCGCATCCGCCTGATGACCAACAACCCCAACAAGGTCCGGGCGCTGAAGGCCTGCGGGGTCGCGGTCGAAGGCCGGGTGCCGCACGCCTTTCCCGCCAACAAGCACAACGAGCGCTACCTGCGCGCCAAGGCGAGCAAGGGCGGCCATCTTTTCTAGGCCGGATTCGGGCCCGGCCCCGGGCGGCAGTTTTTGCCCGCCGCGCCGCGAATCCCTACCCCGGATTTCTTTAACACACTGAATTATAAAGATTTTATTGTGGCACGGCCCTTGCGACGGTGATCGCCGAGGAACGGGTACCGGACCAAAAAAAACCGATGCCCGGGAAGGCCGCAACGAACGGCCGCCGGATAAAGGGAACGTGCCATGAGTCTCCCCGTCGATGGCGTCGGCGCCTGGCGCGCCAACGTCGAGCGTGCAAGCCCCATTCGGGCCGCCGATCCGGCGGGCGGCGGCGCCATGCTGTCGCCCTGGCAGGCGCTGATGGCCACCGCCACGCTCGCGCACACCGCGGACGGCGCCGTGCCGGAATGGCGCGCCCGCGTCGAACCCGGCCCCGTCGCGCCGCGCGCGCCCGAGCGAACGTCGCCGCCGGGACCGGCGGTGACCGATGATCCCACGCGCATCGAAACCGCGGGCTTGGCGGCGAAGCCGCCGCGTGCGCCGAACGCCGATGAAACCGCCGCGCGCGAACCCAAGCCGGATGCCCGGACCGCGGAACCGCCGGGGCTGTTCCAGGACGGCGAATTGTCCGTCGCCGATCTCATCGACGTCATCAATCCGCTGCAGCACATTCCGGTCGTGGGAACAATTTATCGCGAGTTGACCGGAGACCGGATCGGCCACGGCGCGCGCATGGCGGGCGGCGTGCTGTTCATGGGTCCGCTCGGCGGGCTCACCGCGCTCGCCAATATCGTGTCGATCGAAGCGAGCGGCAAGGACATGGGCGAGCACGCGCTGGCGCTGTTCAAGGACGACTCCGCCCCCGCCACGGCGATCGCGGCCAACGCGTCGACCCCGGAACCGAACGCCGCTTCCGCGCGCGCGCCGAGCGCCGAGGAAATCGCCTTGGCCGAACTGCTGCCGCCGGGCGCAATCCCCATTGCCGGGTCGAGCGTCGAGTTCGCCGGCGTCGAGCCGGCCCAGGCGGCGCGTCGCCCCGAGAGGGGCGCGGAATTTAATACTGCGCGCGGGGATTCGCCCGCGCGCCCGGCGGCGCTCGCAGCCGCACCTGCCGCCGTGTCGGCGCCGACCGACAACGACCTGCCGCCGCCCCCGCCGCCGTCGGGACCGATCGCCGGGCCGGGCTGGAAAGGTTTCTACTCGCCGCCCGAACCGCAACCTGAAATCGCCCGTCCGGTTCCCGCGGCGGCGCCGACGCAACGCGCCCTGGCGCCCGACCCGCTCGCCCAACTCACCGCCAAACGCACACCCGGCGCTCTTGCCGGCGCCATGGCCGCCCCGGCCGGCGCCATCGGCGTGGAGGGCGGGTGGTTTGCGGACGTGATGATCGAGGCGCTCGCCAAATACCAGGACGCGCGGCGGCTGCGCGAACCGCAGCCGCCGGAAGCGGCCCGGCAGGGCGGAGTGAACATCGTCAACTGACGGCGGCGAAGGACGCCCCATGGATATCCGGGTCACTCCCTCCGACCTTCCTTCGCCCGCCGAAGCGGGCTTCGCGAAGGCGGGTCCCTCGGTCACCGGCATGCTATTCTGGCCGAAGGGCGAGGCGCGCTGCGCCCTCGGGCGCGGCGGCGTGAGCGCGGCGAAACGCGAAGGCGACGGCGCGACCCCGGTCGGCGTCATGGCGTTGCGCTATCTTTTCTACCGCGCGGACCGGGAAGCCCAGCCCTTCACCCGGCTGCCGATACGGGCGATCGAGCCCGAAGACGGCTGGTGCGACGACCCCGAAAGCTCCGAATACAACCGCCACGTCCGCCGGCCCTTCGCCGCCCGCCACGAAACCCTCTGGCGCGACGACCGGCTCTACGACCTGCTGATCGTGCTCGGCTGGAACGACGCGCCGCCGGTACCGGCGCGCGGCAGCGCCATTTTTCTCCATCTCGCCGGGGAAAATTATGCGCCGACCGAAGGCTGCATCGCGCTCGCGCGCCGGGACCTGTTGCGGCTGCTCGCCGATTGCGGCCCGGGCGACCGATTGACCGTCGAACCGGCGCGCCCGCCAACATAACGCGTCAACGACGGGCGGGCCTTCTATTTGGCGCCCGTGAACGACGGGCGCGCTTATTTTTCAGCGCCCCCAAAAGTGGGGCGCGGGCCGAAAATCGCAGTGCCGACGCGCACGAACGTGGCGCCGAAGGCGATGGCGATTTCGTAGTCCGCGCTCATGCCCATGCTGAGATGGCGAAGGCCGTTGCGCTTGGCCATTTCCGCGAGCAGGCCGAAATGCAGCGACGGTTCCTCGCCCACGGGCGGAATGCACATCAGGCCCTCGACCGGCAGGCCGTAGGTTTCGCGGCATTCGCGCACGAAGGCGTCGAGCTGGGCGGGCAACACGCCGCTTTTTTGCGCCTCCTCTCCGGTGTTGACCTCGATGAAGCACGCGGGGCGGCGGTTGGCCCTCGCCATTTCCTCGGCCAGCACGCGGGCGATCTTGGGACGGTCGACCGTTTCGATCGCGTCGAACAGCTGAACCGCGCGCTTGGCCTTGTTGCTCTGGAGCGGCCCGATCAGATGCAGGCGCGCGGGCGAATCCCCGCGCGCGCTAAATAGTGCGCCCCTATCGGGGCGCGCGGCCGCGAATTCGGCCTTGAGCGCCGGCCATTTGTCTTCCGCTTCCTGGACGCGGTTTTCGCCGAATACCCGATGGCCGGCGGCGAGCGCGGCGCGGATCGCGGCGGCGCCGTGGGTCTTGGTCACCGCCACCAGCGTCACGTCGGCGGGTTCGCGCCCGGCGTCGCGCGCAGCGGCTTCGATTCGCGCCCGAACCTGGGCGAGACTGGCGGCAACGTCGATGGTGTTCATGCCCGGGATTCGGCTAACATGAAATTCGTGACGACCGTAGCAAACATCGCGATCTCTCTCCAGGCGCGCGCGATACGTCGCCTGACACGCGCGCGGCGGGCTTCCTTGTCGCGCGCCGAGCGACCAATAAGTAAGCTCCCCGCGCTGCTGCTGATGAGCGACGACGTTCGGCTGCCCGATCCGCTGGCGGCGCTCGCCCGACTGCCGAAAGGCGCGGGCCTGGTCTTTCGCCACTATCGCGCGGGCAACCGCGAGGCGCTCGCCCGGGCGCTGGCGGCGAAGGCGCGGGCGCGAGGGGTCCGGCTGCTGGTGGCGGGGGATGCGCGCCTGGCCTTGCGGGTGCGGGCCGAAGGGCTGCACCTGCCGGAGGCAAAAGCCGATTCCCCCCTGGCCCTTGGCCCGAAATCATCCCGGAAAAAAATGATCGTTACGATATCGGTACATTCGTTGCGGGCGATATTACGGGCCGCCCGGTTGGGCGCCGACGCGGCCATCCTGGGGCCCGTCTTTCCGACCGCGAGCCACCCCGGGGCCGCGACCCTGGGCCCGTTGCGCCTGGCCCGCCTCTGCCGCCAAAGTCCGATCCCGGTTTACGCCATCGGCGGGATCGGCCCGGGGACCGCGCGCCGGATCGGCGCTTCGGGCGCGGCCGGCGTGGCCGGAATCGGGGCCATTCAATTGCCCGTGCGCCGAGGCGTCTCGGGTATGGCGCGATCCCTCCCTCTGGTATAATTAAATTTCTTCAATGACATTGCGACCGGCCCTGGGATTGATCCGTTTCGCGCTGCTCGCGGCGTTCGTCGCCGGGCTGTTTGCGCTCGCCGCCTGCAACAAGGAGCCGGTGGAGGCGATCCCCCACGAATACGATCCCGCCGATCCCAACCGGCCGACCATTTTCGGCCCCGGCGGAATCGACCTCTTCGGCGGCAAGAAGCGCGAGGACGACGGCGGCGGCGGCATCGGCGTCAACAGCTTCCTCTGGCGGGCGTCGCTCGACACGCTCGCCTTCATGCCGATCACGTCGGCGGACGCCCTCGGCGGCGTGATTCTCACCGACTGGTACACTTTCGCCGATTCGCCGAACGAACGGTTCAAGCTCAACGTCTATATCCTCGGCCGCGCGCTGCGCGCCGACGGCGTGCGCGTATCGTCGTTCCGGCAGACGCGCGATCCGTCCGGAACCTGGCGCGACGCGGCGGTGCCCAAGGAAACCGCTATCAAGATCGAGGAATCCATCCTCACCCGCGCCCGCCAGCTTCGCCAGGAGACCATGGCGCAGCGTTCGCGCTGATCCGATCCCGCGTCCCGGCGGGGGCGCATCATCAAACGCGCGCGGGGATTCGCCCGCGCACCCCCAACATGGCGAAATACAACGTCCAGGAAACCGAGGCGGAGTGGCAGCGGACATGGGCCGAACGCGCCGTTTTCGCCGCGCGCGAGGACACGTCGCGCCCCAAATACTACGTGCTGGAGATGTTTCCCTACCCGTCGGGGCGCATCCACATGGGGCACGTCCGCAACTACACGCTTGGCGACGTGGTTGCCCGCTACAAGCGCGCGCGCGGGTTCAACGTCCTGCACCCGATGGGTTGGGACGCCTTCGGCCTGCCGGCCGAGAACGCGGCGATCGAGAACAAGGTCCACCCCGCCCGCTGGACGCGCGAAAACATCGCCGCCATGCGCCGGCAGCTCAAGCGCATGGGGCTGTCCTACGACTGGGACCGGGAAGTATCCACCTGCGAGCCCGAGTATTACCGGCACGAACAGAAAATGTTTCTCGATTTCCTCGCGCGCGGGCTCGTCTACCGCAAGGAATCGTGGGTCAACTGGGATCCGGTCGAAAACACCGTGCTCGCCAACGAGCAGGTGATCGAAGGCAAGGGCTGGCGATCCGGCGCGCCGGTGGAAAAGCGCCAGCTCGCCCAGTGGTTCCTGCGCATTTCGGCCTACGCCGACGACCTGCTCGAATCGCTCAAGGGCCTCGAGCGCTGGCCCGACCGGGTGCGCCTGATGCAGGAAAACTGGATCGGCCGTTCGGAAGGCGCGCGGGTGTTTTTCGAGTTGGTGTCTGGGCGCACGGGTGAATCCCCGCGCGCTCCGAAGGACGCGCCCCCGCCAGGGGACGGAGAAACCATCGAGGTTTTCACCACCCGGCCCGACACTCTGTTCGGCGCGTCGTTCCTGGCGATTTCGCCCCATCATCCGCTCGCCCGCAGGCTCGCGGAACGCGACGGAAGCCTTGCGGAGTTCGTCGCCGAGTGCGACCGCATCGGCACCAGCGAAGCGGCGATCGAAACCGCCGAGAAGAAAGGCTTCAAGACCGCCCTCGAGGTCCGCCATCCGTTCGACCCGGAGAAGCGCCTTCCCGTCTACGTCGCCAATTTCGTGCTGATGGATTACGGCACCGGCGCCATCTTCGGCTGCCCGGCGCACGACCAGCGCGACCTCGACTTCGCCCGCAAATATAACCTGCCGGTGATCCCGGTGATTGTCCCTCAGGACATCGCCGGCACGCCCGCGGCCGAGGCGTTCGTCGCCGAGCTTGCCCGCGCGGCCACCGCCTACGACGGCGACGGCGTCGCGATCAATTCCGGGTTCCTGGATGGGCTCGCGGTCGAGCCGGCCAAGAAGGCCGCCATCGCCAAGCTCGAATCGCTCGGCTCGGGCTCAGGCCTGGTGCAATACCGGTTGCGCGACTGGGGCGTTTCGCGCCAGCGCTATTGGGGCTGCCCGATCCCGGTGGTTCACTGCGCCGGATGCGGCGTCGTGCCGGTGCCGGAAAAGGACCTCCCGGTACGCCTGCCCGAGGACGTGACGTTCGACAAACCCGGCAACCCGCTCGAACATCATCCGACCTGGAAGAACGTAGCCTGTCCCAAGTGCGGCAAACCCGCGCGCCGCGAAACCGACACGTTCGACACTTTTTTCGAATCGTCCTGGTACTTCGCGCGCTTCTGCTCGCCCCGATCGGAAACGCGCGCGTTCGAGCGCTCGTCCGTCGATTACTGGCTGCCGGTCGACCAGTATATCGGCGGCATCGAGCACGCCGTGCTGCATCTTCTCTACTCCCGCTTTTTCACCCGCGCGCTCAAGGACTGCGGCTACCTCGGCCTCAAGGAGCCGTTCGCCGGCCTCTTGACCCAGGGCATGGTGTGCCACGAAACCTATCGCGCGGGCGGCAAGTGGCTGTTTCCCGACGAAGTCGAACGCACGAGCGCGGGCGCGGTGCATGCCAAGAGCGGTGCAGCCGTGGAGGTCGGCCGTTCGGAAAAAATGAGCAAGTCGCGCAAGAACGTGGTGGATCCGGAATCAATCCTCGCGGCTTACGGCGCGGATACCGCGCGGCTGTTCATGCTGTCCGACAGCCCGCCCGAGCGCGACCTCGATTGGACCGAGGCCGGGATCGAGGGGGCCTTCCGCTACATCAATCGCCTCTGGCGGCTGGTGGACGAGGCCCCCGTCGCTTACGACCGCCCCGGCGACCCCATGCCCGATCCTTGCGGGGCGGCGGCCGAAAAGCTGCACCGCCTGACCCATCGCACCGTGGCGGCGGTGACCCGCGATCTCGACATCTTCCATTTCAACAAGGCGGTGGCCCGGATCCGGGAGCTGACCAACGCCCTCGAGGCCCTGCCCCCGGGCGAACCCGGCGGGCCTTGGGCGGCGGGCGAGGCCCTGGAGGCCGTCGTCCGCCTGATCGGGCCGATGATGCCGCACCTCGGCGAGGCGATGTGGCGGCGCCTCGGCCATGATACGCTGCTTTGCCTCGCCCCCTGGCCGGAGGCGGATCCGATGCTGCTGGTGGAAGAGACGGTGGCGGTCGCGGTGCAGGTCAACGGCAAGCTGCGCGGGACGGTGGAACTGCCGGTGGACTGCGACCAGGACGAGGCCGAGCGGACCGCGTTGGCGCTTGAAAACGTCACCCGCGCGATTTCGGGGCGGCCGGTGCGCAAGGTAATCGTGGTGCCCAACAGGATCGTCAATGTCGTGGTTTAGGTTCGCGCTGGCGCTTTTCTTTTCCGCCTGGCTCGCCGCGTGCGGGTTCGAGCCGATGTACGGGCGCGGGCCCGCCAAGGACACGCCTGCGGAATTCGCCCTCATCCACATCGAGCCGATCAAGGACCGGATCGGACATATGCTGCACAACCAGCTCCGCGATGCCTTGACCCCGAAGGGCGTCCCGGCCAAGCCGCGTTACGTCCTCAAGGTCACCCTTACCGAAACCGTCCAGGACACCGCCATCCAGCGCACCGCGTTCGCGGTGCGCGCCAACCTGGTGTTGAACGCCTCGTTCGTCCTCCACGATACGACGACCCGGGGCTCGGTTTTCTCGGGCACCGCCATATCGACGGCGGGTTACTCGCACCAGTTCGCCGAATACGGGACGCTCGCCGGCGAAAAGGACGCGCGCGAACGCGCGGTGCGCGACATGGCCGAAGAAATCCGCGTTCGTCTCGGCGCCTATTTCAAGCGCGGTTGACGGAACGGCCCGGTGTATCTGACCGGCGCTTCCGTCGACGCCTTCATCCGCAAGCCGGGCGCGGCCGTCGCGGCGTTGGTATTCGGCCCCGACCGCGGCCAGGTGCGCGAACGCATGGCGGCCATCGGCCGGGCGGTCGCGGGCGACACCTCCGATCCGTTCCGCGCGGTCGAGCTTTCCGCCGCCCAGCTCAAGTCCGATCCGGCGCGCCTGTTCGACGAGGCGGCGGCCCTCGCCCTCGGCGGCGGGCGGCGGCTGGTGGTGGTGCGCGACGCGGGCGATACGAATGCGGACCTGTTCGAGCGGTTTCTCGCCGAGGCCAAGGATGCCGCCGCCTTCGTCCTGGTCGAGGGCGGAGATCTGCCGAAACGCTCCGCCTTGCGGGCGGCGTTCGAATCGGCCAGGACCGCCGCCGCCATCGCCTGCTACCCGGACGACGCGCGGGCGGCGCGCGCCTTGATCGGCGGAATTCTGCGCGAACACGGGCTTGCCGCCGATACCGACGTTCTCGATCTGCTGGTTGACCGGCTCGGGCCCGACCGCGATTTGATCCGGGGCGAACTCGCCAAGCTCGTGCTTTATTGCGAAGGGAAAACCGTCACCGCCGACGACGTGCTCGCCGTGATCGGCGACGGGGCCGAAGCGTCCCTCGACGCGGTCGCGTTCGCCGCGTGCGACGGCGATGTCTCCCGGCTCGATCGCGCGTTCGCGCGCGCGACTGGCGACGGCCTGCCCCCGGTCGCGATCGTGCGCGCGGCGCTGCGGCACGTCGGGCGGCTCCACCTCGCGCGCGCCCACATGGCCGAGGGCCTGGACGCGAAGGACGCGATGGCGCGGCTTCGCCCGCCGGTGTTCTTCAAGTTGGCCGATCGATTCCGCCGCCAGGTCCGGGCCTGGGACGACGCGCGGCTCGCGGGCGCGGTCGATTCCCTGATCGGGGCCGAAACCGCGTGCAAGGCGACCGGGGCACCGGACGCGGCGATCGCCTGGCGGGTGCTCGCGAATCTCTGCCGCGCGGCGCAACGGGGATAGCCGCCGGGCGGCGGATCGGGATTCGCACGGATTCCACTTCCAGATAAAATCTTTATAAAAATATATTTTAAAACAATGTATTATATGTGATATTAACTTTCATTTGCATAATAGTATTTGCTGGTTTAATCTAGACTTCGCTCTCACGATCCAGCCGATGGGCACCGCCATGAACCTCGCCGTTGCATCCCAGTCCGCTCTGATCCTTGTGCGCGAGGGCGCCGAGGCGCTGCTCATCGTCGCCGCCCTTCTCGCCTTTCTCGTCAAAAGCGGGGAACAGGCCCGCGGACGGTTCGTGTTCGGCGGCGCCCTCGCGGCGGTGGTCGCGAGCCTCGCCACCGCCTGGATCTTCGTCCTCTTTTTCGACGGCAACCACAACGACGCGATCGAGGGCGTCGTCATGCTGGTCGCGGCGGGGCTGATGTTTTACGTCAGCGGCTGGCTGTTGTTGCGCCAGGATCCGCGCGCCTGGCAGGGATACCTGCGCGACCGGGCCGGCGCGGCGCTCGCGCGCGGCAATATCGCGCTCGCGGCCGTCGGCTTTTTGGCGGTCTACCGCGAAGGCGCGGAAACCATTCTGTTCCTGCACGCTCTCGCCGTCGGCAACGACGGCTGGTCGTTCGCGCTGTTCGTCGGGCTCGGCGTCGGCCTCCTGGCGCTGATCGTGGTGTACGTGCTGATCCAGCAGTTGGCGCTGCGGGTGCCCTTGCGGCCGTTGTTCGTGGTCACCTCAGCGTTCCTGTTCGTCATGGGTCTCGGTTTCGTTTCCGGCGGGTTGCGCGAGTTCCAGGAAATGGGCTGGGTGCCCCTGACCGACGCGCCCGGCGCGGGGTTCATTTCTTCGCTCGGCCTCGATCCGTCGCTTGAAATCCTCGGAACCCAGATCGCCATCTGTCTGGCGGCGCTGCTTTCGTTCGCGGCGCTTCGCCGACGGACCCTTCGCGCCGTCGAGGGCGAGACCCGGGCCGCCGCGCTCAGGTAACGATCTTCAACGCGCCCATCTTGAGCAGCCACGCGACCGCCCGCGCCGTCCGTTCGGGCGACGGCGCGCCGAGGACGTCGTGCAACTCGGCCACCGTCGCCGGGACCCGATCGAGGATGCGGGCGACCGTCTCGTCCGTCGGCAGGACGGATTTCGCGAAATCGACCATGGCGAGCCGGCGCTGGGCCCGCAGTTCGGCGGCGGTTACGATGCCGCGCGCGACGCGCGTCTCGGG
>CAYPQV010000011.1:56458-111411 GCA_964412955.1 uncultured Hyphomicrobiales bacterium
CCACAACGCGCGGTAGGACGCGAGAACCACCGTCCAGTCGAACGTCGCCCGGGCCTGGATGCGGGCGGCGTTGCCCATGTCCTTTCGGAGTTCGGGATTTTCGATCAACCGGACCAGCGCCGCTTCGGCCGCTTCCTCGTCCACGGCGATCAGCTGCGCGACGGAGCCGATATAAATGTCGTACGTATCGGCCCCGCACGCGTGGCGCAGGGCCAGATCCGCGCCCGTGCCCGGCGCGGGCATGACGGTCGGCACCCGAAAGCCGTCGATGCCGTCGCGCACGGTGTCGCGGTAGCCGTTCCAGTCGGTCACCACCGACGGCAATCCGGCGGCCATCGCCTCGATCGGCGTCAGGCCGAACGTTTCCTGGATATTGTCGGAGAGCGAGCAAAAGATGTCCGCCGCCGCCCAGGCGCGTCGTCGTTCGTCGGATTTCCGGCCGTCGAGAACAACGTGGCCGATCGCCGGCGCGGCGCGGTGGCGGGCTTCCGTAAACGCATCGGCGATGAATTGATTGGCGTGCCAGCCGCATTCGATCAGGACGATCCGGCCGGCGGGCGCGCCGCGCCGCCGTGCGGCGCGCTCGAGCGCGCGGTACATGGCCAGCGGATGGGCCTTGGCGTGAAACGAGAGCCGGCCCAGAAACAGCACGGCCACGTCCTTGGGTCCGAGACCGAGGGCGGCGCGCGCGCCGCCCCGCTCGTCGGGCGAAAACGCGAATTCCCGGCACTCGACGCCGAGCGGGATCACGGGCACCTCGGGCGGCGCGACCTTGGTCGCGCCCAGGTTTTTCCGAAGGTATTCGATCTGCGCGCCCAGGACCGCCAGCACGACGTCGCGCAGGGCGGCCGAGGTGCAGACCAGCGCGTCCCAGGGCTTCAGCGGCGCGGCAGGCAGGGCCGCGACCGCGTCCATGGCCACCGCCGAGGAAATCGTGTGGGTCACCCCGCACAGGCTCCATCCGCGCGGGTCGATCGTGTGCCGCTGCCACGCCGGTTCGGCGAGCGCGGGGCCGGGATAGAACAGGCACCCCGGCTCGGCGAGACCGGCGATCGATTCCGGCCCCAGGGTCCGCACGCGCGCGCCCGCGGGAACGGCGTGCAGGTATTTTTTGAGCGCCTCGCGCGAGGCTTGGTCGGCGACGTAGATCCAGCGGTCGCCGGTTGCCGGATCGCTCAGGTACGCCTTGAGGAAACCGTACCCCGCCACGTGGCGACCCATCAGCTTGGGCCGTTCGGTGTTGTAGGCGTCGTCGGCGAAAAAAAGCGCGGCGTTGCTCATGAATGCCGCCGCGATCCGCGTGCCGGGATTTAGCCGGTTCCGGTCGGCTTCACCGGGCGCAGCGTGACCGCGATCCGGCCCGGCGGCTTGCCGGGAGCGTTGCCGGCGGCAGGCGCGCCCGCGGGGCCGGGGCTGACGCCCGCCTTCGCGGCGGGACCGCCCCGGCTCAGGCGCGCGATCACGTCGTCCAGCTGTTCGAGCATCGTGTAGTGGACGGTGAGCGCGCCGCCCTGAACGCCCCGGTGGCGGATTTCCACCTTGAGGCCGAGCTTGGCGGCGAGGTCGCGTTCCAGCGCGCGCGTGTCCGCGTCCTTGAGGGGCGCTTTGCGCGCGGGTTTACGCGTGCCCGCGCTTGCCAGCCGTTCGGCTTCGCGCACGCTCAAGCCCCGGCTCGCGATCGTCTTCGCGAGTTCGACCGGATCGGACGCGGTCAGCAGCGCGCGCGCGTGCCCGGCGGTCAACGCGCCCGATTGCAGCATGTCCTTGACCGGCTCGGGCAGGCCGAGAAGCCGCATCATGTTGGCGACGTGGCTGCGGCTTTTGCCCACGGTTTCGGCGAGCTTTTCCTGGGTGTGGGAAAACTCCTCCATCAGGCGCTTGTAGCCTTCCGCTTCTTCGAGCGGCGTCAGGTCCTGGCGCTGGAGGTTTTCGATCAGCGCGACCTCGAGGGCTTCCGCGTCGGTCAGATCCTTGACCACCACGGGAACCTCGTGCAGCCCGGCGAGTTGGGCCGCGCGCCAGCGCCGCTCGCCGGCGATGATTTCGTAAGCGTCGGGCGCGTCGCCTGGCGCTTTGCGCGCGAGGATCGGCTGCAGGATGCCCTTGGCGGCGATGGATTTGGCGAGCTCCTGGATCGGCGCGTCGTCCATGCGCCGGCGCGGCTGGAACTTGCCCGGTTTCAAGTGTTCGATCGGCAGCGTCCGCACGCCCCTGGGCGGCGCGTGGACCACTACCGGCGTTTCGCTGTCTTCGCCCAGCAGCGCGGCGAGGCCGCGACCCAGACCTTTGCGTTTTTCCTCGGCCATGGTTGCCCTCACGCGCTCAGCCGTTCTTGATGGATCACTTCGCTCGCGAGATGCAGGTAGGCCCGCGATCCGGCGCACGCCATGTCGTAGACGATCACCGGCCGTCCGTGCGACGGCGCCTCGGACACGCGCACGTTGCGCGGGATCACGGTCTTGTAGACCTTGTCGCCGAAGTGGCCGCGCACGTCGTTGGCAACCATGTCGGAGAGGTTGTTGCGCCGGTCGAACATGGTCAGCACGATGCCCTGAATTTCGAGCGCCGGATTGAAGGCCTTCTTCACCCGCTCGATGGTGCGCACCAGGCTGCTGACGCCTTCGAGGGCGAAGAACTCGCATTGCAGCGGAACCAGGACCGCGTCGGCCGCGACCAGCGCGTTGACGGTGAGCAACCCGAGCGCCGGCGGGCAGTCGATGAACACGTAGTCGTAGCCGCGGGCGCCTTCGGCGATCGCTTCCTTGAGGCGGTACTCGCGGCGCTCCACATCCACCAGTTCGAGTTCGGCGCCGGACAGATCGATGCCCGACGGCACGATGTCGAGGTTGGGAATATCGGTCGGGATGATGGCGTCCTTGAGCGGCGTTTCGTTGATGAGGGCGTGATAGGCGTTGACCGCGCGCTTGGCCTTCGGGATTCCGATCCCGGTCGAGGCGTTGCCCTGCGGATCGAGGTCGACGATCAGCACCTTTTGGCGGATGGCGGCGAGCGCGGTCGCGAGGTTGATGGCGGTGGTGGTCTTGCCGACGCCGCCTTTCTGGTTGGCGAGCGCGATGATGCGCGCGGGTTTGGGAGTTTGGATCGGGATCGTCGCCGGATTTTGACCTTGGGTCGGGTCGTTCATGGGGTTCTCGCTACATTTTCCAGCTTCAGGATCACCGCATGGGGATCCGTTACGCTTGCTATCTTCGTAACGAACATTTTCCAATGTTTTAACGCTTCCGTCAATTCGTCGTTAACTCGTTGACCTTTAAAGAAAAAACAACATCCGCCCGGCTTCAAAATCGGCGCCGCGAGGCCGATAAGCTCGTCCAACGGTGCCACCGCGCGCGCGATTACGGCGTCGAATTTGGCCTCCGTTACGGATTCGACTCGCCCATTGATTATGGTTACCGGTGCTTCCGTTACGCGCGCGGCTTCGGAAAGAAACGCGCACTTGCGCGCGTCGCTTTCAATCAGATGGATGTGTTTGTTGGTAATGATCGCCAAAACGATTCCGGGAAAGCCGGCGCCGCTTCCCATGTCGGCGATTTTTCCGTCGAGCTTGAGAATATGCGGGGCGATCTGCGCGGAATCCAGCACGTGCCGACGCCAAACGTCCTTGAGACTTTCCGCGCTCACGAGATTTATTTTTTTCTGCCATTTGCCGAGTAGTTCGACAAATTGCGCGACGCGATCGAGGTCTTTCGCCGGAATGCCTGTTGCGCGGGCGAATTCTTTCGCCGTCATGGCCCCGCTGTTTTCGCGCGATTGTTTCACGTGAAACGAGGGCTCAGGCTGAAAGCTTGTCCGGCTTGCGTTTGACGTAGGCCAGCAGCGTCGTCAGGGCCGACGGCGTAACCCCAGGGATACGGGCGGCCTGACCGATGGTTTCGGGCTGGACCGCCGCGAGTTTTGCCCGCGCCTCGTTGGAAAGCCCGGGAATCGCGCGGTAGTCCAAGGATACCGGGAGGCGGAGGGTCTCATCCCGGCGGAAGGCCCGGATGTCGGCCTCCTGACGGTCGAGGTATCCCGAATAGCGGGCGTCGGTTTCCACCTGTCCGGCGGTTTCCGGGTCGATGCCAACGATTTCAGGCCAAAGGCGGGAAAGAACCCCAAGGCCCAGCCCCGGATAGCGCAGTAATTCTCGGGCGGACCTTCGGGCGCCGTCCATGTTGACGGCAATACCTTGGGTCTTCAGCTCGCTCGGGGTGGCCGTGAAGGAATCCAGCAGGGTCCTGGCCTTTTCCAGCCTTTCGGCCTTGGCGCGGAAAGCCTTGGCGCGCCCTTCCCCGACCGCGCCGATGGCGATCCCTTTGGGTGTCAACCGTTGGTCGGCGTTGTCGGCTCGCAGCGAAATGCGGTATTCGGCCCGGGAGGTGAACATCCGATAGGGCTCCACCGTCCCCTGGGTGGTCAGGTCGTCGATCATGACCCCGATGTAGCCGTCAGCCCGGTCGAGGACAAAATCCGGCTCTTTCGTGCACGAATCCGAGCCCCGGGACCCCGACGCCAGGGCCGCGTTTATGCCGGCGATGATCCCCTGACCCGCGGCCTCTTCATAGCCGGTGGTGCCGTTGATCTGACCGGCGAAAAAAAGCCCGGCGACCTTGCGGGTTTCCAGGGTCCGGCGAAGTTCCCTGGGGTCGACGAAATCGTATTCGATGGCGTAGCCGGGGCGGATCATGCGGGCGTCCTCGAGACCGGGGATGGTCTTGAGAAAGGCCAACTGGACGTCCTCCGGGAGCGAGGTGGAGATCCCGTTGGGATAGACCGTGTGGTCGTCAAGCCCTTCCGGTTCAAGGAAGATTTGGTGTTTTTCCTTGTCGGCGAAGCGCACGATCTTGTCTTCGATGGACGGACAATAACGCGGGCCGGCACTTCGGATCTGGCCCGAATACATGGGCGAAAGTTCTATATTTTTCCGTATGATAGAGTGCGTTTCCGCGCCCGTGGCGGTGATGTGGCAGGGAATTTGGGGAATTTCGATTTTCCGCGACAGGAACGAAAACGGCTCGGGCGGGTCGTCCCCGTGCTGGACCTGGAGCGTTTCGAAGCGGATGGTCCGGCCGTCGATCCTGGGCGGCGTCCCGGTCTTGAGGCGCCCCAGCGCGAACCCGAGCCGTTTCAGGGTATAGGCGAGCGCCACCTCCCGCTTGTCCCCGGCCCGGCCGGCGGGGATGGTCCGGCGTCCGATATGGATCAGGCCGCGCAGAAACGTGCCCGTGGTCAGGACCACGGCCCCGGCCCGGATCAGGCCGCCGCCGGCGATCTTGACGCCTACGACCCGCCCTTGCTCGAGGACCAGGTCTTCGGCCGCGCGCTCGATCACCGTCAGGTTTTCGGTATCGCCGATCAGCTCCCGCATGGCCTTGCGGTAGAGGGCGCGATCCGCCTGGGCGCGCGGGCCCCAGACCGCCGGACCCTTGCTGCGGTTCAGCATCCTGAACTGGATTCCGGCCCGGTCGATGGCCCGGCCCATGAGCCCGTCGAGGGCGTCCACCTCGCGCACCAGCTGGCCCTTGGCGAGGCCGCCGATCGCCGGGTTGCAGGACATCTCCCCGATCCGGTCGGCGCGGTGGGTGACGAGCGCCGTGCGCGCGCCCAGGCGCGAGGCGGCCGCAGCCGCCTCGCAGCCCGCATGGCCGCCGCCGATCACCGCCACATCGAAAGTCGTCGCCGTTTCCGACATGGCCGGCAATCTATGGGCGCGGGGAATCCGAGTCAAACCGGCGAAAAATTTTTGGTTTACGAAACGTAAAAATTCGCTGTTTCACGTGAAACAGATTCCGTTTTGTTCTCCTGCGGTTGCAAGACTCAAATCAGAAATCGAATCACTTGCCGATGCAGAAATCGCGAAAGATCGCGTCGAGTATTTTTTCGACGTCGATGTGTCCGGTAATGGCCCCGAGCGCGCGCGCCGCGAGTCGAAGATCCTCGGCCACCAGCTCCGCGCTTTCGGCCTTGAGGGCGCGCGCGAGGCTCGCCGCGCACGCCTCCAGCAGTTCCCGGTGACGGGCGCGGGTGAGCGCGGGGCCAAGCTCCTCGGCGCTTCCGAAAATAGATTCGATTCGGCCCCGAATCGTTTGAACAAGCTCGCTTAATCCGGCGCCGGTCTTGGCCGACACCCGGAGGGCCGAAAAGCTTGGGTTTGGGCTGGGGTTCAAGTCAATTTTATTAATGATTACAATATGTTGTGATGGATCAGTTGACGCGGATTCCGAGATATCCTTAACGGCGTCGGTGGTGTCCGGGTCGACCACGACAAGGGTGATGTCGGCCGCGCGCGCCTGGGCGAGCGCGCGGCGCACGCCTTCCCGCTCGATCGGCTCCGCCGAGTCGCGCACCCCGGCGGTGTCCGCGAGCACGACCTTGAAGCCCGCGATGTCGAGCGGCACTTCGATCACGTCGCGGGTGGTGCCGGGCGTGTCGGAGACGATCGCCGCGTCGCGCCGCGCGAGCGCGTTGAGCAGCGTCGACTTGCCGACGTTGGGCGGGCCGACGATGGCGACGCGAAATCCTTCGCGCACCCGTTCGCCGCGATGCGAGTCCGCAAGATGCGCTCGAATCGATTCGAGCAACGATTCGATTTCCGCGCGCGCCGCGCCCGCGAGACCGGCGGGCAGATCCTGGTCGGAAAAATCGATCTCCGATTCCATCAGCGCCGACGCGCGCACGATCGCCGCGCGCCAGCCTTCGTAGAGCGCGCCGAGCGCCCCTTCCATCTGGCGAAAGGCCTGCCGGCGCTGGGTTTCCGTCTCGGCCGCGACCAGGTCGGCGAGGCCCTCGGCGGCGGTCAAGTCGAGCTTGCCGTTCCGGAACGCGCGGCGGGTGAATTCGCCGGGCTCGGCCATGCGCAGCGCCAGTTCAGCGCCGAGCGCGGCGAACGCGGCGAGGATCGCGGCGACGCTCGCGCGCCCGCCGTGCGCGTGCACTTCGGCCATGTCCTCGCCGGTGTAGCTCGCCGGTTTCGGCAGCCAGAGAATCAATCCGCGATCGAGGATTTCGCCGGTAGCCGGATCGCGGATCGCGCGCACCACCGCCCGGCGCGGCGGCGGCAAGACCCCCGCGAGCTTCGCCAGCGCCGCCCCCGCGGCCGGCCCCGAGATGCGAAACACCGCGACCCCGGCCCGCCCGGGTCCGGAGGCCAGTGCGTAAATGGTCCGCTCTGAATTTAGATTATTGATCATAACTATTTTAAAATAAATATAAATTAAGATAATAATATATATAGATTAGTTTAACTCTATTATTTCTCCTCCTCCGGCATCAACAACCGCTCGACCGGGCGGCCGTCGCGAAGATGGCTGGCGAGGATTTCGTCCGCGTCCGCCTCGGTGCGCATCGTGTACCAAGTCCCTTCGGGATAGATCACCAGCGACGGGCCGTGCGCGCAGCGATCGAGACAACCCGCCGTATTGATCCGCACGCCCTTGAGGCCGAGCGCCTTCGCCCGCGCCTTCATGTAATTGCGCAGGTCGGACGCGCCCTTCTCCGCGCAGCAGCCGCGCGGATCGCCCGCCGGGCGCTGGTTGGTGCAGCAGAAAACGTGATGGCGAAAATGGGGCACGATGCGCGTCCGGCTTCCGGCGGCGCCGCGATTATTTGGTTTCGCGCCCGGCGCTCATGGCCTTCGACATCTGCTCGAAGAACGAGCGCTGAATTTTTTCGATCCCCTGAAGCCCCATCGGCATCCAGGTTTTCATCAACGTCTCCATGTCCATCGCCGCCATGTTGGCCTTCATGCGCTTGGTCGCCTCGGCGACCAGTTCTTCCTGGGCCGCGGTCACGTCGGGCAAGCCGAAAAAAGTCCGCGCTTCCTCGGGAGTACAATCAATGTCGATGTGGACTTTCATGGGCGTCCCCATTCCAAAAAAGGTCATGCGGCGGTTGCAACCGGCCGCCACCGGGCCAAAAGTAGGGGAGGGGCCCGACATAAGCAACGAGCATGAACGGCCCGTCCCGAACACGGAGAGCCCGGCCATGAGTGAAAACGCGTTGGCGTCCGAAACCAGCCCCTATCTTCTCCAGCACAAGGACAACCCGGTCCACTGGCGGCCCTGGGGCGAGGCGGCGCTCGCCGAAGCCAGGGCCGCGAACAAGCCGATCCTGCTCTCCGTCGGCTACGCCGCCTGCCACTGGTGCCATGTGATGGCGCATGAAAGCTTCGAGAATGACGCCATCGCCCGGTTGATGAACGCGGACTTCGTCAACATCAAGGTCGACCGCGAGGAACGCCCCGACCTCGATGCGGTCTATCAGGCGGCGCTGCACGCCATGGGCGAACACGGAGGGTGGCCGCTGACCATGTTCCTCACGCCCGCGGGCGAGCCGTTCTGGGGCGGCACCTATTTCCCGCCCGAAGCGCGTTGGGGCCGACCCGGATTTCCCGAAATTCTTCGGGCAATGGCGCGCGCCTGGCGCGAGGAACCCGACAAGATCGGCCACAACGCCGCCGCCCTCAAGGAGGCGCTGGGCGAACTGGCGCGGCCCGGCGGCGGGGGCGGGGGCGCGCTTTCCGTCGAGGCCCTCGATCGCGTCGCGTCCCTCGCGCTGCGCCTGGTGGACATGGAGCGGGGCGGAACCAGCGGCGCGCCCAAGTTTCCGCAAGCGCCGTTGTTCCGCTTCCTCTGGCGCGCGCACCTGCGCACCGGCTACGCGCCGCTCAAGCACGCGGTGCGCACCACCCTCGACCAGATCTGCCAGGGCGGCATCTACGATCACCTGGGCGGCGGGATCGCGCGGTACTCGACCGACGAAATGTGGCTCGCGCCGCATTTCGAGAAGATGCTCTACGACAACGCCATGTTCGTCGAACTGCTGGCGGAAGCCTGGGCGGAAACGAAAAGTCCGCTCTATGCCGCCCGCGCGCGGGAAACCGTCGCCTGGCTGCTCGCCGAAATGAAAACCGGCGAACGGAACGGCGGCTACGGCCTGGCTTCCGCCTTCGACGCCGACAGCGAAGGGGAGGAGGGCAAGTTCTACGTCTGGTCCGAGGCCGAGGTCGATTCCGTGTTGGGGCCGGACGCGGCGTTCTTCAAGGGCGTCTACGACGTCGGCGCGGACGGCAATTGGGAAGGCCACAACATCCTGCGGCGCGATCCGAAGGCCGATTTCCTGCCGGAGGCCGACGAAAAGCGCCTCGCCGACGCGCGCGCGCGGTTGCGCGCGGTGCGCCACAAGCGAATTCCGCCGGGACGCGACGACAAGGTGCTGGCCGATTGGAACGGGCTCGCCGTCGCCGCCTTGGCGAGCGCGGGCGCGACCTTCGGCGAGCTGTCCTGGATCGAAGCGGCGAAAAACGTGTTCGCGTTCGCCGAACGCGAACTGGTCGGGCCGGACGGACGGCCTCGCCATTCCTGGCGCGAAGGCCGGGCGCGTCATCCGGCGACCCTGGACGATCTCGCGCAAATGGCGCGCGGCGCGTTGGCGCTCCACGAGGCGACCGGGGAAGCGGGTTATCTCGACGCGGCGGAACGATACGCGGCGCTCGCCGATGCGCATTATTGGGACCGGGCCGAGGGCGGTTATTTCCTGTCGGCCGACGACGTTCGCGACGTGATCCAGCGATCGAAGCCGCTCTACGACAACGCGACGCCCGCGGGCAACGGCGCCATGGCCGAGGTGCTGGCGCGTCTCCATCACCTGACCGGCAAGGACGCCTATCGCGCGCACGCGGAAGAACTGTTCCGGGCGCTCGCGCCCCAGCGCACCGAATTGCTCATCAACGCGCCCGGGCTCGCCTGCGCGTTCGAATATTTGGAACGTCCGACGTTGATCGTCGTTGCGGGCGAGGGGAGAGGCGCCGACGATCTGCTGCGCGCGGCGTTCGCGCTGCCGGCATCGGCCAAAATTGTCCGGCGCGTCGCCGACGGGCGCACGTTACCCGCATCGCACCCGGCCCACGGCAAGGGCCCCGTGGACGGAAAACCCGCGGCTTACGTCTGCGTCGGAAAAACCTGCGGTCTGCCGGTGACGGGCCCGGCCGATCTGGCCCGCGCCGTCAAGGCACCAGCTTGACGTCGGCGCCGTCGAGCAAGCGGAAGCGGCGGCCGAATGACCGCCCGGCGCCGCTGGTGATGGACAAGACCGCGCCCAAGGGCGTGTCGCGGGCGACGTCGGCGGGGCGGGAAACGAACAACTCGGCGTGATAGAGGCCGTCGGCCTCCTTGCCGGTCGGATCGATGCCGCGCTCCTCCAGGGCCGCCAGGGTCGCCCGCAATTCGTCCTCGCTGTGGAAGCGGCGCTGGACGAACGTGACGCCCTCCAGTTTCTCCGTCACCAGCCCATAACGGGCGAACAAGTCGGCGATTTCGTCGTACGAAAACATGCGCAGGACGAACGATGCGATCCACGGCGGATGACCGGGGCGGGCGTGGGCGAGAAGGTGGCGAAACGTGCGGCGGGTGACGTAGCCGACGCAGCCGGTCGAGATGATCATGTCCGCGCCGGAAAATATTTCGGCCTGGTAGGGCGTCGGCTCGTGATGCTCGAAATTGGCGCAGATTCCGATATCGAGTAGTCCGGCCTCGCGCGCGTAACCCACCGCCGGCCGGGAGACGTCCAGGCCGACGAACACGGCATCCGTTTGCAGGGGCCAAGCGCGAAAATAATGCCGATCCAGCTCGATCAGGGTTTCGGTGGCCAGTCCCTGCATCTCGGGTCCGGCGTAGCGTTGCGCCAGCCGGGCAAGGTCGATGGGAAAGCGCGTCAAGGCGGCGTTGACGCCGTAGGAACACCCCAGGTCGATGACGCGCACCCGGCGACCCGCGGCCGCCTCGCGCGCCGCGATCAGCGCGCGAAAAACGGGCCGGGCCAGGTCGGGAATGATGTAATCGAGGCCGTAGAGGACGCGGTAATACTCGCGCGGGTCCGGCCGCGCGTAGATGTTGTCGAAATTGGCCTTGGTCTCGTTGATCGACCTGAATTTTTCCCTTGTGCCGGACATCGGATGGCTCCCGTTCCCGCCGAAACGAATCGCCCGAGCGGCCCTCTTTTCGCAAAATGGGGGCTTCCGTGACTCTCCGCGATTGGTGCTTGTCGAGTCCGAGTATCGGCCCGACCGATTCGGCGCGCAATACGTAATGTCCCTGAGCAATCGCCTATATGGCGGTCCTCGCCCGCAGTTGCGCCAAGATGTAGGCCAGCCACAGGATCAGCAACACCGCGCCGCGCCGACGCGTCATCAGGCCCTTGGGTCCCGGATGAACCAGCGCCGTCACCGCCGGTCGCCGTCCTTTTCGAGCGCGAGCGCCATGCGCACCAGCTCGGCCAGGTTGCGCGCGCCCATCTTTTCCATGACCTTGGCCCGGTAAATTTCCACCGTGCGCGGACTGATCATCAATCGGGTGGCGATTTCCTTGTTCGCCATGCCCTCGACGACCAGACCCATGACTTGGCGCTGGCGTTCGGACAATTCGGCGTAATTGCCGGCGAGCGCGGTTGCGGTTTCGGTTTCGGATTTCCGCCGGGTCGCGCCGGCGGTCGCGGCGGCTACACCGTCGAGCAGGCGGGTCGCGTCGAACGGCTTTTCGATGAAATCGAACGCGCCGGCTTTCAGCGCGCGAACCGCCATGTCGATGTCGCCGTGGCCGGTGATGATGATGACCGGCAGATTTTTATCGCGTTGGCGAAGCCGTTGCTGAAGTTCCAGCCCCGACAGCCCCGGCAAGCGCACGTCGACGACGGCGCAGTCGGGGGCGGCGCCGGGCGTCTCCAGGGCCGCGAGCAATGCCTCGCCCGTGGCGAAGCAGGCGACGGTGTAACCGTGACCTTCGAGCAACAAGCGGAGCGAATCGAGAACCGCTTCGTCGTCGTCGGCGACGAATATGGCGGACGGTTTTCGGCTATCCGGCATGGCGCGGCTCTTCGGCGAAGGGCAGGGTGAAATGCACGACCGCTTTGCCCGGCTCGCCGCCGAGCCACAAGCGCCCGCCGTGATTCTCGACGATGGATCGGCTGAAAGCCAAGCCGATTCCCGTCCCCTCCGGCTTGCTGGTGGTAAAAGGCACGATCGGGCGTTCGAGAAACTCGGGGGTGAAACCGGGGCCGTTGTCCTCGATCCGCACTTCGACGAAACCGGGCTCGGCCGGCGCCGCCTCGATCGCGATGCGCCCGTCGACGCGGCCCGTTTCCGCGATGGCCTCGGCCGAATTGCGCAGCAAGTTGAGAATGACCTGCTCGATCTGCAGCAGGTCCACCAGCACCGCCGGCAGGCCGCCCGGCACCCGAACCGCGACCTCGATTCCCTGAAAGCCGAGCTCGGACCGGCTGAGGGCCAGGCTTTCCTCGACGATCCGGGCCAGCGCGACCGGCGCCCGCTCGGAGCGCCCCAAGCGGATGAATTCGCGCAGCCGCCGCACCACCTCGCCCGCGCGCTCCACCTGCATCGCGGCTTTGCCGACCGCTTCCGCGGCGCGGGTCAGGTCCGGCGCGGGCGCGCCGACCGCCATTTGCGCCGAACGCACGTAGTTGCCGATCGCGGTCAAGGGTTGGTTGATCTCGTGCGCCAGGGCGGCGGCGAATTCGCCCATCCCGCCCAGGCGGGCGACGCGCGCCAAGGCATCCTGGTGCAACCGTAAATTCGTTTCGGCCCGGTGTTGCGCGTTCACCAGCATTCCCGTCGCCAGCCCGGTCAGGGACAGAACCAGCATCAGGATCTGAAACGACGTCACGGTCGCCGCGCTTTGCCCCGTGATCTGGACGGCGCCGATCAGGCCGGCCTGGATCGCGACCATGCCGGCGACGGCGCCTTCCAGGCCGAACCGGATCGCGATCCAGATCGCCGGCAGGAACAGCAGATAAAAGAACTCGAACGAATACGTGTGCGAAAATCCGAAAACCGCCGCCAGCGTGACGAGGATGGCCGTGGCCTGCAGGGGCATTTCCCAAGACAGCGCCGGCAACTGATGGCGCGTAAAAATGATGAGCAGAAAGGGAGTCAGCACCGCGATCCCGATCATGTCGCCAACCCAGAGACGCACGGCGGCGGCCGCGAAGTCCGCCGGTCCGATCAGGCCGGCGGCGACAAGGATCGCGATCGCCCCGATCGCGGCGACGGCCGTGCTGGCCGCGCCCGCGGCCATCAGCCAAACGAGATCGCGCAAGGAGGCCAGCGTCGGGTCGAACCGCATTTTGGGGCGCAAGAGGAAAAGCGTCGCCCCGCCGTAAGCCGCCCCGGAAACGGCGATCATCGCCGCCTCGACGTAAATCGAGATCGGCAGATGCCGGACCAGGAGGTCGGCCAGCAGCGGGGCGACGAACAGCAAGGGCAGGAAGCGCTGCCCGAACAGCAGGATCAGGGCGAAACTCAGGCCCGTCGGCGGATTCCACGGCGTGATCCCGAACGGGGCGAAGGGATGGATGAAACTCAGCCAGTCGAGCAGGACGAAGCCGGCCAAGTACAACGCCGCCACCCGACCGTAAGGCCATGACAAAACACGCGCGAGAAACATCGCCTGTGCCCTGGAATCGCCGCCGCTGGATGCCCCGGATTTCGTTGTAATCCTCCGCTCGCGCGTCCGCGCCTCCGTATTGTCCCCTCAGTATCCCTACGTAAGGAGTTCCCCGCAAGGATGCGCCCGGAATTGCCCGCGCGTCGGCGCGGGCGCACCCTGCGATCGGAACCCGCCGACCGAGGAAGCGATCGCGCGATGAGAAACCTGGCCCTCAAGCAAAAAAACAAGCCGACCGACGTCGTCATCCTGTGCGCCGACCCGGAAACCCGCGACGTGTTGCGGTTCTGGCTCGACGGCGCCGGCGTTCCGGTCGCGGTCGCCGACGACGGCGACAGCGCCAGCGCCCTGCTCGCGGAAAAAGAGCGCGGCGGGCTGATCGTCGACCGCTTTTTGCCGCCCTGGCCCGGACTCGACTCGATCAAGACCCTGAAACGGCGCCATCCGGCCTTGCGCGTGGTCGTGATCGGCGGAGGCGATTCCGACAACGCCCGGCTCGCACGCGAGATCGGCGCGGATTCGTTGCTGGAGCGGCCGCTGCGGCGCGCGGGCATCCTGCGCGCGCTCGATTTCGCCGCCGAGGCGACCGAGCCATGAGCGGCCTTGCCCTCGCTCAGCTGATCGAAATCGCGGCGGCGGTCCTGTTCGCGATCGCCATCGTCCACACGTTCTCGACCAAGTTCTTCGAGCATCTCGCCCACGTCAGCCGTTCGCACGCCGGACTCTGGCACTTGCTGGGCGAAGTCGAGGCCGTGTTCGGTTTCTGGGCGCTGATCCTGTTGCTGTTCATGGCCGTTCGCCTGGGGCCGCCGCAGGCGGTCGGCTACCTGGAGGGACTGAATTTCACCGAGCCCGCCTTCGTGTTCGTGATCATGGTCATCGCCGCCAGCCGCCCGGTGCTGGAGTTCTCGGGCGCGTGCCTGCGAGTCATCGCGCGCCTCTTGCCGCTGCCGCAGTCGGCCGCCTACTACCTGACCGCCTTGTCGATCGGGCCCTTGCTTGGTTCGTTCATCACCGAACCGGCGGCCATGACGCTGTGCGCGCTGCTGCTGCGCGACCGCTATTTCGCCAAGGATACGCCGACGGTCTTTAAGTACGCCACCATCGGCGTGCTGTTCGTCAACATTTCCATCGGCGGAACGCTGACGCCCTACGCCGCGCCGCCGGTTCTGATGGTCGCCGGCACATGGGGATGGGACACGGCCTTCATGATGGCGGCCTTCGGCTGGAAGGCGGCCCTGGCGGTGCTCGTCAACGCCGCCGCGGTCACGGCGATCTTCCACCGCCAGCTTCTGCGCCTGGCCGACGGCCTGCCCGGGGACAAGGTCGGCCGGATTCCGACGCCGGTCATTTTCGTCCACCTCGCTTTTCTCGCCGGCGTGGTCGTGTTCAGCCACCACGCCGTCGTGTTCACCGGGCTGTTCCTGTTCTTTCTCGGCTTCACCGAGGCGTACAAGCATTATCAAAGCCGCCTGATATTGCGCGAAGGCCTGTTGGTCGCGCTCTTTCTCGCCGGGCTGGTCACCCTGGGCGGCATGCAGAAGTGGTGGCTGCAACCGCTGCTGAGCGGTCTTTCGCCCGACGCGCTGTTTTTCGGGGCCGCCGCGCTGACCGCCATCACCGACAACGCCGCCTTGACGTACCTCGGCTCGCTGGTGGACGGCGTGGACGACGCCTTCAAGTACGCGCTGGTCGCCGGCGCGGTCGCCGGGGGCGGGCTGACCATCATCGCCAACGCCCCCAACCCGGCCGGCTTCGCCATCCTCAAGAACAACTTCGACGAAGGCGCGATCAGCGCCCTGGGCCTGCTCGCGGCGGCGCTGCCGCCGACGCTGGTCGCCGTGCTCGCGTTTCAACTGCTGCCAACCTGGAGATACGCCATGACCGAACCAACCACGACCGCGGGATTCCGCGACTGGCTGCTCTCGATGCCGTCCGAGTTCGCCTTTCTGCTGGTGCTGCCGCTCCTGGTGGCGATGGCGGGGCTGCTGCGGGTGGGGCTTTTCCGCGACAAGGGAATCGCCGACAAGGCGCCCAGCGACAAGATCCGCTCCGACGACGCACCCCGCCCCGCGGACGAAAAGCCCGTCGTCTACTTGAAGACTCCGCTTCCGGCGGAAGGCGCGGACGAGGCGGAATCGGGCCGGCTTCCGGCGCGCGCGGGAACCCTGAAACGCGGCGCCGCGTCGTAACGGATGGCCTTCCGGCTGTCGCCCGGATAAATTCCCGGCCATGGGTTATCTCGTCCTATCCGCGCCGGTCGGCGATCTGACGGTCTTCGAGGAAAGGGGCGCCATCGTCGCGTTGGAATTCGGGCGCGCGGGCGAATCCCCGCGCGCAAACAATAAGCTCGCGGGGAAACCTTCCGACGAACCCTCGGCGCTGCTTACGCGCGCCGCTCGCCAACTCGACGAATATTTCGCCGGTCGGCGCAAAAAATTCGATCTGCCGCTCAAGCCCGCCGGCACGCCTTTTCAGCGCCGGGTCTGGGCGCGGCTTGCCGCGATTCCATACGGCAAAATCGAGACCTACGGCGCCGTCGCCAAGAAGCTGCGATCCGGTCCCCGCGCCGTCGGCGGCGCGTGCGGGGCGAATCCGATCCCGATCCTGATCCCGTGCCATCGCGTGCTCGGGGCGGGCGGCGCGCCGGGCGGCTATTCGGGCACGGGCGGCGTCGCGACCAAGCGTTTCCTGCTTGCCCGCGAGGGAGTGGCGGCGCGATGATCACCGCCGGTTTCACGAACCCCAAGGGAGATCGCTTCCGATGACCAAAGCCATCCGCTTCCACCAGACCGGCGGACCCGAAGTCCTGAAGTGGGAGGACGTCGAAGTGGGCGACCCGGGCGCGGGCCAGATTCGCATCCGCCATACCGCGATCGGCCTCAATTATCTCGACACCTATCACCGGAGCGGGGTCTATCCGATCCCGCTGCCGTCCGGCATCGGCTCGGAGGGCGCGGGCGTGGTCACGGCCGTGGGCGCGGGCGTGAAGGAATTCAAGAAGGGCGATCGCGTCGCCTACGCGAGCCCGCCGGTCGGCGCCTATTCGGAGGAACGCCTGATGCCCGCCGACCGGGTGGTGAAGATCCCCGCCGGCGTTTCCGACCGCACGGCGGCGGCGATGATGCTCAAGGGCATGACCACCCGCTACCTGATCAAGCAGACTTACGCGGTCAAGAAAGGCGAAACGGTTCTGTTCCACGCCGCCGCCGGCGGGGTCGGCCTGATCGCCTGCCAGTGGCTGAAGGCGCTCGGGGTCAAGGTGATCGGCACCGTCGGCTCCAAGGAAAAAGCGGCGCTCGCCAAGAAACACGGCTGCGCCTGGCCGGTCGTCTACACCGAGGAGGATTTCCTCGAGGCGGTCAAGAAGATCACCAAGGGCAAGGGCGTGCCGGTGGTCTATGACGGCGTCGGCAAGGCGGTGTTCATGAAGTCCCTCGACTGCCTCGCCCCGCGCGGCCTGGCGATCAATTTCGGAAACGCGTCGGGCACGGTCGATCCGTTCCCGCTCACGATGCTGGCGGGCAAGGGTTCGCTCTACGTCACCCGGCCGACGCTCGCCACCCACATCGCGACCCGCGAGGCGCTGCTCGCGACCGCGAACGACCTGTTCAAGGTGGTCAAGTCGGGCAAGGTGAAAATCCGCATCGACCAGGAATACGCGCTCAAGGACGCGGCGCGCGCCCATGCCGACCTTGAATCGCGCAAAACCACCGGCTCGACGATCCTGATCCCCTAGTGCCGTGCGGGGTTGACAGGACGGGCCGCGCGCCGGATGCTTCCGCCATGACGCGCGCGACCCGTCTGTTCCTGGCGCTGGCGCTTCTGCTGGCGCCCGTTCTCCATCCGGCGGCCATGGCCGGGCCGGTGGCTTCGATCGGTTCCGCGCACCATTGTGCCGTCAGCGCCGCCGAGGACACGGACAACGGCGACATGGCTCCATCGCAACACGGACCCGGCTTTCACGCTTCTTGCGCTGCTTCGGGCGCGTGCGATCTGCAAACAACCCTGGCGAACGCCGCGGGGATGAACCGCCCCGCGACGATGTTTCACGCGGCCGGCATCGCCGCGCCGGCCGGGCTCGACGTTCCGCCCGATCCCTCGCCGCCGCGCGCTTCCTTCTAGTTCGACCTGTTTCTCGCGGCCGTTTGGTCCGCGAGTTGCGATCACGCTTGAAGGAGATTCAACATGAGCGAAAAGCACCATTTTACCGCGCGGCGCGGGTTTCTCGCCGCTTGCGGCTTCGGCATCGTCGGGCTGTACGGCGTGTGGGCCGGATACGGCGCGGCGCCGCTGCCGTTCGTCGGCGCGCGCGGCGGCCGCGGCGAAGCCGACGCCCACGGCGGACATGGGACTTCCGCCGGCGGGCCTCCGGCATCCGGCGAACATGGCGGCCAGGCCTCCGCTCTGTCGCCCGAGGAATTCCGCCGACTGGCCGAGGATTTCGCCGCCCGCCCCGCGCGCGGCGCGGGCGCGGCGGGCGATCCGCACGCGGGTCACGGGATGGCGCACCCGGCCCCCGACGAAACCGAAGACGTTTACCTGATGGCCTACCAATGGGGCTTCACGCCGGACGTGCTCCGGCTCGACGCGAACCGGACTTACCGCCTGCGCATGATGGCGGTGGACGTGTCCCACGGCGCCGCGGTCCGGCTCGGCCCCGGCAGCCGGATCGTGCGCCTGCGCGCCAACACCCTGGTCGAGCAGACGACGACCTTCTCCCGACCGGGCGAATACCTCGTCTATTGCACGGTCTACTGCGGCCCGGGCCATGCCCGGATGCAAAGCCGCCTGATCGTGGCTTGAGGGGGAATGCCATGACCGATTCTTTCGTCCAGCGCCTCGGCCGCCTTCCCGCCGCCGATAAGGCGCTTCTCCTGGTTTTCGCGGCGGTCGCGCTGCTCGCGCTGTTGTTCGGGCTCGCGTTCGGTCTGGCGACCGGACTCGCGCGCGGCGGGTTCCTTCCCGGCCTGCCCGAGGAAACCGGGTACCGCCTGATGACGCTGCACGGCATGGGCGCGTTTTTTTATTGGCTGTCGTTCGCGCAAGCGTTTCTTCTGCTCGCGCTCGCGGTCGGCCACGTCGAGGGAGGCCCCGAAATCGCCGCGCGGCCCGCCGCCTGGACCGGCGCCGGCGCGATGATCGCGGGTTTCCTGTCGAGCGGAGCCGGCGCGGGCTTCGGCCCGGCGATTCTTTACGACGCGCCGCCTGAGCTGGCGATCGATCCGTCGCCCGCCTTCGCGGCGATGCACGCCGGTTATCTTCTGCTCGCCGCCGGGATGTTCCTGGCCGCGTGGTCGGCGATCGCGACCGCGCTGGCCGCCAAGCGCGCCCACGGCGGCGAGTGGACGACGGTCGCGTTCGCCGCCGTCGCCTGGGCGGGGCTTCTGATGGTCAGCGCCGTCGCCGCGTTCAACGCCTTCCTGCCCGCCCTGCTGTGGGGCTTGGGACTGGCCCGCCCGCCCGCCGAGTATTCGACCGGCTGGCATCTTCTGTTCCACAACATGCACTATCTGCCGCTGCTCGCGACGGTGGTGGTGTGGTACGCGCTGGTGCGGCATCTCACCGGCGTCGGCTCGGCGTTCGGGACGACTTTTTCCAAGATCGCGTTCGCCGCTTATCTGATCTTCGTCCCGCCGACCTCGCTCTACCACATGTTCCTGGAACCCGACCTGCCGGGAACGGTGCGGACGGTCGGCTCGCTGCTTTCGCTCTTCATCGGCGTTCCGACTGTGCTGGTGTTCCTGGTGCTGACCGCCTCGCTCGAACTCAACGCCCGCGGGCTGGGCGCGCGCGGGTTGTTCGACTGGATCGGCCGGTTGCCCTGGCGCCACCCGGCGATGGCGGCGATCGGCGCGGCGGTGGTCAATCTCGCCCTCGGCGGCGTGTTTTCGTTCGTGCTGATCCAGGAAAAGCTCGCGCCGCTCTTGAGCGACACCTTCATGGTGCCCGGCTATTTCCACTTCCTCACCATCGGCACGGTGACGCTGACCTTCCTCGCCGGCTTCATCGTCGCGCTGCCCGCGCTCGGCGACCGGCCGCTGGCGGCGCCCGTGTGGCTGGTGCGGCTGCCGTGGCTCGCGACCTTCGGCCTCGCGATCTTCGGCGCGGCCGGCGTCGCTGCCGGCTACCTCGGCGTGCCCCGGCGCACTCTCTCGGTCGCCTACGACGGGCTCGCGCCGCCCGTGTGGTCGGCGCTGATGGCGGGCGTCGGCGTCGGCGCCGCGATCATGGGCGCGGCGATGATCGCCTACGTCGCGATCGTCGCGGCGTCGCTGCGGCGGCGTTCCGGCGTGGGCGCGAGCACGCCGGTCGTCGACTGGGGCGGGGGCGGGGCGGTAACAACTGAGCGCGCCTGGACCGGGCCGCTCTCCGTGTTCGTTTTGCTCGCGGCGATGTACGTTTTCACCGCGCTCGCCTTCAATCTCATGCAAGCGCTTCCCGTCGCCGCCGTCGGCGGCGGCGGGCATTGACGGAGAAAAACCATGACTCTCGATAGCCGGTTGATCGGACTCGTCGCCCTGGTCTGGGCGGTCATGTCGGTCCTTTACGCCACCGTGCCGATGCTCGCGCACATGCCGGGCAGCGCCCTGCTGTGGGGATCGGGCGCGGGCGTGTTCGCGCTGCTTGCGGCGGCGGTTTGGCGCGCGGAAAAGCGCTGAACGCCTAGGCGTTCATCGAATCGAAGAAGCCGGCGTTGTTCTTGGTCTCTTTCAGCTTGCCGAGCAGGAATTCCATCGCGTCCGACACGCCCATCGGCATCAGGATGCGGCGCAGCACCCACATCTTGGAGAGCGTCGCCTTGTCCACCAGCAGTTCTTCCTTGCGGGTGCCGGACTTGGTGATGTCGATCGAGGGGAACGTGCGCTTGTCGGAGAGCTTGCGGTCGAGAATGATCTCCGAATTGCCGGTGCCCTTGAATTCCTCGAAGATCACTTCGTCCATGCGCGAGCCGGTGTCGATCAGCGCGGTCGCGATGATGGTGAGCGAGCCGCCGTCCTCGATGTTGCGCGCGGCGCCGAAGAAGCGCTTGGGGCGCTGCAGCGCGTTGGCGTCGACGCCGCCGGTCAGCACCTTGCCCGAGCTCGGCACCACCGTGTTGTAGGCGCGCGCGAGCCGGGTGATCGAATCGAGCAGGATCACCACGTCGCGCTTGTGTTCGACCAGGCGCTTGGCCTTCTCGATCACCATTTCCGCGACCGAAACGTGGCGCGTCGCCGGTTCGTCGAAGGTCGAGCTCACCACCTCGCCCTTGACCGAGCGGGCCATGTCGGTGACTTCCTCGGGCCGTTCGTCGATCAGCAGCACGATCAGGTAGCATTCGGGGTGGTTGGCGGCGACCGAGTGCGCGATGTTCTGCAGCATCATCGTCTTGCCGGTGCGCGGCGGCGCGACGATCAGCGCGCGCTGGCCCTTGCCGATCGGCGTAATCAGGTCGAGCACGCGCGAGGTGAAGTCCTTGGTCTTCGGGTTTTCGGCTTCCATCTTGAGTCGCTGCTCGGGATAGAGCGGCGTCAAGTTGTCGAAATTGATCCGATGGCGGACGTTTTCCGGCGGCTCGAAGTTGATGGTGTTGACCTTGAGCAGCGCGAAATAGCGCTCGCCGTCCTTGGGCGCGCGAATCTGGCCTTCGACCGTGTCGCCGGTGCGCAGGCCGAACCGGCGCACCTGGGACGGGCTGACGTAAATGTCGTCGGGGCCGGGCAGGTAGTTGGCCTGGGGGCTGCGCAGGAAGCCGAATCCGTCCTGGAGAAGCTCGATCACGCCGTCGCCGAAGATCGCCACCTCGTTGTCGGCGAGCTGCTTCAGGATCGCGAACATCATGTCCTGGCGCCGGAGCGAACTCGCGTTCTCGATCTGCAGCTCCTCGGCGTAGGCGAGAAGCTCCGCGGGGGACTTGGCCTTGAGGTCTTTGAGATTCATGACGGAAACGGGGGCGTCGCGTTGCGGAAGGGCGTCGGGGAAGGGAGGAGGTCGGCGCGGGAATTGGGAGGCGCGGTAGCCGAAGCGCGCCCGCGCGAGGAGGGTGGCCCGAAAATCAGCGGCCGCTCAAAGGATTAGCGAAAGACTTGGGGGCTGTCAAACGGGGTTTTGCCGGGCATCGCTCAAAACGGTTTGACCACGACGAAAATCACGACCGCGATCATCAGGACGGTCGGTATCTCGTTGACAACCCTATAGAAAACCGCCGGACGGCGATTGCGATCCTCGGCGAACTCGCGCCGGTAGCGCGCCATCAGGCCGTGCAGCGCGAGCAACCCGAGCAGCGCCGCGCACTTGCCCCACCACCAGGGCGACGTCCATGCGTCCGCGCCCAGATGCATCAGCAGCGTCGCGCCGAGCGCCAGCGACGCGACCATCGCCGGCGTCATGATCGCGCGCAGCAGGCGTCGTTCCATCGTCTTCAGGGTTTCCGACAGCTCCGAGCCGGGCTCGGCGTCGGCGTGATAGACGAACAGCCTGGGCAGGTAGAGCATCGCCGCCATCCACGCGATCACCGCGATGATGTGCAGCGCCTTGACCCAGAGATACGCGGCGGGCGACAGGGGAAACATGCCTAGAGGCTATCAAGCCCGCGACCGTTTGCACATCGCACAAAACGGTTTTCGCAGGCATCGCGGTCGCCGGCCCGGCACACGCCGGGCGGGCGTTCGAGGGCTCCGCGCGCGAGGCGCGCGAGTCCGGCGATGAACGACGGATGCTCGGCCACCGTGGGGACCCGGATGTAATCGGGAACGCCGGCTTCGTCGGCGTGATGCCGGTACTCGATGTCGAGTTCGACCAGGGTTTCGGAATGTTCGGACACGAAGGCGATCGGCACCACCACCACCGGCACGCGGTCGCGCCCGGCGCGGTCGAGCTCCTCGCTGGTCGAGGGGCCGATCCATTCCAGCGGCCCGACCCGGCTCTGGTAGCAGACGGCCCAGGCGGCGGGCGCCAGCCCGAGCCGCGCGGCGATCGCGGCGGCGGTCGCTTCCACCTGGCGGGGATAGGGATCGCCGCGCGCCACCACGCGCTTGGGCAGCCCGTGCGCGGAAAACAGCGCGCGCGGCGTCCCGGCGTGGGCGGATTCGATCAACGCCTTCCGGGTCATTTCGGCGACGGCGGCGATGAAACCTTCCTCGACCGGATAACAGCAGACCGGATGCGTCGGACGGTCGAGCCCGGCCGTCCGCGCGGCGCGGCGCCAGTCCTTGAACGAGGATTCGGTCGTGGTGGTCGAGAATTGCGGATAGAGGGGCAGCAGGACGATCCGCTCGGGATCGAACGCCTTGACCGCGCGCGCGACCTCCTCGCTCATCGGATGCCAATAGCGCATGCAGACGAACGCGCGCACCTCGACGCCGTCGGTATTCAGCGCGGCTTCAAGGGCGACGGCCTGCCGGCGCGTGAACGCCAGCAGCGGCGAGGCGCCGCCGATTTTGGCGTAGATGCCGCGCGCGACGCGCGCCCGGCGCCCGGCGATCAGCCGGGCGAGAACCGTCCGGATCGGCCACGGCAGCGAGATGATCGCCGGGTCGCGGAACAAATTGCGGAGAAACGGCTCGATTGCTTCGGGCCGGTCGGGCCCGCCCAGGTTGAACAGCACGACGGCGACGCGTTTCATGCGGATCGGTCCCGCCAATTTCGGATGATCGCCGCGAGCCGGTCGACGTGCTCGGGCGGCGTTTCGGGCAATATGCCGTGACCGAGGTTGAAAACGTGCGCGCGGCCGCGAAACCCGTCCAGCACTCTCCGCGTTTCCGATTCCAGCCGCGCGCCGCCCTCGACCAGAACCTTGTTGTCGAGATTGCCCTGCAGCGCGATCGGGGACGGAATATTCGCGACCGCCCAGGCCGGTTCGACCGCGCCGTCCAGCCCGATCGCGTCCACGCCGGTTTCGCGCCCGTAAGACGCGTAGCGCGGGCCCGCTTCGCGCGGAAACCCTATGACGGGAACGCGCGGATGGCGCTCTTTCAGCCGGGCAACGATACGCCGGGTCGGTTCGATCACGTAACGGCGGAACTCGGATTCCTCGAGCCCACCCGCCCAGCTGTCGAACAGCTGCACCGCCTCGGCGCCGTGCTCGATCTGGCGGGACAGGTATTCGAACGTCCGATCGGCCAGGAGCCCGAGCAGCGCGTCGCTGTCCTCGGGCCGGGCGCGAAACCAGGAACGAATGCGATCGCGCACGCCGCCGCCCCGTCCTTCCACCATGTAGACTGCGACGGTCCACGGCGCGCCGGCGAAACCGATCAGGGCGACCTCGGGCGGCAGTTCCCGGGTCAGGCGATCCAAGGTTTCGTACACCGGCGACAGCCGACGGTGGATGTCATCGACCTTGAGCCGGGCGATGTCCCCGGCCGAGACGATCGGCTCCAGGACCGGTCCTTCGTTTTCCCGGAATTCCAGCTTCTGTCCCAGGGCATCGGGGATCACCAGGATATCGCTGAACAATATGGCCGCGTCCATGCCGAAGCGGCGCACGGGTTGCAGCGTCGCTTCCACCGTCAATTCGGGCCGGTAGCAAAAATCGAGAAAGTCCCTGGCCCGGCTCCGCAGTTCCCGATATTCGGGCAGGTAGCGACCCGCCTGGCGCATCAGCCACCACGGTGGTGGAACATGGCGCTTGCCCTTGAGTACCTCGACGAACCGCTTGACCATGATTATCCACCGCGAACGGGCGCCTACTGAATCCTATTAAGTAGATTCTAATAAGGTAGTTGTAGCAGTAGGGAGGGGGAAACCGGAGGATTATCGAAAGCCAAGGTGTTTTCCGAACGGAAACCGTCGTTGGTAATTTATGATATGGATCGACGCGGGATAACCGCCCCGAGGGACGCGGAAAAACCCTTGAAATCGGCAAGAATCCCATATTCCGCAAAATGCGGAAAGCGTGCACAACGTCGGCGGATTCCGGCAAATCGTTCGAGTTATACCGGTCGAGGATAACTTTTTCCCCGGTCTGGGTTCCTGTAGACTGAATCGCGAAAAACAGGTGCAAGTCCGTCGTCGTCAATTTTCAACGTCCTTACCCACAGGGTTTTCCATGAAACCGGGAAGCCGCCGATGACCGTGCTTCACGTTCACGTCGTTTCCGATTCCACGGGCGAAACCGCCGGCACGTATGCGCGCGCGGCCGTTACGCAATTCGAGGGCGTTGAACTGCGCGAGCATCTCTGGGCCATGGTCCGCACCGAGTCCGAACTGGAGGAGGCGCTCGCCGGGATTCGGGCCAACCCCGGATTCGTGATGTTCACGATCGTTGACGAAAAGCTTCGCGATCGCCTCGAACAGGGATGCCGGGATATGCGCGTTCCGAGCCTGGCCGTGCTCGACACCGCGCTGGTGGCGCTCGGCGCCTTTCTCGGCGCGGAAACCAAGGCGCGCCCGGGCGGCCAGCATGTCATGGACGCGGAATATTTCGCCCGCATCGAGGCGATGCAGTTCACCCTCGCCCACGACGACGGCCAATCGTCGCGTTCGCTCGAAGGCGCCGACATAATCCTGGTGGGCGTCTCGCGGACGTCGAAAACGCCGACCTGCATCTACCTCGCCCAACGCGGGCTGAAGGCGGCCAACGTGCCCATGGTTCCCGGCTGCCCGTTGCCGCCGGAACTGGCAAAGGTCAAACGCGCGCTGGTCGTCGGTTTGACCAAGGACCCGAGGCGGCTGGTGCAGATTCGGCGCAATCGTCTTCTGCAACTGAACAAGGACCAGGACACGGATTACGTCGACCTCGAAAAAGTCGCGCGCGAGGTCAACGAGGCGCGCAGGCTGTTCGAAGCCAACGGCTGGCCGGTGATCGACGTCACCCGGCGCTCGATCGAGGAGACGGCCGCCAGCATCATCCAGCTCCATACCCGGCGCCGGGAAGAACAGCCGGTCTAGTGACCCGATGGCCGATCGTTTCGTTTCGCCATCATAACAATATGCCGAAACCCTTGATTCTTGCCTCGGCGAGCTCGGCCCGGCGGCGCGTGCTGGAAGGGGCGCGGGTCCCGTTCGTCCAGGAGACGTCGGGGGTGGACGAGGCGGCACTGAAAATCTCTCTCGGCGATCTCTCGGCCGAAGCCCTGACCCGGGAACTGGCGACCGCCAAGGCGGCGGCCGTGTCGGCGCGAACGCCCGGGGCCTGGGTACTCGGCGCGGACCAGGTGCTGGAATGCGAGGGGTACCTGTTCGCTAAACCCCGCGACAAGGCCGAGGCCCGGATGCAACTCGTCACGTTGCGCGGGCGCGCGCATCGCCTGGTGAACGGCCTCGCCCTGCTGCGTGACGGCGGCGTCCTGTGGCGCCACGGCGACGAGGCGCGGCTATGGATGCGCGATTTTTCCGACGACTTTCTCGACGCCTATATCGCCGAGGCCGATCCCGAGGTTCTGGAATCGGTCGGCGCCTACCGTCTGGAGGGAAGGGGGGCGCAGCTCTTCTCACGGATCGAGGGGGACTTCTTCTCCATACTCGGGCTGCCGTTGCTGCCGCTTCTCGAGGCCCTGCGCCGGGAGGGAATTCTCGCCTAGCGCCGCGATAGGCCGTAAACTGGCCGGATCATGGTTATCGGCGGCAAAACCAGAATCGCGGGCGTCATGGGCTGGCCGGTCGGGCACTCGCTCTCGCCGCGTCTGCACGGCTATTGGCTTGAACGCCATCGGATCGACGGCGCGATGGTGCCGCTTCCGGTGCGGCCGGAACATTTCGCCGAGGGTTTGAGGGCATTGCCCAAGCTGGGATTCGTCGGCGCCAGCGTCACCGTGCCGCACAAGGAAGCAGTTCTCGCCATCGCCGACGAGGTCGAACCGCTCGCGCGCCGCGTCGGCGCCGCGAACATGGTCGCGGTCGGCGACGACGGCCGCCTGTCCGCGCGCAACACCGACGTGCCCGGGTTTCTGGGCGCGCTTCGCGCCGGGGCGCCGGCCTGGCGCGCCGACCAGGGCCCGGCGACGGTCCTCGGCGCGGGCGGTGCCGCGCGCGCGATCGTGGTTGGGCTGCTCGACTCCGGCGTCGCCGAAGTGCGCGTCGTCAACCGGACTTCGGAGCGGGCCGAGGCCTTGGCGGCGGCGTTCGGCCCGAAAATCCGCCCCATGCGTTGGGAACGCCGCGCCGATGCGCTTTCCGGCGCGGCGCTGCTGGTCAACGCCACCACCCTCGGCATGACCGGCGGCGCGGCCCTCGACATCGATCTCGCGGCGCTGCCGGCGCGGGCCGCGGTGATGGACATCGTCTACGCGCCGCTGGAAACGGCGTTGCTGGCCCGGGCCCGCGCGCGCGGGCTCGCGGCGATCGACGGCCTCGGGATGCTGCTGCATCAGGCGCGACCCGCGTTCGCGGCATGGTTCGGAATCGAGCCCGAGGTGACGGCGGAACTGCGCGATTTCGTCCTCGCGGGGCGCGCGGGCTGAGCGGTCTCGATGATCATCGTCGGCCTCACCGGCTCGGTCGCCATGGGCAAAACCACCGCCGCAAGGGCGGCTCATCGCTTCAAAATTCCGGTGCACGATGCCGATGCCGTCGTGCGGCGGCTTTTGGCGACCGATAAATTCGTGCGCGGGCGGATCGCCGAAACGTTCCCCGGAACGGTCAGGAACGGCGCCGTCGACCGCGCCGCGCTGGCCGCGCGGGTTTTTTCCGATCCCGAGGCCCTGCGCGCCCTCGAGGCCCTTCTTCATCCCCTGGTGCGGCGCGAAACCCGCCTATTTCTCGCCCGCGCGGCGCGGCGGCGGGCAAAGATCGCGGTGCTTGTCGTGCCACTGCTGTTTGAAACCGGCGGCGAGCGCGGGTGCGATTTCGTGGCGGTCGTTCATGCCCCGGATTTCATTCAAGCAAAGCGATTTCTTTCGCGGCCGGGGATGAATCGCGCCCGGCTCGCCGCCATCCGCGCGCGCCAGATGCCGTCGCGGGAAAAACTTCGCCGCGCCGACGTCGCGATCCCGACCGGGCTGAGCCGGGGCTTTTCCTTTCGACGCGTCGCGGCTATGGTCGCGATACTGCAATGCGCGCGCGGCGGCCGCGCCTGGAACCCGGGTTGGCCGCGCGTGCGCGGGCGAATCCCCGCGCGCGCGACCCCATAAGACCAAGACGGTGAGACCGTTTATGCGTGAAATCGTTCTGGATACCGAAACCACCGGACTCGATCCGGCGCGCGGCGATCGGATCGTCGAAATCGGCTGCGTCGAGCTGGTCAACCACATTCCCACGGGCGTCACCTTTCAAAGCTACGTCAATCCCGAACGCGACGTGCCGGAGGCGGCGTTCGCGGTGCACGGCCTTTCGCGCGACTTTCTCGTCCGGCATCCCGTGTTCGCCGCGATCGCGGAGGAATTCGTGGGGTTCATCGCCGATTCGACGTTGATCATTCACAACGCCGGGTTCGACCTCGGCTTCGTCAACGCGGAGCTGGCCCGGCTCGAGCGCGCGCCGCTACTCTCGGCGCGCGCCGTGGATACGGTGCAGTTGGCCCGGCGCAAGATCCCGCCCGGCGCGTCGGCCAGCCTCGATGCGCTTTGCACCCGCTTCGGCATCGACATCTCGGGCCGCGCCCAGCACGGCGCGCTCAAGGATGCGCTGCTGCTGGCCGAGGTTTATCTCGAACTGATCGGCGGGCGCCAACCGGGCCTCGTCTTCGCCCAAGCGACGGCCACCCGGCGCGCGGCCCCGGCGCGGACCGGTATTCCATCCGGCGCGTCGATCGCGCGCGCCGCGCGGGCGCACGCGCCGACGGACGGCGAGGCGGCGGCGCACGCCGCCTTTATCGCCAAGCTGAAGGACCCGGTTTGGGGAAGATGAGAAAGACTTAAGGCGCCGGCGTCGGGACCGCCCCCGCGCCCTGGCCCTGCTGCTTCGCCAATTCGGCCAGGCGCGCCTGATAAAGCGCGGCGAAATCCATCAGTCCCAGCATCAACGGCGGGAAGCCCCCGTCGCGGGTAACGTCGGCGAGAATATTGCGCGCGAACGGGAACAGCAGTCGCGGGCATTCGATCAGCATGACCGGCTGCAGGTGTTCCTTGGGAACGCTGATGGTGAACAAGCCGGCATAGGCGAGCTCGGCGATGAATCCGACCATGTCGCCGACCTTGCATTCGGCCTTCACGTGCAGCACCACCTCGTAGGTGTTGGGCGGATCCTGGAACGTCGTCGCCTGCACGTCGAGATTGACCGTGATCGTCGGCTGGGTCTTCTGCATGGCCAGGAAGACCTTCGGCCCGTTCGGAGCCTCGAACGACAAGTCCTTGATGTATTGGCTGTTGACCCCGAGCGAGGGCTGTTGCCCGCCGGCTTGGGCGGCATCGGGGCCGTTTCCGGGTTTGTCGGAGGGATTCATGATCGCGGTCCTCGCAAAAGGGTGGTTTCGACGCGGCCGGGCCGCCGAACGGGATCACGGCCTAGCACGGAACGGACCGGGAAACAACGCCGTCAACCGTCGGGTCCGCAAGCGCCATTGCCCCGTCGGCAAGGCCTACCTATGTAACCGGAAGGCGGTGCGCGGAGCGGCGGCGCGAACGCCCGGATTTTCCTTCTGGCGGCACGTGCCGCCGGGAGGTAGGGTAATAAAAAGGCCGGTATTTCGGGACCGGACGCGCGATCGACATGAGCAACGGATTCCAATTCATCGATATCATTTTTCTCGCCATGGTGGCGGTCTTTCTGGCGTTGCGTCTGCGTAACGTGCTCGGCCGCCGCGACGGCCACGAAGGCGGCTATCGCGACCCGTTCCGTCCCGCGCCCGCGCCGGAGCGGCGCGCGGATTCGCCCGCGAACGAATCCGACAACGTCATTCGTTTGCCCAACCGCAGCGAGGAAGTGGAAGCCGCCGAGCGGATCGCCAAGGCCGCCCACGGCGACGAAAAACTTGCCGACGGCCTGACCCAGATCAAGCTCGCCGACCCCGGCTTCGATCCCGACACGTTCGTCAAGGGCGCGCGCGGCGCGTTCGAAATGATTCTCGAGGCTTTCGCCAAGGGCGAACTCGGCGGCATCAAGTCGATCTTGAGCCCCGAGGTGTTCGCCAACTTCGAGCAGGCGGTCAAGTCGCGCGCGGAAGCGGGCGAAACGCTCGAGAACACGCTGGTCGGCATCCGGGCGGCGGAAGTCGCCGAAGCCTACATGGACGGCCGCAACGCGATCGTCGCCGTCCGTTTCACCAGCGATCAGATCAACGTCACGCGCGACCGCGAGGGCCGGGTTGTCTCCGGCGATCCGTCGACGGTGACGGCGGTCGTCGATTTGTGGACGTTCCAGCGGGACACGCGCTCGCGCGATCCCAACTGGGCGCTGGTCGCGACCGAAAGCGTCGAATAACGCCGCGATGCCGGGACGTTTCGCGGGCCCCTTATTTTCCGCGATTTTGCTTCTTCTCGGCGCCTGCGCCGCGCCGTCGCCCAAACTTCAACTGACGGGCGTCGAATTCGCCGACATTTCCGGCTGGTCGGACGATGCGGCCGGCGCGGCGATCCCGGCGCTGCTGAAATCGTGCGCCCGCATCGGCGGGCTCGCCCCCGAGGCGGCGTTGGATGCGGCCAAGCTGATGGGCCGCGCCGGCGATTGGCGCGGGCCGTGCGATGCCGCGCGCCGCGTGAAGGCGGCCGATTCCGTCTCCGCCCGCCGGTTCTTCGAAACCGAATTTCGCCCGTTCCGCGCGCGCGACGCGGCCGGCGGCGCGGGCTTCGCCACCGGTTATTACGAAGCGGAACTCAGGGGCGCGCGCAAGCCGGACGCGCGCTATCGCTTTCCCATCTACCGGAAGCCGGCCGGCGCGGTGCCTCACGACCGCGCCGCGATCGAGGCCGGCGCGCTCGCCGGCAGGGGCCTCGAAATTTTGTGGGTCGACGACGCCCGCGACGCCTTCTTTCTCCACGTCCAGGGCTCCGGTCGCGTGGCGATGAACGACGGCACCGTGGTTCGTCTCGGCTTCGCCGGCCGCAACGACCACGCCTACACCGCCATCGGCCGCATTCTGGTCGAGCGCGGCGTCATGGCCCGCGAAGACGTCACCATGAAAACGATCCGCGACTGGATCGCCGCCCACCCCGAGGACGGCGCCGCGCTGATGCGCGAAAACCGATCCTATATTTTCTTCCGCGAGCTTACCGGCGCAGGCCCGCTCGGGGCCGAGGGCGTCGCGCTGACGCCCGAACGCAGCGTCGCGGTCGATCCGGCCCATCTGCCGTTCGGGCTGCCCCTGTTTCTGGCGACCCGCGACCCGCTCGATCCGACCCAGCCGCTCCGCCGCCTGGTCGTGGCCCAGGACCAGGGCAGCGCCATCAAGGGCCCTCTCCGGATCGATCTCTTTTTCGGCGCCGGGCCCGAGGCCGCGGCCCGCGCCGGCGCGCTCAAGCACCCGGCCGAGCTGTTCGTGTTGCGGCCCCGCCGCCTGGCTCCGCCCTGAAAGCGCTTTCTTGCCTTTGGGCCGGGCAAAAGCCAATCTTCCCGCCATGCCTGCCCCATCCTCCTCGCCATCGGCTTTACCGCGCGTCGGGCTGTTCGTCACGTGCCTGGTCGATCTCATGCGCCCGAGCGTCGGCTTCGCCGCCGTCAAGCTGCTCGAGGACGCGGGCTGCCGGGTCGAAGTGCCGGCGGCGCAGACCTGCTGCGGCCAGCCGGCGTGGAATTCCGGCGATTCCGCCAACGCCGCGACCGTCGCGCGCGGCCTGATCGCCGCCTTCGAACCGTTCGACTACGTGGTCGCGCCGTCGGGCTCGTGCGCCGGCATGCTCCGCGTCCATTATCCCGAGTTGTTCGCCGACGACCCGGCCTGGGCGCCGCGCGCCCGCGCGCTCGCCGCCAAGACCCACGAACTGGTCTCGTTCCTGGTCGACGTGCGCGGCCTGACCCGGGTCGAGACCCGCCTGACGGCGACCGCGACCTACCACGATTCCTGTTCGGGCCTGCGCGAGTTGGGCGTCAAGCGCCAGCCGCGCGCGCTGCTCGCCACCGTTGCCGGCCTCGAACTGCGCGAAGGCAAGGAAGCGGAAACCTGTTGCGGCTTCGGCGGCCTCTTCTGCGTCAAGTACCCGGACGTTTCGACCGGGATCGCGGACGTGAAAACCGCCGATATCGCCGCGACCGGCGCCGATCTCGTCCTCGGCGGCGACATGGGCTGCCTGATGAACGTCGCCGGGCGGCTCAGGCGCCAGGGCTCCGCCATCGCGGTCCGCCACGTGGCGGAAGTTCTGGCGGGGGCGACCGATACCCCGCCCATCGCCGGGACCTGACCGGCCATGGACAGCACCTCCCGCCGCTTCGAGGATAACGCCCGCGCCGCGCTGGACTCGTCCACGCTGCAATCCGCGCTCGCCAAGCTCGCGGACGGGTTTCCCCGGCGCCGCCGCGAAGCCGCCGAGCGCCTGCCCGAATTCGAGGAACTCCGCGACGCCGCCCGCGCGATCAAGGAGCATGTTCTCGACCACCTCGACGTCTACCTCGAAACGTACGAGCGGCGCGTGACGGAAAACGGCGGCGAGGTCCATTGGTGCCGCGACGCCAAGGAAGCCCGCGAAACGATCCTCGAGATTTGCCGCCGCGCCGGCGCCCGCACCGTCACCAAAAGCAAGACCATGATCGGCGAGGAAATCGCCATCAACGATTATCTCGAACAAAACGGCGTTCGCCCGGTGGAAACCGACCTCGGCGAATACATCATCCAGCTCCGGCGCGAACCGCCGAGTCACATCATCGCGCCGGCCATCCATCTTTCGCTCGGCGAAGTGGCGGAAACGTTCCGCAAGTCGCACAAGCACCTTGCGCCCGAACGGGCGCTGAACGAGCCGGACGCCCTGCTCGCCGAAGCGCGCGCGAAACTCCGGCCCGATTTTCTCGCCGCCGACGTCGGCATCACCGGCGCCAACATGCTGATCGCTGAAACCGGCGGCAACGTGCTGGTGACCAACGAGGGCAACGCCGATCTCACCCACACGCTGCCGCGCGTGCATATCGTCATCGCCTCGATCGAAAAAATCGTGCCGACCCTGGAAGACGCGACCACGATACTGCGCGTGCTGGCGCGTTCCGCCACCGGCCAGGATGTCACGGTCTACACGTCGTTTTGCTCGGGCCCGCGCCGGCCCGGCGATCCCGACGGCCCCGACGAATACCACGTCATTCTGCTCGACAACGGCCGCGCGCGACTGCTCGAAACCGAGTTTCGCGACATACTTCGCTGCATCCGGTGCGGCGCCTGCCTCAATCATTGCCCGGTCTATCGCGCGGTCGGCGGCCACGCCTACGGCTGGGTCTATTCCGGGCCGATGGGAGCGGTGCTGATCCCGGCCCTGCTCGGCACGCGCGAGGCGCGGCACTTGCCCAACGCCTCGACGCTGTGCGGCCGATGCGAGAGCGTTTGCCCGATGCGCATTCCGCTGCCCCGGATGCTGCGCGCCTGGCGCGAACAGCTTCATCGGGAAGGGCAAACCGGCTGGTTTGCCCGGATCGGCCTCGCGGCCTGGGCGTTCGTCGCCGCGCGTCCCCGGCTCTATCGCCGTCTCACCGCGCCGCTGGTCCGCGCGCTCGGCAACCTCGCCGGCACGCGCCGCCGGTTCCGCGTACTGCCGCTATTTGGCGGCTGGACCGCGACCCGCGATTTTCCCGCGCCCGAAGGCGAAACGTTCATGACGCTCTGGGCCGAATCGGAAAAGGGGCGCCGAAAGCCATGAGCCGCGTCAGCCGCCAGGCCATCCTCGTCGATATCCGGCGCGCCTGCACCCAGCGGCGGGGCAAGTCCGGCCTCGCCGAGGTCGAGGCTCGTCTCGCGGCCCGCGCGCCGGGCCCGATCCCGGCCCGCGGCCGGATCGAGCGCGAACGACAGGCCGCGCTCTTTATTTCGGAAGCCGAGCGCGTTCAGGCGGACGTGGCGCGGGTGAAACGGCTGGCCGACGTCCCCGAGGCGGTGGCCAAATATCTCGCCCGCCACAATATCGAACCCAGCTTGAAGTGCGCACCCGATCCGCTCGTCCGGTCCATTCCCTGGTCGAAACATTCGGCCCTTTCCGCAACCGAAGGCAAAGGCGAACGGGACGACCCCGTCGGCGTGACCGGCGCGGTCGCGGCCGTCGCCGAAACCGGCACCCTGGTGTTGGCTTCCGGTCCCGAGAGCCCGACCACGCTCGCCCTGGTGCCGCCGGTTCACGTCGCGGTCGTTCCCGTCCGGCGCCTGGTCGGCACCTACGAAGAAGCCTGGGGCGTCTTGCGCGCGAAGCGGGCGAACGCGGAATTCGCCATGCCGCGCGCGGTCAACTGGATCACCGGCCCGTCGCGCACCGCCGACATCGAGCAGACGCTGCTGCTCGGCGCGCACGGGCCGCAACGGCTGTTTATCGTGCTGGTGGATGAAGACGTCGAAAAAGCCTGAGGCCGATTCATTGACCGACGCGCAACTGTGGCGCGCGGTCGCGGACAGCGCGCGACCGTTGCGCCACAAACGAGCGCGGCCCGCGCGCAAAGAGTCATCCGCGGGCGCAACGGAGAAACCCGCGCCGCCGCCCCAACCGCCCCGCGCCGCGGCCGGGCCGGCGCGCAAGCCGCCGCCGTCACCGCTGCCGACGCTTCACCCCGGGGCCGCGCCGGGAGTCGACCGGGCGACGGCCCTGCGCCTGCGCCGGGGCGAGATGCCCATCGACGCGACGCTGGATCTCCACGGCATGACCCAAAAAGAGGCTCATTCCGCGCTGCTCGGCCACATCGCCCGCGCGCACACGCTCGGGCGGCGCTGTCTTCTCGTCATCACCGGCAAGGGCGGCAAACAAGACGGAAGCGGGCGCGAAACCGGCGTCCTTCGCGCCAACGTGCCGCGCTGGCTGAACGAGGAGCCGGTGCGCGCCCACATCCTCGCCTTCGCGCCCGCGCGCCCGCGTCACGGCGGCGACGGCGCGCTCTACGTTCTTTTGCGCCGGATGCGGGACGCGCGGGCGAATCCCCGCGCGCATCAGATAAAAGGCCCGCGGACATGACTCCGTTCGGCAAGCGACTGCGCGAGCTGCGCCGGCTGAAGGGCGTCACGCAGAAAACCATGGCCGTCGAACTCGGGCTTTCGGCCGCGTATCTCTCGAGCCTCGAGCACGGCCGGCGCGGGCGGCCCTCGCCCGGCTTCGTGCGCCAGGCGTGCGCCTATTTCGGGTTGTTTTGGGACGACGCCGAGGCGCTGAAACGGCTGGCCGAGATGTCCCATCCGCGCGTCAGGATCGTGACCTCCGGCCTCTCCCCGCGCGCGACCGAACTTGCCAACCTGATCGCGGCCTCGATCGAAACCCTGGACGAAGACACCATTGCCTGGATCCTCGCCGAGGTTCGCGGCCGGCTCGGTACCCGGCGCCCGCGCGAAACATAGGTCCCCATCGAAACCCAAATTGGGGACAAATACTTTAATCCGGGCTTGTTTATCCGGCCGCAATAGATTGATTTAGCTATATTTTATGGATATTTTTTGCCGCAGCGGCAGTGTGGAAAAGCCTGGGGACAGTCCGGGGTTAAACCGGCCCCGGGGTGCTTCCAAGCCCCTGAATCGGCTTAGGAAAAAACCCGCGCGCCCGGCCCGGCCCTCGCTGGTTTCCGAGCGCTCGTGCTGCTACAAGGGGCCGATTCGAGCAGGAAAGCAACGCCTTCGGGCCGGAATTCGACACCATGCGCAAAGCCACGGTGGAGCGGAAAACCAAGGAGACTTCGGTCAAGGCCTCCGTCAACCTGGACGGAACGGGGATGTATCGCGTCTCGACCGGCATCGGCTTTCTCGACCATATGCTCGAGCAGCTCTCGCGCCACAGCTTGATCGACCTCGAGGTCGAGGCGAAGGGCGATCTGCACATCGATTACCACCACACCACCGAGGACGTCGGCATCGCCGTCGGCGAGGCGCTGGCCAAGGCGCTCGGCGACCGCAAGGGCATCGTCCGCTTCGGCCAGGCGCTCTCGCCCATGGACGAGACGCTCACCGAGGTGGCGCTGGACGCCTCCAACCGTCCCTATCTGGTGTGGAAGGTCGCGTTCTCGAAACCGAAGCTCGGCGAAATGGACACCGAACTGTTCCGCGAATGGTTCCAGGCGTTCGCCCAGGCCGCCGGGGTGACGCTGCACGTGCGCAACGCCTACGGCGAGAACAACCACCATATCGTCGAGTCCTGCTTCAAGGGACTCGCCCGCGCGCTGCGCCAGGCGGTGGCGATCGATTCGCGCCGGCCCGACGCGGTGCCGTCGACCAAGGGCGTTCTCGGCGGCTCGATGTAGCCGGATCGGGAGCGGCGCGACCGATGCGAATGTACACGGCCTACGTGCGCCACGGCGGCCTCGACCCCGACCGGGACGTGGTGCTGGTCAAGGAAGGCTTTTCCTGGCCGGCCTTCGTGTTCGGCCCGCTGTGGGCCTTGACCCGGCGGCTGTGGCTGGCGGCGGCCGTGTTCGCCCTTATTCTCGTCGGATCGGAAATGGTGATGCGGGCGTTCGTGCGCGACGAGATCGCCATGACGATACTGACGCTGATCCTGTCGGCGACGTTCGGCTGGGTGGGCAACGACCTCAGGCGCCGGAAGCTCGAACGCCGGGGGTTCGCGTTCCGGGGCGTGGTCGCGGGCGGCGACATCGACGCGGCGCTCGCGCGGTTCCTCGATTCCACGCCCGGCCTCGCGCGCGATCTCGCCGCGACGGTTCGGCCATGAAAGTCGCCATCATCGACTACGGCTCCGGCAACCTGCGCTCGGCGGCGAAGGCGTTCGAGCGCGCGGCGGCGGAAAAGAACGTTTCCGCCGACATCCGCGTCGTGTCCGACGCCGCCGAAATCGCCCGCGCCGATCGTATCGTCCTGCCCGGGGTCGGCGCTTTCGCCGACTGCATGCGGGGGCTCGCCCGGCTTCCCGGCATGGTCGCGGCCATGGACAAGGCGGTGCGGGGACAGGGCCGCCCGTTCCTGGGCATCTGCGTCGGCATGCAGCTGCTCGCGACCCAAGGATTCGAGCACGGAACGCACGCGGGCCTGGGCTGGATTCCGGGCACCGTCGCGGCGCTCAAGCCGTCCGATCCCGCCCTGAAGATCCCGCACATGGGCTGGAACGCGCTGGAGTTCCGCGCGGCCCACCCGTTGCTGGAAGGGATCGCGCCCGGCGCGCACGCCTATTTCGTGCACTCCTACGCGATGACCTGCCGCGATCCGGCCGACGTCGTCGCCACCGCCAGTTACGGCGGGCCGGTGGCGGCGCTGGTCGCGCACGCCAACATGGCCGGCACCCAATTTCACCCCGAAAAAAGCCAGGCGAGCGGACTGCGCCTGATCGCCAATTTCCTCGCCTGGTCGCCGTGAGGCTCCGCCCCTTGATTTTCTTTCCCGCCATCGACCTCAAGGACGGCCAGTGCGTGCGCCTGGTGCAGGGCGACATGGCGCGCTCGACCGTGTTCGCCGACGATCCGGCCGCCCAGGCGCGCGTCTTCGCCGGCGCGGGCGCGGAATGGCTGCACGTGGTCGATTTGAACGGGGCCTTCGCCGGCAAGCCGGTCAACGACAAGGCGGTCCAGAAAATTCTCTGGGGCGTGAATATCCCGGTCCAGCTCGGCGGCGGCATCCGCACCATGGCGCTGGTGGATTTCTGGTTCGACCACGGCATCGCCCGGATCGTGTTCGGCACCGTCGCGCTCAAGGACCCCGAGCTGGTACGCGACGCGTGCCGCAAGTATCCCGGACAGATCGCCGTCGGCCTCGACGCGCGCGACGGGCGGGTGGCGACCGCGGGTTGGGGCAACGTTTCGGACGTCACCGTGCTCGACCTCGCCAAGCGCTACGAGGACGTCGGCGTCGCGGCGCTGATCCACACTGATATCGAACGCGACGGCGCCATGAAAGGTCCCAACGTCGCGGCCACCGTGGCGCTGGCCCAGGCGGTGTCGATCCCGGTGATCCTGTCGGGCGGCGTGTCCTCGATCGCAAATTTGACGGCCATCCGCGACGCGAGCCGCAAGGCCGAACGCCCCCTGGCCGGGGTCATCAGCGGGCGCGCGCTCTACGACGGCAAGCTCGACGTCGCAAGCGCGATCGCGGCGCTGAAGGATGATAATAAATCAAATTAGGTTTACCTTAGAGCGCTACAATTATAAATAACAATTAACCCGATAAGAGCACTTATGGCACCGAGTATAAAACAAAATAAGGCAAGGAACGCGGTTATACCTAAAATAGGTTTCTCGCGCCAAGCGCGATGATGATGGCGTCGCTCTATCCAATAAATTGGAAAATTGTCGTAGGCAATTGCTTCAATATCACCCCAAAATTTTTTATATCTGATAGCGAACAGCTCAAAGGCTACGTACAATCCAATACCCGAACTCACAATGCCTATGCCAAATATAATAATAGCAACAATTAGCCATGCAGCAGGTTTAGGCGGAGATTGAGAAACAAATGCCGCAAATAAACTTCCAGTGAAAGCAATGCCCGCGCCATTTCCAGCCACGCAAAGCTTCAACATATGCTCAAGAGTACGCACTAATCGTTCTTCAAAAACCTTGAAATCACGCAAAAAAACATCCAGTACTTTATCCGCTTTATTAGAATCTATATTTCTCAACTCACTGATTCTGAATCCAAGAAAAGTATATGGCCCATCAACCCCTCCTACTGATTGCATGATCTTAGTTATAGCCTCGTTGATGTCTTGAGGGGGCATGTTCGGAGGAATTTGATCTGTCATTTGTTATAACCATAGCATGATTTGACACCATGATCATTTAGTTTGATATCTAAATGAGATTTGACGCGGGCGCTGTTAGATATTTACCAATGGAACTATACAAGGAACGCAGATAATTTTTATGCTGAAGATTCGCGTCATCCCCTGCCTCGACGTCGACCGCGGGCGCGTGGTCAAGGGCGTGCGCTTCGTCGACCTGATCGACGCGGGCGATCCGGTCGAACAGGCCCGCGTCTACGACCGCGCCGGCGCCGACGAACTGTGCTTCCTCGATATCACCGCCAGCCACGAAAACCGCGACACCATCTACGACGTGGTCGCCCGCACCGCCGAGCAATGCTTCATGCCGCTGACGGTGGGCGGCGGCGTGCGCACGATCGAGGACATCCGAAAGCTCCTGCTGGCCGGCGCGGACAAGGTTTCCATCAACACCCAGGCGGTCAAGGAGCCTGAATTCGTGCGCCGGGCGGCGGAAAAGTTCGGCAGCCAGTGCATCGTCGTCGCTATCGACGCCAAATCCGTCGCGCCGGACGCGTTCGAGGTCTTCACCCACGGCGGGCGCAAGGCGACCGGATTGGACGCGGTGCAATGGGCCCGGCGCATGGCGGACTACGGGGCGGGCGAAATCCTGCTCACCTCCATGGACCGCGACGGCACCAAGGCCGGCTTCGACATCCCGCTCACCCGCGCCATCGCCGACGCGGTGCCGGTGCCGGTGATCGCCTCGGGCGGGGTCGGCACCCTCGATCACCTGGTCGAGGGCGTGACGCGCGGCCACGCCTCGGCCGTGCTCGCCGCCTCGATTTTTCACTTCGGCACCTATACGATCGCCGAAGCCAAGGCCCACATGAAGGCCGCCGGCGTTCCGGTCCGGATCGAATGACCGGGGAAAGCGAGCAGGCTCCATGGCAAAAAACAAGACTTCTCCCGACGCCCGCGTGCTCGATCGGCTTTACGCGACCATCGTCCAAAGACGCCGCGCCGACGCGCGCGTTTCGTACACCGCGAAATTGCTCGCGGGCGGCGTCGGCAAGATCGGCGGCAAGGTGATCGAGGAAGCGGCGGAAACCGTCGCCGCCGCCCTCAACGAGGGCCCCCGGCGCGTCGCCGCCGAAAGCGCGGACGCGCTCTATCACCTGCTGGTGCTGTGGGCCTCGGCCGGTATCCGGCCCGGACGCGTGTGGGCCGAACTGGCCCGGCGCGAAGGCGTGTCCGGCATCGCCGAAAAGGCGGCGCGCGGCAAAGCCAAAAAGAAGGGACGGAAGAAATGAATCGTCCCGCGTACGACGCCGACAATCCGTTCGCCAAAATCCTGCGCGGCGAGATTCCCTGCAAGAAAGTCCACGAAACCGAGCACGCGCTCGCCTTTCACGACATCCGCCCGCAGGCGCCGGTGCACGTGCTGGTGATTCCGAAGGGCGCTTACGTGGACATGGACGACTTCACCCGCCATGCCGGCGACGCCGAGATCGTGGGCTTCTTCCGCGCGATCGGGGAAACCGCGCGCAAGCTGGGCGTGGTCGGGGCCGGCTACCGCGTCCTCTCCAACCTCGGCGCCGACGCCCGCCAGGAAGTTTTCCACCTGCATGTCCACATCTTCGCGGGCCGCGATTTGGGCGGCATGATCCGCCGCCCGGACTGATCGTTTCGATTTCGAATCGAATGACGTGGCCGATTTTTCCACAACATATAGGGCTTGGCCGTGTAGCGGCGTCGACATCTAGGTTATAATTTTCCCCCATTCGGGGGACGGAATGTCCGCGCCGCAGACCCAAATGCTTGCCGAAGCCGCCCGGGCGCCCGGGCGCGTCGCCGTGCTCGACGCGAGCCAGGGCGACCTGCTCGACATTCCCGGCGGCTACCTCCTGCTCGGCGCGCGTTACGTGCGCGAAGGCGGCGATCTCTGGCTGATCGGGCCTTCGGGCGAGGCGGTGCTCGCGCGCGGCTACTTCGCGCGCGATCCGCGCCCCAACCTCATCAACGCCGAAGGTTCCGTGCTGACCCCCGACGTGGTCGAGGCGCTGATCGTGCTGCCGGCCGCCGCCGCGCGCCCGACCCTGGGAGCGTCCGATCCGGTCGGCCTGGTGGACGGCGTCGCGGGCGAGGTTTATTTCGGCCGCGCCGACGGCACCATCGTCGCCGCCGAAAAAGACACGCCGCTCTACGCCGGCGACGTCATACAGACGGGCGCCGGCCGCGTCGCGCTCGCCTTCGCCGACGGCACGCGCCTGTCGCTCGGCGAGCAGACCGATTTCGGAATCGAGCGGCTTGTTTTCGACCCCGCCCGCAATTCCGGCGAAATGGTGCTGACGGTCGAACGCGGCGCGGTGTCGTTCGTCGCCGGCGACATCGCGCGCGGCGGCCTCGACGCCTTCACGCTGCACGCGCCCTCGGCCATGGTCGGGGTGCGCGAGGCCGCGGGCGCGGTCCGCGTCGGCGCCAACGGGGAGACCACCGCCGTCCTGCTGCCGCGCGCGCACGGCGGCTTGGGCGAAATCGCCCTGGTCAACGGCGGAGGCATGAAGACGCTCGACCAGGCGAACGAAGGCGCGAGCGCCGCCGGCTACGACATCGCGCCGTCGACGCCGTTCCTGATGACCGTGCGCCAGGTCGGCCTGCAGTTCGGCGACGCCGTTACCGCGCTCGCCGACGCCGACCGCGCTTTCGCGCCGGCCTATGTCGAGGCGCTGGCGCGCGCGCATCGGGAAAACCCGACCGCGTTCGCCGCCCCGAAGCCGCCCGAGGAAGACGCGGCCTTTGCCGCCTGGCGCCCGCGCACCGAAATCGCCGACGCGCGCGAGCAGGCGGAATGGGAAGCGCATATCGCGCGCGGCGACCCGAAGGAAGCGGCGCTCGGCTGGCGGACGGGGCTGGTGCACGGCGATCCCGAGGCGGAACGCGCGTGGGCGGCGAAAACCTCGCCCGGCCCCGAGATCGAGGGCCCGCTCGCCCAATGGCCGGCGACCGCCGAGGCGCCGCCGTCCGCCGCCCAGGCCGAACAATGGCGCGCGGAGGTGACGCCGATCGGCGACGAAGCCGCGCGCCGGGCCATGGCCGAGGGCTGGGGCGCGACGGTCGACATGGCGCCGTCCGCGAGGGACGCGGAATCCTGGGCGGCGCGGACCGAAATGGAAGTCTCGCCCGAAGCGATGCTGCGCGAAGCCGCGCGGGGCTGGCGGGCGACGCCCGAACCCGCGCCCGGCGCGCGCGCGACCGAGGCCTGGGCGGCGCGGACCGAGACGGTCGAACCGCCCGAAACCGCCGCGCCCGAATCCATGCGGGGCTGGCAAACGGCGATCGAAACCGCGCCCGGCGCGCGCGCGGCCGAAGCCTGGGCGGCGCGCACCGAGATGGTCGAACCGCCCGAAACGGCGGCGCCCGAATCCCCGCGCGGCTGGCAAACGGCGATCGAAACCGCACCCACGGCGCGCGACGCCGAATCGTGGCGGGCGGAGGTTCGTCCCGACGCGGGCGCGGCGGACGCCCTGGCGCGCCTGGAAAGCTGGCGGGCAACGGTCGACGCTGCGCCCTCCGTTCTCGAAACCGAAACCTGGGCGGCGCGCGTGGAAACGCCCGCGCCAGCCGAAATGGGATCCTGGGACGCCGCGGTCGAGCGCGCGCCCGACGCGCGCGCCGAATGGACAGCGGAGATCAGGCCGGGACCGGACGCGACCGAGGCGCGCGAACTGGCCGACAACTGGCGCGCCGCGGTGGTTCCCGCGCCCTCGGCGCGCGAGGCGGAGGCATGGACGGCGCGCACGCGGCCCGATCTCGGCGCGAGCGAGACTCTCGCCGCGGCCGACAGCTGGCGCGCCGTCGCGGTGCCCGCCGCCACCGTTTCGGAGGCTCAACAATGGGCGGCGCGGGCGGAAAGCGGCCCCGACGTGATTGAGGCCCGCCATCCGCCCACCGGATGGGAAACGGCGCTCGAAGTCGCGCCCGCCGGGCCCGCGCTCGCGGCCGGGCCGGGGCGCGCGGGCGCCGGCGAGGGATGGATCACCACCATCGCCCACGAGTGGGCCTCGCGGGTCGATCGCGGCGAATTGCTCGCCGACGCGCGCGGCTGGATCGCGGCGGTCACCACCAACGTTGCCGGCCCGCGTCAGGCGTTCGCCGCCGTGATCGCCGACTCGATCCTTGCCGGTTCCGGGCGCGCGGCGACGTCGGTCGAGCTCGCGGCCGGCCAGGCGGCGGCCGAAAACGCCTTCAACGGCGCGTTGGCCGCGGGCGATTCGCCCGATCAGGCGCTGGCGCGCGCGCTCGCCGCCGCCCGCAACGAAGCCGAAGCCTGGAGCGGCGGCTCGATCGCCGGATCGTCCGGCGAGCGTTTTCTCGCCGGTTCGGGCGACGCGCCGGCTCCGGTGCGCATTCCGCTCGCGACCGATCCGGTGTTCGGCTTCAAGCCCGCGATCGGCTATATCCCGGCCTCGGTCGAGCCGCCGCCGTCCGTGCCGGTCGCCGAGACGCGCGACGACCCGACGCCCGCGCCGGTCGAAAACCTGACCCTGGTCGGCGGCACGGGCGCCGATACCCTCGTCGGCGGCGCCGGGGCCGACACGCTCCAGGGCGGGCCGGGCGCCGACACGCTGACCGGCGGCGGCGGTTCCGATCAATTCGTGTTCGCGGGCGGCGCCGGCGCCACCGTCGCCGACAGGGTGCAATCGCTCGGCAACGACCACGTGGTCGATTTCCAGCCGGGGCAGGACCGTTTCGTACTCGGCGACACCGATTTCGGCCTGGGCGATTCGGGCTTTCTCGATTCCGCGCAGTACTTCGAAACGGCGATTGCCCTCGGCGGCGCGCCGGTCGATTTGTCCTCCGGCAACGCGGTCAGCGGCATCGTCGTGATCGGATCGCAGACCGGCTCGGGCGGGGTCGATATCTATTACACGTCGGACGCGAGCAACGCCTCGAACGCCAACTCCTACCAGATCGCCCACGTCGACGGCGTCAACGCCGGCCAGGTGTCGGCGACCGACTTCGCGCTCAAGAATTAGACGGACTCACGCCGCCGCCCGGTTGGGGGCGACGCGGGCGGCGGCAAGGTCAGGTCCATCGGGTTGACCGCGACCACCTCGACGTGCAGGTCGATGCGGTCGAACAGCGGCCCGGAAATGCGCGAGCATCGAACGGTTTTTGACGAAGCGCCCCTGGTCGATATTGACGAAGGGACGACGCTCCGCACGGAACAGGATCGGCGAGCCATTTTCAACCGCGTGCCCGGAACATCCGGTGGCCGGCCGCGGCGCGCGCCCGAAATGACCGGAGATCCGCGCCGGACGCCGCGGCTTTCACCAGCTCGACGATCCGGTCCGGAAAGATCGGCGTTTCGTCGATCTTTACGCCAAAGGGCGCCAAGGCGTCCTCCACCGCCGAAACGATGGCAGCGGCGGCGGGGATGACGCCGCCCTCGCCGACCCCCTTCACGCCGAGGGGGTTCAGGGGAGAGGGCGATACGTGATGGATTACCTCGATCGTCGGAAGCTCGGTCGAGCTCGGCAACAGATACTCGCCGAAATTGGTCGTGACCGGTTGTGCGTTCTCGTCGTAGCTCATTCTCTCGAAGAGCGCGTTGCCGATGCCGTGGACGGCGCCGCCGATAATTTGTCCTTCGACGACCATTGGGTTGATAAGAGTCCCGCAGTCGTCGACGACTACGTAGCGGAGAAACCGGACCGCCCCCGTGCCGGGGTCGACCTCCACCTCCACGGCGTGGGTGGAATTGCTGTACGCGAGCCCTGCCGGCATGAAGTTCGAGGTATATTCGAGCCCAGGCTCGATGCCTTTGGGCAGCGCGTAGCCGGGAATGCCGGCCGCTTCGCGCGCGATATCGCCGAGCGCGATGGCGATATTCGTCCCCTTAACCCGCACCCAGCCGTCCTCGAGCACGAGATCGCCGATCGGCGCATCGAGGAGTGATGCGGCCGCCGTCAGCGCCTTTTCGCGCACCTTGATCGCGGCGATCTGCGCGGACGATCCGGCGTTGACGGCCTGGCGGCTGGCAAAGCCGCCGTGCCCCATCGAGACGTAGCCCGTATCGCCGGCAACGACGCGGATGTCCTTGGGCTCCACGCCGAATTGATCGGCGGTAATCTGAGCCAACATCGTCTTGGTGCTCTGGCCCATCGGCGCGGCGCCCGTGTAGACCGTGATCCGGCCCGACCGACCGACCCGGACGATTCCCGTCTCGAAGGGTCCCCGGCCCGTACCCTTGGTCCCATTCGCCAACCCAAGACCGATGTATCGTCCGTCCCCGAGCGCTTTTGCCTTGCGCGCCGCAAATCCGCCATAGCCGATGGCCTCAAGTGCCATGGATTGACAGCGTGGAAAGTCGCCGCTGTCGTATTTTACGGGCGTGCCGGCCCGTGTCTTCATCGGGGTCGTATAGGGCATCGCGTCGGCCGGGATGAGGTTGCGCCGGCGGATCTCGGCGCGGTCGAGGCCGAGCCTTCTTGCCGCGAGGTCCAGGAGACGCTCCATCGCGAAGGTGCCCTGAGGGTAGCCGGCGCCGCGGACGGGCATCGTCGGCACCTTGTTGGTTTCGACCGCCGTAACCTCCAGCCGGTAATGGGGAACTTTGTAGGGGCCGGGCAGTGACGTCGCCGAATTGTAGGACAGGTTGATTCCCTGGGGCGTATACGCGCCCTGGTCGTGGATCAGCGTGCCCCGGACCCCGAGGATTTCCGCTTGGCCGTTCAAGGCGATCTCTACGTCCCAGTACTGATCGCGCTCCTGGATCGCGGTCAAAAAATGCTCGCGGCGGTCCTCGATCCACTTGACCGGTCGGCCGAGAAGCCGCGCGGCGATCGTCACGACCACCTCTTCGGGATAGATGAGATATTTGCCGCCGAAGCCTCCGCCGACATCGGGGGTGATGACGCGCAGCGCGTCGTCATCGCAGCCGAGCAGCTCCACCAGCCGCGTGCGCACCTCATGCGGGCTTTGCGTGGATGTCCACACCGTCGTCCGGTCCTCGGTCGCGTCGTGGTTGGCGAGGACGCCTCGGCCCTCAATCGAATGCGGAACGCCACGGTGTTGTTTCAAGGAAAGACCGAAGACGTGGTCCGCCTTGGCGAAGGCCGCGTTGCAGTCGCCGTAGGCGATCGCGTACTCGATCAGGATGTTGCTCTCGACATCGCGATGCACGCGCGGCGCATCGGGTTTCATGGCGGCGCGGCAATCCGCGGCGGCGCCCAGAATGTCGTATTCGACATCGACCCGTTCGGCGGCGTCCTCGGCGATGTATCGCGTATCGGCGACGACCATCGCGACGGGATCGCCGACGTAACAGACCTCGTCCTTGGCGAGCACGAAGGGCGTAATGTCGTCGCGGAGGCCTTTTTTCGAGATACCGGCGATCTCCCGCGCGGAAAGCGCCATGGGGATTCGCTCCGACGTCAAGTGGGCGGCGATGTCTTGTAGCGTGTAGACGGCATGAACCCCCGGCGTCTCGAGCGCGGCGGAAGCGTCGATTTTCAGGATCGCGGCATGCGCGCACGGGCTGCGCACGAATGCCGCGGACAAGGTGCCGGCAAGACGGATGTCATCGACGAAGCGCCCGCGCCCCGTCAGCAGCGCCGGGTCTTCGATCCGCTTCGTGCTGGCGCCGAAATGGCGTCGCGGTTCCGTCATGGCGGGGAAACCTTCGGCCCTTTGCGCATTTTCCGGGCGGCGTCCAGGCAGGCGGCGACGATGCTTTGATACCCGGTGCAGCGGCAGAGATTTCCGGAAAGCGCCTCCCGGATATCCTCTTCCGTCGGATCGGGGTCTACCGCCAGAAATTCCACGAGCGTCATCAATATGCCGGGCGTGCAGAAGCCGCATTGCAGGCCGTGATGGTCGCGAAAGGCTTCCTGGAGCGGATGGAGATCGTCGAGCGCGCGCGCGACGCCCTCCACCGTCGTGACGCGGGCCCCGTCGGCCTGGACCGCCAGCATAAGGCAGCTTCGAACGGATCTCTCCCCCACCAGGACCGTGCAGGCTCCGCACACGCCGTGCTCGCATCCGAGATGCGTGCCGGTCAGCCCCAATTCGTGGCGCAGGAAATCGGCCAGGGTCAGGCGCACATCGACATTTCGACGGTGCTCCGCGCCGTTGACGATGACCGCGATCGTGCGCTCCCGTTTCATCGGCGTTCCCTCGGCAGGCCGGCGCGCGAGCGCGCAGCCGCTTGCCGCAAGGCGCGGAACGCGAGCGTCGCGGCGAGATGCTGCCGGTATTGGGACGAAGCGTGTATGTCGCCGATGGTTTCGATCTCGCCGCAGGCTTCGGCCGCGCGTTGAAAGGATTCTTCCGAAATCTCGCCGCCGACGAGCATCCGTTCGGCTTCCCGTATTCTTTGGGGGGCGTACGCGACGCCGCCCACCGTGATCGAAGCGCGCCGGATCGTCCGATCCGCCGTGACTTCGAGCAGAACCGCGACCGAAACGACGGCGAAGTCGCCCTGCCTTCGGGCGAATTCCAGGAATGCGCTGCCGTGACCTTCGGGCCAGAATGAAACCCTCAAGCCCGTTACGAGTTCGTTCGGCTCGATCGCCGGGGTCATGAAGAAGGTCGGAAATTCCGCCATGGGAATCTCGCGCCGTTTCTCCCGGCTTCTGATTTCGATCGTCGCGTCATGAGCCATGGCCACGCAGGGCAGTTCGGCCGCCGGGTCGAGATGGCAGAGACTGCCGCCGATCGTGCCGCGGTTGCGCGTCTGCCGGTGGCCGACGTTCAAGAGCGCCTCGTGCATCAGCGGGCATCGTTTTTGAACGATCTCGCTCAACTCGAGATCGCGCTGGCGGGTCATGCCGCCGATATGGATCGCGTCGCCGCCGTCTCGGATATAGGAAAGCTCGGGAATGCGGTTGAGATCGACGATGGTATCCGGTCGCGCATACCGCATGTTCAGCATGGGCATCAGGGATTGGCCGCCCGCCAGGGCCTTGGCGTGCGGGGCCGTGGCCAGCAACTCAAGCGCCTCCTCGAGCGATCGAGGATCGTAATAATCGAACGGAGGGGGCTTCACCGCTGTCCTCTAAGCTCTGGCCGCTTGCCTCCGGCGCTTGGCGTGCTCTTCGGCATCCCAGGACTCCAAGACCGCGGCATTGCGCCCGGCGGTCCGGCCGCCGACGAAGCATTCCGCAAGATTGCCCCCGGACATGTAGAGATGGCCGAAGACCCCACCGAGCTCCCCGGCGGCAAAAAGCCGCGGGATGGGTTGCCCGAACGAGTTTAACACCCTTTGCCCGGCGTCGTGCACGGGACCGCCGTGGGTGTTGGAGCAAATCGGCCAGAGTTCCGCGTAATAGAACGGCGGAGTCGCGATCTTGACCATCGAACTCGCGGGCCGTCCATGCGTCTCGTCTTTTCCGGCGGCGCAGGCCGCATTCCAATCCGAGATCGTGCGCGCGAGAACGTTTTCGGCGATCCCCGTCTTCTTCGCCAGGTCCGCGACGGAATTCGCCTTGTGAAGTATCCTTGCCTCCAGTTCGCGGAGGGTGTTTTCGCTCCACTCGAACTCGAGCCGCCGGTCGTTGAACGTCGGCGAGACGATCGGATAAATTCCGCGCCCCGGCTCGTCCATGATCATGTAGGACGGAATCCGGAGATAGCTCATGGTCACGGTATCGAGCGTCGCCATGGGCCGCCAGGTCGTGTCCTGCGTGTAGGGCGGGTATTCGTTCATGTACCGCCGCCCGGCGCGATCGATGACGATCCAGGGCATTTTCACGTCCTCGCGCGCCGGCTGTCCGGGAATCCAGTCGGGGAGCCGCTTCGGCCGGATACCGAAAGGATAGCTCGGGTCCGGATGCTTGAAGCCGTAAACGCCGTGGTAGTGCCACATGTGCCAAAGCGCGGCGCCGACGTCCTGCGCCATGCGGATTCCGTCGCCGGTATTGCCCATGTAGGCCGCGTTGAGCACCGGCTTTTCCTGCCAGAACTGGCGCTGCATCCCTTCGTCCGCCTCGAAGCCGCCGCACGCCAGCACGACGCCGCGATTCGCCTTGATGCGAACGAGCTTGCCGTCCTGCCGCGCCGTCAGGCCGCAAACGCCGCCGTTTCCGTCGGTGATCAGGCGTAATGCCGCGGTCGAGAGCCTGACGGGAATCGACCGCTGCCGGATGTTGTCCTCGATCACCTTGAACAACCGGACCCCGGCGGCGCGGTGGATCGGCACATAGCTGCTGACGAAGGGATAAGTCTTCGCCGCGTCGAAGTCCGGCACGTGCTTGATGCTGACGTACCCGAACGTCTTAGTGCCGGGAAACGGATAGTTGCCGTCGGCCTGTCGCCGGTCGATCGTCGCGCCGGACGCCTCGGCCAATTTTTCGAAGTAGGCCGGCATCTGCTGCATGCCGACGGCGAGGGCGCGCAACACGTCGTCGGGCGTCGTTCCGGCGTTCGTCGCCTTGAGGTGGAGGAAACCCTCGTCCGCGTCCTCGACGATGCGAATATTTCCGCCCGAGCAGATGGAAATGCCGCCAGGGTCCGGCATTTTTTCGAGCAGGAGCACATTCGCGCCGGCGTCGTGCGCCTCGATCGCGGCGGCGGCTCCGGCATAGCCGTAGCCGACGACGACGACGTCCGCCGTCATGTCCCAGTGTTTAGGAAGGGTTCGATCAGGCCAATTCCGATTTGACATGGTGCGACATTCCGTTGTTCGAACAGCCGGTGGTGTTTCGAGAGAATCCGCCGCTAACCGTTCGGATTTTTCTCGGTTTGCGCGACATGCACGAAAATCCGATCATCGATGACTTTCACCGGGAATGTCCGAAGCGGCACGACCACCGGGGGGCCCAAGGCGTTTCCCGTGCGGATATCGAAACGACCCTGGTGGAAGGGGCATTCGACAACGCAACCCACCACCACGCCGTCCGAGAGGTAGGCCTGTTCGTGCGTGCAGAGGTCCTGGGTCGCGAAGAACCGGCCTTCCGCCTTATAGACGGCGATCGCCAAGTCCCCGATCAGGACCTGCTCGACGTCTTCGTCCTCGAAATCGCTCGCCTTGCCCGCGAGGTGCCAGTCGGCACCCGGATTCTCGGCGTTGGCTGTACCCCCGCTCACTATGTCGATCTCCCCTTGCGTGTCACAGTATTCTTAAGCGGCCCTAGTCAAGATCGCACACCCAGCTTTCGTCGATCGCCGCGACTCCGGCCTTGCGCGCCGCCATGATCCGCGCCGCCTCGGATTCGGAGATTATGCACGTCCGGCGGACCTCGCGGTCGACGGCGAACAAGCTCTCGCCCATCGGCCTCAACTGGTGGCCAATCAGCTTGTTCAGCTCGGGCAGGGCGAAAAACGGCACCTGCGGGCAGACATGATGCTCCGCATGATAAGGCATGTTCCAGCAAAGTGCCCGCATGATCGCCCCCGCCTTGGTCGAGCGCGTGTTCACGCGGACGTCGGGCGATTCTTCGCAGCCTTTGTGCTCGGCGATCCGCCAGGAACGCTGGAGCGGCTCGCCCATCATGCGCGGGAGAATCCAATAAACGAGCGGAGCCCAAGTGCCCATGTACACGGCTCCCATCGCGATCGCGGCATAGAACGCGAGCATGAAGCGCGCTTCGCCGTAGATGCGCGGTAAATCGCTTTTGGGTACGTACCAGGAATCCTGGGGGCGCATCTTTCCGAGGGCGTGCTTGGTGATCACGACCGGGAATGTCGTCCAGAAGCGCCACCCGAGCAGTTGCTCGAAATAATGGCGCCAGGTCGTCGGGCTCGGCAGGACCATGCTCGGATCCTTGCCCTGGATTTGCGTGTAGGTGTGATGAACCGCGTGCCGGTAGCGGTACCAGGTCGGCTGGCTGATGTAGATCAGGCTGACCAGCCAGTAGACCGTCTCGTTCAGCCATCGCGTCCGGAACGCCGTTCCGTGGCTGCATTCGTGCATGGGCGCGAAGAGGCAGGCGAGGAGAACGCCGTGCGCAAACAGGGCGGGCACGACCAGAACCGAACCCATGCTGACATAAACGGCCGCGCCCCCGGCGGCGATCGCGCCGAGATGGCCCGCGAGGTGAATGAGGCCGTTAACATCGTTTCGCCTGGTCAGCCGTTTCCGCTCCTTTTTGTCGAGCAGCTGGAACGGATCGAACGTCATTTCCTGGCGCTTCATGGAAATCCGCTTCCCGAAGGGGCCATTTCAGAGCCGACGGGGGTCGGCCATCGGCCAAAGCCGCCCGCGCCGGCGGGCGGGCGACCAGCTTGGCATGGTGGGGAGTCCCGGGGTATAAATCAAATTCAAATTTAATTGGCGACATATAGATTGAAGCTATGACACCGGCGCAAGCACGGGCCTTCCAGGCGGTGGCGCTCGAAGGCAGTTTCACGGCGGCGGCGCGGCGACTTCGCGTCAGCCAGCCGACGATCACCAATCAGGTCAAGCAGCTTGAAACGCACTACGAGGTGGAGCTGTTTCACCGCAGCGGCCGGGGCGTCCGACTGACCCGCACCGGAGAGGAACTCCTGTCGATCGTGCGCCGCATGTTCGGCAGCTACCAGGAAGCGACCGAGTATCTTCAGGCGACCCAGGGCATGCGCCGGGGGCACCTGAGGGTCGGTTCCTACGGCCCCTACGACGTCATCAAGATGGTGGCGCTTTTCAAGCGCCGCTTCCCGGCCATCCAGGTTTCGACGGCTTTTGCCAATTCCCGGTTTCTCGGCAAGAAACTCCTCGATTATGACCTCGATGTCGCCGTCTTCAGCCGCATCGAATATCACCCCGAATTTCACGTTCTGCCTTTCAGCCGCCCGCCGCTGGTCGTCATCGCTCCGCGCAACGGGGTCTGGGAGAATGAAAGAGCGATCTCGATCGCCGATCTGGGAGGGCATCAGCTCATTTGCCGGGAACTCGGATCGGCGGCGCGCGAGGCGTTCGACCGCCTATTCGCCGGCGTCGCCGTCAGGCAAGACAACGTCGTCGAGATCGGCAGCCGCGAGGGAACAATCAGCGCCGTTGCGGAAGGCATGGGCATGTCGATCATTTTCGACGAAGGGGTCGTGCCCGAGGATCGCGTCGTCAAGCTCAACATCAAGGATTGCGATATCTGCACCAACGTCGATGTCGTGTGTCTGGCCGAACGCAAGGACAGCCCGGCCATACGGGGATTTCTTTCGATTGCCGAGAGTCTTGTCCGCGATACCAGACCCAAGGCCGCCCCACGGCGGCAACGCGCATAGCATTACTGAATAATCATCATTCAAAAATTGAATTTGCTCTATAGCAACCGTAGGGCTCTAGTATAGCCTTGAGGCCGTGTCGCGGGACGTCAGGAGAGGGAAAGCCAATGCAAATCATCGTCAAAGGGATTGAAGCAGTCGCGCGGCACGTCCTTGCCGCGGCGATGGTGGTCGGCTTGATCCAACCGGCCTTTTCGGCGGACATCACCTTCGCGGCCGGATCGCCGGGTGGCGGGTACTTCCAGGCTGCGGCGGCCTTCGCGGAATATCTCAAGGCGGAGATACCGAACACCTCGACGACGGTCATGCCCGGCGGGGGCTGGGCCAATGTCGAGCGCATCGCGCCCGAGGCCAAGCAGGCGGATGTCGCCGTGATCGAAAACGTGCTCTCGACGCTGGCTTGGAAGGGTGAGACGCCGACCAAGAAAAAATACGATTTCAGGATGCTCGCCTCCGTGCGCGGGCCGAGCATCGCTCAAGCGGTGATCGTCAAGAGCGCCGGCATCAAATCCTTCGATGAAATTCGGGAGAAGAAATTTCCGATCCGCATCGCCATGTTCGAGCGCAATCAGCTCGTGACCCCGGTCGCGCTCGACATTCTGGCGGCTTACGGGTTGACCGAGGAAAAGATTCGCTCCTTCGGCGGAAAGATCATCTATACCTCGCTGGACGAGGGCGTTCGAATGATCAATGACGGCCACGCCGATATGTGGCTGACGGGAGGGTCGTTCTATCCTCACCCGAAGTTTACCCAGCTCGGTTCGAAAGCGCCGTTTCTGCTTCTGCCGATCAGCAAGGACGTCGCATCCAAGGTCGCGGCGAAGTACGGCGCCGAGATCATGGAATTACCGGCGGATATCTACAAAAACGCGAACGGCACGAACGCTCCGTACTGGAGTCCGATGATGATCATCGACTTTGCCGTGCGAAAGGACCTGCCCGACGATCTGGTTTACAAGATGACGGACATTCTCGCGCGAAATAAGGAGAAGTTCTGGAAGGTCCATCCGCAGCACCTATTCTATAAGCCCGAAGAGGCTTGGAAAAACGTCGGTGCCGCGCCCCTGCATCCGGGGGCCGAGAGGTGGTATAGGGAAAAAGGCTACATGAAGTAACGGTGCCGTGCCGGCGCGGCATTGGGTGGACGGGGGCGTGACGTCGTTGGCGCGGCTGCCGCCGACGGTCGATAAGTCGGAACACGCGACGGTTGGCGAGGCGGGCCGAACGTGATGTCGATCAGCGTAGATCAATTCGCGGTCCGATCCGTTGCCATAGCGTCTTCGCTGTTCTTTCTCTATACGGCTTATTTCGGGACATTCTATCCCTACGTTCAGCGATCAGTTCCCCTGATGCTGTGCGTGATTCTCGTCTTCCTCATGCGCCGGGCGTCGTCGGGCAATGCGCACGACGACCGCACGGACAAGGCGCCGTCGACAGCACGCATTCCGGTGTACGATTGGGTGCTGGCCGCGGCCGCGGTTCCCGCGTTCGGATTCGTGGCGTGGAACAACGAATATCTTACCTCCCGCTGGCCGATGACGTCCGCGTTCGCGCCCAGCGCGGTCGAAATCGGGCTCGCGGTGCTGGCCGCTCTCCTGCTTCTCGAAGCCACGCGCCGCTTGATGGGTTGGGCGCTGGTTGTCGTCGCGGTTGTCGCGCTGATCTATTCCTATCTCGGCGAGTACATCTCCTGGAAACAGGTTTCCCACCGGGCGTTCAGCGCCGTCGAGATCGTCGATTTCATGTACCTGACCCTCGACGGCATGTGGGGGAGCGCCTTGGGTGTCGCCGCGACCTATATCGCCGCGTTCTGCATCTACGGCGCCTTCGCCGAGAAGGTCGGCGTCACCAACGTTTTCCTGCAGTTGGCGCTGGCCATCACCGGCCATGTTCGCGGCGGCCCCGCCAAGGTCGCGATCTTTTCCTCGGGCATGTTCGGGACCGTATCCGGGTCCACCGTGACCAACATCTACGCGATGGGCCAATTCACGATCCCGATGATGAAACGATCGGGTTACAGGGGCAGTCTGGCCGGCGCGGTCGAGGCGCTGGCCGGCAACGGCGGCCAGATCATGCCCCCGGTCATGGGTGCGGCGGCGTTCATCGTCGCCGCCAACATCGGCATGCCCTACGCCAAGCTGGCGCTCGCCAGCATCATTCCGGCGTTCCTCTACTATTGCCTGCTCTGGTGGAATATCCACGTTCTCGCCTATCGGGACGGCCTCAAGGGAATCCCCAAGGAGGAAAAACCGGCGCTGTCCAAAGTGCTCTTGACACAGGGGTATCTCGTCACGCCGCTCCTGTTGCTCATAGGCCTTTTCGTCTACGGCTTTTCGCCCATGCCGGTGGCCCTGTTCGTGATCATTTATACCGTCGCGATCAGTTGGCTTAAGAAGGAAACCCGAATCGGCCCGAAGGAATTTTTCGACGCCCTCGAACAAGGCGCCAAGGACGCGGTCCTGATCATCGTCATATGCGCGGTGATCGGCTTCGTCATCGGCACGTTCATGCTCACGGGACTTGGCCTGAACATCAGCGGCGCCATCATCAATCTCGCCGGGGAAAACTACTATCTCGTTCTTCTTTTCGTTTTCTTCGCGTGCCTCGTCCTCGGAACGGGGATGAACACGGTGGCCGACTTCATTTTGGTGTCGGTGGTTGCCGTGCCGGCCTTGACGGCGTTGGGGGTTCATCCCCTGGTGGCGAACATGTTCGTTTTTTACGGCGCGCTCTTGTCGCACATCACGCCCCCGGTCTGCCTGGGCATCTTCGCGGCGGCATCCATCGCCAACGCCAATCCCTGGAAAACGGCCGTGGAGGGACTGAAGATGGGCGCGGTCGCCTACATGCTGCCGTTCCTGATCGCGCTCTCTCCGGCCTTGCTGCTATTGGGAAACCCGCTCGACATCGTCAAGGCGCTCGTCATGAATCTCGTGGGGGGCATGTTCATCGTCGCGGGAATCCAGGGCTGGCTGTTGTCGAGGCCGAGCCGCATCGAACGCGCGCTGTCCATCGCGGCGGGCGCGGGGCTTATCTTGCCCATATTTACCGCAAACGTCTTGGGCCTAGGACTGGCCATTCTCGTTTTGGGGCTCGCCGTGGCGCTGCAGCGGAGGAGGGGCGGGTCCGAGGCCGTGCCCAATCGCGAATGAGGAAAACCATTTCGTTGGGTCAACGATCCACTTTGATCTGAACTGCCGGTCCGCTACGCGCCGGCGCGATTGGGCGCGACGCGACGAAAACTCAACGCCTCGGCGACGTGAATACGGCGCACGCCGTCCGCGCCTTCCAGGTCGGCGAGCGTGCGCGCGACCCGCAGCATCCGGTGATAGCCGCGCGCTGATAATTTCAGCCGCTCCACCGCCTCGGCCAAGAGTTTCCGCCCGGCGTCGTCCGGCGCGGCGATCTTTTCCAAAAGCGCGCCGTCGGCCTCGGCATTGGTGCGGATCGGCGGGTCGTTGTTCAGCGCTGCGTAACGGCGTTTTTGGATTTCGCGCGCCCTGGCGACGCGCGCGGCGATCGCGGCGCTATTCTCGGCGGGCGGGGGCAGGGTCAAATCCATCGGGTTGACCGCGCCGACCTCGACGTGCAGGTCGATGCGGTCGAACAGCGGCCCGGAAATGCGCGATTGATACTCCTCGGCGCAGCGCGGCGCCTTGGAACACGCCTGGGCGGCGTCGTCCAGGTGTCCGCAGCGGCA
>CAYPQV010000012.1:0-68280 GCA_964412955.1 uncultured Hyphomicrobiales bacterium
GGAATATTTACTTATAATACACAAGGTTCTCGGTCACGCCTGTTGGTCAGCTTATTGATTGTAAATATAAAATTATCGAGATATTGCATGCACCTCAATCTGGAATTGTGTGCGGGTAGGGATAAGCTTCGCGCCCGAAGGCGGGGCTTGCCATGAGGATCGGCCGACGGGAATTCGCGTTGGGCGCGGCGGCGCTGGCGGGCTTCGGCGCCCCGGTTTCGGCCCGGGCGGCGGAAACCCCGCCCGGCGAGGACGAGCGCGCCGCCATGGCGGCGGACGCCGCCGCGTTTCTGGAAAGCCACGCCTCCGTGCCGGGCCTGAGCATCGCCATCGCGCGTGGCGGCGACATCGTCTACCGCGAGGCCTTCGGCTTCGCCGACCAATGGACCAAGGAACGGGCGACGCCCGAGCACCGCTTCCGCATCGCCAGCGTCTCCAAGCCGGTGACCGCGGTCGCCGTGTTCCGCCTCTACGAAGCGGGGCTGCTTTCACCCGACGCCCGGGTGTTCGGGCCGGACGGCGCGCTCGGCCCCTTGGGCGCGGCGCTCGGCCGGGGCTCGGCGCTGCAGGCGGTCACCGTCGATCATCTCCTCACCCACACCTCGGGTGCCTGGCCCAACGACGCGAGCGACCCCATGTTCGCCAATCCCGGCTACGACCACGCGGCGTTGATCGAGGCGACGCTCAAATATTCGTCCGCGACCGACGCCCCCGGCGCGGCCTACCGCTATTCCAACTTCGGCTACTGCCTGCTCGGCCGCATCATCGAGCGCGCGGCGAAGCGCCCGTACGCCGATTTCGCGCGCGAGGCGGTGCTGGCCCCGGTCGGCGCGGGCGGCATGGCGATCGGCGGCAACACGGAAGCCGAGCGCGCGCCGAACGAGGTCCGCTACCACGGCGGCCTCAAGGATGACCCTTACGCCCACAACGTGCGGCGGATGGATTCCCACGGCGGCTGGATCGCGACCCCGGCCGAGGTCGCCCTCTTCGTCGCCGGCGCGGCGGGCCGCACGCGCCCGCCGCTGCTCGCGCGCGCGAGCCTGGCTAAGATGAGCGAAGGCACGGCGGCCAACCCGAAATACGCGCGCGGCTGGAACGTGAACACCGCCGGCAACTGGTGGCACACCGGAAGCCTGCCCGGCACCCAGACCATCGCGGTCCGCACCAAAAGCGGACTCAGTTGGGCCGCCTTCGTCAACACCCGCAACCGGGGCTCCTCGCTCGCGGGCGATCTCGACAAGCTGATCTGGAAAATGGCGCGCCGCGTGCCGGCGTGGAGGGCGTGAGGGGGCGCGTTTTATCGCGGCGGTGGCGCCCGGCTGGATAGCGGTTTGGTGAGGGGTTAGGACAATGTAAAACCAGCTTGGACTAAATTTCACTAAGCAATTACATTACTCTCAAATAAGAATTTTGGCACGGTCCGTTCCAGAAGCCAGTAACAGCTACTTTCAAACAGAAGTAAGGTTAAATACACATTGTAGATTGAAGGAGGGTGCAATGGGCACAGTCATTAAAAATTGCTTCGTGCATATAGCATCTTTAGCTTCAATACTGGGGCTTTATTTGGCTTTAAAAGATAAAGCTTCCACCAGTGAATGGTGGCATCCAATTCTAGTTTCATTTGTAGTATTAGTTACTGTTTTGGCTCTTGCACATGAAGTATGGGCATATATTAAAAACAAACCTAAAGTTTATAAAACAACCAAAAAAATAAACAAATATATGCACGATTGGATATCTGCTGGGGGCAGGGTTGTAATATTTAGTCGTGATATGAGTTGGGCTGCTGAGGACGATATTCAAAAACTTCTGGCTTCTAAGGCAGAGAAGAAAGAATTGACGATCTGTTTGGAGAATGAAATCCCCCTCACTAACGAATTACAACTCAAGGGAGCGACAATCGTTACATACAAACATTACAGGCATGTCCCTCGTTCACGATTTACAATTGTTGATTACGAACGAGATGGTGCGCGTGTCGCCGTGGGCGTAAAGATGGGAGGCGATCATGTGATACAAGAGTATAGGAGCGGAACCCATCCATTTTTTGCTGTAGCTGAAGACTTAATAAAATTTTTAACTACGAGTTTGAAAAAACCAGATGTATAAAATTAGAAAAAAGAAATCTTTGCTTTCTATATCAAAAGAGTGGGATGCCCTTGCATCGACACGTTTCCTGCAAATTGTGAATGGAGGAGACATCACTTATAGGAAAGTATTGGTTCCCAATATACTAAAACTAATAGCCAATGGTTCGGTGGACAAAGTGCTAGATGCGGGGTGCGGTGTTGGATTTCTAACAAATTTATTAGCGCGTCAGTCTAAACAAGTTATTGGAATTGATCCCAGCGCAAAAAGCATTATTTTAGCCAGAAATCATTATGGGAGCAGAGTAACTTTTATTCGAACGACTCTGGAGAAATATTCTAGAGAAAATTCAAGATCAGTTGACGTAATCGTAGCCAACATGGTTTTGATGGATGTTGTTAATTTGGACGAATTTCTTCAATCTGCTGCGAAGGCGCTTCGTAAAAATGGAAAATTGGTATTTTCAATAGCTCATCCTTGCTTTTGGCCCGCATATTATGGCTATAAAAATGAGCCGTGGTTTCAATATAATAAAGAATTAATAATAGAGGGGCCGTTTAAAATTACGACATCCCCTGAATGCAAATTAAAAAGCACGCATGTGCATAGACCTCTGGAGGCATATATACAGAAATTTTATGAAGCTCAATTTTCTTTGGATATTCTGAAAGAGCCAATGCCTTCATCCTCAGTCAGTGCTTTGTATCCTAATCCCTGGGTTTATCCTCGTTATATTATTGGAATGTGTAGGAAGAAGCCTTTGTTCTGAAGATTTATAACATCCTCTCTATAGACAAAATCCGTTTCAGTATGAACCCGCCGAAATCTTGATGGAAGTGAGTATTACTTCCCCAATCTTGGCACGATCTCGCGGGCGATGATTTCGATCTGCTCGCGATCATACCGCCAGGGCACGAAGATCAGGCGGTCGACACCCGTCGCCACGTGTTCCTTCAACTGCGCCAGGCACTCGTCCACCGTACCGATGATGGCGCTGTCGGGCGTCGATTCGCTCCACGACGCGATGTCCCATTCGGAGGACAGCCATTCCATCATCCTCGGCTTCACCTCCTCGCGGCTCTTGCCGATCATGATCGGAAGCTGGTTGGTGCTTTGCAGGGTCGCGGGGTCCTTGCCCGCCGCCCGGGCGTAGTCCTTCACCTTCTGCCAGCCGCGCGTGAACCCTTCCGGCTTGTAGAAATAGGTGAGCCAGCCGTCGGCCTTCTCGCCCGCGCGCTTCAGCACCGCCTCGACGTACCCGCCGATCAAAATCGGCACGCGCGGCTTCGATACCGGCTTCGGGTACATCACCGCGCTCCGCATGTTGTAGGGCGGCATCTCGGCGCTGACGCTCGGCTCGGTCCACAGCCGATTGAGGATTTCCAGGTTCTTGTCCATCACCTTGCCGCGCTGCTCGAACGGCACGCCAACCGCGTCGAACTCGCGCTTGTACCAGCCGGACGCCATGCCGAGGATCATGCGCCCGCCCGAAAGCTGGTCCATGGTCGCCACCTGCTTCGCGAGCAGCAGCGGGTTGCGGAGCGGCAGCACCAGAATGCCGGTGCCGAGCTTGATCCTGGTGGTGCGCGCCGCCACCGCCGTCAGCATGGTGAGCGAATCGCAGATCGGAAAGTGCGGGTCGGTGCCGAGCAAGATGTGATCCCACACCCAGAGCGATTCGAAGCCGAGGGATTCCACCCACACCCCGTAATCGACGAGCGCGCGCGCGTCGGGGATTTCCGGGAAGCGCGTGAAATTGCGCATGGCGATGCCGGAAAGAACGGTCTTGGCGGGCATGGGCGTGTCCTCGTTGTGGTTCGGATTGGTGTCGGGCCGTCATCCTTCGACGGGGCTCAGGATGAGGCCCTCATGCTGAGCCTGTCGAAGGCCTCATGCTGAGCCTGTCGAAGCATGGGGCCGGTGAAGCGCATCGGCGATCAGGCGATGTAGAGCCGGTCGGGGTCGAGTTCGCGCAGCACGCGAAGCTCGCGCTCGTCCGGCGGCTTGGTTTCGTGAAGGTCGGGCGCGATCTCGAGCGCAAAGCCGGTGTTGTCGCGCACCTGTTCGGCGGAAACGCCGGGGTGGAGCGCGTCGATGCGGACGCGCTTGGAGGCGGGGTCGATGCCGAGCACGGCGAGGTCGGTCACGATCTTGTGCATGCCGCCGCTGACCAGGCCCGATTTCGCCCGGCTGTCGCCGCCCGAAAGGAATCCGGGGGAGGTGATGAAGTCCACCTTTTCCACGAAGCGGCGCTTTTCGTGCTTCATGGCGACGACGATCTTGGCGAGGCTCGCGATGTCGTTGCCGCCGCCGGTGCCGGGAAGGCGGGTCTTGGGCTTGGCCGGATCGCCGATGAACGAGCTGTTGATGTTGCCGTAATGGTCGATCTGCGCGCCGCCCAGGAATCCGATATCGACGTAGCCGCGCTGCAGCAGCAGCAGCACGTCGGTGATGGGGAGAATCATATTGGCGCGGCGGGTGCAGCGCTGCTCGTTGGTGGAAGGCGGCAGTTCCCCCGGCACGATGAAGGGGCCGAGGACGCCGCCCTCGAACAGGATGGTCAAGCCCGGCGCGTGCAGGCGTTGCGCCAGCGTCGCCGCCAGCAGCGGGATGCCGACGCCCGCGAACACGGTCTGGCCGTCTTCCAGCGTGCGGCTCGCCATCACCGAAAGCAGTTCGGCGGCGGTATACGCGGGGGTGTGCGCGGGCGAGTGTCCCCGCGCCAACGGCTGGGTTTTAGTCATCGTAGATGCTCTCCCCGCCGCGCGCGGCGGTCAACAGGTTGGCGACGCCCATGCGCTCCAGGTATTCGGTCCACGACTTGGGCTCGTAATAGAAGCGGTTGAGATAGTCGGCGACGCCTTTGTCCACGTCGGCCTTGGTCATGTCCGCGAACAGGTCCATGTGGGTGAAGAACGGCTCGTAGAGGCCGTAGCATTCGTGCGGCGCCGAGCCGAACGGCACTTCCACCACCGCTTCCACGGTGAAGAACGGGAACGCGGTCCGGTCGGGGGCGCGGCGGATCTGGTCGTTGGAGACGATCCGTTCGGTGGTCAGGATCACGCGCTTCGCCGCGAGCGCGAGGTCGTGGTCCATGAACGGCAGGCCGTCGATCTGCGGGTTGCCGTACTTGTCGCAGCGCTGGACGTGGATGATGGCGACGTCCGGGTTGAGGGCGGGAAGGAGCAACAGTTTGTCGCCGGTGAACGGGCAGGTGAAATCCTTGGCGGCGCCCGCGCGCATCCGGCCGACGTCGGAGCCCATCATCGAGCGCGTCGCCATGAACGGCAGGCCCATGGCGCCTGCGCGGTAGCGGAGGCCCATGGACATGTGGCTCCATTCCTCGAACTCGGCGCGGCCCTGTTCGGTCCAGGCGCGCATCACCCGCGAAATGCCCCACACGATCCCCTGGCTGAACCAGCTGGTGACGACTTTCCTGGCGATGCCCGACGCGAACACGATGTCGCCGTCGGAGGAAACGATGCTCCGCGAGAAGGTGAGATTTTTCCGTTTCGCGCGCACCAGCGCCCAGATCAGCGCCGAGGGCGTCCGCGACATCATGCAGCCGCCGATGGCGACGTGCTCGCCGTCCTTGATGCGGGCGGCGGCTTCCTCGAGCGAGACCACCTTGTCGTGCAGGCTGCGGTCGCGCGCGGCGGTTTCGGCGCGGAGCTGCGCGTAGGATTTAACGAGAGGGGTTTCGGTCACGGTCGGTCTCCGGTCTCAATTGAATCCGGCGTCGCGGTTGAAGGCGGTAATGAGTTCGTTCCAGGCGGGCACGGCGCGGGCGAGGCCGTCCCAGAAATCCTGGTCGAGGCGGCGGTCGAAGTCGGCGAGGGCCACGCCCTGCTGCTCGACCCAGGTGAAGTAGCCGAGGTTGAAGATGCGCCGCCGTTCGCGGTGGTCCAGTTCGCGCACGTGGTCGGTCTCCAGCCCGGCGAGGTGGCGGGCGAAGGCGCCCGCCGCCCCGTCGGTGCCGAAACCGTTCGGGTAGTCGCGCTTCAGCACCTTGGCGCGCTCGCTTTCGTACATGGATGCGTTGTCGGTGGCGACGGTGAGCACCGCGTCGCCGCTCCCCAGGTCGAGCCGGCGCGCCACCTTGATCGCGGCCAGCACGTTGCAGATGCTGGAAATGCCGAGCGAGCCGAGCGCCGCGACCGTGGCCGCGGGCACGCCGCGGGTTTTCAGGTATTCGCGCCCCACCGGCAGGTTGAACAGCAGATTGAGGTCGTCGGTCGCGCGGTCCGACACCGCCGCCACCACGTCGGAATTCATCACGTTGTGGATCAGCGGGATGTGCTTGTCGCCGATGCCCTGGATGTTGTGCGCGCCGTAGCCGTTATAAAGCATGGTCGGGCATTCGACCGGCTCCACCGGCACGATCTTGGTGCCGAAGGTTTCCTTGAGGTAATCGCCGGCGGCGAGGGTTCCGGCCGAGCCGGTGCTGGCGACGAAGGCGGCGGGGCGGAGCGATCGGCCGCGCCCGGCGTCGGCCGCGATCTTCGCCAGCGCGCGCCCGGTGCAGTGGCGGTGGACGACGTAATTGGCGAACTCGGAAAACTGGTTGATGATGTCGTTGGCCGGATCGCGCGCGAGCGCGGCGCAGGCGTCGTAGATTTCCTTGACGTTGCTTTCGGTGCCGGGCGTGCGCACGATGTCGGCGGGGTCCGACACCCAGCGTTCCAGCCACTGGAATCGCTCGCGGCTCATGCCTTCGGGCAGCACGGCGGTGCCGCGGCAGCCCATCAGGCGCGAGATGGCGATGCCGCCCCGGCAATAATTCCCGGTCGACGGCCACACCGCGCGCTGGCGGGTGGGATCGAAGCGGCCGGTCACCAGCCGCACCACCAGGCAGGCGTAGGCCGCCAGCACCTTGTGCGCGCCGATCATCGGGAAGCGTTCCCCGAGCGCGACCAGGATGCGCGCGGGAACGCCGGTCAGCGCCGGGGGCAGGTCGAGGTAGCCGGGCGCGGGGATTTGCGCGCGGCGGTCGGGGCCATTGTGCCAATGGACGCGGAGCAGGTTGCGGGGGTCGGGGGCGTCCGGGTCGGCGTCGCCCGCCGCCAGGCGGTGCGCGACCGGATCGGCGATTTCCTCGAAGGTCGGCAGGCGTACGCGCATTTCGCGCGCGCGGGCCACGGCGCGCTCGCGCGTCGCCCGGTCGGCCACGGCCAGCGGAAGCTCGAACGGATTCACGGAAATGGGCACTCCCGGTCGGTTTCCTGAATGATACCTATCATAGATAAACCGGGCAATAAAAATACGACAATATAAGGACTTGATAAAACTTAACGACGGCGCAATAGTGGCCGCGATTGCCCCAGGGAGGCAAGTCGATGGCCGAAAGCCCCGCGGCCCCGGGCCCCATCGCCAAAGGCATGGGCGTCGGCGCCGCGATTCGCCGCCGCGAGGACGAGCGTCTGCTCAAGGGACGCGGCCGTTTCGTCGGCGACATTCAACTGGTCGGGATGAAGGAGATCGCCTTCGTCCGCAGTCCGCTCGCGCACGCGCGCATCCGTTCCATCGACGTGCCGCCCGAACGCAAGGGCGCGGTGTTTACCTGGGCCGACTTAGCCAAGGCCGGGGTCAAGCCGATCTGCGCCTCCTCGAAGTTGCCGGGCTCGAAGCCTTCCGACCAGCCGGCGCTGGCGGACGGCAAGGTGCGCTTCGTCGGCGAGCCGGTCGCCGCCTGTCTCGCCCGCACCCGCGCCGAGGCCGAGGACATCGCCGCAAGCGTCGCCGTCGATTTCGAGGAACTGCCGGTCAACGTCGATACGATCGAATCCGCGACGCGGCCCAAATCGAAAATCCACGAACACTGGAGCGACAACCTCTTTCTCGAATCGACCGTGGTCGCGGGGGATATCGAGAAAATCGCGGCGAGCGCGCCGGTCAAGGTCGCGCGCGCGGTCCGCATGGCGCGCCAGTGCATGGTGCCGCTCGAAGGCCGGGGCATGGTCGCCGCCTGGGACCGCCAGCTGGAGCAGCTGACGCTCACCACCGCGACCCAGATGCCGCACATCGTCCGCCAGGGCCTGGCCGAATGCCTCGGCCTCGACCAGGCCGCCGTGCGCGTGATCGCGCCCGACGTCGGCGGCGGCTTCGGCTACAAGGGCATCCTGCTGCCGGAGGAAGTGGTGGCGGGCTGGCTCGCGCGCGCGCTCGACCATCCGGTGCGCTGGATCGAGGACCGGCGCGAGCACCTCGTCGCCGCCGCCAACGCGCGCGAGCACCGCTACGAGGTCACGGCGTACGCCGACAAGGATGGCCGCCTGCTCGGCCTCGACGCCTCGGGTTGGGTCGATGCCGGGGCGTATTCCATCTATCCCTTCACCGCCGGGCTGGAGGCCGCCCAGGTCGGCAGCATCCTGCCCGGCCCCTACGACTTCGCGCATTACCGCTGCCGCGCCTATGCGGTCGCCACCAACAAGCCGCCGATCGTCCCCTATCGCGGGGTCGCGCGCACCGGCGTGTGCCTCGCCATCGAGCTGATCATGGACGGCATCGCCGAAGCGGTTCAGCGCGAGCCGCACGAGGTGCGCCTCCTCAATCTCGTGCCGCCCGAGAAGATGCCCTACGTCAACGTCACCAAGAAGCACTTCGACAGCGGCGATTACCCGGAATCCGTGCGCCGCGCCGTTGCCGCCATCGACTTGCCCGCCGTGCGCGCGCGCCAGAAGAAGGGCGAGCCGGACGGGCGCCGGATCGGCCTCGGCCTCGGCGTCTATTGCGAACAGGCCGGGCACGGCACCGCCGTCTATCACGGCTGGGGCATCCCGATGGTGCCCGGCCACGAACAGGCGCAGGCGCGGCTCACCCCCGACGGCGGGCTCGAATTGCGGGTCGGGCTTCATTCCCACGGCCAGAGCCTGGAAACGACTCTCGCCCAAGTCGCGCACGAAATTCTCGGGGTGGATGTGGCCAAAGTACGCCTGGTGCACGGCGACACCGGGCTCACGCCGTTTTCCACCGGCACCTGGGGCTCGCGCGCGGCGATCATGGCGGGCGGCGCGGTGGCGGCGGCGTGCCGGCTGTTGCGCGAGCGCGCGACCAAGATCGGTGCGCACCTGCTGCAGGCGAGTCCCGACGACGCGCGCTACGAGCAGGGCGCCGTGCGCGCCGGCAAGGGCAGCGTGCCGCTCGGCGAGATCGCGCGCGTCTGGTACCGCGCGCCGCAGCTTTTGCCCCCCGACGTCGATCCGGGCGGGCTCGAGGTCACCGCCGGCTACAAGCCGAAGTCGGACCAGGGCACCTTTTCGTACGCCACCCACGCGGCGGTGGTGGCGGTCGATCCCGAAACCGGCGCGGTCGAAATTCTCGATTACGTGGTGGTCGAAGACGCGGGCGTGATGCTCAACCCGATGGTGGTGGATGGACAAATCCTCGGCGGCGTCGCGCAGGGAATCGGCACCGCGCTCTACGAGGAAATGCCGTTCGACGCCGAGGGCCAGCCGCTCGCCTCCACCTTCGCCGATTACCTGCTGCCCGGCTTCCCCGAAGTGCCGCCGGTCCGCATCCTGCACATGATGACGCCGTCGCCCTTGACCGAATTTGGCCAGAAGGGCATCGGCGAAGGCGGCGGCATCGCCCCGCCGGCGGCGATCGGCAACGCCATCAACGACGCGCTCAAGAGCCTCGGCGCGCGCGTCACCGATACGCCGTTCACGCCGAAGCGCGTGTTCCAGGCGATCCAGGCGGCGGGGAAAAAGTCATGAAGCCCGTCGCCTTCGATTACGAACGCCCGGCGACGCTGGACGCCGCCTTGAAGCTGCTCGCGCGCGAGGACGTCAACGTGAAACCGGTTGCCGGTTCGCAGTCGTTGGGCCCGATGCTCAATCTGCGCCTGGTGCAGCCGGAACTGCTGGTCGACATCACCGCGATCCCGGAACTGGCCGCGATCCGCGAGGACAAGGGCGCGCTGGCGGTCGGCGCGTGCGTCACCCACGGGCAGCTGGAGGACGGCGGCTATCCCGATCCGACCCGGGGCGTGCTGGCCAAGGTCGCGGCGGGGATCGCCTATCGCGCGGTGCGCAATCGCGGCACCATCGGCGGCAGCCTCGCGCACGCCGATCCCGCCGCCGATTGGGTCTCGGCGCTGGTCGCCCTCGGCGCCGAGGTCGTGGTCGCGGGACCGGGCGGGCGGCGCGCGGTTCCGGCGGAAAAATTCGTCACCGGCGTGTTCGAAACCGCGTTGCAGCCCGGCGAGATCGTCGCCGAAATCCGCGTTCCGGCGCTTTCGGCGGACGCGCGCTGGGGCTACGCCAAGATTTGCCGCAAGGCGGGCGAGTTCTCCCACGCCACCGGCGCGGTGCTGGTCGATCCCGCGCGCAAGTTCGCGCGCGCGGTGATCGGCGCGGTCTCCGGCGCGCCGGTCGTGACCGACGACGCGGGCGTCGCCGCCAGGGACCCGGGCGAAACCTGGGTCGCCGACCGGCTCAAGGGCACGCCGCTCGGCAACGATGCCTATCAAATCCGCATCCATCACGTCGCCCTCAAGCGGGCGATTACCGCCGCGAGCGAATCCTCGCGGCGATCAATTGATGGCGGCGGGGATTCGCCCGCCGCACCGGCGGGTGCCCCATGAAAAACCTCGCGCTCACCGTGAACGGAAAGAAGGTGACGGCGTTGGTCGAGCCGCGCCTGCACCTCGGCGATTTCCTGCGCGAGCGCGAACTGCTGACCGCCACGCATCTCGGCTGCGAACACGGCGTGTGCGGCGCGTGCACGGTGCTGCTCGACGGTAAGCCGGTGCGGAGCTGCATCACGCTCGCGGTCGCGTGCGAGGGGCGCGCGGTCACCACCCTGGAGGGCCTGGAGAACGATCCGGTCATGGCCGAACTGCGCGACGCCTTTTCCGCCGAGCACGCGCTGCAATGCGGCTTCTGCTCGCCGGGGATGCTGGTTTCGGCGCGCGATCTGGTGCTGCGCAAGCCCGACGCGGACGACCGCGCGGTGCGGATCGAAATGAGCGGCAACCTCTGCCGCTGCACCGGCTACCTCGGGATCGCGCGCGCCATCCGCCGCGTCCTCGACGCGCGCCGGAAGGGAAAAGGGTAGGCCGCCCGATGCCGCAAATTAGCCAAAGCTTCACCGTTGCTTTCCCGCGCGCCGACGTGTGGCGGGCGCTCGCCGACGTGGAAAAGGTGGTGACCTGCATGCCGGGCGCCTCGCTCACCGGCCCGCCCGAGGGCGGCAGGATCGCAGGCGAAATGCGGGTCAAGCTCGGCCCCATCGTCGCCGCGTTCGCGGGCGAGGGCGATCTCGCGATGGACGACGCCGCGTTTGCCGGCGCCATTCGCGGCCAGGGGATGGACCGCAAGAACAATTCCCGCGTCCGCGCCGAAGTCGAATTCAAGGCGATCGACCAAGGCGCCGCGACCCGAGTCGATCTCGCGGTCGATTTTTCGCTGACCGGCACCTTGGCCCAGTTCAGCCGGGGCGCCCTGGTGCAGGAAATCGCCCAGCGCCTCGGCGCCGAATTCGCGAAGAACCTGGAAGCGCGCATGGCCGCGTCGGCGGGGCCTTCCGCCGGTACGGCGGCGGAAGTCAAACCGGCGCCCGAACCGGCGCGCGAATTGAACGCGCTGGCTCTTCTGTGGGCCATCGTCCGGGACTGGTTCGTCAGGCTGTTCGGCCGCAAGGGGGGCGCTTCGTGATCAGCGTCCTCGAACTTTTCAAGATCGGCATCGGCCCTTCCAGTTCGCATACGGTCGGGCCGATGAAGGCGGCGCGCCGGTTCGCGCTCGCGGCCATCGACGCGGCGCCGCCGGTCGCCCGCGTCGGCGTGCGGCTCTGCGGATCGCTCGCCTTCACCGGCAAGGGCCACGGCACCGACACGGCGGTGATGCTCGGCCTCGCCGGCGCGGAGCCGGAAAAGATCGACCCCGATTCCGTCCCGGCGACGCTCGCGCGCATTCGCGCCGCCGGGCGCCTGGCGCTGGCGGGCAAGCGCGAAATCGCCTTCGACGAAAGCCGCGACATCGTGTTCGACCTCGAAACGCGCATGCCGCTGCATCCCAACGGCATGCGCTGCGGCGCCTTCGCCGCCGACGGCGAGGAAATTCTCGGGCAGGAATTCTATTCCGTCGGCGGCGGGTTCGTGGTGACGCCGGCCGCCTTCGGCAAGGCGGCGCCCGCGGAATCCGTGCCGTATCCGTTCGCCTCGGCCGCCGAACTGCTGGCGCTGGCGCGCCGGCACGGCCTGACCATCGCCGAGATCGTCATGGCCAACGAACGCGCGCGCCGCGACGAAGGCGCCGTTCGGGACCACCTGCGCGCCGTGGTCGCGGCCATGCGCGGCTCGATCGAGCGCGGCGCCCGCCAGGAAGGCACCCTGCCCGGACCGCTCAGGGTCCGCCGCCGCGCCGCGCAGTTGAAGCGGTCGCTGGAACGGGACCGGGGCCGCAACGCGGCGCATCCGACCGAGGCGCTCGATTGGCTCAATCTCTACGCCATCGCCGTCAACGAGGAAAACGCCGCCGGCGGCCGCGTCGTCACCGCGCCGACCAACGGCGCCGCCGGGGTGATTCCGGCGGTGATGGAATATTACCGGCGTTTCTATGCCGATGAATCGGAGACAAGCGCCGAGACGTTTCTGCTGACCGCGGGCGCGGTCGGCATTCTCGCCAAGACCAACGCCTCGATCTCGGGCGCCGAGGTCGGCTGCCAGGGCGAAGTGGGAGTCGCCAGCGCCATGGCGGCGGCCGGTCTGGCGGCGGTGCTGGGCGGCACGCCCGAGCAGGCGGAGAACGCCGCCGAAATCGCGCTCGAACATCATCTCGGCATGACCTGCGATCCGGTCGCGGGGCTGGTGCAGGTGCCGTGCATCGAACGCAACGCCATGGGCGCGGTCAAGGCGGTGAACGCCGCGTCGCTCGCGCTCAAGGGCGACGGCACGCATTGCATCCCGCTCGATGCGGCGATCAAGACCATGTGGGAAACCGGACGCGATATGTCCACGAAATATAAAGAGACCAGTCAGGGCGGATTGGCCGCGGTCGCGGTCGAATGCTAACCTGACGGCAAGAGCGAAAAGGCCGACCAAAAGAGCAAAGACGACAACCACCAACCGAAAGGGAGTTCAGAATCATGTTGCGAACCTTAAGCGTAATGACCGCGTTGGGCCTGGTCCTGGCCGCCGGCAATGCCGGAGCCCAGGACGCGATCAAGATCGGCGTCACCCAGCCGTTGACCGGCGCGGTGGCGGCGTCGGGCAACTACGTCACCAACGGCGCGCGCATCGCCGAGGAAGTCATCAACCGCAAGGGCGGCGTGCTCGGGAAGAAGATCCAGCTCATCATCGAGGACAACAAGAGCAACCCGAAGGAAGCGGTCGCCACCGCCGAAAAGCTGATCGTACGCGACAAGGTGCCGGTGATGATGGGTGCCTGGAGCTCGACCTATACCCTCGCCATCATGCCGAAGCTGATGGAATACGGCGTGCCGATGCTGGTCGAGACCTCGTCCTCGGGCAAGATCACTACGTCGGGCAACCCGTGGATCTTCCGCATCAGCCCGACCTCGGAAATGGAAGCGCAGGTGTTCAGCGGCAAGCTCGGCGAATTCAAGCCGCCGATCAAGAAGGTCGATTTCCTGGCCGTGAATAACGACTTCGGCCGCGGCGCGAGCGACGAATTCCGCAAGGCGCTGTCGGCGAAGGGCGTCCAGGTCGGCATCACCGAGGTGATGGCGCCGGATGCCACCGACCTTTCCGCCCAGCTCGCCAAGATCAAGCAGTCGGGCGGCGACACGCTGTTCGTCACCTCCGGCGTCGAGCAGATCACGCTGGTCCTGAAGCAGGCGGCGGAACAGCGCCTCGCGCACCGGATCATCACCACCGGCGGTTCGTCCTCGCCCGATCAGTTGATCGCGCAGGCGGGCGCGGCGGCCAACGGCAGCCAGCACATCCTGTTCTTCGCGCCGTGGTTCCCGGAAATGGCGCCCAATTCCGACGTTGCCAAGGAATTCGTCGCGGAGTGGAAGAAGAAGAACTACGACTTCGCCGGCCTGACCGAAGGTTTCCGCGGCTGGGACGGCATCCACACCATCGTCGAGGCGATCAAGATCGCGGGCAAGGCGGAGCCCAAGGCGATCCAGGCCGCCCTGTGGAAGACCAAGGTCAAGGGCGTCAACGGCAACATCGCCTTCATCAAGCACGGTCCGGCCGGGCAGGAAAGCGGCCAGAGCGTGCCCAACGTCTATATCGTCCAGATCAAGAACGGCAAAGTCGCGAAGCCGTAAGACCGAGGGCCGCGTTCCGCGCGTAAGGTGCGGAGCGCGGCCTTTCGTTCGCGGATAAATCGAAAGGCGAGGGGGGCGGCGTGGAGCAGTTTCTCCAGCACATCGTCAACGGCACGATCCTGGGCGGCACTTACGCGCTGCTCGGGATCGGCTTGACGCTGATTTTCGGCATCATGCGCGTCGTGAACTTCACCCACGGCGAGCTCTACGCCTTCGGCGCCTACATGGCGTATCTCCTGGTGCAGGTGCTGGAATTGAATTTCTTCGTCTCCCTCGCGCTGGCGACCGCGCTCGGTATCGGGCTCGGGGCCGTGATCGAATTCGTGCTGATCCGGCAATTGCGCAGTTCCGACATCGACACCGTGATGCTGGTGATGATCGGCGCCTGGATCGCGCTGCAGAATTTCTGGCAGCTGATGTTCAGCGGCGTCGCCAAGTCGATCAGCCATCCCTTTCCCAATCTGCCGCTGGTGTTCGGACCGATTTCGGTCGCGCCGATCCGGGTGTTCGTGATCGCGGTCGCGATCGCGCTGCTGATCGGGTTCTACCTGCTGGTCAACCGCACCAGGCTCGGGGTCGCCATGCGCGCGTCGTTCCAGGACCCCGACGTCGCCGCCCTGATGGGCGTTAACATTCCGCTCATGTGCACGCTGACCTTCGCGCTCGGCTCGGGACTCGCGGCGGCGGCGGGCGCGCTCTTGGGCCCAATCTTCGTCGTCACGCCGACCATGGGCGATCTGGTCGCGCTGAAGGCGTTCGCCATCGTCATCCTGGGCGGGCTCGGCAACATCGTCGGCGCGACCATCGGCGGGTTCGTGCTCGCCCTGGTCGAGGAATTCGGCGCCGGCTACATCTCGTCGGGCTACCGCGACGCCATGGGCTTCCTGTTGATCATCGTGGTGCTGGCGTTCAAGCCGCAAGGGTTGTTCGCGGCCAAGGAGCGGATCGGATGAGCGCGCGGATCGCCCCTTGGCTGCTGGTCGCCTTTTTCGCCTCGGTCCCGCTGTGGATCGGCAACCAGTACTTTCTTTATATATTGACCTCGACCGGCATCTTCATCATCGCCGCGATCAGCCTCAACCTGCTGCTCGGCTATACCGGGCAGTTGAGCCTCGGCCACGTGGCGTTCTTCGGCATCGGCGCCTACGTCGCGGCGCTCTGTTCGCTCGGCTTCGATCTCGAATTCGGCGCGACCACCTTCGTCTTTCCGCGCCAGCCGGTGTGGGTGGGCTTCGTCGCCGCGATCCTGGTCACCGCCGGGTTCGGCTGGCTGATCGGCCGGCTCTCGTTCAAGGTGCGCGGCGCCTATTTCGTGATCGTCAGCATCAGCTTCGCCCAGGTGATGCGCATGGTCGCGCTCAACTGGGTCGATCTGACCGAAGGGCCGATGGCGCTCAACAACATCCCGCCGCTTTCGCTCTGGATTCCGGGCGAAGGCGTGATCGGCTTCTTCAGGAAGGAATACAACTACTGGCTGGTTCTCGCGCTGGTGGTGCTGTCCTACGTCATGGTAGAGCGGATGGTGCGTTCGCGCGTCGGGCGGGCGATGATCGCGCTGCGCGAAAACGAACCGCTCGCGCGCTCGGTCGGCGTCGACGTCACCCGCTATCTGGTGGTGGCGACGGTGGTCTCGGCCGGGATGGCCGGCGCGGCGGGGGCGCTCTACACCCACTACATCCGCATCGTCGATCCCGACGTGTTCCTGTTCATCTACACGGTGACCATGGTGATCATGGTGGTGACCGGGGGCAAGGGCACGCTCGCCGGGCCGGTGGTCGGCGGATTCATCTTCGGCGCGCTGCCCGAGGTTCTGCGCGAAATGGCGCAGCCCGAGGTGCAGTGGATCCTCTACGGCATCGCCATGATCCTGATCGTGTTCTTCCTGCCGCAAGGCATCGTGCCGGCGGTGGGGGGCTGGTGGGCGGCGCGTCGCGCCGAGAGGGGCGCAATAAATAAACATGCGCGCGGGGATTCGCCCGCGCACCGCGCCAAGGCGAAATCGTCATGACCCCGTCGCCCGCCCTGCTCGAAATCGAGAACGTCGCCGTCCATTTCAGCGGCCTGGTGGCGATCGCCGACCTGAATTTCCGCGTGCCGGAAGGGCGGATTTTCAGCCTGATCGGCCCCAACGGCGCGGGCAAGACCACCGCCTTCAACGTCGTCACCGGATTCCTGAAGCCGACCTCGGGCCGGGTGCTCTACCGCGGCCACGATCTCACCCGGCTTTCGCCCGACCGCATCGCCCGCTTGGGCGTGGTGCGCACGTTCCAGCGCACCAGCATTTTCGGCGGCTGCACCGTGTTCGAGAACGTGCTGACCGGCCTGCACCTCGGCGGGACCACCGAAACCTGGGGCGCCCTGTTCGGGTTCGGGCGCGTCGCGGCGGAAGAGCGCGCGCTCGCCGACCGGGCGCGCGAGATCATCGCATTCGCCGGGCTCGCCGCCCGCGCGGACGAGTTGGCCTCCAACCTCGCCTACGGCGAGCAGCGCAAGCTCGGCATCGCCATCGCGCTCGCCGCCGACCCGAAGCTTCTCCTGTTGGACGAGCCGGCCGCCGGCCTCAATCCGTCCGAGACCGAGGAATTCATGCACGTGGTCCAGCGCATCCGCGACCGGGGCGTGACCATCCTGCTGGTCGAGCACGACATGCGCCTGGTCATGGCGATTTCCGACACGGTGGTGGTGCTCAACAACGGCGTCATCATCGCCGAGGGCCCGCCCGAGGCGGTGCAGAACGACCCCGAGGTGATCCGCGCCTATCTCGGCCAGGGAGCGAAGCGTGCTGCGGGTTGAGAACATCACCGTCTGCTACGGCAAGGTCGCGGCGATCCGCGAAACCTCGCTCGCGGTCGAGGCGGGCGAACTGGTTACCCTGATCGGGGCCAACGGCGCGGGCAAGAGCACGCTTTTGAAGGCGATCTCCGGGCTGCTGCCGCTCGCCGCCGGGCAGATCAGCTTCGAGGGCCGCCCGATCGGCAACGCCGCCGCGCGCGACGTGCTCGCCGCCGGCATCGCCCATTGCCCGGAAGGGCGGCGCGTGTTTCCGCAACTGACCGTGCGCGAGAACCTGGACATGGGCGCTTACCTGCGCCGCGACCGCGCCGGCGTCGCCGACGATCTGAAGCAGGTGTACGCGCTCTTTCCGCGCCTGGAGGAACGGCGCGCGCAGGCGGCGGGCACGCTTTCGGGCGGCGAGCAGCAGATGCTCGCCATCGCGCGCGCGCTGATGAGCCGGCCCCGGCTGATGATGTTCGACGAGCCTTCGCTCGGGCTCGCGCCGACTCTGGTCGAGCGCACCTTCGAGATCGTCGCCGAGGTCCGCCGCCGCGGCACCACCGTGCTGATGGTCGAGCAGAACGCGCTCGCCGCGCTCGGCATGTGCGACCGCTCGTACCTCCTGGAAACCGGGCGGATCGTGAGCCACGGCACCGGCCGCGAAATGCTCGACAATCCGCACATCCGCAAGGCGTATCTTGGCGGATAGATCGCACGCCGCCCTCGCGCTTCCGGCGCTGCTGCTCGGCGCGGTCGCCATCGGCTTCGCGCCGATCTTCGTGCGCATATCCGAACTCGATCCAACCGCGACCGCCTTTCACCGCGCCTTCTGGTCGGTGCCGGCGCTGGCGCTGTGGGTCGCGATCGCGCGCCGCCGCCGGCCCGACCTGATTCGCCCGCTCGCGCGCGCCGACCGGATCGCGCTGGCCCTGGGCGGCCTCTGCTTCGCCGGCGATCTGGTCGCGTTTCACTGGTCGATCGTCACCACCTCGGTCGCCAACGCGGCGCTGTTTCTGCACTTCATGGTGATTTTCGTCACGCTCGGGGCGTGGCTCCTGTTCCGCGAGCGCCCGACGCTGATGTTCGTCGCCGGGCTCGCGTGCGCGCTCGCCGGCACCGCCGTGCTGATGAGTCGAAGCCTCAGCCTCTCGCCCGCGCACCTCGGCGGCGACGCCCTCGGCCTGCTGGCGGCGCTGTTCTACGCCGGCTACATCCTGGTCGCCGGCCGGTTGCGCGCGCGCTGCGCGACCGAAACCGTCATGCTGTGGACGTCGGCGTGGATGGCGCTCGCGCTCGCGCCGATCGTCTGGCTGTCGGGGGAAGCGATCCTGCCCCGCACCCTCGAAGGGCTGGCGATCCTGGTCGGCGTGGCGCTCGTGCCCCATGTCGCCGGGCAGGGGCTGGTGGTCTGGGCGCTCAGGCACCTGCCGACCGCGTTCGGCTCGGTCGTGCTGCTGCTGGCGCCGGCGGTATCCGCACTCCTGGCGTGGGCACTGCTGGCCGAACCCTTGTCCGGGCTGCAAATGCTGGGCGGCGCCGTGGTTTTGATCGGCATCGGACTGGCACGACGCGGCAGCGCGCGCTAACTTATCCGCATGATATCCTCCGCGTCGCGGAGGCGAGAGGATCGGATACGTCATGATTCGCGGGAAATTCCGACGCATGGGCATCGGGTTCTGGTTCGGCGCGGCGGGGCTGGTCGCGCTGGCCGCGATCGCGGCATCGCGTGCGGTCGGCGCCGATTGGCGCACGGCGAGCCGCGAGCCCGCCGGCATCGCCCCCGACCCGGTCACGGTGCGCGAGGCGGTGGCGCAGGTCTACGCCGCGCGCGCGGTCGGCTGGCGCGGCGCGTTCGGGGTCCACACCTGGATCGCGGTCAAGCCGACGGACGCCGACCACTTCACCGTCTACCAGGTCATCGGCTGGCGCGTGGTGCGCGGCGGCGAAGGGGTGGTGATCGACCGCCGCCCCGCCGACCAGCGCTGGTTCGGCGCCATGCCGGAACTGCTCGCCGACCTGCGCGGGCCCGGCGTCGACGAGGTCATCGCCAAGATCGACCGCGCGGCGCGCGGCTATCCCCACAACGGCAACTACGGCCTGTGGCCGGGGCCCAACAGCAACACCTTCGTCGCCCATGTCGCGCGCGAGGTGCCGGAACTGCGCCTCGACCTGCCGCCGACCGCCATCGGCAAGGATTACCTCACCAACGGCCACGTGATCGACCGGGCGCCGTCCGGCACCGGCTGGCAGTTCTCGCTGTTCGGGCTGCTCGGCGTGCTCGCGGGCGCGGAGGAGGGGGTCGAGGTCAATATCCTCGGCTTGGTGTTCGGGTTCGACCCGACCGACATGGCGCTCAAGCTGCCGCTCGTCGGGCGCATCGCGCCCGCGCCGCCGATCGACGGTCCGCGAATTTTGGCGGCGGGCGCGGGCAAAGACTCGTGACGCGCGTTCCGGCGCCGCTCTCCCGCCCGTCCCCGAATCACGATCCGCGCCCGGCCGACGCGCCGGTCGATATCCTGGTGCTGCACTACACCGGCATGCGCGGCTGCGCCGAGGCGCTCGACCGGTTGTGCGATCCCGCCGCCAAGGTCAGCGCGCACTACCTGATCGACGAGGACGGGACGGTTCACGCCCTGGTGGCGGAAGATCGCCGCGCCTGGCACGCGGGCGTCGCGTGCTGGCGGGGGATTCGCGACGTCAACGGGCGCTCGATCGGGATCGAGCTGGTCAACCCCGGCCACGAATTCGGCTACCGCGCGTTCCCCGAGGCGCAGATGCGGGCGCTGATCGGATTGGGGCGCGGCATTCTCGCCCGCCACCCGATCCGGCCGCGCGACGTGGTCGGCCATTCCGACGTGGCGCCGGCGCGCAAAACGGATCCGGGCGATCTGTTCGATTGGCAAGGGCTGGCGCGCTCAGGGATCGGGTTGTGGCCGGACAAGGCCGAGCCGGTTCCGGCGGGCGAGGCCGAGGTGCTCGCCCTGCTCGGCATTTACGGCTACGAAACGACGGACGCGCGGGCGGCGATCGCCGCCTTCCAGCGCCACTTCCGCCCCGAGCGCATCGACGGCGTCGCGGACGCCGACACCGCCGGGCGCCTCCGGGCCCTGTTGCGCCAGGCCGGTTAGCGGCTTACGTTTCCGGTCGAGCCAGACGGCCGGACGGCCGCGCTTCGCCCTTCAAGGGGCGGGGTGAGGAAAGTCCGGGCTCCATGGAAGAGCGGTGCCGGGTAACGCCCGGCGGGGGCGACCCCAGGGAAAGTGCAACAGAAAGCAAACCGCCGTCGGGCGAAAGCCCGGCGGCAAGGGTGAAAGGGTGCGGTAAGAGCGCACCGCGCGGCCGGCAACGGTCGCGGCACGGCAAACCCCACCGGGAGCAAGACCCAATAGGGACGGCACGCCGGCGGCAACGCCGGCAGGCGGCTTCCGCGCCCGCCGTCCGGGTCGGTCGCGCGAGGCGCCCGGCAACGGGCGTCCCAGAGGAATGGCCGTCCCCCGCGCCTCGGCGCGGGGACAGAACCCGGCTTACAGGCCGTCTGGCTCGCTTGCTTTTCGATTTAGTTCGGTCGGGCGCGCTCGTGCGCGCGCACCGCAACGCCGTCGCGTTCATGGGCGCGCACGAACACCGGGCCGCCCGCGCGCCGAGGGATGGGCCGGATCGGTCGGATCTCGCCTCGTTCGTCGCGCCGGACCGGGCCGGTGCCGTAGAAGTGCTCGTGCCAACGGCGGGCGAGCCGATGCCTGGGCTCGAATTCCGGGTCCCACGAGCGCCAGTAGGCGTCCGATTTCATCACCGCCGTGACGTCTTCCTCGCTCCAGGTTTCCACCGGCCGATCGAGGATTTCGTTCAATTCGCCCGGCGGTTCCCCCGACGCCGGATCGCCCTCGCCGCGCCAGCCGGGATAGCGATGCTCCTCGCCGCCGTATTCGTATGATCCCGGTTGCGGTTTCCGCCATTCCGGCGGCCAGTTGGCGCCTCTGCCGTGCCACTCGCTCTCGGGAAGCCAGGTCGGCGTGTCCGGTCCTTTTTCGCCTTGGGCGGCGGAGTCGATTTTCGCCCGCGCCTTGTCGATCACCTCGTCGAGGCTTTTGGCCTCGCGGCCGATGGCGATACCGATCTCGTTGTTGTGGCGGTCCATGGCTTTTTCTTCGGAGGGTTGTCTGTTGCGAACATCTCCCCAGGCTTCGTTGCTTTCCAGGACGACGCGCGCGACCGTCTCTCCATGGCGCCGCGTGATCTCGCCGGCGCCGATCACGTGACGATAGGCGTCGCCGGGGCCGTTGTGAGTGCCGGGTAGTCCGGATTTCTCGGCCTCTTCGAACGCCGGTCCGGCCGCTCCTCGAATCTTGGAATAGAAATTTTGTCTCTGCTGGATATCGCTCATGGGGTATCTCCTCGGCTCAGTTTTCCGGTTTGGTCTGTATTTTAGGAAGTGTGATTTCGATGCATTTTGTGGCGTCGACCGTTTGCGGTGTGATCGAAACCGAGAACAGGCATTCGTAACGAACGTGGTCGCTATGTCCGCCGACATCGATCTGGTGCCGCTGCTCGGGTCCGCCGGATTCGCGCAAGAAAACGATCTCAGCATGCGCTTGCAAATCATAAACATCACCGCGCCGCCGCTGGGCATTCGGTCCCTTGAACGGATTGAGGTGGGCGAGGGCGAGCCCCTCGTGGGGGCCAAGCCCACGCGCCCGATACACGACCTCGCCGTTGTGGGCGATGGAGAGATCATGAATCGGTTGACCGCTTCGATTTTCGATGACAATTGTCGTGTCGAATCGCTCGTCTATCGTCCAGGCCCAATAGACGAGAGCGGCGAATGCGAGCGCGAGCAGTCCCGCGAACCCGCCGCCCGTCCATAGAAGTACTTTGCGAAGTCTCATGGTTCCGTCCCTTTCCAGGTCCGATTATTAAGAACATATCACGAACATCCACTCATATTCAAGATAGTTTTCCTATTTTTGAGCCCGCAGCCCCCGCATTCCGGCCGCCCCCGTTGTTAACCGCACCTAACACTTTGTTTACCCACGGCCTTTCATATTAGGGGGTCGGGTTCGTCCACAGGCCTCGGGGCCGCTAGTCCCCTGATTTCGCGATGATTTTGCCCATGGTTATAAACGCCGCGCGCCATGTGCCGGTGATGCTGGCCGAAGTGATCGAGGCGCTCGCTCCCAAGGGCGATTCTATTTACGTCGACGCCACCTTCGGCGGCGGCGGTTACGCGAGCGCGATCCTGGAAGCGGCGCCCGGCGCCCGCGTGTTCGGCATCGACCGCGATCCGGCGGCGCTGGCGGAAGGCGCCTCGCTCGCTCGCCGCTTCGGCGGGCGCCTCGCCCTCCTCGCCGGGCGTTTCGGGGACATGGTCGAACTGCTGCGCGGCGCGGGCGTCGCCTCCGTCGACGGCATCGCCTTCGACCTCGGCGTTTCCTCCATGCACCTCGACGATCCCGCGCGCGGCTTTTCGTTTCGCGCCGACGGGCCGCTCGACATGCGCATGGAAGGCCCCGGCTCGGGCGAGGCGTCCGCCGCCGACGCCGTCAACCGCCTCGCCGAATCCGAACTCGCCGACATCATCCGCCGCTACGGGGAAGAGCGCCTGGCATCCCGCGTCGCCCGCGCCATCGTCGAGGCGCGCGCCCGCGCGCCGATCGCGCGCACCGGCGAGCTCGCCGACATCGTGCGCCGGGTGGTGCCGCGTTCGCGCGACGGCATCGATCCCGCCACCCGGACGTTCCAGGCGCTGCGCATCCACGTCAACGACGAGCTCGGCGAAATCGCGCGCGGCCTCGCCGCCGCCGAGACCCTGCTCGCCGCCGGCGGGCGGCTCGCGGTGGTCGCCTTCCATTCGCTCGAGGACCGCGCGGTCAAGACCTTCCTCATGGAACGCTCGGGGCGCGCGCCCGCGCCGTCGCGCCACCGCCCGGGCCCGCCCGCGCGCATGCCGACCTTCCGGCTGCTCGGCGGCGCCCGGCGCCCGGGCGAAACCGAAATCGCGTCCAATCCGCGCGCCCGTTCCGCGCGCCTGCGCGCGGCGGAGCGGACCGAAGCGCCCGTGCGGGACAACAGCGGCCGGAGGGTGGCATGAGCGCCCCGCCGCAGGGAATCCGGCGGCGCGGCGTTTTCTGGCGCCGGGGCGCGACCTTGCTGTTCGTCGTGCTCGCCGCCGCGCTCAGCTTCGGGCTTTACGTGGTCAAACACCGCGTCATCGCCCTCGAAAGCCGCCTCAACGACATCAACCGCGACATCGCGCGCGATCTCAGGGCGATCCACGTGCTGCGGGCGGAATGGAGCTATCTCAACCAACCCGAGCGCCTGCGCGATTTGGCCGGCCGCCATCTCGGCATGGCCCCGGCCACCGGCCGCCAGTTCGGAACCGTCGCCGACCTGCCGCCCGCGCCGGCGGGCGAGGGCGACAGCGCGGCGAAAGGCGAGAGCACGGGCGAGGCGCGCGTCAATCTCGCGCGCGGAGGGGTCAAGCCGTGATCCGCCGCGCATTCGCCATCGAGGGCGCAGGGCGCCAGGCACTCGAAACCGGGCGCAACCGCCTGGTGGTCGCGGGCGCGGTGATCGCGTTCGCTTTCGTCGCGGTCGCCGTCCGCCTGGTCGACGTCGCCGTGCTCAAGGGCGGCGAGCCCCGGCTCGCCCGCTCGACCCCGCCGCATGCCGCCACCGCGCGCGCCGACATCGTCGACCGCAACGGGGTGCTGCTCGCCACCAGCCTGCCGGTGGTGTCGCTCTCGGCCAACCCGCGCATGGTGCTCGACTCAGGCGAAGCCGCGGCCAAGCTCGCCGCCCTGTTTCCCGATCTCGACCGCGAGCAGGTCGCGGCCAAGCTCGCTTCGCGCGCGCGTTTCGTCTGGATCAAGCGCAACCTGACGCCCCGCCAGCAGTACGAGGCCAACCGCCTCGGCATTCCCGGACTCGAATTCCAGCACGCCGAACGCCGCGTCTACCCGCAGGGCCGCGCGGCGGCGCACGTGCTGGGGCTGACCGACGTCGACGGGCGAGGGCTAGCCGGCGTCGAGCGCAAGTTCGAGACCCGTCTCGCCGACGGCGACGGCCCGATCGAGCTTTCCCTCGACGTCCGCGTCCAGGACATCCTGCGCGGGGAATTGCTGCGCCAGATGGAGGAATTCCGCGCCATCGGCGCCGCCGGCGTGGTGCTGGACGCGCGCACCGCCGAGGTGCTGGCGATGGTGTCGCTGCCCGATTTCGACGCCAACGATTCCTCCGCCGTTGCCGGCAGCGACGTCGCCTTCAACCGGGTCACCAAGGGCGTCTACGAGATGGGCTCGACCTTCAAGCTGTTCACCGCTGCCATGGCGCTCGATTCCGGCACGGTCGGCCTGAACGACGGCTACGACGCCAGCCGCCCGATCCAGATTTCCCGCTTCACCATCACCGACTACAAGGGCAAGAACCGCTGGCTGTCGGTGCCGGAAATCCTGGTCTATTCCTCCAACATCGGCGCGGCCAAGATGGCCCTCGACGTCGGCCCCAAGCTGCAGCGCGAATACCTCGCCCGGTTCGGCATGCTGAAGATCCCGCCGGTGGAACTGCCCGAAACCGGCGCGCCGCTCGCGCCCGCGCGCTGGCGCGAGATCAACGCCATGACCATCTCCTACGGCCACGGCCTCGCCGTCAGCCCGCTGCAACTGGCGAACGGCGTCGCCGCCATCGTCAACGGCGGCCGGCTCCGCCCGGTCACGATCCTGAAGCGCGCGCCCGGCGAGGCGCCCGAAGGCGCGGCGGTTATCGACGAGGCCACCTCGCGCCATATGCGCGAGCTGATGCGGCTGGTGGTGGTGCACGGCACCGGCAAGAACGCCGATGCCAAGGGCTACGACGTCGGCGGCAAGACCGGCACCGCCGACAAGCAGATGGGGCGCGGCTACCGCCGCGACGCGCGCATGGCGTCCTTCGTCGGCGCGTTTCCGATCCACGATCCCCGCTTCGTAGTGGTGGCGATGATCGACGAACCCAAGGGCAACGCCTCGACCCACGGCTACGCCACCGGCGGCTGGATCGCCGCGCCGGTGGTACGCCGGATCGTCGAGCGGCTGGCGCCGCTCGCCGGGCTCGCGCCCGATGACTCGCTCGCCGATCCGACCATGCCGCCCGCAAGATCGCGCGTCGTCGACCGCATGGCCGCCGACGGACACACCCCCCACCCTAACCCTCCCCCGCAAGGGGGGAGGGAACATCTCCAAAAATCCCCCTCCCCCTCGACGGGGGAGGGATGGGGTGGGGGTGAAACGGTCGTTTCCGAAATCCGGCACGGGGGCGGCATTGAGACTCATTGACCTGGCGGGAGGAATCGCCGACGTCGCGGTCGCGCCGGGCGCCGACCGGGAGATCGCGGGCCTGAGCGCGGATTCGCGCGCGATCCGGCCCGGGTTTCTGTTCGCGGCGTTGCCCGGAACGAAAGTCGACGGCGCCCGGTTCATCCGTGACGCGCTCACGCACGGCGCGGTCGCGGTTCTGGCCCGGCCGGAGCACGCGGCCGCCGTGGCGGGCGCGCCAGCCGTCGCTCTCTTCGCCGACAATCCGCGGCAGGCCTATGCCCGGCTCGCGGCGCGTTTCCATGCCCGCCAGCCCGCCGTCGTCGTCGCCGTGACCGGGACCAACGGCAAGACCTCGACCGTTCATTTCCTGCGCCAGATGTGGTCGCGGCTCGGATGGCGGGCGGCCAGCGTCGGCACTCTCGGCATCGTCGGCGCGGGTGGCGAGACCCTGCGTCCCGGCGGGCTGACCACGCCCGATCCAGCGGAACTGCATCGCGCGCTTCGCGATCTCGCCGACGGCGGCGTCGATCATCTGGCGATCGAGGCGTCCAGCCACGGCCTCGACCAGTACCGCCTCGACGGCGTGCGCCTGAAGGCCGCCGCGTTCACCAACCTGACCCGCGACCATCTCGATTACCACCGCGACATGGACGCCTATCTCGCCGCCAAGCGCCGCCTGTTCGCCGAGTTGCTGCCCGACGGCGCGACCGCCGTGGTGCGTCTCGGCGCGCCCGGGGCGGACGCGATCCTCGCCGCCTGCCGCGCGCGCCGCCTCAGGATCGTCACCTACGGCGCCGCCGGCGCCGACTTGGAACCGCGCGCCATTGTGCCCGCGCATGGCGGCCAGCGCCTCGATCTCGCCGTGTTCGGCGTCAAAAGCACGGTCGAATTTCCGTTGCCCGGCGTCTTCCAGGCGGAGAACGCGCTGTGCGCCCTCGGCCTCGCGCTCGCCTGCGGCGCCGATCCGGCGCGCGCGGGCGAAACCCTTGCCCGGTTGGCGAGCGTGCCGGGGCGTCTCGAAAAAGCGGGCGTGTCGCGCGCGGGCGGAGCCGTTTACGTCGATTACGCCCACACCCCGGACGCGCTCGCCAACGTGCTGGCGGCGCTGCGCCCGCACGCGACCGGCCGGCTCGCGGTCCTTTTCGGCTGCGGTGGCGAACGCGACCCCGGCAAGCGCGCGGAGATGGGCCGCGTCGCCCTGCGCCTCGCCGACGCCGTGATCGTCACCGACGACAACCCGCGCGGCGAGGACGCCGCCGCCATCCGCCGCGCGATCCTCGCCGCCTGTCCGGGCGCGGACGAGATTCCCGACCGGCGCCGCGCGATCCGCGCCGCCGTCGCCCGCCTCGGGGCCGGAGACGTGCTGGTGCTGGCGGGCAAGGGGCACGAGCGCACCCAGATCGTCGGAACCGAGGCGCGTCCGTTCGACGACGCGGCCGAAGCGCGCGCCGCGTTGGCGGAGGCCGGCGCATGAGCGCGAACACATCCGCCGCCGTCTTGTGGACCGCGGCCGAGGCGTCGCTCGCGACCCACGGCGTCACCTTCGAGGGCAACTGGCGGGCGGGCGGGATTTCCATCGACACGCGCACCCTGGAGCCGGGAGATTTGTTCGTCGCGCTGCGGGGGCCGCGCCGTGACGGCCACGATTTCGTTGCCGAGGCGTTGCGGCGCGGCGCCGCCGCCGCCATGGTCGCGTACTCGCCCGAGGGAGTCGGTCCCGGCGCGCCGCTGCTGCGCGTCGCCGACACCCAAATCGCGCTCGAAGCCCTGGGTCGCGCCGCGCGCGCGCGCGCCGACGCGCGCGTCGCCGCCGTCACCGGCAGCGTCGGCAAGACCGGGGTCAAGGAAGCGCTGCGCCATGTGCTCGCGCGCCAGGGCCTGACGTCGGCGAGCGTCGGCAGCTACAACAACCAGTGGGGCGTACCCTTGAGCCTCGCGCGCATGCCGCGCAAGGCCGCGTTCGGCGTGTTCGAGATCGGCATGAACCACGCGGGCGAGATCACGCCGCTGGTCAAGATGGTGCGCCCCAACGTGGCGATCGTGACCGCGATCGCGCCGGTGCACATCGAATTCTTTCCGAGCCTGGAAGCGATCGCCGACGCCAAATCGGAAATATTTTTCGGAGTCGAGCGGGGCGGCGCGGCGGTGCTGCCGGCGGAAAGTCCGTTCTTCGCCCGCCTGCGGGCGTCCGCCCGCGCCGCCGGCATCGAGCGCATCGTTTCCTTCGGCGAGGTCGACCGGCCCGAGGTCACGGTGCGCGCGCTGAGCTTCGATCTTCTGGCCGACGGTTCGGCGGTCGTGGCCGACGTGGCGGGCCGCCGCATGGCCTATCGCGTTTCCCTCGCGGGCCGGCATTGGGTCGCCAACAGCCTCGCGGTGCTGGCGGCGGTGCACGCTCTCGGCGCCGACGTCGACGCGGCCGCCGCCGCGCTCGCCGATCTGCCGGCGATGAAGGGGCGGGGCGAGCGCCATCGCGTTGCCGTCGCCGGCGGGGAGTATCTGCTGATCGACGAAAGCTATAACGCCTCGCCCACGTCGGTCGCGGCCGCGCTCGCCGCCGCCGCCCGGGTCGCCCCGGGGCCGGGCGGGCGGCGCATCGCCGTGCTCGGCGACATGCTGGAACTGGGCGACGCGGCCGACGCCCTTCACGCCGGGCTGGCGGAACCGTTGCGGCAGGCCGGTTTCGATCTGGTCTTTACGGCGGGCCCGCGCATGGCCATTCTCGCCCGCGCGCTTCCCGCCGTCCTGCGGGGCGAACACGCGGACAACGCCGAGGCGCTGGCGCCCAAGGTCGCCGCCGCGCTCAGGCCGGGCGACGTGGTCATGGTCAAGGGCTCGGCCGGCAGCCGCATGGGCGCGGTCGTCGCCCGGCTGCTCGGAAAAACCGCCAACGGCACCTGAGGGTCATCGCATGCTCTACCATCTTCTCGTTCCGCTCAGCGACCAGTTCGGCGTGCTCAACGTCTTCCGTTACCTCACGTTCCGCACCGGCGGCGCGGTCATCACCGCGCTCGCGATCAGCTTCCTGATCGGTCCGGCGATGATCCGCATGCTGCGCCAGCAGCAATCCGACGGTCAGCCGATCCGCGACGACGGGCCGGAAAGCCACTTCCTGACCAAGAAGGGCACGCCGACCATGGGCGGGCTTCTGATCCTGATCGCGCTGGTGGCGGCGACGCTGTTGTGGGCCGATTTGCGCAACCGCTACGTCTGGGCGACCCTCGGGGTCACGGTGGCGTTCGGCGTGATCGGATTCATCGACGACTACATCAAGGTGGTGCAGAAGCACAGCCGGGGCCTTTCGGCGCGCATCAAATTCCTGTTCGAGATCGCGATCGCGGTGGTGGCGGTGCTGTGGATCGTCTCGATCGCGCCGCCGCCGCTGGCGACGGCGGTGGCGGTGCCGTTCCTCAAGGCGGTGCTGCTCAAGCTGGGCGGCCTGTTCATCGTCTTCGCCGCCTTCGTCGTGGTCGGGACGTCGAACGCCGTCAACCTGACCGACGGCCTCGACGGACTCGCGATCGTGCCGGTGATGATCGCGACCGGGGTGTTCGCCCTGATCGCCTACCTGGTCGGCAACACGGTGTTCGCCAACTACCTGCAGCTCCATTACGTGCCCGGCGCGGGCGAGCTCGCGGTCTTCTGCGGCGCGCTGGTGGGCGCGGGGCTCGGCTTCCTCTGGTTCAACGCGCCGCCGGCGCGCGTGTTCATGGGCGACACCGGCTCGCTCGCCCTCGGCGGCGCGCTCGGCACCATCGCAGTGGTGACCAAGCACGAGCTGGTGCTGGCGGTGGTGGGCGGGCTGTTCGTGCTGGAAACGGTTTCGGTCATCGTCCAGGTGGTGTCGTTCAAGCTGACCGGCCGGCGCGTGTTCCGCATGGCGCCGCTGCACCATCATTTCGAGAAGAAAGGCTGGGCCGAGCCGACCATCGTCATCCGCTTCTGGATCATCGCCGCGATCCTGGCGCTGGCGGGTCTCGCGACCCTGAAGCTGCGGTGAGGCCGATGACGACGAGGAACCCTTGATGATCGAGGTCTATCCCTTCGCCGGATTGCCGGTCGCCGTGTTCGGGCTCGGCAAGTCCGGGATCGCGGCGGCCAAGGCGCTGGCCCAAGGCGGCGCCGAGGTCTGGGCCTGGGACGACAGCGAGGACGCCCGCGCCCGGGCCCGCGCCGCGGGCGTGCCCCTGGTCGACTTATATATATGCAACTGGCGGGAGCTGACCTCGCTGGTGCTCAGCCCCGGGGTCCCGCTCCATCACCCGGCGCCGCACCGGGTGGTGGAACTGGCGCGCGCCGCCGGCTGCGAGGTGATCGGCGACATCGAATTGCTGGCCCGCTGCATGCCCGCGTCGGCCTATATCGGCGTCACCGGCACCAACGGCAAATCGACCACCACCGCCCTGATCGGGCACATCTTCAGGACTTCCGGCCGGATCGCGGAAGTCGGCGGCAACATCGGCACGCCGGCGCTCGAATTGCACCCGCTCGGCGCGGACGGCACCTATGTCCTGGAGATGTCCTCCTACCAGCTCGAACTCACGATGTCGGTCACGTTCGACATCGCGGTGCTGCTCAACATCACCCCCGACCACATCGACCGGCACGGCGACATGGCGGGCTACGTCGCCGCCAAGCGCCTGATCTTCCATCGCCAGACCAAGCCGCGCACGGCGGTGATCGGCGTCGACGATCCCGAATGCGAAAAGATCTGCCGCGACCTCCAGGCCGCCGACGAACAGGTGGTGATTCCGGTTTCGTCGGGCAAGCGCGTCGCGGGCGGCGTTTTCGCCCTCGACGGCACGCTCTACGACGGCGCGTTTGTCGGGCACGGACGGGAGGCGGTCGCGGTCGCCAACCTGGCGGCGTGCCGCACGTTGCCCGGCGCCCACAACGCCCAGAACGCGGCTGCGGCCTATGCCGTGTGCGTCGCGGCGGGGATCGATCCGACCGTCGTGATTGCATGCTTGAGAAGCTTTCCCGGCCTCGCGCACCGCCAGGAAACCATCGCCCTCATCGACGGCGTCGCCTACGTCAACGACAGCAAGGCGACCAACGCCGACGCGGCGGCCAAGGCGCTCGCGTGCTATCCGCGCGTCTACTGGATCGCGGGCGGGCGGGCGAAGGAGGGCGGGCTGGCGGCTTGCGCGCCCTATTTCGACCGCGTGGCCCGCGCCTTCCTGATCGGCGAGGCGGCGGACGGATTCGCCCGGGCGCTCGACGGCAAGGTTCCGCTGACCCGCTCCGGCGATCTCGCCTCGGCGCTCGCCCAGGCGCGCGACGCCGCGCTCGCCGACGGCAAGGAGGGCGTGGTGCTGCTGTCTCCCGCGTGCGCGTCCTTCGACCAGTTCGCCAATTTCGAGGCGCGCGGAGAAGCCTTCCGCAAGCTGGTCGAGGCGTTGCCCGGCTGGCGCGCGGAGCCCGAGGACATCTCCGTCGCGCCGCAGCCGAAAGGGTCCCGCCCATGACGCCCTTCGCCCGCACCGACAACAGCCTGCTCGCCCGCTGGTGGTGGACCATCGACCGCTGGACGCTGGGCGCGGTCGTCGTCCTGCTCGCCCTCGGCGCGGTGCTGACCATGGCCGCTTCGCCCGCGGTCGCCGAGCGGCTCGGCCTCGATTCCTTCTATTTCGTGCGCCGCCAGTTCCTGTTCCTGGCGCTCGGCTTCGCCCTGATGCTGGCGGTTTCGTTTCTCTCGCCGCAGGGGGTGAAGCGTCTCGGCGCGGTCATGCTCGCCGTCTCGGTCGCGATGCTGGTGGTGGTGCTGTTCCGGGGGGTCGAGATCAAGGGCGCGGTGCGCTGGATCCAGATCGCCGGCGTTTCGCTGCAACCGGCCGAATTCGTCAAGCCCGCCTTCGCCGTGGTCGCGGCCGGGCTGTTCGCGCACAGGCGCATGGACGAGCGATTCCCAGGGTTCATGCTGGCGGGCGGCCTGTTTGCCGTGATCGCGGCGCTTCTGCTGCTGCAGCCCGACGTCGGCCAGACCATGCTGATCGCGGCGGTGTGGGGCGTGCAGTTCTTCCTCGCCGGGCTGCCGCTGGTGCTGGTGGCGGCGATCGGGCTCGCCTTCATCGGCGCGAGCGTCGGCGCCTATTTCGCCTTTGCCCACGTCCAGGCGCGGGTCGACCGCTTCCTCGATCCCGCCGGCGGCGAGGGTTTCCAGGTTTCGCGCGCGCTGGACGCGCTCCGCAACGGCGGGCTGTTCGGGCGCGGGCCGGGCGAGGGGCAGGTCAAGCGCGTGCTGCCCGACGCGCACGCCGACTTCATCTTCGCGGTGGTGGGCGAGGAATTCGGCGTCATCGTCGGCCTGATCCTGATCAGCCTGTTCCTGTTCCTGGTGCTGCGCGGGTTCGCGCGCGCGCTGCGCGACTGGGACTTGTTCGTGGTGATCGCGGTCGCGGGGCTCCTGGTCCAGTTCGGCCTGCAGGCGATCATCAACATGGCGTCGGCCATCAACCTGATGCCGCCCAAGGGCATGACGCTCCCGTTCGTCTCCTACGGCGGCTCCTCGACGCTCGGCATCGCGCTCGGCGTCGGCATGGTGCTGGCGCTGACCCGCGAGCGGCCCGGCGAAAGAACCGGCGAACGGGCCGCGCAGGGACGGAGCCCGCGATGAGCCGAACCATCGCGCTGGCGGCGGGCGGCACCGGCGGGCACCTGTTCCCGGCGGAGGCGCTCGCGGCCGAACTGCACGGGCGCGGCTTCGCCCCGGTGCTGGTGACCGACGCGCGCGGCCGGCCGCTGGCGCTGGCGGACGGCGACGCGCCCATGCACCGGGTCGCCGGCGGCGGCCTCGCCGGAAAGAATCCGTGGCACCAGATCAAGGCCGTGTTCGCCCTCGGCCTCGGCGCGGCGCAGGCGTTCCGGCTGCTCGGCCGGCTGGCGCCCCGCGCGGTGGTCGGCTTCGGCGGCTACGCCTCGTTTCCGACCGTGCTCGCCGCCCAGGCGCGCGGGATTCCGACCGCGATCCACGAACAGAACGCCGTGCTCGGGCGCGCCAACCGCCTGCTCGCGCATGGCGCCCGGCGCATCGCCGTCTCGTTCGCCGAAACCCGGGGCCTGCCCGCCGGCGCGTGCCCGCGCGCGGTGGCGACCGGGATGCCGGTGCGCCCGCAGGTGGCGGCGCTCGCCGCAACGCCCTACCGCGCGCCGGAAACGGATGCGCCGATCGCGCTCGTGGTGATCGGCGGCAGCCAAGGCGCCCGCGTCTTCGCCGACGCGGTGCCGGAGGCGGTCGCGCGCCTTCCCGGCGACGTGCGCGCGCGGCTTCGCGTCGCCCAGCAGTGCCGCCCCGAGGACGTGGAGCGCACCCGCGCCGCCTACGCCGCCCTCGACGTCGCCGCCGAGATCGCGCCCTTCTTCGCCGACGCGCCCGCGCGCATGGCCGCCGCCCAGTTGGTAATCGCGCGGTCCGGCGCTTCCACCGTCGCCGAGCTCGCCGCGCTCGGCCGCCCGGCGATCCTGGTGCCCTACCGCTACGCCGCCGACGACCACCAGCGCGCCAACGCGCGCGCGTTCGCCGACGCGGGCGCCGCCTGGATGCTGGCGGAGGAAACCCTTACCCCCGAATCGCTTGCCGCCGAACTCGCGCGCCTGCTCGCCGATCCCGCCGCTCTCGCCCGCGCCGCCGCGTGCGCCCGCGCCCGGGCCAGGCCCGACGCCGCCCGCGCGCTCGCCGACGCGGTGGTCGCCCTGGTGCCCTTGGAAAGGTCTTCGCCATGATCGCCATTCCGCTTTCCATCGGCGTCATCCACTTCGTCGGCATCGGCGGCATCGGCATGAGCGGCATCGCCGAGGTGCTGCACAGCCTCGGCTACAAGGTGCAGGGCACCGACCAGAGCGACGGCGCCAACGTCAAGCGCCTCAAGGCGCTCGGCATTCCGGTCGCGGTCGGCCACGACGCGGTCCATCTCGGCGAGGCGCAGGTGGTGGTGGTGTCGTCCGCCGTCAAGCCCGACAACCCCGAGGTGGTCGCCGCGCGCCGTCGCCTGATCCCGGTGGTGCGCCGCGCCGAAATGCTGGCCGAACTGATGCGCCTCAAATGGTCGGTGGCGATCGGCGGCACCCACGGCAAGACCACCACCACGTCCCTGATCGCCGCCGTGCTCGACGCCGCCGGCTACGACCCGACCGTGGTCATCGGCGGCATCATCAACGCCTGGGGCAGCAACGCGCGCCTGGGCCGAGGCAACTGGCTGGTGGCCGAGGCCGACGAATCGGACGGCACCTTCGTCAAGCTGCCGGCGACGGTGGCCGTGGTCACCAACATCGACCCCGAGCACCTCGACCACTACAAGACGTTCGATGCGCTGCGCGCCGCCTTCGTCGCCTTCGTCGAGAACATCCCGTTCTACGGCTTCGCCGCGCTGTGCATCGACCACCCCGAGGTCCAGGCGATGCTGCCGCGCGTCGCCGACCGCAAGATCGTCACCTACGGCTTCAGCCCGCAGGCGGACGTGCGCGGGATCAACGTCCGGGCCGACGCGGGCGGCAGCCGCTACGACATCCTGATCGCCGACCGCAAGGGCGGCGCGCCGCGGAAGATCGAGGACATGTATCTGCCCATGCTCGGCGTCCACAACGTCGAGAATTCGCTGGCCGCGACTGCGGTCGCCGACCGCATGGGCATCGACGAGGCGACGCTCAGGCGCGCCTTCGCCGGGTTCAAGGGCGTCAAGCGCCGTTTCACCCGGGTGGGCGAGGCGGCGGGCGTCGCCGTGATCGACGACTACGCCCATCACCCGGTCGAGATCGCCGCCGTGCTCAAGGCCGCGCGCACCGCGACCCGGGGCCGCGTGGTCGCGGTGGTGCAGCCGCACCGCTACACGCGCCTTCACGACCTGTTCGAAAGTTTCTGTACCTGCTTCAACGACGCCGACGCGGTGGTCGTCGCCGACGTCTATGCGGCGGGCGAGGCGTCCATCCCGGGCGCCGACCGTGATTCCCTGGTTGAAGGCCTGCGCCGGCGCGGGCACCGCCAGGTGATCGCGCTATCCGCCCCCGACGCGCTCGCGGCCACGGTCGCGCCGCTGGTCGCGTCCGGCGATCTGGTGGTGTGCCTCGGCGCCGGGTCGATCACCGCCTGGGCGCACGCGTTGCCCAAGGAGTTAGAGGGCGAACTGGCGAAACACCTTCCGGGCAAGGGAAAGCGTCCGTGATGGCGGCGGAAAAAATACCGCGGGACTTGCTCTCCCGGCTGCCGCCGGTGCGCGGCCGTTACACCGCCGACGCGGCGCTGGGCCGCGTCACCTGGTTCCGCGCCGGGGGCAACGCCGAGGTGCTGTTCCGGCCCGCCGACGTCGACGACCTCGCCCAATTCCTGGCCCGGCGTCCGAAGGACGTGCCGCTGACCGTGATCGGGGTCGGCTCGAACCTCCTGGTGCGCGACGGCGGCGTCGCCGGCGTGACCATCCGTTTGGGCCGCGAATTCGCGGGCGTGGCGTGCGAAGGGATTACGTTGCGCGCGGGCGCGGCGGCGCTCGATTCCTCGGTCGCGCTGGCCGCCGCCGCCGCCGGCATCGCCGGGCTCGAATTCCTCTCGGGCGTGCCCGGCACCGTCGGGGGGGCGCTGCGCATGAACGCGGGCTGCTTCGGGCGCGAGATGAAGGACGTGACCGTTGCCGCCGTCGCCCTCGACCGCGACGGCCGTTCCCACGACCTCGACCATGCCGCCCTCGGTTTCGCCTATCGGCGTTCGGGCGTGCCGGAGGACTGGATTTTCGTTTCCGCGATCCTGCAAGGCGAGGCGGGCGATCCCGCCATCATCGCCCAGCGCCTCGCCGACATCCGGAACGCGCGCGAGGAAAGCCAGCCCGCCCGCGCGGCGACCGGCGGCAGCACGTTCAAGAATCCGCCGGGCGCGAAGGCGTGGGAACTGATCGACCGCGCCGGTTGCCGGGGGCTCACGCGCGGCGCGGCGATGGTATCGGAAAAGCACTGCAACTTCCTGATCAACACCGGAGGCAGCGGCGCCGACGACATCGAACGCCTGGGCGAAGAGGTGCGCGCGCGCGTGCGGGCCGCCACCGGCGTCGAACTCGAATGGGAAATCCGCCGCATCGGCCGTCCGGCCGGCGGCGAAGGAGTCTAGGTCATGGCAAAACACATCGCGGTCCTGATGGGCGGCTGGTCGGCCGAGCGCGCGGTCTCGCTGGTGAGCGGCGCGGCGGTGACCCACGCCCTGCAACGGCTCGGCATGCGGGCGACGGCGATCGACGTACAGCGCGACATGGGCGCCCTGATGACGCGCCTTTTTCCCCGGCCCGACGCGGTGTTCAACGCGCTGCACGGGCGCTGGGGCGAGGACGGCTGCGTCCAGGGCCTGCTCGACATCCTCGGCGTTCCCTACACCCACTCGGGCCGGCTCGCCTCCGCGCTCGCCATGGACAAGCCGACCGCGAAGCGCCTGTTCGCGGCGGAAGGCCTGCGCGTGCCCGAGCACGTGCTGGCGACGCGCGCCGAGATTCTCGCCGCCGATCCGCTGCCCCGGCCCTACGTGATCAAGCCGCGCGACGAAGGCTCCAGCGTCGGCGTGCTGATCGTGCGCGAAGGAGACAACGCGCCCCCCGCCGTGCCCGAGGACTCTTCGCCCCGCCGGGCGCTGATGGTGGAACGGTTCATCCCCGGGCGCGAACTGACCGTGGCGGTGATGGGCGACCGGGCGCTGGCGGTGACCGAAATCACCACCGGGCGGGGGTTCTACGACTATGACGCCAAATACGCTCCCGGGGGGTCCAAACACGTCGTTCCGGCCCAGGTTCCGAAGAAAATCCACGACGAGGCGCTGGCGATGGGCCTCGCCGCCCACCGGGCCCTGGGGTGCCGGGGGGTCAGCCGGGCCGATCTCCGCTACGATGGGCGGCGGATTTATTTACTCGAAGTCAACACACAGCCGGGTATGACCTCCACATCGCTGGTGCCGGAACAGGCGGCCCACGTCGGGATTTCGTTTGACGAACTGGTGCGCTGGATGGTGGACAACGCGGAGTGCGACGGATGAGCGAGGCCAAGCGGTCGAACCCCCGGCCCAAGGTGCGCCGGGCGCTGAAGCGCAAGCTCGCGCTCGCGGGCCTCGCCGCCCTGGTCGCGGGCTTAGGCGCCGTCGGCTATCTCGCGTGGCGGGACGGCCGCGTGGAACGCATCGCCGATCGCGCGCGCGTCGCGGTCGTCGCGGCGCTCGCCGAGGCCGGCTTCCGCGTCGACGACGTGCTGGTCCTGGGGCGGACCGAAACCGCGCACGCGGACCTGCTCGCCCGGCTCAAGGTCGCGCGCGGCTCGGCGCTGTTCGCCTTCGACGCCGACGCCGCCCGCCGCCGCCTGGAGGAATTGCCGTGGGTGCGGCGCGCCAGCGTCAGCCGCATGTGGCCCGCGACCATCGTGGTGCGCATCGAGGAACGCGAGCCGCTGGCGCTGTGGCAGCACCAGGGCCGCTTCGCACTGATCGACCGCGACGGGCAGGTGATCCTGCGCGAGGGACTGGAACGGTTCAATCACCTGCCGGTGGTGGTGGGCGAGGACGCCGCGCTCCACGCGCGCGCCATTCTCGCGACGCTCGCGACCGAGCCCGACCTGATGAAGCGGGTGACGGCGGCGGTGCGCGTCGGCGGCCGGCGCTGGAACGTGCGCATCGACGGCGTCGTCGACGTCCAGTTGCCCGAGGACGGCGCCGACGCCGCCTGGAAGCGGCTCGCCGAATATGAACGCGGTCCGGGCGTGCTCGGCCGCGACGTGCGCGTGCTCGATCTGCGCCTGCCCGACCGCCTGATCGTCCGCACCCGCGGCAACGACAAGGAAACCTGAACGGCCATCGCCCCATCCCCAGCGGATTGCCAAGGAAGAATCCCCATGCATTCAAAGAAGAAGAAAAATGGCAGCGCCAAGCCCCGCAGCGGCCTGATCGCGGCCCTCGACGTCGGCACCACCAAGGTCTGCTGCCTGATCGCCAAACCGGGCGGGGCGGAGAGGCCCGCGCGCGTGGTCGGCATCGGCCACCAGGCGGCACGCGGCCTGCGCGCGGGCGCGATCGTCGACCTGGAGGGCGTCGAATCCTCGGTCCGCGCCGCGGTCGAGGCGGCGGAACAGATGGCCGGCGAAAACATCCGCCACGTGGTGGTCAACTATTCCGGCGTCGGCGTCGCCTCGCGTCTGGTCGCCTACGAAGTGGCGATCGGCGGCCACGCCATCGGCGATTCGGACGTACGCCGGGTGATGGACCCGGAGGCCGCGCTGGAAGGCAAGCCCGCCGACCACGAACCGCTGCACGCGATTCCGGTCGGCTACGCGATCGACGGCACGCGCGGCGTGCGCGATCCGCGCGGGCTTTACGGCCAGCGCCTCGGCGTCAACGTGCACGTGATCACGGCGCCGGGGGCGGCGCTGCGCAACCTCAACACGGCGGTGGCGCGCGGGCATCTGGACGTGGAGCAGGTGGTGGCGGCGCCGTACGCCTCGGCGCTGGCGAGCCTGGTCGAGGACGAGATCCAGCTCGGCGTCACGCTCATCGACATGGGCGGCGGCACCACCTCGGTCGCGGTCTTTTTCGACGGCGAGCTGGTGCACGCGGACTGCGTGCCGGTCGGCGGCGTGCACGTCACCAACGACATCGCGCGCGGGCTTTCGACTCCGCTCGCCGGGGCGGAACGGCTGAAGACGCTATACGCCAGCGTGCTGCCGTCGCCGTCCGACGACCGCGAGATGATCACCGTGCCCCTGATCGGGGAGGAAAACGCGAGCGAGCCGCACCAGATCCCGCGCTCGCTCCTGGTCGGCATCGTGCGCCCCCGGGTCGAGGAAACGCTCGAACTGGTGCGCCAACGGCTCGAAGCCGCCGGCTTCGCCCAGACCGCCGGGCGGCGCGTGGTGCTGACCGGCGGCGCCTCGCAGCTTTCCGGCGTGCGCGAGCTGGTCGGGCGGATGCTCGATCGCCAGGTGCGCCAGGGCCGGCCCAAGGCGATCGAGGGCCTGGCCGAAGCGGTGAGTGGCCCTGCGTTCTCAACCGCGGCCGGGCTGCTCGAATTCGCGCTCAAGACCCCGCGCGCGGCCGAAGCCGCCGCGCTGGCGGCGGGCGAGCACCACCCCGGACGCTTCGGCCGCCTCGGCCAATGGCTGCGGGAGAATTTTTAGGGGTAGACCCCCCCGGGGAAAACGCCGGGGCCTCGTGCGTGAGTTTTCCGCGCCGATAATGCGCGGCTTCCTCTATTTTCCGACCTATTCCTTTTCCGACACCGCCCAGACGCGAAAGGTTTCCCATTCGCCGACCCACACGTCCTTTCCATCCGTGCCCAGGCCTTTGTAGATCGGTTCACGATAGCGAATCGCGCACCGCAGCAATTCACCGGGTACGGCGATCAAGATTACGGATTTGTCCCTGTAAACGCACTCGATCTTGGCCTTGCGCAGGGGCGGCGAACTCGGAGTTTTATGAATTTGCACCGCGGTAAAGACACTGTTGCCGTGATCCATTATTTGGTCGGGAATATGCGTCCACGCTGCCTCGCCATCGGGCAAGCATTCGCCGGCGTGAAATCGGACTGCCGGTTTCTCCGGATGCTTCATCGGGCATTCGGTTTCCACTTCTCCCGCCCACGCCGGAACGACGCAGGCGATCGTCATGACGGCTTGGAGTAATCGCCGCACCCAGGGAACCGACAATTTTATTGTGAATCGCATCGAATCAGTTCCCTTTCTTGATGACGGAAAAGCTTTCGGCGCGGTTGACCGGCGTTTTGTCGGGACGGTTGAAGGGAATGAAGCGCTCTCTCGCTCCTCTGCTCCCACGAAATTGGTCGAACACCCGTATTCCATCCTGTCCGTCCTTGGTGTCGTAGCCGAGGAAGATCGCGGCATGGCTTTCGCCGCTTTTGTTTAAGTATTTCCCATCGCTGAAGGTGGCGATGGCGGTGCCCGGTTCCAGCGGCGGATTTCCCGGTTCGATTATTTTATCGCTTTCCCGCCATGTTGAGGTATGGCCGATTTCGGGAATCGCCTCTTTCACAAGGCCGACGCATTCGAATTTTTCCGTTCCCCGGCCCCGCCACGTGCCGGTCCATTCGCGCACCATCTTTTCGGGATTCGGGACGACCTGGGCGTCGCGGGACGGGAGCCGTTCGTCGTCGTTCCCGGCCTGGACGGCTTCGGCGTCGTCGGTATCGCGGTTCGATATCGGCTCGGCGCGATCTGCTCCGTCGTTATTCGTACCGCCGCGCGTGTCGTCCTCGTTACCTTGCCCCGGCTTTGCCCGCCAATAATCGGCGACCTCGGTCTTGCCGCCGTCCCTTGTGTGGGACTGGACGTGGACGGCGCCTTCACGGCGGCTCGTCGGGCGTTCATCGAAGGGCTGTCGATTCTCCTCGTCGTGCTTCTCTTGCGCGACAATAGACGTGCCCGCGAGCGAGCGTTCCAGACGGTCCATCTCCCGGTTCACTTGGGCGACTTGATGCGCGACCGCTTCGGGCGGTAACGGAGAGACGTCGATTGCCTTGCCGGGTTCGTCGTATTTTGTCTTGCCCGGAAACAGGAACGCGAATCCCTGCGCCACCAAGCGCTGGTAAAGAGGCGAACTCGGGTGCTTGAGGTCCCAGTACGCGCGCTCCCGCATCAGGTTCCGCAAGCCGTCCTCGGTCAGCAGCTGGGGCAATCGCGGGATCGGGTATTCCTTTTCGTTGCGGATCATGGGGCTCTCCCTGAAACGCTCGGGATAAGAACATAGAGAGAACTTTATGTCAAGAATATTTTCATTAAAATTGACTAAAAACGTATAATAGGATATATAGCATAATATCTGCATCCCAAACCGCCTATCCCGGCGGGGCGCGCGGGCGAATCCCCGCGCGCATCAAATGATGCGCCCCTATCGGGGCGCGGGATTTCAACGACTTAAGGGCAGAAATGCTAATAAATGCTCATAAAAACGTTCTCCGGGCGAAGGGTTTCGTGCCCGATCAAGGGCTTAAGCCCGTTTTACCCGCGCGCGATCGGCATCAAGGCGGCGCTTGCCCACGCGCCGTCGCGCGCGGCGAACGGCGTGCGCCGTTCGCGACGCGAAATCCCCAACGATTCTCCCGCGATCCGGCGCGCCCGGTAACGGCTTATCAACCATTGGGGGGCATTCTGGCGCGAGTGCAAGCCCTTGGAGATTCGACATGACCATCAACCTGAGCCTCCCTTCGTCTTCCGACGCGCCCACCGGGACAGATCCGGCCGAGCTGCGCCCGCGCATCACCGTCATCGGCATCGGCGGCGCCGGCGGCAACGCGGTCAACAACATGATCCGCCTCGAGTTGCAGGGAGTCGACTTCATCGTCGCCAACACGGATGCTCAGGCCTTGCGCCATGCGCGCGCCGAGAAACGCATCCAGCTCGGCGTCGGCGTCACCCAGGGTCTCGGCGCGGGCGCCAGGCCCGATTTGGGACGCGCCGCCGCCGAAGAGGCGCTCGAGCGGATCGTCGAGGAGATCAAGGGCACGCACATGGCGTTCATCGCCGCCGGTCTCGGCGGCGGCACCGGCACCGGCGCCGCGCCGATCATCGCCAAGGCGTGCCGCGACCACGGCATCCTCACCGTCGGCGTGGTCACCAAGCCGTTCCAGTTCGAGGGGCCCAACCGCATGCGCCTCGCCGACGCGGGGCTGCAGGAACTGGAGAGCCACGTCGACACCCTGATCGTGATTCCCAACCAGAATCTGTTCCGCATCGCCAACGAAAAGACCACCTTCGCCGACGCCTTCGCCATCGCCGACGACGTGCTCTATTCCGGCGTGCGCAGCGTCACCGACCTGATGGTCATGCCCGGCCTGATCAACCTCGATTTCGCCGACGTGCGCTCGGTGATGAGCGAGATGGGCAAGGCGATGATGGGCACCGGCGAATCGGACGGCGAGCGCCGCGCGCTGGATGCCGCCGAAGCCGCCATCGCCAATCCGCTGATCGACGACGCCTCGATGAAGGGCGCGCGCGGCGTGCTGATCAACATCACCGGCGGGCGCGACATGACGCTGTTCGAGGTCGATGAGGCCGCCAACCGCATCCGCGCCGAAGTGGACGAAGACGCCCACATCATCTTCGGCGCGGCCTACGACGAAGCCCTCGAAGGCCGCGTCCGCGTTTCCGTGGTCGCGACCGGCATCCGCTCGGCCGCGCAAGCCGCGCCCAAGCCGGCCGAACCGAGGCTCTCGATCCTGGAACGGCTCCAGGCCATCCGCCCGGCGCCCATGTTCGCGCCTATATCCACGTCCGTCGCCGCGCCCGCGCCCAAGATCGAGCCGGCGGTCGCGGCCGCGCCCGCATCGATTGTTCAGGCGCCCGCCGTTCAAGCCCCCGTCGCCGAAGCGGTTCCGGCCCCCGCCATGACGTCCAATCTGGCGGCGGAAGCGAAAGCCGAAGCGGTCATGGCCGACGAAGCCGCCGAACTGGTGCCGCCGCCGGCCTGCGAGTCGGTCGAGGCGCTCGCCGAGGCCGTTCTACAAGCCGCCGAAAATTCCGCCGCCGCCGAGGCCCCCGCCGCGGCTCCGGCACCCGCCCCGGCGCCCGAGGCCGCTCCCGCGGCGCCGCCGATGCCGCCCGCCCCGCCGCGCCGGCCCGTGCTGCGCGATCTCCCGCGTCCCGCCGCCATGCCGCAGATGGGGGCGCTGGATGCCTTCATTCCGAGCGCCCCGGCCGGCGCCCCGGCGAACGAGGCCAGGCGCGAGGTGCCCGTCCAGCCCGCCGCCGCCCCGGCCGCACGCGATTCAGGGGTCGCGCCGATAGGCGCGCAAGCGAACAAGGTTTCGCCCATGAGCGCCGCCGCCCGGCGGGCGTTCCCGTCGCTCTTCGACCGCATCACCAGCCGCCAAGCCCCGGCCAAACCCAAGGAATCCGCCCCAATGACCGCTTCATCGCCCGCCCAGTCGTCCGTCAAGCCGATGGAGACCGGTTCGGCCGCCGCCCACGCGCTCAAGGCCGAGCCCCAGGATCGGATCAGCACGTCGGGACCGGAAGACGACCTGCTCGACATCCCCGCGTTCCTGCGCCGACAGGCGAACTGAATCGTGTGGTTAAGGGCTTGTAAAAGCGTAACAATAGGAAACAATCTGTGACTTGAGGGCCTTCGGGGCGGCTGGTACAGAACCCCCCGAAGGCCCTTGGTTTATCTGGGAAATTTTCGCGCGCCGTGACCGTTTTTGCCGTCCCCGCCACCCGTCATTCGCGACCCGAGGACGCGCCCGCCGAAGGCGCTGCCGTGCGCCGCGCGGGCTTCGTGCCGCAGCAGACGCTCGCGTCCGCGGTCGAGTGCGTCGGCATCGGGTTGCATTCGGGCATGAGCGTGACCATGACGATTCATCCGGCGGGCCCGGATCACGGCATCGTCTTCCGCCGTCTCGACGTCGAGACCGAAGCGCGCGACATTCCCGCGCGCTTCGATCGCGTCGTCGACACGCGCATGTGCACCGTGCTCGGCAACGGCGCCGGCGTCACCGTCGGCACGGTCGAACACCTGATGGCCGCGTTCGCCGGCCTTGGCGTCGACAACGCGCGGGTCGATCTCGACGGTCCCGAAGTGCCGATCATGGACGGAAGCTCCGCGCCGTTCGTGTTCCTGATCGAATGCACCGGCCTCGCGGAACAAGCCGCGCCGCGCCGGGTCGTGCGCGTGCTCAAGGAAATCTCGCTCGCCGACGGTCCGGCGACCGCGTCGCTCGCGCCGGGGCGCTGCCTGACCCTCGATTGCGAAATCGATTTCGCCAGCGCGGCGGTCGCGCGCCAGGCGCTGGCGCTGCCGCTGGTCAATGGCGCCTTCCGCAAGGAACTGTCCCGCGCCCGCACCTTCGGTTTCCTCGAGGACGTGGAAAAGCTCCGCGCCGCCGGGCTCGCCCGCGGCGGTTCGCTCGAAAACGCGATCGTGGTCGACGCCGGCCGTGTGCTGAACGAGGAAGGGCTCCGCTACGAGGACGAATTCGTGCGCCACAAGGCGCTCGACGCGCTGGGCGATCTCTACCTCGCGGGCGGCATGGTGCTCGGCTCGTTCCGGGGCGTCCGCTCCGGCCACGGCGCCAACAACCGCCTGCTGCGCGCGCTTTTCGCCGATCCCTCCGCGTGGCGGATCGACGACCTGACCGTCGCCGAATCCGAAGCCGCCGAGCGCGACTTCCACGCCAAGCCCGGCCTCGCCGCCGAATAACGCTCCCCCCTCGCGCCGAGCGTGGTATCATGGTCGCCCCGGGCGATTCCCCGGCCTTTCGGCGTCCCGACCTGCGAATCCCATGTACCGAACGCTCGCCCTGACCCTTTCCGCCGCCGCCCTGCTGCTCGCCGCCTGCGCCGAGAAGGAGAAGTACGTCGAGCGCCCCGTCGACCAGCTCTACAACGAGGGCATGGCCCAGTTGCAGCGCGAGTTCTACCGCGACGCCGCCAAGGCCTTCGAGGAGGTCGAGCGCCAGCACCCCTATTCGGTGTGGGCGACCAAGGCGCAGCTGATGGCGGCCTACGCCCATTACCAGAACAACCGCTACGACGACGCCGTGGTCGCGCTCGAGCGGTTCATCTCGCTGCACCCGAGCAACCCGGACATCGCCTACGCCCACTACCTCAAGGCGCTCTGCTACTACGAGCAGATTTCCGACGTGGAGCGCGACCAGCGCATGACCGACCTCGCGCTCGCGAGCCTGAAGGAGATCGTCGCCCGCTTTCCCGAAACCCGCTACGCGCGCGACGCCAAGGTCAAGATCGACCTCACCGTCGACCATCTCGCGGGCAAGGAGATGGAAGTCGGCCGCTACTATCTGAAACGCGGCAACTACCTCGCCGCCATCAACCGCTTCAAGGTGGTGGTGGACAAGTTCCAGACCACCACCCATGTGCCCGAGGCGCTGCACCGCCTGTCGGAGGCCTACACCGCGCTCGGCCTGCACGACGAGGCGCGCCGCACCGCCGCCGTTCTCGGCCACAACTTCCCCGGCAACGACTGGTACATGGACTCCTACGAGATGATCGAGGAAAAGCAGGTCCGCCCGCGGAAAGTGGAAAAGGTCTGGTACATGCCCTGGGCCGATTCCACGCCGGCGCCCCGGGTCGAACCGATTCCCGACAAGAAGGCCGAGAAGCCCTGGTACAAGATTTGGTGAGGGTCGCGTCGCCCTTGCGCATGGCCCGGCATACCCTCCACCCTGTCCCTCCCCCGCAAGGGGGGGGAGGGAAAACGTAGGGCTCGCCAAAATGTCACTCCCTCCCCCTCGACGGGGGAGGGTTGGGGTGGGGGCGATTCAACGACCGCCAAGTTCGTTATAAACACAAAATGCTCGGCACACTCACCATCCGCGACGTCGTCTTGATCGAGGCGCTCGACCTCGAATTCCGCCCCGGCTTCACCGCGCTCACCGGCGAAACCGGCGCGGGCAAATCCATTCTCCTCGACGCCCTCGGCTTGGCGCTCGGGCTGCGCGCCGAAGCCCGGCTGGTGCGCGCCGGGTCCCGCCAGGCCTCGGTCGCGGCCGAATTCCGGCTCGCGCCCGATCATCCGGCGTGCGCGCTGCTGGCCGAACACGGGATCGAGGGAGCGGACGACGGCGCGCTGATCCTGCGCCGTGTCCTCGGCGCGGACGGCCGCTCGCGCGCCTTCGTCAACGACCAGCCGGTCGGCGTCGCGCTGCTGCGCCAGGTCGGCGAAACCCTGGTCGAGATTCACGGCCAGTTCGAATCCCAGCGCCTGATCGACGCGGCCTCGCACCGCGCGCTGCTCGACGCCTTCGCCGGGCTGGCCGCCGACGCGGCGCGCGTCGCCGCCGCCTGGCACGGCTGGCGCGAGGCGGAAGCCAAGGCCCGCGCCGCCGCCGAGAACCTGGAAAAGGCGCGGCGCGAGGAGGACTATCTGCGCCACGCGGCGGAGGAGCTTTCCCGCCTCGGCCCCAAGCCGGGGGAGGAAGCCGAACTGGCCTCCGCCCGCGCGCTCCAGCAGAACGCGGGCAAGCTCGGCGACGCGCTCGCCGGGGCCGCCGCCGACCTCGACGCCGGCAAGGGAGTGGAGGGCGCGCTCGCCTCGGCCCATCGCCAGCTGGAACGGGTCGCGCCCCAGGCGGGCGGCAAGCTCGACGCCGCGCTCGGAGCGCTCGCCCGCGCGGCGTCCGAGGCGGCCGAAGCCCGCGCCCAGTTGGAACGCGCGGGTGCCGGGATCGAGATCGACCCCCGCAAGCTGGAGGCGGCCGAGGAACGCCTGTTCGCGCTCCGCGCCGCCGCGCGCAAGCACGGCATCGGGGCGGATCGCCTGCCCGAGGTGCTGCAAAAGCTGCGGGCGGACCTTTCCGCCATCGAGGACGGGGGCGAGGCGGCGAAGAAGCTCGCGCGCGCGGCCGAGGATGCGCGCCGCGCGTTCGTCGCCCGCGCCGACGAACTCTCAAATAAACGCCGCGCCGGGGCCGAAGCCATGAGCCGCGCGGTGACGGCGGAAATGGCGCCCCTGAAACTGGGCAAGGCGGGCTTCCGCGCACGGATCGAGGCGGCGGCCGAATCCGACTGGGGCCCCTCCGGCTGCGACAAGGTGCTGTTCGAGGCCGAAACCAATCCCGGCCAGCCGCCGGGGCCGCTCAACAAGATCGCCTCGGGCGGCGAACTGGCGCGCTTCATGCTGGCGCTCAAGGCCGTATTGGCGGGCGCCGATCCGGTGCCGGTGCTGGTGTTCGACGAAGTGGACGCGGGCGTCGGCGGCGCGGTCGCGGCCGCCGTGGGCGAGCGGCTCGCCGGCCTCGCGCGCGCGGCGCAGGTGCTGGTGGTAACGCACTCGCCCCAGGTCGCGGCGCGCGGCGACGCCCACGTCCGTATCGCCAAGCGCACCGCCAAGGGCGCGACCACCACCTCGGCCGAGCCGCTCGACGACGCCGCGCGGATCGAGGAAATCGCCCGTATGCTGGCCGGCGCGCGCGTCACCGACGAGGCCCGCGCCGCGGCGAAAAGCCTGCTCGGGGCCGACGCCGAACGGAGCGGCAAGCCGCGCAAGGCCAAGGCCGCGTCGTGAGCCGCAAGGGGAAGACCAAGGAAGAATCCGTCGCGGATTTGACGCCGCTGGAGGCGGCGGCGGAACTGGCGCATTTGGCCGCCGAAATCGCCAAGCACGACCAGGCGTACTACCAGAAGGACGCGCCGGTTATCGCGGACGCGGCCTACGACGCGCTCCGCGCCCGCAACGCCGCGATCGAGGCGCGCTTTCCGAGCCTGATCCGCGCCGACAGCCCTTCGTTGCGTGTCGGGGCCGCGCCGGCGGCGGGATTCAAGAAAATCCGCCACGCCCGGCCGATGCTTTCGCTCGGCAACGCCTTCAGCGACGAAGACGTGGCCGACTTCCTCGACTCGATCCGCCGGTTCCTGAAGCTGGAGGCGGGCGCGGACGTGGAACTGATGGCGGAGCCCAAAATCGACGGGCTTTCGGTGTCGCTCCGTTACCAGGAGGGCCGGTTCGTGTCCGGCGCGACGCGCGGCGACGGCACCGAGGGCGAAGACATCACCCGCAACCTCGCGACGCTCGCGACCGTGCCGCGCGAAATGAAGGGCCGCGCGCCGCCCTTGGTCGAGGTGCGGGGCGAGGTCTATATGAAAAAATCCGACTTCCTCTCTCTCAACGAGCGCCAGAAAGAGGCGGGCGAAAAGGTTTTCGCCAACCCGCGCAACGCGGCGGCCGGTTCCATGCGCCAGCTCGACGCCGGGGTGACGGCGCGGCGGCCGCTTTCCTTCTTCGCCTACGCCTGGGGCGAGGTGTCGGGCGTCGACGCGGACGGCTACGGCGGCGAAGCGGCGTGGAAGACCCAGGGGGAATTCTACGAACGGCTGGAAGGGTGGGGCTTTCCGGTCAACCCGCTGGCGAAGCGATGCGCCCGGCTCGACGACGCGCTGAACTATTGGCGCGAGGTCGAAGGCAAGCGCGCCAAATTGCCGTACGAAATCGACGGCGTCGTCTACAAGGTGAACCGCATCGACTGGCAGCGGCGGCTGGGCTTCGTCAGCCGCGCGCCGCGCTGGGCGATCGCCCACAAATTCCCGGCCGAGCGGGCGACCACGACGGTGCGCGAGATCAAGGTCCAGGTCGGGCGCACGGGCGTGCTCACCCCGGTCGCGGAATTGGAGCCGGTCGGCGTCGGCGGCGTCACGGTCGGGCGCGCGACGCTCCACAACGAAGACTACATCCGGGAAAAAGACGTGCGCGAAGGCGACACGGTGGTGATCCAGCGCGCGGGCGACGTGATCCCGCAGGTGATCGAGGTGGTGAAGGACAGGCGCCCGAAATCGGCGAAGCCGTTCCATTTCCCCGAACGCTGCCCCGAATGCGGCGCCCACGTGGCGCGCGAGGAAGGCGAAGCCGCCCGGCGCTGCACCGGCGGGCTGGTGTGCCCGGCGCAGGCGGTGGAACGGCTCCGCCATTTCGTCACCCGCGACGCCTTCGACATCGAGGGGCTCGGCGAAAGGCACATCGAGGCGTTCTGGAAGGAGCGCCTGATCGAAACCCCCGCCGACGTGTTCCGCTTGCACCGGAAGGAGAGTGACATCGCCGCGCGCGAAGGCTGGGGCGAGAAGTCGGCGGCGAACCTGACGGCGGCGATCGAGGCGCGCCGGACGATTTCATTGGCCCGCTTCATCTATGCGCTGGGCATCCCCCAAGTGGGCCAGGCGACGGCGAAATTGCTCGCCAAGCATTACGGAACCCTCAAGGGCTGGTGGAAGGCGATGGAAGCCGCGCATGACGCGGAATCGGAAGCCTACCGCGACTTGACTGCGATCGAGGGGATCGGGCCGTCGCTCGCGGCCGATTTGATCGAGTTCGCGGCGGAAAAGAAGAATCGCGAGGCGCTGGCGGAACTGCAGAAAGAGGTGACGGTGGAGGACTTCGTCGCGCCCAAGGTTTCGGCGAAATCGCCGCTCGCGGGGAAGACCGTGGTTTTCACCGGAACGCTATCCGGCATGAGCCGGGGCGAGGCCAAGGCGCGCGCCGAGGCCTTAGGCGCCAAGGTGGCAGGCTCGGTTTCGGCGAAAACCGATCTGGTGGTGGTGGGCGCGGACGCGGGCTCGAAGGCCAAGAAAGCGCGCGAACTCGGCGTCAAGACCATCGACGAGGACGAGTGGGGGCGGATGAGTGGATGAGGATGGGCGAGATTCGCTATGAGTAGGTGGGAGCCGTCAATAGATAATTACTCCAATAGTCGACAGTCTTTTTGAGAACAGCATCATAGTAACAATTACAGTTAGGCATCCATAATCGTTCAGCATTTGTATTATCTAGTTCTGTCGAATCTGGGATTATTGCGTCGGTTGAACCGGCAATAGTTCTGGAAGTAACTGCGCCCGTAGCCGTTGATACGTAACGGTTTTGGACCGAACGAGTAAGGAAGCGATGCTTATTTGATAAAGCAAAGTCCCAAATAATTACTAATTCTGGACAGCGACTAACATTCGCCAAGTGCTCAACATATTTCTCTGCCGACGGCGCTCCATGCAGTTGTGATGTATCATGGTAGCTGTAGTAAAACCAAACATGTTCGGCAAAATGCGAAACGGCGTTTCCTGCGGCTCTCGCTTTCCAATCCGAGCCCATATCGCCCATGTAGGCATTGTAGGGCGGTAGGACATTCCTGAGGAATTGGTTTTGAGGTGTCGTGTTAGGGATTGGCATTGAACTCATCACATACCTCTACCAAATAGCATACAGCACTCTATTGCGCTTTATCTCGCCTCACGCCGCGTCGGTTTTCTCCTTGAGCCAAATCTTGATCAGCGACTGATAGGGCACGTCGCGGCGGTTGGCCTCGATCTTGATCCGCTCCAGAAGGCTGGCGGGCAGGCGGAGCGAGATCGCCTTGGTGGAGGGCTTGAGGTTCGGAAAGCGCGCGCGCCCGGCCTTCGCCCAATCCAGGTAATCGGTCGAATCGTGTGCTTCCCAGAACCGGCGTTCCTCGGCCTCGGTCCGGAACCGGGGAATTGATTTTAGTTTTTTGACCCTTGCTTTGCTCTTGCTCATGGTAACCACTTTATCGTTTTACCATCACAACTCCCCCCGCAAAAGCTCCGGCAGATCCCGGGCGGCGTGAAGGACGCGCAAGATCAGCGGCGGCCGCCGGTCGGCGTCGTAGACCATGACGTAGGGAAATCCCGTAAGCGGGAGAAAGTGGATCGGCGGGCCGGCGATGTCGGGGCGCTCGACGCCGATGGCGGAATGCTTGCCGATCCGCCGCGCCGCGCGGATCACGGCATCCTTCAGCGCCAGCGCGGCGCGGGGATTGTCCTTGGCGATCCAGCGCGCGGCATCCAGCAGGTCGCGCCGGGCGGCGGGCGCGAAAACCGCCGCCGTCATCGCCGCGCGCCGCGAACGACCTTATCCATCTCGGCGGCCACCGAGTCGACGTCATGGACGCCTTCGCTGGCGGCTTCCGCCCGCGCGGCGTCCAGCATGGCGGCGAAGTCCTGACGACGCTTCTCCTGCTCCTGCATGAGGCGCAACGCGGAACGCACCACCTCGCTTACGTTGTTGTATTGCCCGCTCTTCACGCACTTGCGGGCGAATTTCTCCAGTTCCGGGGTCAGGTGGACGTTGGTGGCCATGGCCGCTCCTATGTCAAGGATTGACATAATATAGGCATTTGCCCTAGGCACGGCAACGTAAAAACCGGGTGATGATTCGATCGGCCCTCATGCTTCGACAGACTCGGCATGGGGGACCGATCTTGGCCTCACTCTGAGCAATGTCGAAGGGTGAGGCCGCGAACCCGGGTCGCCACACAAAACCGGCGCGGGAGGCTTTCGCCCGCCGCGCCTTGAATAGGGCCCCTGGGAAACCTGGGGCGTTTTTTTTGAGAGCCGTCCGTTGGCCGGACGGTCGTTCGATTATGCCTATTGCCGTCATCGCGAGGCCGCGGAACGCGGCCGTGGCGATCCATCAGAACTTCGGTCATGCGTCGCGCGTGGATTGCTTCGTCGGCTTTCAGCCTCCTCGCAATGACGTAAATCCGACTAATGCACCCTTAGCCGTTCCGGCAATTCCCGGATCGCCTGGTCGATGAGCGCATCGTCCTTGGCGGGCGTCAGGTGCTGCGCGAGCAGTTCGCGCGTCGCCGCGACCGCGAGGTCGACCGCGTGCGCCCGCACCGCCGCCGTCGCCTGTTCCTCGGCGCGGCGGACGCGTTCCAGCGCCGCCTTTTCGCGGCGCTTGAGGGCGGCTTCGAGCCTGGCCTTGCCCTCGGCGGCCATCCGGTTCGCTTCCTCGCGCGCGTGGCGGACGATCGATTCGGCCTCGATCGCGACCTCGCGCTGCTTGCGCTGATACTGGGCGAGCAGTTCCTGCGCCTCGGCGCGCAGCTGCTCCGCCTCGTCCATTTCGGCCTTGATCCGGGCGGCGCGGTCGTCGAGCGCCTTGGGCACCGACTTGGCGATCGGCCGCCACACCAGCGCGGCGAAGATCACCAGCGACACCGCCACCCAGAACGTCGGATCGGACAGGAAGTTCACGGCCGATGCCTCCTTCAATTCCCGCCCTTGAGCACGGCGGCGACCGCTTTGTCGGCCTCGGCCCGGTCCGGCCGCTCGCCGATCAGGCGCCTTGCCGCGTCGGCGGCGGCCTCGGCGGCCGCCTCGCGCACGCCGCCCATGGCGGCGTCCAGCGCGCGGGCGATGCCGGCCTCGCTTTCCGCCACCCGGGCCGCCAGCTTCTTCGCCAGTTCCGCTTCCTCGCGCGCCGCGGTTTCGGCGATGCGCTGGCCGGCCTCGGCGATCAGGCCGCGGGCCTGTTCGCGCGCCGCGCCCACCGCCTTTTCGTAGGCCGCGAGCGCCGCGGCCGCGTCCTTCTTCAGGGTCTCGGCCTTCTCCAGGTTGGTTTCGATCCGCCGCCGCCGCGTGTCCAGGACGTCGGCGATGCGCGGCACCACCACGCGGCGCATGACGAAGTAGAGCGCCACGAAGGTGACCGCGAGCCAGAAGATCTGGGACGCGAACGAACTGGGATCGAACTGCGGCATGGGGGTTACCCGCGTAACACGACAGAAGTCGCGCGAAGCAGACTAAAGATCACCCGAACAGGATCACGAGCGCGATCACCAGCGCGAACAGCGCGATCGCTTCCACCAGCGCGAAGCCGAGCATGGTCATGGGAAAGACCGCGCCCTGGGCCGACGGGTTGCGCCCGACCGCCTGGATGAAGGCGGCGAAGATGTTGCCGATGCCGATACCGGAGCCGATCACGCCGATGACGGCGAGGCCGGCGCCGAGGAGCTTGGCGGCTTGGAGTTCCATGGGATCAATCCTTTCCGAGGTTGTTCAGTGCAGATGCAAGGCGTCGTTGATGTAAAGGCAGGTGAGGATCGTGAACACGAACGCCTGCAGGAACGCGATCACGAATTCGAGCCCGGTCAGCGCGACCACGAAGGCGAGCGGCACCACGCCGAACACGCCGAGGGAGACGATGAACCCGGCGAACACCTTGAGCAGCGTGTGGCCGGCGAGCATGTTGGCGAACAACCGCACCGACAGGCTGATCGGGCGCGAGAGGTAGGAAATGATCTCGATCACGATCAGCAGCGGCGCGATGAACAGCGGCGCGCCCGGCGGCAGGAAGAACGAGAAGAAGTGGAACCCGTGCTTGACGAAGCCGAGGATGGTGACGCCGATGAAGATGACGATCGCCATCGCAAAGGTGACCGCGATGTGGCTGGTGAAGGTGAAGCTGTAGGGCATCATCCCCCACATGTTGCCGAACAGCACGAACATGAAGATGGTGAAGACGAGCGCGAAGTAGGGCCGCCCCTCGGGCCCGATGGTGTCGCGGATCAGGTTGCCGATGAAGCCGTAGGAAAGCTCCACCATCGATTGCCAGCGGCCCGGCACCAGCGCGCGGCCGCGCATGCCGAGCGTCAGGAACGCGACCACGGTCATCAGGGTCAGCGTCATGAACAGGGCGGAATTGGTGAAGGAGAGATCGACGCCGCCCACCTGAATCGGGATCAGCGGCTTGATTTCGAACTGGGAGAGGGGGCCTGCCTGCGCCACGTCGAGGGTTCCTATCGCTTATCCTTGTCCTTGCCGCGAAAGCCGGGCCCCTGGGCGAACCCTTGGGCCAGCTTGTAGACGTTCAGCATGCCCGCGAGACCGCCCAGGAACACGAACACGATCAGTCCCCAGGGGTCGGTATCCAGCCACGTATCGATCAGCCATCCGATCGCGACCCCGACCGCGATCGCCGCCACCAGTTCCACGCTCACCCGGAGCGCGATGCCGAGAGCGGATTGCGGCGGTTCCCCGCCCGCCCCGTAACCGGGGCCGCCCGGCCGCGCGCCGAGGGATTCGCTCTCGCGCGCCTTGGCGAGGCGCTCGTCCAGCCTGCGGAGCGCCTCCGGGTCCTTATCCTCGCCCATCCGACGCTACTCCGACGCGGAACAGGCGCGGAAAGTAGGCTTCGGCTGGACGCCCTGTCAAGGCGCAAGGACCCGGGCCGAACGGATTGATTTTGCTCGCGGAATTCGGGTTTTTACCCGCGCGCGGCGGTGCGGAATTTCAGGCCGCGAGGACGGAGTCGCGAAGCTCTTCGGCCTTCTGCAGGTCGACCGAAACCAGCTGCGACACGCCGCGTTCCTGCATGGTCACGCCGTACAGGCGGTCCATGCGCGCCATGGTCATGCGGTGGTGGGTGACCACCAGGAACCGGGTGCCGCCCGCTTTCGCGATTTCCTCCAGCAGCGTGCAGAAACGGTCGACGTTGGCGTCGTCGAGGGGCGCGTCCACTTCGTCCAGCACGCAGATCGGCGCCGGGTTGGTGAGGAAGACGCCGAACAGCAGCGCGAGCGCGGTCAGCGCCTGTTCGCCGCCCGAGAGCAGCGACAGCGCCTGCAGCCGCTTGCCGGGCGGGCTCGCCATCACTTCGAGGCCGGCTTCGAGCGGATCGTCCGATTCGACCAAGGCGAGATGCGCGCGCCCGCCGCCGAACAGGCGGGTGAACAGTTCCTGGAAATGCTTGTCGACGTCCTGGAAGGATTTCAGCAGCCGCTCGCGCCCTTCCCGGTTCAGTTCCTGGATGCCCTTGCGCAGCTTTTCGATCGCCGCGATCAGGTCGGCGCGCTCGGCCTGCATGGTTTCGATCTGGCGGGCCAGTTCCTCGGCTTCCTGCTCGGCGCGCAGGTTGACCGGGCCCATGGTTTCGCGCTCGCGCTGGAGCCGCTCCATCTTCTTCTCGACCTCGGCGATGTCGGGCAACTCGTCGCCCTCGGCGATGCCGGCGATCTCGGCCAAGCGCTCGGGCGGGGCGTCGAGCCGTTCGGCGACGCGCTCGACCAGGGCGCGGGCGGACACCTTGGCCTGTTCGAGCAGACCCTCGGCGCGCACGCGTTCCTCGCGGCCTTCGGCCAGATGCGCTTCCGCCGCGCGCAGCGCCTTGTCCGCCTCGGCGAGCGCGTTTTCGGCCAGCGCCAGGCGGTCGGCGGCGGCGCGGCGGCGGGCTTCGGAGGCCTCGACCGCGCCCATGAGGAGGCGGCGCTGCTCGGCGATTTCCGCCGGCCGGCCGGCGAGCCGGTTCTGTTCGTCCTCGGCGGCGGCGCGGCGCTCGGCGAGCGCGGCGATCTGGCGGGCGGCATTGGCTTCGCGGCTTTCCCAGGACCCATGCTCGCGGGCGATATCGTCGAGCCGGCGCAGCCGTTCGGCGGCGGCGCGCGTCAGCGCCTCGCACGCGGCCTGACGTTCGCGTTCCTCGGCGCGGACGCGCGCCAGGTGCTGGCGCATCTCGTCCAGTTGCGCGCGCGCGGCCGCCGCGTCGGGCAGTCCGGCGGTTTCGTCGGCGACGCGGGCGGCATCGTCGCGCGCCTCGGCCAGGTCGTCCTCGGCGGCGCGGATCTGGTCGGCGAGCGCGGCGAGGCGCGAGGTCTGTTCGGCGATCTTCTGGCGCAAACCCAGCGCCGTGTCGCGGGCCCAGCCGTGCGCCTCCTCGGCCGCGAGCAGCCGGGCGCGGGCGTCGCGTTCGGCCTGCTGGGCGGCGTCGGCGCGGGCGCGGACCGCGTCGGCCTCCGATTTCGCGGAATCGAACGCGGCGCGGATGCCGCCGATGGTCGCGCGCACCGCTTTCAGCCGGTTGCGTTGTTCGAGCCGGGTCGCGGCCGGGGTCGGCGCGCCGGCCCGCGCGGTGAAGCCGTCCCAGCGCCAGAGGCCGCCGTCGCGGCTGATCAGGCGCTGGCCGGGCCTGAGCCGCGCCGCGAGCGCGTCGCCGTCGGCCTCGCTCGCGACCACGCCGATCTGGGCGAGGCGGCGGGCGAGTTGGGCGGGCGCGCGCACGAATTGGGCGAGCGGGGTGGCTCCTTCGGGGAGCGCGGGCGCGCCCTCGATCGGCGGCAGGGTGCGCCAGCGCACCGGCGCCGCTTCGTCGGCGGACGCCGACAGGTCTTCGCCGAGGGCGGCGCCGAGGGCGGCCTCGTAGCCTTCGTCCACGGCGACGGCGTCGATCAGGGGCGGCCACAGGTCGGGCGAGCCGGTTTCCAGCAGGCGGGCCAGCGCCGTTTCCTCGGCCTCGACGTTGGCGAGCGCGGTTTGCGCCGCGCGCATCGCCTCGTCGGTGCGGGTGCGTTCGGCCTCGACGCCGGTGCGCGCGGCCTCGGCGGCCTCGATTTCGCCGCGCGCGGCCTGGAGCGCGAGGCGGGCGCCTTCGGCGGCCGCGTCGGCGTCCTGGGCGGCGGCGGCGGCGACGGCCTCGGCCTCGATATGGGCGCGCTGTTCGGCCAGTTCGCCCGCGCGCTGGGCGAGACGGGCGATGCGTTCGTCGAGTTCGGCCTTGGCGCGCGCCAGCGCCTGGCGCCGGGTTTCGGTTTCGGCGACTTCGTGGGTGAGCCGGGCGAGTTTCAGGTCCTCGGCCGCGACCGCGTCGGCGGCGGCGGCGAGCGCTCCTTCAGCCTCGGCGCGGGCGGCGGCTTCGCCGGCGCGGGCCTCCTCGATCGCCGCGCGTTCCTCGGCAAGGCGGCCGATCGCCTCGCGCGCCTCGGCGCGCAAGGACTCTTCGCGTTCGGTGTCCTGGGCGATGTGGGCGAGGCGGGTTTCGATTTCGCGGCGGCTTTCCTCGAGCCGGCGTTCCTCGGCGTCGAGCTGCTCGCGGGCGATGATCAGGCGTTGCAGTTCGGCCGCGGCTTCGGCTTCCGCGTGGCGCAGCTCGGGCAGGCCCGAGGCTCGCTCGGCCTGCTCGGTCGCGGCTTCGGCGGCGGCGCGGGTGCGTTCGGTGACCTCGGTTTCGGCCGAAGCGAGGCGCCATTTGGCTTCGTCGAGTTCGGCGTCGGCCGAGCGCCAGCGCAGGTAGAAATAGGTCGCCTCGGCGACGCGGATGTGCTGGCTCAGGTTGCGGTAGCGCGCGGTCTGGCGCGTCTGCTTCTTCAGGTTCTGGAGCTGGGCGTCGAGGGTCTGGAGCACGTCGTCGACGCGCTTCAGGTTGGCGTCGGCGGCGCGCAGCCGGATCTCGGCTTCGTGGCGGCGCGAATGAAGCCCGGTGATGCCGGCCGCTTCCTCAAGCAGCATGCGCCGGTCGGCGGGCTTGGCGGCGATCAGGGCGCCGATGCGGCCCTGGCTTACCAGCGCGGTCGAGCGCGCGCCGGTCGCGGAATCGGCGAACAGGATCTGCACGTCGCGGGCGCGCACGTCCTTGCCGTTGACGCGGTAGAGCGAGCCCTCGCCGCGCTCGATCCGGCGCACCACCTCGATCCGGTCGGCGTCGTTGAACTGCGCCGGCGCCGAGCGGGCGGAATTGTCGAGCGCGAGCGCGACCTCGGCGATGTTGCGCCCGGGGCGCTGGGCGGTGCCGCCGAAGATGACGTCGTCCATTTCGCCGCCGCGCATCTGCTTGGGCGAGGTTTCGCCCATGACCCAGCGCAGCGCCTCGACCAGGTTCGACTTGCCGCAGCCGTTGGGCCCGACGATGCCGGTGAGGCCGGTCTCGATCATCAGATCGGTCCCCTCGACGAAGGATTTGAAGCCGGTAAGGCGCAGGCGGTTGAAATGGAGCACGGAACGCCGATCCTCGCTGTTGACGGTTACTTCGTTTTTTTCCTGAGGGCGGCCTCGATCGCGTCGCGGAACACCTCGAAGGGCTGCGCGCCGACGATGACCGCGCCCTCGATCACGAACGTGGGCGTGGAATTGACGCCGTACTGGCGGCTGGCGATCTCGACCTGCTCGCGCAGGCCGGTGAGCAGCGGCTGGGAATCGTGGCACTCGCGCACGTCCTGCTCGGAAAGGCCGCCGAAGCGCGCGATGCGCTCGATTTCCTTGATCGGATCGCGGCTCTTCATCCAGCGTTCCTGCTCGCGGAAGAAGGTGTCGACCAGGCCGAAATAGGCGCTCTTCGGCGCGCAGCGCGCGACCATGGCGGCGGCGACCGCGGCCCCGCCGAGCGGAAAATCGGTGAACACCAGGCGCGCCTTGCCGGTATCGAGATATTCGGCCTTGATCCGGGGCAGGGTTTCCTTGTGGAAGTTCGCGCAGTGGGAGCAGCCGAGGGATGCGTATTCGATGATGGTGACCGGGGCGTCCTGGCGCCCGATCACCCGTTCGGCCAGCGCGTCTGCCATGGACGCGATGCCGGCTGCGGCGGGCAGGGCCCAGCCGAACATGGCTAACAACCAGTAAAACACAATCTTTCGGGACACTTAGCCCTCGCCACCCACTACATATAGCCGGGACTATAGTCGCCCCCCGGCGGAAAAGTCCACGGTTTTAAGGCCCGTTTGGCCGGTTACCCGCCGTTTTGCCCCTCGTTTTTCGGGGCGCCAGCACCGCGCGCCCCAAGGCTTCGAGCCGGGCGCGGAGCCCCGGGTCCTTGACGCCCGCGAGGGTGCGCGCGAGCGCCGCCTCGGCTTCGGGGGCGAGCGGCGGGGCGGGTTCCGGCTCCGGCGGCGGCGGGGGGAGCGGGCCTTGCACCAGGCGTAGGCGCGCCACCGCCTTGTAGCCGAAATGGCCGTTGATCCGCTCGATCAGCAGCGGCTCGATATGCTGGATTTCGGTCGCGAGCCCCCCGGGGGCGACCTTCAAATGCAAGGTGCCGCCGGTCCTGTCCCCGCGGGGGAAGGCGATCCGCTCCGGCCGGCAGGAGCGCGCGAGCAGCGGTCCCGCGATTTCGGCCCAGTCGGCGACGATGCGCCCGTCGGCGAGGCCGCGCTTGCCGAACAGCGGCCGCATCAGCCGCCGGGCGAGGGTATCCAGGGTCGCCGCCTTGCCGGCGCGTATGTCTTTGCCGCCGCGGGACGTATGGCCTCGGGTCATGGCGGGACAGTATATCTCTTTCCATGGCGACGGACGCAAAGCTTCTCGGGCGGCGGCTGCTGGTGTGGTTCGACCGCGCGGGCCGCGCGCTGCCGTGGCGCGCGGGCGAATCGTCGTGCGAAGGCACGCCTACCGGCGTGACGCGCGCGTCAAAAGACACACTTTACTTGGGACGCGGAAGCCCGCCGGATCCCTATCGGGTATGGCTGAGCGAAATCATGCTCCAGCAGACGACGGTGGCGACCGTCGCGCCCTATTACGCGCGCTTCCTCGCGCGCTGGCCGACGGTGGCGAAGCTCGCCGCCGCGCCCCTCGACGACGTGCTGCACGCCTGGCAGGGGCTCGGCTACTACGCCCGCGCGCGCAACCTGCATCGCGCCGCGCGTGCGGTGGCGGAGGAATGCGGCGGACAATTGCCGCGCGACGAGGCCGGGCTCGCCCGCCTGCCCGGCGTCGGCCCCTACACCGCGGCCGCCGTCGCCGCCATCGCCTTCGGGGCACGGACGGTGCCGGTGGACGGCAACGTGGCGCGCGTGATCGCGCGCCTGTACGGACTGCGGGCCCGCCTGCCCGAGGCGCGCGCGGCGATCGCGGCGCGGGCGCTCGCCATGCTTCCCCTTAAACGCCCCGGCGACTTCGCGGAAGCCCTGATGGACCTGGGCGCGACCGTGTGCACGGCGCGCAATCCCCGCTGCGGGCTGTGTCCGTGGCGCGCCGCCTGCCGGGCGCGCGCGAGCGGCGATCCGCAATCGTTTCCGCCGCCGAAAAAGAAACCCGCGCGGCCGGTGCGCCACGCGGTCGTGTTCTGGGCGGAAGACGGGCGCGGCCGGGTGCTGGTGCGCCGTCGCCCCGACAAAGGGCTGCTCGGCGGAATGATGGAGTTTCCCTCGACGCCGTGGCGCGCGCGCCCGTGGCCGGCGGCCGAGGCGGCGCGCCACGCGCCAGTCCAGGGCGCCTGGAAGGCCGTCGCGCCCGGCGGCTTCGCCCACGTCTTCAGCCACTTCGCGCTCAACGGGACAATCGTCCGCGCCCGCGTCGCCGGCGGCGATATCGAAGGACTGACCTGGTGGCCGGTCGCGGAATTGGACCGGCTCGCGCTGCCGAGCGTGATGAAGAAGGCGGCGGTCGCGGCTACTGGTCGTACACCACCAGCGAATCGAACGGCACGGAAAGCTTCGAGCGGCCGTTGAGGAACGAAAGCTCGATCAGGCAGGCGGCGCCGACCACGTCGGCGCCCATCTTGCGCATCAGCTCGGCGGCGGCGTTGAGCGTGCCGCCGGTCGCGAGCAGGTCGTCGAGCACGACCACGCGGTCGCCCTTTTTGACCGCGTCATGCTGAATCTCGACCGTGTCGGTGCCGTATTCGAGCGCGTATTCGTGCCGGATGGTCTTGCCCGGAAGCTTGCCCTTCTTGCGCACCATGATGAAGCCGAGGCCGAGCTTGAGCGCGAGCGGCGCCGCGATCAGGAACCCGCGCGACTCGATCCCGGCGAGCATGTCGGGCTGGTGGCGGCTGATCAGCTTCGCCATCCGGCCCATGGTCACCTGCCAGGCGTCGGGGTGCGCGAGCAGCGTCGAGATGTCGTAGAACAGGATGCCCGGCTTCGGGAAATCGGGGATCGAACGGATGTGGTCCTTGATGTTCATGGCGGAGCCCCCTGGGTGACGTCGGACGTACTCTAGCCAATCCGATCCGCAAACGAAACGGCGCCCGGATCGTTTTCCGGGCGCCGTTCGGGCAATCTGTCGGGCGAAGCGGAAGCCGCTTACTTGCCCTTTTCCAGGAAATCGATCACGGCTTCGCGCTCCTTGGCGTTGGGGAGCTTGAAGGCCATCGCGCTGCGCGCCGCGCCCTTGGCCTTCACGAACTTGTCCGGGTCGGTCAGGTATTCGTCGAGCGCCTTCTTGTCCCATTTGTAGTTCGCGCCCTTGAGGCCGACGTAACGGGTGAAGCCGTCGACGGTACCGGCCTGGCGGCCGTAGATGCCGTTGAGCGAGGGACCGACCTTGTGCTTGCCCTTTTCCATGTCGTGGCAAACCATGCACTTGGTGCGGAAAATCTTGGCGCCGTCTTCGGACGCCTGGACGCTCGCGGCGCCGAGGACGAGAACGGCGGCGGCGCCGGCAAGGAGGTGCTTAGCGAAGGTCATGATCGCGATTTCTCCGGAAAAAACGTTGCATTCGAGTTCAAAGAAGGACGGGATTATGGCGGCCTTCCAAGCGGCTGGCAACCCGCTCGCGCCCCACAAAACCTTGATGCGAGCCACTATTATTGCGTCCCGATTTGGCGGACCGAAGCGCGGGCCCCGATCGGGGTGCTTGCGGGGATTTGTGCCTTATTCCACTATTATATCTCCGTCGTTGGCGTAGGGCCGGAAACGCGAGCGTTCCCGGGCCTGCCGCGCGCGCCTCGGAGCCGTGATCGTCATGACCCGCAATGTGCTCAGCCAGGATGACGTTGTTCGCCTGTTGACCGATCCCTCGGGCGATGCGCGCGCCGCGACCGCGGCCAAGATCGCCGCCGGATTCGGCAAGGGCGAACTGGCGCCGGGCGAGCGCAAGATCGCCGAGGAAATTTTCCGCCTGATGGTGCGCGACGCCGAGGTGCGCGTGCGCGAGGCCCTGGCCGTAAATCTGAAACACGCGCGCGACGTGCCGCACGAAGTGGCGATGGCGCTCGCCAAGGACGTCGACCGGGTCGCCGAACCGATCCTCAAGTTTTCGGAGGTTCTGACCGACGGCGACCTGATCGAAATCATCCGCACCCAGGGCCCGGCCAAGCAGACGGCGATCGCCGGTCGGCCGGTGGTGTCGGAAGCGGTTTCCGCTTCCCTGGTCGAAACCCGCAACGAAGCGGTGGTGCAGACCCTGGTCGCCAACGAAGGAGCCGCGATCTCGGAAAAATCCCTGCAACAGGTGGTCGACGAATTCGGCGGGCGCGAAGGCGTTCAGGCGGCGATGGTCCATCGGCCCAAGTTGCCGGTGACGGTGGCGGAACGGCTGGTGACGCTGGTATCGGAGAAGCTGAAGACCGAGTTGGTGTCGCGCCACGAACTTCCGGCGGCCCTGGCGACGGACCTGTTGCTGCAAAGCCGGGAGCGCGCGGTGCTCGGCATTTCGAGCGAGGCCGAGGAGCAGGAAGTGCTGACCCTGGTGCGTCAGATGCGCGCGCACGGCCGGCTGACGCCTTCGATCGTGCTGCGCGCCGCGGTCATGGGCGACATCACGTTCTTCGAGGCCGCGCTGGCGGAACTCGCCGGCATCCCTCCCGCCAATGCCCGCGCCCTGATTCACGACGAAGGCAAGCTCGGGCTGCGCTCGCTGTGCGATAAGGCCCGATTGCCGGCGTCGTTTTTTCCGGGCATTCGCGCCGCCTTGGACGTGTTCCGCGAAACCAGCTACGACGGCGGCGAACAAGACCGCGAACGCTACAGGCGGCGCATGATCGAGCGGGTGCTGACCCAGTACGGAGACCTCGGCGTGGTGATGGAAGCGGACGATCTCGATTACCTGCTCAAGAAGATGAGCGAGCTGCCGGCCCTGTCGGCGAGCTCGGCTTGAACGCCGGGCGGCCGCACCTAGGCTCCCCCGTTTTCTCGACCCGAAAAGCGATGTGCATTTATGCCGGAGCGGGCTGTGGATAATTATGTACGGTGCCTGACACGGGCTGTACTGATAAAATAAACGTCAACATTGTTCGATGCGCCTCGTGGAAATAACCGGGGCCACGGAAAAATTATTTTTAGGGGAGGCGCTCCATGCAGCGGTTCGCGCTGGTTGCGATTTGTGCGTTTGTCCTCGCCTCGTGCAAGACGGCGGTCGATCCGTTCGTGCCTTATCCCGAACGCCCGACCGATCAATCCGAGCCCGCGCTCGACAGCAAATACACCCTCGATCGGGCGATGGCCCGCCTCTACAAGGCCCGATCGACCTTGCAGGATTACGCCGAGGAACAGGCCCGGATTCTGGCCGCGAGTAAGGGCGGCGTGTTCGGCGGCGCGCTCGGCGCCCTTGCGTCGGGGCTTTACGGGGGCTCGCGCGACTTGATCGTCGGCTTCGGGTTGGGCGGCGGGGGCAGTTACGCCCTGGGGCAGCTCTACGGTCCGGCCGGTTACGCGGCCGCTTACCGTTCCGGGCTGCGCGCCCTCAGTTGCATCGACGAAACCGCGTCTCCGGTGCGGGCGGCGATTATCATGGTGCGCCAGCCGCGCAAGGAACTCTCGGATTCCATCTCAAGCCTCGACGCCCTTGTCGGTAAGGCGTCGAAACATTCCGACGCGGCCCGTTCCCCCCTGGCTTCGGCCATAACCGAGTCCCATAAAACACTGGAGGAGGCGTCCAAGGCGGGCGCTTCGGCCGATAAGATACTGCTGATCGAGGAGCCGGTCGCGGCCAGGGTCAACCGCGCGACCGACCGGATCGTCGACGATGTCAACGCGCGGATCGAGGCGCAACAGCCGGACGCGGCGGCGGCGGCGGCCCTGGCGCGCTCGATCGGCACGCTCGGCCTCGCTGGCATCGCTGACGCCAAGGCGGCGACATTTCGGCTGGGGGGTGAGATACGGCAACCGAGAGTAGTGACGGAAGGGGTGAGACCCACGGTGAAATCCGAGGCCCAACGGCTGGCCGAAGAGCTGGGTGTGGCAAAACAGCGGGTCGAAAGCGCCATCGCCGTTTTGTCCGACGCGGTGACCAAACACGCCGCGACCACCGAGGATGCCATTCGATTGGCGTTGGCCGCGTGCAAGCTGGACGATGTGAGCGTCGCCACCCTGACCAAATCCCCGGCGGGTAACGTCGAACTGGAGGGGAGCAAAACCTACGGCTTCACGATTTCTGGCGGGCAGGCGCCTTATGGTCTGACCGTGCTCGGTACCCCGCCCGAAGGCATCGAGTTCACGCCGCCGGTGAGCTGGAACGGCTCATTCACGATCAAGACATCGGCTAAATGGACGAAGAACGCCGAAGCCAATATCGAGATTCGGGACTCCGGTTCGAAATCTCCGGCCAAATTGGGATTTACCGTCAAACCACCGGCCGCAAATGAGTGACCTCGCATTGTTGTCGACGCCGTCGCGTCCGCCTACAGCCGCGCGCCGGCGCAGGTGGCTTATGGCCGCGACTCTGGTCTCGGTGTCGGTCCTGGCACCGGCCGTGTCCCAGGGCCAGGACGTATCGCCGGGCGACAAACTCTACGGTCCGGTCAAGGAGATCGCCGCGCAACTGACGAGCGCCCAGCGACAAAACATGCTGTCGGTGCTGAACATGATCGACGCCAGGGAAAAAAAGTTGCTGAACGCGCTCGACGAGGAGCTGATCCAGACGCCGCAAAAAGACAAGTCGATGCGCGGGCAAATCGGCCTCAAGATGGCCCAAACGCAAAATCAAATTGCCAATATCATCCTGGCGAAAGCGGTGGTCGAAGGCCGGGAGCCGCAGATGAGGCCGGAACAGCTTCGCCAAACCTACGAAATCATCATGTCTTTGCGGCGCCCGATCTGGGTTCTGTGCGACGGACGGCCCTATTACGACAAGTCCAAGGACACCTACGAATGGCACGAAGACGTACTGCCATTTCTCGATAGACACAAAAATGTCCTGGGTAGTGTCGGCTCCCTCGCTGCTTACGAGCGAACGGCGGAGGGCGAACGCATTCTGACGCCGATCGGAACCGCTTTCGCGGTGCACGAACGACTGCTCGTCACCAACCAGCATGTACTGCGTCCCGACGAGGGAAAGGGCGCGGAGTTGATTTACTTCGACGGAACGAGTTGGCGGTTTTACAAGGATACGCTCGTTAAATTCAATCCGGGCAACGAATACGATCAATGTAGGCCGCGAGCGGACGACAGAGAGATTCCCGTCGTCGGAATCGTCGCGGTCGGGGGCGACCGTAAAAAAAATCCTTCGGAGGATTGGGCGCTGTTACTGGTGGATGAGCGGTACCCGTTGAAGCCGCTTAAGCCGGATTCGAGCGGATCGAAAACCCAAGGCCGCGTCGCCGTCGTCGGTTATCCCGGCGAGCCGGAACTGCCCCAATCCGCGCTTAAGGCCCTGTTCGGGACTCCGGACGACGAGATGCCTTTCAACGTCAAGCGCGTGTCACCCGGCGGTCTGCTCAATATTCGCCAGTACGAGGGCGTCATTTCCTATGACTCGAATACCAGCGGCGGAAATTCAGGATCGCCCGTTTTTCGGATGAGCAACGGTGCTTATGTTGGCCTTCATTTCGGCGGCGTTCATTTCGCCAATCAAAGCCGCAATATGGCGATCCACGCGAGCATTTTGGAAGCCGCCGTCGCCCGGGCCGTGGTCAGCCTTCCGGCATCGCAATCGGGTGGGTCCGGGGCCGCGGCACGCTGACGATCCGGGACTCGACTCGGCCGGTTTCGTTCGCCGCCCGATCCATTCGTTCGCCTGCGGCTCATTGGTCGGTCCGGGGCGACCATTTCAGGATCGCTTTCCCGGGGTTTTCGGCGCACAAAGCGGCAAACGTGTTGAGCGAATGGTTCCTGGGCGCGCGGTCGTCGACGGTCACCGCGCCTTTTTTCGCGAGCGTCCAGCCGGCGTTGGCGCATTGATCGGCGGACAATCCTTCGATCGTCACGATCGCGCGCGGGCCGGACCGATCGACGCGCAGGCTTCCGCCGAAGACGTGGGTCGCGACGGCGCCGCTTTGGCTCGCCGCCTCGGCCTGCTCCAGCAGCAACGCCGCGTTGCGCTTCGCTTCGCGCTGGGGCGCGTTTTCGATGTACGTGGCGATCATGGTGCCGACCACCGCGACCGCGACCGCCAACCCCAGGGCGGCATGGAGCATCCGCTTGAAGCGCCGCGCGACGACGCTTTGGGCCAATTCGACCAGCTCGACCGGTTTCGATCGGGAACGACGCTCCTTTCGGGGCGCGGTCGCGCCGGCGATGTCGGCGAAAGCGTTCGCCGTGGCCTCGGCCTTGGCGGCCTCGTACTCCAGAACCTTGAGGATGCGGTCGGACTTGATCCGGCGCAGCAGTTCGGTCATCGCCCCGGCGGCGCGCGCGAGCCGGGCTGGCGACATATCGTCGGGCAACAGCGTTCGCACTTGATCGACGAACTGCTGAACTTCCCGTGGATCGTCCTTGCGGACGTAGAGGCGCGAGACGATGGCGATCATGTATTCGCGCAGCGCCTTGGACGAGCGCGCCTGGCGCGCGAGCGCGATCAAGCCGGTCTCGGGGTCCTCGAACACCCGTTCCCAGTCGATGGCGCCGCTCGGGGTTTTCGGCCAGTCGGTCTTGGGGGTGTTGATCATGCGCCGATCCTAGCCGAAAAAACGCGCCGCGCACGTCCAACTTCCCGAGCGCGCGACGCCTGGAAACGGGTCCGGGCGGCGGATTCCAGTTAAAATTTTTAGACGGGGACGGGACGAAGCCTTCATGCGCTCCGCCGGGCGGGCGGAAGCGTCAATCGCCCGTATTCCTCAATAGCCTCGTCCCCGCCGGTCGAAGTGCCTCCGTCTATCCTGCCCCTTAAACAGGACCTTGGATCTACGGCGCTCCGCGGCGGTACGTGTTCTAAATGAACCTTTTTGGGGACCCGTAGTCCCGGATGCCGGAATAGCGGTCGTCGGCCCATGCCCGGCGTGACTGAACGCGGTCCATTCGCCGCGCGTCTTTGTTCCTTTTCCGGCCTGAAATTCCTTCCAATCGCCGAATATCTCCGAATGACTTCTTCCCCGGACTTTTTCCAACGCCCGGGCGGCTTCGACGCCGCTGAAACCGTTATCGTCGTGAAGATCGGCCGCTTCGGAGATGGCGATCCGGATCATGGGATTGGTTTTCGAGCGCACATACCGCTCGCCGAGGACGTTGACGCCGACCTCATCGACGATCGCGATGACTTTCTTCCAGGCCTCCTCGTCGTTTGCGCCGGAAATCCGGAGGGCATAGACGTCCTTCTGTTCGATTTCGACGGTGTCGTCGCCGCCGAGGTGCCTTTCGACCGCGCGCCGGCAGATCAACTGGACGGCTTCGCGCAAACGGGAGGAGCGTTCGCCCAGGGCCTCGAAGATATCCGCGAGGCTGATCAGATAAAGGGTGCCGAAGACCTCTTTCCTTTCGCTCAGAATGTCCTTGGCGGTCACTGCGGCGGTCGTGTCGTCGGCCGCCCTCGGCGACCGTTCGCTATGTTCGTCGGTCTCGTCCTTGCCGAAGGAAAGTCTGATCATGGTCGTTTCCGATCCCTCTTTTTACGGTTTCTTGGTCCGCGAAAACTGGGGGACTTTGCGGATTCGGGCAATGAGAAAATATGGCCGCCGAATCCGGCGATGCGCCGCGTCCGGCGCGATAGCATGCAAACCGCAAGCGCCCGAGGTCCGACAAAATTCCGGGTGTCGATTCGGGCGGTTCAAAGCGGCGCCCGCCGTCCGAGGGCTTATGGAGGGCGCGCGCAGCGACCGGCGGCGGAAATCGAACCGGAAAATGGTCGGAGTGAGAGGATTCGAACCTCCGGCCCCTAGCTCCCGAAGCTAGTGCTCTACCAGGCTGAGCTACACTCCGCCGCGAAATCGGGCCCGGTTATAGACCCGGCGCGAGGGTGGGGCAAGGCGGTCCCAAGAGGGGGCTTGGCCCCCTAATACGCCCGTTCGATGCAGAAATCGATCAAGTCGAGGAGCGCGGTCTTTTCCGCCCCCTCCGGGAAGATGCCGAGCGCGTCGCGCGCGATGGCGCCGTAGTGCCGCGCGCGCTCGACCGTGTCGGCGATCGCCCCGTGACGGTCGAGGATGGCGATGGCGCGGTCGAGATCGCTCGGGTTCTGGGCCTGGTCTTCCAGGGTGCGGCGCCAGAACGCGCGTTCCTCCTCGTCGCCGCGGCGGTAGGCGAGAATGGTCGGCAGCGTGATCTTGCCGTCGCGGAAGTCGTCGCCGACCGTCTTGCCGAGCACCGCCTGCTTGGCCGAATAGTCGAGCGCGTCGTCGACCAGCTGGAAGGCGATGCCGAGGTTCATGCCGAAGGCGTCGAGCGCCTCGGCCTCGACGCGCGGGCGGTCGGCCACCACCGCGCCGATCCGGCAGGCGGCGGCGAACAGCTGCGCGGTCTTGGCGCGGATCACGTCGAGATAGGCGGGCTCGCCGGTCGCGGTGTCGTTGGCGGTGACGAGCTGCAGCACCTCGCCCTCGGCGATCACGGCCGACGCGCGCGACAGGATCGCGAGCACGTCGAGCGATCCGTCCTCGACCATCAATTCGAACGAGCGGCTGAACAGGAAATCGCCGACCAGCACGCTCGCCTTGTTGCCCCAGAGCGCGTTGGCGCTGGCTTCGCCCCGGCGCAGGTTGCTGTCGTCGACCACGTCGTCGTGCAGCAGCGTCGCGGTGTGGATGAATTCGACGCAGGCCGCGAGCGCGAGATGCCGTTCGCCCCGGTAGCCGCACATGCGCGCGGACGCGAGCGTGAGCATGGGGCGGATGCGCTTGCCGCCGGAGGCGACGATGTGCCCGGCCAGTTGCGGGATCATCGCCACCGGGCTCTGCATCCGGCGCACGATCAGGGCGTTGACCGCCTTGAGGTCGTCGGCGACGAGGCGGGTCAGGCCGTCGAGCGACGGCTTCCTTTCCCGGCCTTCCTCCAGGTTGACGACGACACCCAAAACTAGGGTTCCTTCCCGGGCGCTTGACGGGCGGGTTGGCCCGCCCGAACCTATTGAATTGAAATCATAGGGATTCGGGCTCGCCCCGGTCAAGGCGCGCCCGGCGGTATTGATCATGATCGAACTGGTCCGCAGCAACGACCTGGTGTTTTTGTCCTGGCTTCTCGCCGCGTTGCGGCAGGAAGGGATCGAGGCCCTGGTGCTCGACGCCCACGCCAGCGCGGCGGACGGCAGCATTCCGGCCATCCCGCGCCGGGTGGTGGTGGACGAGGCGGACGAGGTTGCCGCGCGCCGGGTGCTGGCGCTGGCGGACGAAATCGGCCGGGGGGCGGGGGGATGAGCGGCCCCGTCGCGGACGATATCACGCGCGACACCCTGCTCGGCGGGCGGGTGCGGCTGGCGCAACCCAAGGACGGCTTGCGCGCGGCGATCGACCCGGTGCTGCTCGCGGCCGCGGTGCCGGCGCGGGCGGGCGAGCGCGCGTTCGAGGCGGGCGCCGGCAGCGGCGCCGCCGCGCTCTGTCTCGCCTGGCGCGTGCCGGGCCTCCGCGTGACCGGGATCGAGATCGATCCCGCGCTGGCGGCGTTGGCTAACGACAACGCGCGCGCGAACGGCATGGACGATCGCGTTCGGTTCGTCGACGGCGATCTTCGCGCGCCGCCGCCCGAACTGGCGGGGGAGACATTCGATCACGTCCTCGCCAATCCGCCGTTTTTGGAGGCGGGCTCGGGCACGCTGTCGCCCGATCCGGCGCGGCGCCGCGCGACGGCGGAAGGCGCGGGCGGGCTCGCGGCGTGGATCGCGGCGTGCTTCGCCTTTCTCGCGCCCGGCGGCAGCTTGACCGTGATCCACCGCGCCGACCGGCTGGACGCCCTGGTCGCGGAGATTTCCAGGCGCGCGGGCAGGATCGTGGTCTTTCCGCTGTGGGCGGGCGAAGGAAAGCCGGCCAAGCGCGTCGTCGTCGCCGCGCGCGAAGGCTCGGCCGCGCCGCCCGTGACCCGTCCCGGCCTGGTGCTGCACGGGCCGCGCGGCGGCTACACAAGCGAGG
>CAYPQV010000012.1:68380-70500 GCA_964412955.1 uncultured Hyphomicrobiales bacterium
CATGTCATAATCCATCGCCATGCCCAACCCCGCCAACCCGTTCCAAAAATTTCTCGCCCGGCTGCCGTTCGGGCGCCTCGCCGATCCGCCGCCGGTGGCGGCGGTGGTGCGGCTTTCGGGCGTGATCGGGCGCGTCGGCGCGTGGCGCGGCGGATTGTCGCTCGCGGGCCTCGCGCCCGCGCTCGAACGCGCGTTCAAGCTCTGGAACCTGAAGGCGGTCGCGCTCGCGGTCAATTCGCCCGGCGGCTCGCCGGTGCAGTCGGCGCTCATCGCCGGGCGCATCCGCGCGCTCGCCGCCGAGCACGACGTGCCGGTGATCGCCTTCGCCGAGGACGTCGCGGCCTCCGGCGGCTATTGGCTCGCGTGCGCGGCGGACGAGATTTATGCCGACCCCAACTCGATCGTCGGCTCGATCGGGGTCATGAGCGGCGGCTTCGGCTTCGTCGATCTGCTGAAGCGCGTCGGCGTCGAGCGCCGCCTGCACGTCGCGGGCGAGCGCAAGACCCTGCTCGATCCGTTTCTGGAGGAAAAGCCGGAGGACGTCGCGCGCCTCGCCGCGATCCAGCGCGACATCCACGAAAGCTTCAAGGCGACGGTGCGCGCGCGGCGCGGAGAACGCCTCAAGGCGCCCGAGGACGAATTGTTCAGCGGCGAATTCTGGACCGGGCGGCGCGCGCTGGAACTCGGGCTGATCGACGGCCTCGGCGACATGCGTTCGATCTTGCGCGCGCGTTTCGGCGACGACGTGCGCCTGAAGCCGGTCACGGGCCGTTCGCGCTGGTGGCCGCGCCGGCTCGGCTTCGCCCGCGCCGAGGCCGACGCCGATCCGGTCGACATGGTCGGCCGCGCGCTGGCCGCGGTCGAGGAGCGGCTGTGGTGGGGCCGCTTCGGGCTTTAGGGCATAGTCGGGTTGACCGCTCGCGCTCGCGCCCCTACAAAACCTCATGTTCGGCCTCAGCCTCACCAAGATTCTCCTCACGCTGTTCGTCATCGTCGCCGTCTGGTACGGCTGGCGGTGGTTCGCGCGCTATCAGGCGCTAAAGGCGACGCGCGCCCGCGCGGTACCCCCCAAAACGAGCGCGGGCGATTCGCCGCGCGCGGCGCGCGCCCAGGCCCGCGCCGAGCCCGAGGAGACGATCGAATGCCGCGCCTGCGGCGCCTTCGTCGCCGCGTCCAACGCCACCTCCTGCGGGCGCAAGGATTGTCCTTTTCCTCCTTGAGCCGGTCGTTGACCCTCATCGGGGCGGACAGTAAGGTTGCTGCGCCGCAGCAATTCCGATGAATCCGAAGCCCCGCCCACATCGTCAAGCGCGCCGCGCGCCGCGGCCCAGCTTTCAATCCCTGATCCTGACCCTTCAGGAATTCTGGGCCGGGCAGGGTTGCCTGATTTTGCAGCCCTACGACATGGAAGTGGGCGCCGGGACCTTCCATCCCGCGACCACGCTGCGCGCGCTCGGGCCCGATCCGTGGAACGCGGCCTACGTGCAGCCCTCGCGCCGTCCCGCCGACGGCCGTTACGGCGAGAACCCGAACCGGCTGCAGCACTATTACCAGTTCCAGGTGATTCAAAAACCCGCGCCCGCCGACATCCAGGACCGCTATCTCGCGAGCCTGAAGGCGCTCGGCATCGATCCTGCGCTGCACGACATCCGTTTCGTCGAGGACGACTGGGAAAGCCCGACGCTGGGCGCCGCCGGATTGGGCTGGGAAGTGTGGTGCGACGGCATGGAAGTGACCCAGTTTACCTACTTCCAGCAGGTGGGCGGGATCGAATGCGATCCGGTGCCGGTGGAACTCACCTACGGGCTCGAACGGCTCGCCATGTACATCCAGGGCGTGGAGAACGTGTTCGACCTCGACTTCAACGGGCGCGGCGTCACCTACGGCCAGGTGTTCCTGCGCGCGGAGAAGGAATACTCCGCCTACAACTTCGAACTGGCGGATACCGAAATCCTGTTCCGCCATTTCGCCGACGCCGAGAAGGAATGCGAAGTCCTGCTCGCGCGCGGCTTGGCGCTGCCCGCCTACGACCAGTGCATCAAGGCGAGCCACCGGTTCAACCTGCTGGACGCGCGCGGCGCGATCGGCGTCGCCGAGCGCGCCGCCTACATCGGCCGCGT
>CAYPQV010000012.1:70600-84089 GCA_964412955.1 uncultured Hyphomicrobiales bacterium
GTCGCCGGGCTGGTGGAATGGCCGGTGGCGCTGCTCGGGCGCATCGACGCCGCGTTCATGGACCTGCCGCCCGAAGTGCTGACCACGGTCATGCGCCATCACCAGAAATATTTCGCGCTCCGCGACAAGGCGGGGAAGCTCGCGCCCCATTTCGTCGTCGTCGCCAACACGGCGGCCAAGGACAAGGGCGCCGCCATCGTCGCCGGCAATGAACGGGTCCTTCGCGCCCGTCTCGCCGACGCGCGCTTCTTCTGGGACCAGGACCGCAAGAAGAAACTCGAATCCCGCGTGCCCGCGCTGAAGGACCGCGTGTTCCACGCCAAGCTCGGCAACGATTTCGTGCGCGTCCAGCGGCTGCGTCTGCTCGCGGGCCAACTCGCGCCCTATGTCCCCGGCGCCGACAAGGCCGCCGCCGAGCGCGCGGCCGAACTGTGCAAGGCCGACTTGACCACCGGCATGGTGGGTGAATTTCCCGAACTGCAAGGGATCATGGGCCGCTATTACGCGCGCCACGACGGCGAACCGGCGGCGGTCGCGGACGCCGTCGCCGACCATTACCGCCCGCTCGGGCCCAATGACGTTTGTCCCAAGGCGCCGGTCAGCGTGGTGTTGGCCTTGGCCGACAAGATCGACGCGCTGACGGGGTTCTTCTCCATCGGCGAGAAGCCGACCGGATCGCGCGACCCGTTCGCGCTGCGGCGCGCCGCGCTCGGGGTCATCCGCTTGGTGGTGGAAAACGGCCTCCGCCTGCCGCTCGCGGCCGCGTTCCGCCAGGCCGACGAGCTGCACGCGGCCGGCGCGCGAGGGTCCGCCGCGCGCCTCGACGCGAACGAGATGATGACGTTCTTCGCCGACCGGCTGAAAGTGGCGCTGCGCGAAAAGGGCGTGCGCCACGATCTGATCGACGCGGTGTTTTCCCAGAAAAATACGGATGGTCGCGGCGAGGACGATCTGGTGCGCCTGCTCGCGCGCGTGGACGCCTTGAAGAATTTCCTCGCGACCGAGAACGGCGCCAACCTGCTGGTCGCCTACCGTCGCGCCGCGAACATTTTGAAGATCGAGGAGAAGAAGGACGGCAGGAGCTACGACGCCGCCGCCGACCCGGCCCTGCTGACGGCGGCGGAAGAAAAGGCGCTCGATGCCGCGCTCATGGACGCCCGTCCGAAAATCGCCGCCGCGCTCTCCGCTGAAAAATTCCAGGACGCCATGCGGGCGCTCGCGGCCCTTCGCGCGCCGGTGGATCGGTTTTTCGACAAGGTCACGGTCAACTGCGAGGACGCCGCGCTTCGCGCCAACCGGCTTAGACTGTTGTCGTGCATCCGCGCGGCGCTCGGCGGCGTCGCCGATTTTTCCCGGATCGAGGGATAAGAGAGAGGACACCGACGATGGCGAAATACGTGTACGGCTTCGGCGGGGGGAAGGCGGAAGGCAACGCCGGGATGAAGGGGCTGCTCGGCGGCAAGGGCGCGAACCTGGCCGAGATGAGCCGGATCGGCATTCCGGTCCCGCCCGGCTTCACCATCACCACCGAGGTCTGCACCTATTATTACGCCAACGGCAGGCGCTATCCCAAGACCCTCAAGGCCGACGTGGCGGCGGCGCTCAAGCGCGTCGAAAAAGCGGTCGGGCGCGAATTCGGCGACGACCAACGCCCGCTGCTGGTGTCGGTCCGGTCCGGCGCGCGCGCCTCGATGCCCGGGATGATGGACACCGTCCTCAACCTCGGCCTCAACGACTTGACCGTGCTCGCGCTCGCGCGCGAAAGCGGCGACGAACGCTTCGCCTACGACAGCTATCGCCGCTTCATTCAGATGTACGGCGACGTGGTGCTCGGCGTCGATCACCACAACTTCGAGGAAATCCTCGACGAGATGAAGGACCGCAAGGGCTATTCCTACGACACCGAACTGAAGGCCGACGACTGGAAGGCGATCGTCGCCGCCTACAAGGCGAAGGCGGAGGAAATCCTCGGCCGGCCCTTCCCGCAGGACCCGGCCGACCAGCTCTGGGGCGCGATCGGCGCCGTGTTCGGAAGCTGGATGAACCAGCGCGCGATCACCTACCGCCGGCTGCACGGCGTGCCGGAAAGCTGGGGCACGGCGGTCAACGTGCAGGCGATGGTGTTCGGCAACATGGGCGACGACTGCGCGACCGGCGTCTGCTTCACCCGCAATCCCTCCACCGGCGACAACCACTTCTACGGCGAATTCCTGATCAACGCGCAAGGGGAAGACGTGGTCGCCGGCATCCGCACGCCGCAGCCGCTGACCGCGGCCGAGCGCCAGGCGACCCATTCCAACCTCAAATCGATGGAAGAGGCGATGCCCGGAATCTTCGCCGACCTGAGCCGGGTGCGCACCAGGCTGGAAAAGCACTACAAGGACATGCAGGACCTGGAGTTCACGGTCGAGCGCGGCAAGCTGTGGATGCTCCAGACCCGCACCGGCAAGCGCACGGCGGCGGCGGCCCTCAAGATCGCGGTCGACATGGTGGCCGAAGGCCTGGTGAGCAAGGCCGACGCCATCCGCCGCGTCGATCCGGCGCAGCTCGACCAGCTGCTGCACCCGACGCTCGACCCCAAGGCCGAGCGCGAGGTCCTCGCCCGCGGCCTGCCGGCCTCGCCCGGCGCGGCGTCGGGGCGCATCGTGTTCAGCGCCGAGGACGCCGAAAAATGGGCCAAGAACGGCGAGAAGGTGATCCTGGTTCGGATCGAAACCAGCCCCGAGGACATCGGCGGCATGCACGTCGCGCAAGGCATCCTCACCTCGCGCGGCGGCATGACCAGCCACGCCGCCGTGGTCGCGCGCGGCATGGGCAAGCCCTGCGTCTCGGGCGCGGGCGACATCAAGGTCGATTACAAGGACAAGACCCTGCGCGCGCTCGGCGTCCGGCTCGCCGAAGGTGACGTGGTCACCATCGACGGTGCCACCGGCGAGGTGATGAAGGGCGCGGTCGCCACCATCCAGCCCAAGCTCACCGGCGACTTCGCCCGGCTGATGACCTGGGTCGACGATATCCGCACGCTCGGCGTGCGCGCTAACGCCGAAACGCCCGAGGACGCGCGCGCCGCGCGCCGCTTCGGCGCCGAGGGCATCGGCCTTTCGCGCACCGAGCACATGTTCTTCGACCCCGAACGCATCCTGCACATGCGCCAGATGATCCTGGCGCCGGACGAGGCCGCGCGCCGCGTCGCGCTGGCGAAGCTGTTGCCGTACCAGCGCGCCGATTTCGTCGAACTGTTCAAGATCATGGACGGGCTTCCCATCACCATCCGACTGCTCGATCCGCCGTTGAACGAGTTCCTGCCGCACAAGGACGAAGAGATCGCCGAAATCGCCCGCGACGCCGGAGCCGATCTCAACGTGGTGCGGACCCGCGCGCTCGACCTCGACGAAGCCAATCCGATGCTCGGCCACCGCGGCTGCCGGCTCGGCGTCACCTATCCCGAAATCTACGAGATGCAGGCGCGCGCCATTTTCGAGGCCGCGGCCGAGGTCGCCAAGCAAGGCGTCAAGGTCAAGCCCGAGATCATGATTCCGCTGGTCGGCGTCAAACGCGAGCTGGACCTGATGAAGGCGATCGTCGATCACACGGCCGCCGAGGTGGCGAAGGCGAGCGGCGTCAAGACCCGCTACATGGTGGGCACCATGATCGAGTTGCCGCGCGCGGCGCTGCGCGCGGGCGAAATCGCCGAGGCGGCCGAATTCTTCAGCTTCGGCACCAATGACCTGACCCAGACCACCTACGGGCTTTCGCGCGACGACGCCGGCTATTTCCTGACCCAGTACCTGGAACGCGGTGTGATCGAACACGACCCGTTCATCACGCTCGATCGCGACGGCGTCGGCGAACTGATGCGCATCGGCACGGAACGCGGACGCGCCGTGCGGCCCGGCCTCAAGGTCGGCATCTGCGGCGAACACGGCGGCGATCCGGCCTCGGTCCGCTTCTGCCAGGAGGTCGGGCTCGATTACGTGTCCTGCTCGCCCTACCGGGTGCCGATCGCCAAGCTGGCGGCGGCGCAGGCCGCCCTCGACGGCGTGGGACGCAAGAGGAAACCGGCCGGCAAGGCGAAAAAAGCCAAGCGCGCGAAACGGAGGCGGTAGCCATGACCCTCGATCCGAACTGCATCTTCTGCAAGATCATTCGCGGCGAGATTCCGTCGTTCAAGGTGTTCGAGGACGACAAGACCTTTGCCTTCATGGACATCAACCCCGGCAATCCCGGCCATTGCCTGGCGATCCCGAAATTCCACGCCGAAAACCTGTTCACCACGCCCGACGAATGGGTGGCGGCGACGGCGGCGACCACGCGCCGGGTGGCGCGCGCGGTGCAGGCGACGCTCGCGCCCTACGGGATGAACATCGTTCAGGCCAACGGCCCCGGCGCCAAGCAGTCGGTCATGCACCTGCACGTGCACATCCTGCCGCGCAGCCCCGACGACAACCTGATGCTCAACTGGGGCCTGGTGCCGGGCGACATGGCGGCGATCAAGGCGCTGGCCGAGAAAATCCGCGCCAACCTGCCCACGGATTGACGGGGCGGCGGCATTTCCGTATTATTACGTTTGTAATAACATCGGGAGCGCGGTCATGCACAAGCTGAAGCTGATGGCGGTCGGCAACTCGACCGGGGTCGTGCTGCCGCGCGAGGTGCTCGCCCGCCTCAAGGCGGAGAAGGGCGACACCATCTTTCTGACCGAAACGCCGGACGGCTATCGTGTCACCCCCTACGATTCCGAGTTCGAAAAGCAGATGGAGCGGGGGCGAAAAATCCTCAAGAAGCACCGCGGACTCTTGCGCGAACTCGCGAAGTAGCTTGTTCCGCGATGAAGAAATGGATTTGGGTTGCGCCGGAAGCCATCCTTGCGTTGCACGAAGAGCATCTGGCGGAACACGGTGGACACGCCGGGATTCGCGACCGGGGATTGCTGGGTTCGGCTCTCGACCGCCCTCGAAACAAAGCCGCTTACGATTCCGAAGCCGATGTCGCAACCCTGGCGGCCGCTTATGCGTTCGGCCTTGCCCGGAATCATCCGTTCGTGGACGGCAATAAGCGTTCGGCGTTCGTCGCCGCGCGATTGTTTATCGACCTCAACGGATATGAGTTCGACGCCGAGGACATCGACAGTTTGACAACTTTTCTCGCTCTCGCGGCGGGGGAAATCGACGAGAAAATCTTGGCGGATTGGTTCCGGAAAAAGATACGCCCCGCGCGCTGACCGCGCCCGTCACCGCCTCGCGAAAATCGTCCATTCGTCGAGGGAATAGCCGGTCACCAGCTGCACCCGCGCCCCGAGATTTTGGCAGAACGCGACGAAACGCGCGGGCTCGGCGTAGTAGAGACCTTCGCGCGCCTTGCCCGAGCCGGACAGCATGTTGAAGGCGAGCGCCTTCTTCGCGCGGGCGAAGTAATGCGCGAGGCTGGCTTCGACGTAAGGCACCCATTCGCCGGGTTCGGCTTCGAGGCACATGTTGAAGGTGCCCGACGCGAAGCAGTAATCCGCGTCTTCGCCCGCCGTCATGCCGCGCACGAACGCGGCGCGCGGGTCGCGCACGCGCGATTGCGCTTCCTCGATCATGGCGGGCGAAATGTCGATGCCGGTGAAGCGGCCGAGCCGGGGTCCGAGCCGGGGCGCGAGATAGTCGAAAAGCGCGCCGTAGCCGCAGCCGAGGTCGTTGACGGTGAACGGGCCCGCGTCGCCTTCCAGCACGCGCGCCAGCACCTCGAAGCGGAGCTGCTGGCCTTCCTCGCTCCGCCAATAGACGCCGCGCGCGGTCGCGCCCCATTCGGCGAGGCGGCGGTCGAACACGCCGACGAGCGGCCTGAGCAGGTCGGGCGCGCGGCGGAGCGCGGCGAGCGGATCGCGCGTCATGCGGATTGGAACTTCGCCCAGCCGGGCTTGATCGGGGTGAGCCGCGCGTCGCCGGCCGCGAGCGGCGTTCCGGCGGCGAGCGCTTCCTCGACCTTTTCCAAGCGCAACAGCGCGAGCCCGATGTTGTCGCGGCTGGAACGCATTTCGCCCGCGTCCGCGTCGCCCAGCATGATTGGCGCGCCGAAGGCGGGGGGCGGCCCCTCGATCGCGACCGGCATCAGGCGCTTCCTCACCAGGCCGCGGTACTTGGTGCGCGCGGTCAGCTCCTGGCCCATGTAGCAGCCCTTATTCCAGTCGACGCCGTTCAATTCCTCGAATCCGTTTTCGAGCAGAATCGCGCGTTCGACTTCCAGATCGCGGCTGCCGTCGGGCAGGCCGAGCGAAATGCGCGCCCTGTCGTAATCGTCCGCGCCCGTTTCGGCGAACCCGGCCCCGCCCGCGGCGGCGCGCAACGCATCGCGCGGGGCGATCGCGCGCGCCCCGGCGGCGGCAAGCCTGGGATCGGCGAACACAATGCCGCTTCCGAACGCGCGCGCCGCGCCCGCGTCTTCCGGCAGCGCCAGCGCGGCCGTCGCGCCCGCGCCGAACAGCGCGGCGACGGCGAAGTCGGCGGAACGGTCGCCGACCGTCACCTGCGCGCGCAGCTTGTAAAGCCCGAGCCGGCGCTTGAGGTCGGCAAGCCGCGCCTTCTCGCAATCGATCGCCAGCATCCCGTTCAGTTCGGCGACGAAAAAGTCGTGCAGGAATTTTCCCTGCGGCGTGAGCAGGGCGGCGTAAATCGCCCGCGCCGGTCCGACCCGGTTGACGTCGTTGGAAACCAGCCCTTGCAGGAACGCGCGCGCGTCGGCGCCTTCGAGCGCGAGCACGCCCCGATCCTCAAGCACGGCGAAACGCAAACTGGGCATGGGGATTCTTAACCCTTTCGGCGAGGCGGCGGTTCCGGGAGAAAGTTGGCCAAGGGAAAGGTGGAACGGGGCGCCGCCGTTGGCAAGACCCCGGCGGGGGCTTATAAGGAACGCCGATGCAGGGTCCCGATTCCCGCCAAAACAAGCGCATTCTCTTCGTCACGTCGACCCGCGTCGGGGACGCGGTCCTGTCGAGCGGCGTGCTCGCCCGCGTGATCGAGGATCACCCGGAGGCCCGCGTCACCGTCGCCTGCGGCCCGGCGGCGGCGGCGCTGTTCGAGGCGACGCCGAACCTGGAGCGCGTCATCGTCCTCGACAAGATGGCGTTCTCGCTCCACTGGCTCGAATTGTGGGCGCGCTGCGTCGGGCGGGTCTGGGACCTGGTGGTCGATTTGCGCAACACGCCCTTGACCTGGCTGCTGGCCGCGCGCCGCCGGCGCCGGATCGGGTCGGGCCGCGCCGCCATTCACCGGGTCCGACTCTACGGCCGCGTGCTGGGGCTTGAGCGCGATCCGCCCGCGCCCCGGCTTTGGACCGCGTTCCGCCACGACGACGCGGCCCGCCGCCTGTTGCCCGACGGCGCTCCCGTGCTCGCGGTCGGGCCCGCCGCGAACTGGAAGGCGAAGACCTGGCCGGCGGAGCGCTTTCTCGAACTGATCGGCCGCCTCGCCGGCGCGGGCGGGATCCTGCCCGGCGCCAAGGTCGCGATCTTCGGGCGCGACGACGAACGGCCGCAATCGCTCCGCCTGATCGAGGCGATCCCGCCCGAACGGCGCATCGACCTGATGGGACGGATCGATCTGCTCACCATCTATGCCTGCTTCCGGCGCGCGGCGTTTTACGTCGGCAACGATTCCGGGCTGATGCACATGGCCGCCGCCGCCGGCGCGCCGACGCTCGGCCTGTTCGGGCCGAGCCGCGAGGAACTCTACGCCCCCTGGGGGCCGCGCGCGGCGGCGGTGCGCGCCGCGCTCGGGTTCGACCGCATCTTTCCGGCCGGGTTCGATCACCGCGCCTCGGGCACGCTGATGGATTCGCTTTCGGTCGACGCGGTCGAGGCGGCGGCGCGCGACTTGTGGAACCGCGCCGGAGCGAAGGCGGCATGAACAAAGAACCGGCGAAGGCGGCATGAACCAAAATTCTCCGTCGCGTCCCCGGCTCTCGGCGGTGGTCAGCGTCCGCAACGAGGAGCGCCAACTCGCCGATTGTCTGGAAACGCTCCGCTTCGCCGACGAAATCGTGGTGGCGCTGGACCGCTGCACCGACCGCTCGCGCGAGATCGCGTCGCGCTTCACCGACCGCCTGGTGGACGGCGCGTGGGCGAAGGAAGGCGAGCGGCGCAACGCCGCCATCGCCGCGTGCAACGGCGATTGGGTGTTCGAACTCGACGCCGACGAACGGGCGACGCCGGACTTGGCCTCCGAAATCCGCCGCGTCATCGACACGACGCCGTTCGACTGGCACGAAATCCCGGTCGACAATTACATCGGGAATCATTTGGTTCGTTACGGCTGGGGCGCGTCCTACGGCAAGGCGGCGTATCCCGGGCTCTTCCGCAAGGGGGTCAAGACCTGGGGGCCGCAGCGGGTCCACCCGGCGCTGACTTGGCGCGGGCGCAAGGGGCCGATGCTCGAAAACCGTGTCCGCCACTACGTCGATCGCGACATTTCCGACATGGTCCGCCGCCTCGACAGCTACGCGACCGCGCGCGCGAAGGATTTGCGCGAGGCGGGCGACATCGGCTCGCTGCCGTCCAACGTGCGGCGGCTCTTTTCCCGCTTCTTCAAGTGCTACGTGGCTCGCCGGGGCTACCGCGAGGGCGGCTACGGCTTTCTGATCGCGTTGTTCGCCGGGCTTTATCCGCTGCTCGCGCACCTCAAGGCGCGCCTGGAGAAAGACTGAATCCCGATGGCGCGGATCGTGCTCGCCGACGACGGGATCGAATTCGACGCGGACACCCCGCGCGAAAGGCCGCTCGGCGGCGTCGAATCCTCGGTTGTGTTCCTGGTGGAGGAATTGGCCAGGCGCGGCCATGAAGTGCGCGTGCGCAACCGCTGCCCGCGCGCGGGAATGATACGCGGCGTCGAATGGGCGCCGATCCATCTTCCCGATCGGCCTTACGGCAATCTCCCCGCCGAGGCGGACCTTTATATCGCCAATCGCGGCGACAAGCTGATCCCGCTCGTTCCCGGCGCGCGCCGGGTGGCGTTCTGGACCCACAACCCGGCGCAATACCTGCTCAAGTGGCGATACTTGTGGAAACTGTGGCGGGCCCGCCCGACCATCGTCTTCATCGGCGATTATCACGCGACCACGTGCCCGGCGTGGGTCCCCGACGGCGGGCGGAAGACCATTCCCTACGGCATCCCCGACCTGTTCCGCGCGGCCGAACCGCGCGCGAACCCGCCGCCCCCTCGCGCCGTGTTCACCTCGAACCCGCTCCGTTCGTTGGATTGGCTGCTGGAGTTGTGGGCGGCGCGCATCGCGCCCCGGGTCGCGGGCGCCGAACTGCACGTGTTCGCCGGGCCTGCCACCTACGGCGGCGTCGGCGCGGCGAAAAGCGAGGCGATGGCCGCCGTGCTGGCCCGTGCGGAAAGGTTGCGCGCCGCGGGCGTGGTGGTGCGCGGGCCGGTGCCGAAAAGCCGGCTCGTGGACGAATTCCGCGACGCGCGCGCCATGCTTTATAGGGGCGATCTCAACGAAACCTTCTGCCTCGCGGTCGGGGAAGCCCAGGCTTCGGGCGTGCCGGCGGTGGTGGGCGACCTGGGCTCGGTGGTGGAGCGAGTGCGGGACGGCGAGACCGGCTTCGTCACCCGCGACGACCATGCGTTCGCCGAGGCGGCCGTGCGCGTACTTTCCGACGACGCCCTCTGGCGGCGCCAGCACGAAGCGGCGCTGAAATTTCAGCGCGCCTGGGGCTGGCCCGAGGCGGCCCAAGCGTTCGAGGGTTTGCTGCCGTAGCGTCCGCGCCCTTGCCTCTATACGCCTGTACCGTATAATACGACAACCGGGGCCGGGGCATGATCCGGAGCTTTCGCGACAACTGGCTGGAACAGTTTTATCGGCACGACAAGCGGTCGAAGCACGTCCCGGCCGACGCGGAAAGCCGCCTGTTCCGGAAGCTCCAGTTGCTCGATGACGCGACCGCGGATTCGGACTTGCGCGCGCCGCCGTCGAACCATTTCGAGAAGCTGAAAGGCAAGCTGCAGGACTGGCATTCGATCCGGGTCACGGACAGTTGGCGCCTGATTTTTCAATGGAACGGCGCGCGTGGCGAGGCTTCGAATGTCTATCTCGACAACCACAGTTATCGTTGAGCGCCGCCACGGAGGAGCGATCCCAGGATGATGACCAAGCGGAAACCGGTTTCGGTGGGCGAAATGCTGGAAGAGGAGTTCATGAAGCCGCTGAAGCTGACCCAGACGGCCTTGGCCCGGGCGATGGGCGTGGAACGACGCCTCGTCAACGAACTTTGCAACGGCCGCCGCGCCGTGACCGTGGATACCGCCTTGATGCTCGCCCGCGTCTTCGGCAACACGCCGGATTTCTGGCTCAACGTTCAGCGGCGCACCGATCTGTGGGAGGCCCTGAACACGCCCGAACGGCGCAAGCGCATCGAGCGCGCGCGCACCATTCGGCGCGCGGCGTAACTCGCGAACGCGCCGCTCCTTCCGGAATCGAATCCATGCGCGTTCTCCAGGCGATGGCGGGGGCCGAACACGGGGGCGCTGAGGCGTTCTTCGTCCGGCTCGCGCTCGCGCTCGGCCGCGCGGGGCTGGACCAGCGCGTCGTCATCCGCGCCAATTCGCGGCGCGCGGCGGAATTGGCGGCGGGCGGGATCGAGGCGCTCCAGCTGCCCTTCGGCGGGCGGCTCGATTTTGCGACACCCTGGCGATTGAAGCGAATTCTCCGCGAATTCGCGCCCGACGTGGTGCTCACCTGGATGAACCGGGCGAGCGCGATGATGCCCGAGCCCCCGGCCGGGTCCGCGTCGGCGAAACCCTTCGTCCACGTCGGCCGCCTCGGCGGCTATTACGACCTGAAATACTACCGCCGGTGCCGCCACCTGATCGGCAACACGGAAGACATCGTCGATTATATCGTCAAGCAAGGCTGGCCGGCGGAGCGGGTGCATTATCTTCCCAATTTCGTCGCCGAAACGAAGGCGACGCCCGCGCGCCGCAACGAGTTCTTCACACCGCCCGATGCGCCGCTGCTGCTCGCCATGGGCCGGCTGCACCCCAACAAGGGCTTCGACGTGCTGATCGAGGCGGTCGCGCGCCTGCCCGACGTCTATCTCTGGATCGCGGGCGAGGGGCCGCTCCGGGGCGAGCTGGAGGAGCGCGCGCACCGCGCGTTCGCCAAGCCGCGCGTGCGCTTTCTCGGCTGGCGCGACGACGGCCCGGCGCTGCTCGCGGCGTGCGACGCCTTCATCTGTCCCTCGCGCCACGAGCCGCTCGGCAACGTGGTGATCGAGGCGTGGGCGCAGGGCGTGCCGGTGATCGCGACCGAATCGCGGGGTCCCGCCGCGCTGGTCCGCCACGGCGAAACCGGAATCCTGGTGCCGGTGGACGATGCGCTGGCGCTCGCCCGCGCGATCCAGGGGCTGCTCGCCGACCGCGAGCACGCGCGCCGGATCGGCCTCGCCGGCCGGGCGGCCTACGAAAGCCGGTTCACCGAGGAGATCGTGGTGCGCCGCTATCTCGACTTTTTCCGCAACGTGGCGGGGTAGGCGGCATGTGCGGCATTGCCGGAATCCAGACCGTGCCGGGAAAGAGCCCGGGTGCCGCGAGCGAATCCTCGCGGCCGTATAAATATGGCGGCGGGGATTCGCCCGCCGCGCGCGCGCTGGAAGCGATGAAGCGGGCGCTCGCCCATCGCGGCCCGGACGGAGAAGGGCAATGGATCGAAGGCGACACGGCGCTGGCGCAGACCCGGCTCGCCGTCATCGACCTCGCCACCGGCGATCAGCCGATCGTGGCGCCCGACCGGCAAGCGGCGCTGGTCGCCAACGGCGAAATCTACAACTACATCGAACTGCGCGTCGAACTGGCGGGAACCGTGTTCGCCACCGCTTCCGACTGCGAGCCGCCGCTGCACCTGTATCTGGAGCGCGGGCCGGATTTCGCGCGATATCTGCGCGGCATGTACGCGCTCGCCGTTCACGATGTCCGGGCGAGGCGCCTGCTGCTGGCGCGCGATCCGTTCGGCATCAAGCCGCTCTATTACGTCGAAACCGGAGACGGCTTTGCGTTCGCCTCCGAAATGCAGGCGCTGGTCGCGGGCGGCTTCGTTACGCCCGCCATCGACGCCGCAGCGCGCGACGAGGCGCTGCAATTGCAGTTCGGCACCGGCGCGCGCACCCTGCTCAGGGGCGTGCGCCGCGTGCTCCCGGGCGAAACCCTGATCGTCGAAGGGGGGCGCGTCGTGTCCCGCACCGTCCGGCCCGCGCTGCCCGCGGGCGGCGTCGCCGAGGATACGCCCGAGCGTGCGCTGATGGACCTCGACCACCATCTCAACGAGGCGGTCGAGCTGCACCAACGCTCCGACGTGCCCTACGGCATGTTCCTCTCGGGCGGGGTCGATTCCTCGGTTCTGCTGGCGATGATGGCGCGGCTCAACCCCAAGCCGGTGGTCGCCTTCACCGCCGCGTTTCCCGGCACCCGCGCGGCGGACGAGCGCGCGCACGCGCGCGCCGTGGCCGAGGCGGCGGGCGCCGAGCACGTCGAGGTCGAATTCGGCGAGAACGATTTCTGGCGGCTGTTGCCCCGGATCATGGCGGCGACCGACGATTTCTGCGCCGACTACGCGCTGCTGCCGACCTACAAGCTGGGCGAAAAGGCGCGCGCCGCCGGCCTCAAGGTGATTCTCTCGGGCGAAGGCGGCGACGAGGTGTTCGCCGGGTACGGCCGCTACCGCCGCGCCATGCGCCCGCGCCTGTTGCTCGGTCGGCCGATGCGCGCCAAGGGCGCGCTGCACGGGCTCGATCTTTTGCGCACGAGCGCGACTCGATGGCGCGACGGCATCGCGGCGGCCGAAACGGAAGCGGCGCAAGGCGAACGGACCCGTCTGCAAGCCGCGCAAGCCGCCGACTGCGCCGACTGGCTGCCCAACGATTTGTTGACCAAGCTCGACCGCTGCCTGATGGCGCACGGGGTCGAGGGGCGGGTACCGTTCCTCGATCCCCGGCTCGCCGCCTTCGGCTTCCGGCTGCCGGACGCCTTGAAGGTGCATCACGGCCTCGGCAAATGGATTTTGCGGCGCTGGCTGGAAACAGCGTTGCCGGCGGCGAAGCCGTTCGAGAAAAAGCGCGGCTTCACGGTGCCGGTCGGCGAATGGATCGCGCGCAAGGGCCGCGCGCTGGGCCCGCTGGTCGCGCGCCAGGCCGGCGTGCACGAAGCCTGCAAGCCGGAGGAAGTGGAACGGCTGTTCCGGACGGTCGCCGCGCACGAAGGAGGCCGCCACGGTGCCGCCGCCTGGCACCTGCTCGCGTACGCATTGTGGCACCGGCGCCACGTGCTCGGCCGGGCGCCGGTCGACGACGCCTTTGCCGCGCTCGAAGCCTAGGAAGGATTGTTACCGCCGGGCGCGAAGGCGCTGGAATTAAAAACCCGGCGGCGACGGCGCGCCCGGTCTTTGATTTTGCGGCTAACGCCGCCGGGCGCGAAGGCGCTGGAATTAAAAACCCGGCGGCGACGGCGCGCCCGGT
>CAYPQV010000012.1:84189-106810 GCA_964412955.1 uncultured Hyphomicrobiales bacterium
CCGCCGGGCGCGAAGGCGCTGGAATTAAAAACCCGGCGGCGACGGCGCGCCCGGTCTTTGATTTTGCGGCTAACGCCGCCGGCCGAACTTGACGATGAAGCGGGTTTTGTCCGCTTCCTCGTGGAACAAGATCTTGACGGTCTTTTTTTCGCGCTTTTCGTCCATGGCCTCGAGACCGAACGAATATTCGCCCTGGCAGTTGGCTTCGAGCCACTCTTCGAGGGTCGTCAAGGAGCCGAGGGTGGAAAACTCCACCCCGTAGATCTTGCGTCGGGTTTTGGCCATGGCGGCGACGATATGGGAAAGGCGCGCTTGGTGACAATACCCATCGTGACAACACCCGGCGTGACGAAACCGGGGCGGCGGGGTAGGATTTGACATCGATGCCGCCCCTTCCGTCGCCCCTCCCGTCGTCTCTGGTCATCCGCCGCCCCGACGACTGGCATGTCCACCTGCGAGACGGGGCCATGCTCGCGGCCGTGTTGCCGTTCACCGCCCGGGTCTTCGGCCGGGCCATCGTCATGCCCAACCTGGTGCCGCCGGTGACGAGCCCGGACGCGGCGCGCGCCTACAAGGCGCGGATCGAGGCGGCGCTGCCCGAGGGTTCCGCCTTCCGTCCGTTGATGACCTGCTACCTCACCGACCGCAGCGACGCCGAGGAGGTGGCGCGCGGCCACCGCGATGGCGCCTGGGTCGCGGCCAAGCTCTATCCCGCCAACGCCACCACCCATTCGGCGTCCGGCGTCGTCGACGTGCGCAACATCCGCGCCGTGCTGGCGCGCATGGAAAAGATCGGCATGCCGCTCCTGGTCCACGGCGAGGTGACCGACCCGGACGTCGACGTGTTCGACCGCGAAGCCGTATTCCTGGAGCGGGTACTGGTTCCGCTCGCGCGCGATTTTCCCGGCCTCGGGATCGTGTTCGAGCACGCCACCACCGAAGACGCGATCGCGTTCGTGCGCGCGCACGCGCCGCGCGCGGCGGCGACGCTGACCCCGCACCACCTGATGGTCAACCGCAACGCCATGTTCGAGGGCGGCATCCGGCCACACCTCTATTGCTTGCCGGTGGCGAAACGCGAGAAGCATCGGCTCGCGCTGCGCCGCGCGGCGGTGTCGGGCGAGGCGTGCTTTTTCCTCGGTACCGATTCGGCGCCGCACGCGCGCGCGAAGAAAGAAGCCGAATGCGGCTGCGCCGGGGTGTTCAACGCGCCGTGCGCGCTCGAGGCTTACGCCCAGGTGTTCGCCGAGGAAGGCGCGCTCGACAAGTTGGAAGCGTTCGCGTCCCTCAACGGCCCGGCGTTCTACGGCCTTCCCGCCAACGAGGAGCGCGTGACCCTGGTCGCGGGCGAAACGAAGGTGCCGGAAGAAGTCGTCGTGCGCTCGGCGCGCGCAGGAAGTCCGCAGGGCGGCGACACGGTGCGGCCGTTCCTGGCCGGCGGGATGCTGTCCTGGCGGATCCAAACGTAATCAACGCGCCTCCCGCCGTCAGGCGGGCGATCATTACAGCCCCGCGCGCTCTTAGCGCGCGGGAATTTTCGCTTCGACCTCGGCGCGGGCCTTGGCCTCCTTGGCGCGCGCGGCGTCGAGCGCGGCCTTGGCCTCGGCCTCGCGCGCGCGCGCGTCGCCGAGCTTCGCGGTGGCGGCCTGCAACTGGGTCTTGAGGCTCGCTTCCAGTTCCGCCGCCTCGGCCGCACGAGCGCCTTCGGCGTGTTTCTTCAACTCGACCGTTTCCGCCAGCATCCGGGCCAGCTCTCGGGTTTCCTCGCCGCTCGCCCGTTCGGCTTCTTCGCGCGCGGCCTTGGCCCGCGCGAACGCCGCCTCGGCCGCCTCCACGTCCATGCGCGCGAGCACCAGGGCTTCGAGCGCGGCGGGCGGCGCGGCGGCGGGCGGAGCCGGAGGCGGCGGGGCCGCGACCGGCGCCGGCGCGTCCTTCGCCTCGATCGCTTTCTCTTTCGGCGCGCCTTTCGGCGTGACCTTCCGCGTCTCTTTCGGGGCTTCCTTGGGCGCGTCCTTGGGCGGGGAGAGCGCCTTGGCCGGCGCGCGGCCGCCGGCCCGGGGATCGGAACGCGCGCGGGCGAGCGCGAGCGCGGCGTCCTCGGCGTTCCGTTCGGCGGCGGCTTCGGCGGCGCGCGCCCGGGCGATGTCGTCCTTCGCGCGCCGTTCCTCGGCGGCGACGGCGCGGAGCGCTTCCACGCGCCGGGCGTCGTCGGGGACGGCGTCGGCGGCGCGGCGCCGTTCCCCGATCCGGACCAGAACCTCGCCGGCGACGGCTTCGACCTTGGCGCGGGCGTCGCGCGCGTCGCGCAACACCGCCTCGGCGGCGGTGAGCCGGCGCTGGGCCTGGTTCACGTCGCTCCGGGTTTCCGGGGCTTTCGCGCCTTGCGCCGCCGCGCCGTTGCTGCCCGATCCGGCGAGGAACAGGACAACGGCGAATATCGCGGCGAAGGTTGCGCTGTTGCCACTCATGCCCCGGGACTTTACAACAGGCGGGCGGCGGTTCGGAAGAAAACGCCCCGGAAACAACTGCGGGAACCCATCATGTTCAAGGCGCTGGTGCTGGAAGAGTCGGGCGGCAAGGTCGCCCAGTCGCTGCAAACCCTCGACGATGCGGCGCTGCCCGAGGGCGACGTCACCGTCGCGGTCAAATATTCGACCCTCAACTACAAGGACGGAATGATCCTGCAGGGCCTCGGCAAGCTGGTGCGCAAGTACCCGCACGTGCCCGGCATCGACTTCGCGGGCGTGATCGAGAAATCGGATTCGACCAAGTTCAAGCCGGGCGACGAAGTGGTGCTGACCGGCAACCGGGTCGGCGAGATTCACTGGGGCGGCTTCGCCGCCAAGGCGCGCGTCAAGGCCGACTGGCTGGTGCCGTTGCCGAAGGGGCTTTCGCTCAAGCAGTCGATGGCGCTCGGCACCGCCGGGTTCACGGCGATGCTGGCGGTGATGGCGCTGGAGGAACACGGGCTCAAGCCGGGCGGGGAAGGGGAAGTGCTGGTGACCGGCGCGGCGGGCGGCGTCGGCTCGGTCGCGGTCGCGCTGCTCGCGCGCTTGGGCCACCGGGTCGCCGCCGGAACGGGGCGGGCGGATACGCACGATTATCTCAAGACCCTGGGCGCCGCCACCATCGTCGATCGCGCCGAACTGGCGACGCCGCCCAAGGGCCCGCTCGGCTCGGAACGCTGGTCCGGCGCCATCGACAACGTCGGCGGCGAGCAACTCGGCAACGTGCTCGCGTCGTTGCGCTATTGGGGCAGCTGCGCCGCGGTCGGCAACGCGGGCGGCATCAAGTTCACCACGACCGTGATTCCGTTCCTGCTGCGCGGGATCAATCTGCTCGGGATCGATTCCAACACCTGCCCGATGGCGCGCCGCCGGGAGGCGTGGGCGCGGCTCGCCAAGGACATGCCGCTCGACAAGCTCGACGCCATGACCGAAACGGTCGGGCTGGCCGACGTCGCGGGCCTGGGCGGCAAAATTCTCCAGGGCCAGGTGCGCGGGCGCACGGTCGTCGACCTCGGCGTCTGATAACCCCTTGGAATCGCGTGGGCGGAGACGGGGCGTCGTCTGGCCCCGGATTTGCAACGCCTCTCGGCGCAACCCAGAGGAGGCGGAACCGATGCGAAAACTAATGGCGTTGGCGGCGTTCGCCGGCGCGCTCGGCGCGGGCGGCTGCGGCGTCGTCGATTGGGCCGGCGCGGAAGGCCCGGACAAGCGCGCGGTCTATTGCTACCAGGCCCTGGTCGGGATCGACTGCTACCCGGCGCCCAACCACCGCGACGAACGGCGGTTGGTCTCCTACACCGGTCCCGCGCCGGAAACCTATCCCAAGCCGTTGCCGCCGCCCGATCCCCGGCTCTACGCCCCGGAGCAGATCTCCTATTGGGTCAAGGACCCGGAGCCGGTGCCGACCGCGGCACCGTCCAAGTCCCGCGCCGCGGTGAGCCGCCAGCCCCTGCCGCCCGCGCGCAGATAGGGGCCTCCAGCGGGCTCGGTTGACGTCCCTTCGCCTTGACACGCCTTCGGCCGCGCGCCTATATGCCGCTCGCCCGATCGCGGCGATTTTCCGGCTTTTTCACCGGGGCGGAGTAGCTCAGCTGGCTAGAGCAGAGGAATCATAATCCTTGTGTCGGGGGTTCGAGTCCCTCCTCCGCTACCATTTTCCTGATCGATAAAATCCGGCGGCGTTCAACGCCCCGGCAGCGCGGTCTCCATGGCCTTGCCGCCGTGGCCGTAGTGCCGGTCGTGCCATGACGCGCGGCAATCTCACCGGCGGATGGGCGTGGAAGCACCATCGCAAGTGGTTACGGGAATTGATTGCGATCCGCCCGGGGAATAGGTAAGTAAGTGACTAAGTGATGTTGCGGCCGGGCCCATTGGGGCCGGTCGCGGCGCCGACTACCACGTGGCCCGTGCGGTTCGTGAGGTAAGCGATGAATACTGTCGGCGACGTGCAACCCGATCCGTCGGTAATCGGCAAAATCGCGAAGCCGCCCTTTGTTCGGCTTCCCGATCCGTTTGCGCTGTTTGCCCGGCGTGTCGATCGGTTCAATCTCCTCGCGACGCGGCGCCGTCAATTCGCTCCCGCTGGGATAATGACCGACCTCGTCGCCCCATGAGGCAGCCCGCCCCCCATCTCCCCGCGATTCCCTCGGTCGACGAGGTGCTGAGAACCGCGCTCGCCGCCGCCGCGATCGAGCGGTTCGGCCGCCCGGCGGTCGTCGCCGCGGTTCGCGGCAGCCTCGCCGCCGTCCGCACCGCCTTGCGCGCCGCGCGTTCCGTCGATTCCGGCGCGGACGATATCGCGGCGGCGGCGACGGCAAGGCTGGAATCGGAAGCCCGCCCGAAAGTTCGGCCGATCTTCAACCTGACCGGCACCGTACTGCACACCAATCTCGGCCGGGCCATTCTCGCCGAATCGGCGATCGCGGCGGCGACCGTCGCCATGCGCCGGGCGCTTGCGTTGGAATTCGATCTGGAAACCGGCCGCCGCGGGGAGCGCGACTCCCTCATCCGCGGCCTGCTCTGCGAATTGACCGGCGCGGAAGACGCGACCGTCGTCAACAACAACGCGGCGGCGGTTCTGCTGGTTCTCAACACGCTCGCGAAAGGCAAGGAAGCCGTCGTCTCGCGGGGCGAGCTGATTGAGATCGGCGGCGCGTTCCGCATGCCGGACATCATGAGTCGCGCCGGCGCCAAACTGGTCGAAATCGGCACCACCAACCGCACTCACAGGAAGGATTACGAATCGGCCGTCGGCCCCAAGACCGGGCTGGTGCTCAAGGTTCACACCTCCAACTACCGGATCGAGGGATTCACCAAGGAAGTGCCCGCGCGGGAGATCGCGGCGTTGGCAAAGGAACGCGGCGTTCCCCTGGTCAACGATCTCGGTTCGGGTACGCTGGTCGATTTGTCGCGCTACGGCCTGGCGCACGAGCCGACGGTTTCGGAGTCGATCGCCGACGGCGCCGACGTCGTGACGTTTTCCGGCGACAAGCTGCTCGGCGGCCCGCAGGCCGGATTCATCGTCGGCCGCAAGGACCTGGTCCAGCGAATCAACCGGAACCCGATGAAGCGCGCATTGCGCGTCGACAAAATTCGGCTTGCCGCGCTGGAGGCGACCTTGCGACTCTACCGCGACCCGGACCGGTTGCGGGAACGTCTTCCGACCGTTCGCCTGCTGGCTCGCGCCAAGGACGACATCGAAGCCCTCGCACGGCGTCTTGCGCCCGTCGTCGCCGCCGCGATCGGCCCTTCGTTCGAGGCGACGGTCGTCGCCTGTGCGAGCCAGATCGGCTCGGGCGCGTTGCCGGTGGAGCAGATCGCCAGTGCCGGCATTGCCTGCCGGGCGGCGAAACCGCGCGCCGGCGGAAGTGTTTTGCTCGGCCTTGCCGCCGCGTTCCGTCGCCTGCCCGTTCCGGTGATCGGGCGAATCGAGGATCAGACCCTGATCTTCGATCTTCGCTGTCTTGAAGACGAAGAAGAATTTATAAGCAATATCAAAGAGTTAAATCTAAGCGGCGACGGACAGGACGACTCCACATGATCGTCGGAACCGCCGGCCACATCGACCACGGCAAGACCTTGCTGGTGCGGGCGTTGACCGGCGTCGATACCGACCGGCTGAAGGAAGAAAAAGCGCGCGGCATCACGATCGATCTCGGCTTCGCCTATCTGCCCGCGGGCGACAATCGCGTGATCGGGTTCGTCGACGTGCCGGGCCACGAGCGCTTCGTCCACAACATGCTGGCCGGCGCGACCGGCATCGATTTCGTCCTTCTGGTCGTCGCCGCCGACGACGGCGTCATGCCGCAGACGCTCGAACATCTGGCGATCATCGATCTGCTCGGCGTTCCGCGCGGCTTGGTTGCGCTCACCAAGAGCGACCTCGTCACTTCCGACCGGCTTGCGCAAGTCACGGCCGAAATCGCCGACGCGTTGATTCCGACCGCGCTGGCGGGGGCGGAGATTCTTCCGATCTCCGCGGTTACGGGGGCGGGGATCGACGATCTCCGCCAGAAGCTGTTCGAGGCGGCGCGCGCGCTCGGCGATCGCGACGCCAAGGGCCGTTTCCGTCTCGCCGTCGACCGCTCATTTACGCTTCAGGGCATCGGTACGGTGGTGACCGGAACGGTATTGTCGGGACAGGCCGAAACCGGCGCCCAGGTGCTCGTCAGCCCCTCGGGATTGAATGCGCGCATCCGGTCGATCCACGCTCAAAACAGACCCGCCCCGATCGCTCGGGCCGGCGATCGCTGCGCGCTCAATCTCGCCGGAGATGGCGTTTCGAAGGAAGCCATCAAGCGGGGAAACGTCGTCCTCGACCCCGTGTTGCATGCTCCGACCGATCGAATTGATGCGACTTTGCGCGTTCTTGCGTCGGAAGCGAAGCCGGTCGGACAATGGGCGCCCGTTCGACTTCACCACGCGGCGACAGAAATCGGCGCCCGTGTCGTGCTGCTTGGAGACGCGCCGATCGCGCCGGGACAAGAGGCGTTCGTTCAGCTGGTGCTGGAACGGCCGGTCGCCGCGGCGGCGGGCGATCGGTTCGTGCTGCGCGACACCAGCGCGCAGCGCACGATCGGCGGCGGGCGTTTTCTCGACCTGCGCGCCCCCACCCGCAAGCGCCGCACGCCCGCGCGGTTGGCGCAATTGCGGGCGTGCGCCGTTTCCGATCCGGAGCGCGCCCTGATCGGTCTCCTCGAGCAGCCGCCCGGATACGCCGATTTGACCGCGTATGCGCGCGACCGCGCGCTCGGCCCCGACGAAATCGAGGTCTTCGTTCAGCGCAACGGCTTCGCGCGGATTACGACGGGAAGCACGGCGCTGGCGATGTCCGCGGCGAACGGACAGCGTTTCAAGCGCGGGCTCATGGCGACGCTCGAAAAGTTTCATGCCGAAAATCCCGATCTTCCCGGAATCGGCTTGGAACGGCTTCGCCTGCAACTGGAGCCCCGCTTTCCGGCTCCCGCGTTCGTGGCCCTGCTGCAAGCCCTGCAACGCAACAAGGAAGTGACCCTCGACGGCGCGTGGGTGAAGCTGCCGGGCCACGCAGTCAAGCTTACGCCGCAGGACGAAGCGCTGTGGGCCAAGATTCGCCCGATGATCGACGGCGACGCGCGTTTTCGCCCCCCCCGCGTGCGCGACATCGCCGGTGCGCTTGGGGTCGCGGAAGGACACGTGCGTCGTCTCGGCAAGCTTTTGTCCCGCCTCGGGCAGGCCGACGAGGTTGCGCCCGATCATTTTTTCCTTCGCGCCACTGTCGCCGAAATGCTTGAAATATCAATCAAATTGGCCGAGTCGAAAGAGGGCGGGCAATTCTCCGCCGCGGAATTTCGCGACCGGTTGAACAACGGGCGCAAGGTGGCGATTCAGGTCCTCGAGTTTTTCGATCGCCACGGCGTAACTTTGCGCCGCGGCGATTGGCGCCGCGTCAACAAGCATCGGATCGATTTGTTCCGCCGTTCCGGAGCGGAGGCGGTCGGTTCGCCGTCCAAAACGTATTCGGGAAGGGAAACGTCCCCGGTGGGGCGTCCGGACTTCAAATCCGGGAAGGGCCGCGAGACGGTTCTTAGTGGGTTCGACTCCCACTCTCTTCCGCCAAATTTGCGAAGGAGCGCGCATGAACCGTAAACCGTCGGACGACTATATCGATCGCCTCAAGGAGGCCGCGCGGATAACCAACGTCGCGGAGGAAGTTTTCGCCGGAAAGCGATGCCGCGCCTCACCGCCTGCGAGCGGAAACGCGGCGACGATGATCCGGAGCATCATGGGCGGCGAATGCCGGATGCTGACCTATCAGGAGATCGACGGATGGTTCCAGTTCGTGGTTATGTTTTTCCGGACGATCTTTACTCCGACGTCCCCAAACATACTTAGCGCGAGCGGAAAGACCTCCCCCCTCGACGTTCCGTCCGCACGCGTCGACGCCGTTACTTGACCAGGCCGAGTTCCTTGTAGGCGCGCATGGCGCCCGGATGAATGGCCTCGGGCGTCAATCGGGCCGCCGCCGACAGGCTTTCCGGCGTCCAGATCTTGCCCATGGCGTTGTACTGCGCCACCACCGGGCCCATCTTGACCCACAGTTTGGTCATCTCGTAGGCGAGGTCGTCCGGCAGGTCCTTGTGCGCCGACATCAGCAGGTAATTGCCGAAGGTCGTGACCGCCGCGGGCTGGTTGGGGAGCGTGTTCGGCGGATACGTGCGCAGGTGGAACGCGGCGCCGGTCCGCTTGTTGTAGTCCTCGACCATCGCCGGCGGCACGTTGATGTAGTGCCACGGCCGCTTCGAGGCCTCGAGCAGCTTGAACGGGCTCGGCGTGATGGTGGTCTTGAAGCCGTCGCTTGAAAACACCACCAGCGTCGAGATGTCGGCGCGGCCGTCGAGCAGGGCCTCGACGTTGGGATCGGTGCCGAGGTGACTCATGGTCTTGAGTTTCTTGGATACTCCCCAGCCTTCGAGCGCCATGCGCGGATACATGCCCCATTCGTTCTGGGTCAACAATCCGGTCGCCACGCGCTGGCCGGCGAAGTCCTCGATCTTTTGAATCTTGGGGTCGGTGGCGACGAACATGATGCCGGTCAGGCCCATGACGCCGATGATGCGGTAGTCGCCGACCGCTTTCAGGGGTTCGGGGTAGAACGGCTTGACGCCGACCTTCGCCGCCCATTCCAGCACCGAGCCCGACGCGATGACCGCTTCCTTCCACAGGTTCGGATTTTCGGCCAGGTACTTGACGTTGTAATTGGCGCCCGGCGTCGAAACGACGATCGGCCGCAGCCACGGATGGTTTTCCTTGGCCCGGGTTTGCACCACGGCGAACGCCTCGTAGGGACCGGACCCGGCCGGCGCGACCAGGACCGAAAGCTTCCTTTCCGCTTGCGCCTCGGCGGGCGCCGCGGCGCCGAACGCGAACAATCCGACGAGCGCGACGCCGAGATGGGCGCCGATAACCGACATTTGGTGACGTACGGTCGCAAACATTGATGGCCTCCCTGTTGATGGGAGATCGCGCGTGCGCGTCGCGGGCGTTGGTATCGCCTTTTGATGTGTTGTTCGGATCGGCTCCGCGCCCGACCTCCCTTGATCCACAGGGTAGGGGGGCTCCCGCCGAAGTCCATAGCTCCGGGGCGCATATCCTAGACCACCGGCGGCGCGGCCGGGTCATTGATCGCACTCCGGCGAGCGGTGATCTATACCGGCAAGCGGTGCACGGGGGCGCGCCGGGCTCGGGAGCGATCAGCGCTTGTAGGCGGGATTATCGCCGACGCTCTTGATCTGATTGCGCGGCACCAGGAGGTAATTGCCCATCGCCCGCAGCATGTAATCGTCGCTCTTGCGGCAGATCGGCTTCAGCGCCCGGAACACCTTGCCGGCGACGGTATCGTCCCAAAACCACTGGCTGATCTGGTGCGGCGTGCTGGTTCCGGGGCGGGCGGCGGCGGCCTCGAAGTAATAGGCGCGCAAATCCTCGCACGCGAGCTTCAACAGCTCGCCGACCGTAAGCTCCGGGCGCGGGGATTGTTTCGGGATTTCGCGCAGAAAGCCGGCCACGTAGCGGCCGGCGTCCTCGATCTTGAGGCCGCTGGCGCCGACGGTAGTGCGCTTGCGTCGCGTGACGGAGAGGTCGTGCCACGGCGCGAGCTGCGCGATTTCCTCGATCAGCGCCTTCGGCAGATCCTGCTCCGCGCTGCCGTCGTCGACGACCGCGCGATGAATCGGGATCGGGCAGGCGTATCCCTCCTGTTCGGCTTCCTGAAATGATTTCTGACCGGGGGCGTCCTCGGGGAAATCCTTGAGCACCGGTCCCCGGGGTTCGTCGAGCAGATCGAGTGCCGCCTTGAGAACCCAATGCTGGAACGCCGGATTGTTGGGAACGCCGAACGGCCGCCCGAGAGGAAACGGCACCCACAGCGCGCGCGGGGGGCGGATGCGTTCGGTGTGCTCGCGAATCAGGCTGACCTGGGTGGTCGATAGCCCTTCGCCCTCGAAGTAATGTGCCAGCACGCCCACGGCGCGCGTGCAGCGTGGTCAAACCGGGACCAGGAGTACCGTGTCGACCGCGTCGCTCTTGAGCAGCCCGGCCAAATGCCGCGCCGATTTCTCCATCTGGCGCGGGTCGGTCGCGCCCATGAACGAATAATGGTAGCCGGCGACGGAGCCGATGACCTCGCGCGCGGCCAGTTCCCTGAGTCGGTCTGTGGGGAAAACGACGTTGATGTCTTCCTGGAACCCGGTGCGATCGAAATTCACCGAGATATGGCTCATCACGTAGTCGCCGCCGTCCGAGTCGCCGGGAATCACCCGGAAATCGGCGGAGTCTTCGGCAAAGGGACGGTCGCCGCGCCGCTGCAGGCCGGCGGTGGACACGATGCTGATCCGCCGCGTTTCGAGCTTGCGGCCACGGGTCCAAGGGGTGGACGGAAAGACGGGACATTCGAGATTCAAAAGGTAATCCCGTTCCCATTCGGGCATATCGCTAAGGCGCGCCATGGCGTGTTCCTTTTTTCTTGCCGGCCGCTTGTCGGCCGGCTCCGTTTTATCCCGGCGACGACGGGGCGCGCCGCGAGTGACGACGCGCCCCCCCGTGCTCCGACCCTCCGGCGTCAGCTCGCCTTCTTCATCTGTTTGGCGAGCAGGTCGGTGAGCGCCTGCATGTGCGGCACCGTGTAGGTCGCGTCGTAGCCGATTTCGAGCTTCGGCTGCTGGGCGCGATTGACCCAGGCGCAATCCAGTTCCTGGCGGCGGGCACCGACGATTTCCCAGAAATGGCCGGTGACCCAGAGGATTTCCTCCTTCTTGCATCCGGCGCGCGCCATACCGAGCTGATAGACCTTGGGCGAAGGCTTGTAGGCGCGAGCTTCCTCGCCGCTCGAAATGATCTCGTCGATGTAGGGCAGCGTGCCGGCGAAGCGGGAATGGTCCTCGATCATCTTCTTGGTCGGATTAGCGACGATCTTGAGGATCAGGCCGAGATCCTTCATGCCTTTGAGGGCGTTGACCACTTCCGGATACGCGCGCAGCTTGTGGTACTGGTTGCAGATGTCGTTGAACGCCTTCTCCGGCAGCTTGACGTTGTTCTTGTCGAGCGCCCATTTCAGGCAGGCGTTGTTGAGGCCGGGATGGATCACGAACGCATCCGCGCACGTGGTGTAGAACATCGCCCACTTCTGGTGCTGGCGCCAATCGGCGGCGATGCGGTGAGCGAGATTGCTCTCGTAGACATACTGCTCGATCACGTCGGCGATCGAATAGTTGTCGACCAGTGTACCCCAAGTATCGAAAAGCAGGACCTTATACATCGAAGCCTCCCCGTGTTCGCGAAGTGAATTTCCGTATCGCCGGTATTGTGGCGCGCGGGGGCGGGGGCTGTCGCCGGTCGGCGCGGTGGATTATTCATAAACCCTAGACCACCTGCCCGGACCGGGCGCCAAACCCGGTGATTTGAACGGGCGCGCGCCGGGCGGTCGCCGCACCCGCCGGCGGAGTTCAGGACGGCCGGGCGATTCAGAGCATGTCGCGGATCTGATCGGCCATCGATTTGATGCCGAGGCGGATATCGTCCTCCGCGAGCAGGGTGAAGTTGAGGCGGATGTAGTTGCCGCCGTATCCCTCGGCGAAGAATTCCGGGCCGAGCGCGATGTCGACCCCGACGGCGTTGCAGCGGCGCTGCAGCTCGCGGCAGTCGATGTTTTCGGGCAGCCGGATCCAATAGAAGTAGCCCCCCTTGGGCGCGGTGAAGCGGCAACCGTTGGTCAGTTCGCGGGTGAGGGCGTCCTTCATCACCGCGCAACGCTGGGCGTAGATTTTCCGCATGCGCCGCACGTGGCGGTCGTAGAACCCGGATGCGAGCGCGTCGTACAGCACCAATTGCGACAGGGTTGAGGAACACATATCGTTGACGCCGTGAATGTCGATCATGCGCCCGATCAGGTTCTTGGGGCCGACGATATACCCCATGCGCAGTCCCGGCATGAACGACTTGGAGAACGAGCCGATGTGGCAGGTGCGGTTGTCGGTATCCAGCGACATCAGGCTCGTCGGCTTGGTGCCGGAAAATCCGAGGTCGGCGTAGGTGTCGTCCTCCAGCACGATGAAGTTCCGCTCGCGGGCGAGCGCCACCACCGCTTCGCGCCGGTCGCGCGGCAGGGTCATGCCGGTCGGATTGTTGTGGGTGGGATTGACGTACAGGAAGTCGAACGGCCGGTTCCGGCACAAGGCAGCCAGGGAATTCGTCGACAGGCCCTGGTCGTCCTGCAGAATCGGCAGGCTGGTATAGCCGTTGATCCGGATGACGGCGAGCGCGCCGTAGTAGGTGGGGGATTCCAGGGCGACGAAACCGGTTTTCCGGGGAAAGGTGCGCGCGAATATGTCGAGCGCGTGCTGGGCGCCGTTGGTGACCAGGAGTTCGCGGTCGGGAGTCTGCCCGATGCCGCGCGCTTCGAGGTATTTCCACAACTGGGCGCGCAGGCGCGGGTGGCCGCCCGGCGACTGGTAGGCGAGATCGCGCCCGCCGAATTTCTCCGACCATCGCGCGAACAGGCGCCGGATCTGCTTGGTCGGCAGCATGTCGATGTCGGGATAGCCGACGGCGAACGACAACGGCATGTCGGTGGCCGAACGCACGGTGTCGGAAAACGCGTGCTCGGGCTGCGCCTGGTAGGTGGCGCGCGCCCCGAACAGGTCGCGGGCATGATTGAGCGGCGGCGAGTGATCGCCGCGATGGGCGACATAGTAGCCGCGGCCGCGCTGCACGCGCAGGATGCCGGCCCGGTGCATCGCCTGAAGCGCGCGCAGCGCGGTCAACCGGTTGATGCCGAGGGATTCCGCGATCGTCCTGGTCGAAGGCAGGTATTCGCCGTCGCCGAGCTCGTTGTTGGCGATCAGGCGCGTGAAATGGCGCCGCAACTGGCGGTGCAGGGGGATGTTGGAACGCCGGTCGAGAAAATTGTCGATCTGCCGCCCGTCCATGTCCGATGCCTTTCCGGCGTGGCCTGCTCGGCGCCGCCGTACTATTCCATCATCGCCGATTTTTGTCACCGGGCGGATGGGCCCCCGCCGCCGGCGTGGCCGCCGGGCGCCACGACGGCGGCGGCTCCCGACTTGCGCGCGATCCAGCGATAGGCGGTAAATCCGGCCAGCAGCAACACCGGTAGCCACGCCAGCCATGCGATCAGATATTTGTAATAGAGTAGCGTCACGATCGGTCCCAGCAGCAGATAGGCCCGTTCCGTGGTGTTCAGCCTGCCCATGAACCCGCCGTAAATGGTGCCGGCGAACATGATCGTGCTGATGCAGAGCAAGGCGGTGTTGATCATCGTTTCGACCGTGAAGTCCGGGAACTGCAGCGAGTTTGGAAATGTCACCATGAAGAACGGCAGCAGCATGCAGACGCCGCCCAACTTGAAGCATTCGATGCAGGTGCCGATGAACGAACCGCCCGAGATGCGCGCCGCCATCAGGCAGCCGACCGCCACCGGCGGAGTGAACGACGAGAAGACGGCGAAATAGAAACCGTAGAAATGCGCGGCGAGGGGGTCGACGCCGACGTCGATCAGGGACGGGATCACCACGATGGCGGCGAGCGAATAGGCCGCCGGTGTCGGCAAGCCCATGCCGATGAAGACGGTGATGGCCATGCCGAGCATGAGCGCGATGATCTGATTGCCGGCCGAGAGATCGACCATCAGGCGCCCGAACAGGAGGCCAAGTCCGGTGGTGACCAGCATCTGCACGATGATGCCGATCGCCGCCAGGATCAGGGCGAGCTGCGCGCCGGCGAGCGCGCCGTCGCGAAAACCTTCCAGCAGGTTTCGCAAGGACGGCCGGTATTGCCTGGGCCGGAGGTAGCTCAGGCTGACGATAAGGCCGATCCCCCACAGCGCGGCCATGTTGGCCGAATAGCGCAGCAACAGCAGCGTGACCACGGCCGCGATGGAAGGAACGAATGCCGGGAGTATCCAGAAGAACTTGTGCCAATCCACCGCCTGGCGATCGAACGGGATATGGGGCGAGGCCTGAACCAGTGTGTAGATGCCGATCGCCAGGGTGAACATGTAAAGCGCCGACGGCAGGATGGCGGCGAGCGCGATCTCGACGTAGGAAACGCCCAGGATCACCGCCATCAAAAACGCGCCGAGGCCCATGACCGGCGGAATCAACTGGGCGCCGTTGGCCGCCATGGTTTCGATGGCGCCGGCCTGTTCCCTGGTGTAGCCGCCCCGGTTCATGGTCGGAATGGTCATCGAGCCGGTCAGCGCGATGCAGCTCACGGTTTGCCCGGTGACCATGCCGACCAGCGAACTCGCCGCGACGCACGAATACGCGACGCCGCCGCGCAGGAAATTGCCGATCGCCTTGCCGAGTTCGTTGAACATGTCGAGCACCAGGGTGCTGGTCATCAGCCCGCCGTAGACGAGCAGCAGGAAGATGGTGTCGACCGACAGCGGGATGAAGGTATAGACGCCCCTCGGCCCGCCCATGCCGGCGAGATAGCTCATGACCGTTTGCGGGCTGAGCTTGAGATCGACCACCGGGCTCGGGAACAGGTGTCCGAGGGCGAAATAGAGCGCCGCCGCCAGGCACACGACCGTGAGGGCGGTACCCCACACGATCCAGTTGAGTCCGAAAACCGCGAGCAACAGGATGACACCGATGGCGTATTGGAAGTTGGTCAGGAACGGTTGGGAAATTTCGAGCGCCTCGGCCTCGAGATAGAGGTACGGCGTCGCGGTCAGGGAGCATACGGCCATGACCGCGAGAAAAATCAGCCACGCGCGCCGCGCGCCGCCGGTTTTCGTGCGTCCGAACTGAATTGTGGTATGCAACACCACCAGCGTCAGGATCATGCCGAGGTGGGCGGTGTAGTGCTGCATCGCGCCGTGGAAGGTCCAGAATACGGCGACGGCGTGATAGACGACGGTCGCCAGGCCGGCTGCCATGAACAATTGTTCCAGCAGCCGAAGGAGCCGGTCCGAACTCGCGACGTTCATGGTGTTCTCCGGAAGAAGGTCCTGAGGGGCGGGCGGACGTACCAGGTCGCGCGCTCCTCCGCCCGACGCCGACGGTCGGGCGGAGACGCGATCATCGGGCGCAAGCGGCGCCGTTACTTGACCAGGCCGAGTTCCTTAAAGGCGCGCATGGCGCCCGGATGGACGGCATTGGGCGTCGACCGGGCCGCCGCCGACAGGCTCTCCGGTGTCCAGATCTTGCCCATGGCGTTGTACTGCGCCACCACCGGGCCCATCTTGACCCACAGCTTGGTCAATTCGTAGGCCAGGTCTTCGGGAAAATCCTTGTGCGCCGTCAGCAGGAGGTAGTTGCCGAAGGTGTTCACTCCCGTCTTCTGATTCGGCAGCGTTCCCGCCGGATAATTGCGGATATGAAACCCGGCGCCGGTTTTCTTGTTGTACGCCTCGACCTGAGCGGGCGGGATGCTGATGTAGTGCCAGTCGCGCTTGGCGGCTTCGAGCAGCTTGAACGGGCTCGGCGTAATGGTGGTCTTGAAACCCTCGCTCGAAAACGCGACCAGGGTGGCGACGTCCGCGCGTCCGTCGAGCAGGGCCTCGACGTTGGGATCGGTGCCGAGGTGGTTGAGCGCCTTGAGCTTCGACGTGAGGCCGAGGCCGTCCAGCATCATGCGCGGGTACATGCCCCATTCGTTTTGCGTGAGCAGGCCGGTCGACACCCGCTTGCCGGCGAAATCCTCGACTTTCTGGATTTTCGGATCGGTGCTGACGAAGAGTTGACCGGAAACGGCCATGACGCCGATGATGCGGTAATCCGCCGCCGGCTTGAGCGGTTGGGGGTAGAACGGCTTGAGGCCGTTGTTGGCGGCCCATTCGAGCACCGAGCCGGAACCGATGACCGTGTCCTTCCACAGGTTCGGGTTCTCGGCGAAGTATTTGACGTTGTAGTTGAACCCGGGCGTTTCGACCGCGACCGGCCGGAGCCACGGATGGTTTTCCTTGGCGCGGGTCTGCATCACCGCGAAAGCCTCGTAGGGGCCGGAACCGGCGGGCGAGATGAGAACCGAAACTTTCCGCTCCGCCTGCGCCCAGGCCGGCGCGCCGAGAGCGCAGACGAAGATCGCAGCGACGGCCATTGCCGTCCCCGTGGTCGCGAATACGTGTCGTGTCATCGAATCCATGATGTTCTCCTCCGTGCTGATCGTGCCGGTGCGCGTTTTCCCGACGCCGCGGTCGTTTGGTCGCGGTGGGCCGAGCGCTTCGGAACGAATGTTGAAACCGCCTCCCGCGCCCGCTTCGCGGCGGGCTGTTGTCGTCTGCGAGGCTAAGTGAATCGGTTGCGTGCGCCAATCGCCGCAGGTTCGTTCCTCTAGGCCACTCGCGGCATCGCGGTGGCCGAAAAAAGTCGATTCTCTACGTCGGGTATAGACCACCGTCGCGCAGACGACGGGTTTCGGCACCGACGCGGCTGGCTCAAGCCAACACGGAAACTGTGGGCATCGGGAGCTCCGTCCCGTTCCGGCGGCGTTCACCGCCCCGGCAACGTAGCTTCCATCGTTCTGCCGCCGTAGCCGTAATGCCGGTCGCGCCCCTGGACCACCACCGAACGGACGCCTTCGGGAATCTTCACGCCGTAGAGATCGCGGGTGAAGGGTTGCTCGCCGGCGTGGTCGTGCAGCAGCACGCGCTCCCCGTACACCGTGCCGTCCTTGCCCGTGACGCGAAACGCGTCGGCGTAACGCTTGGCCGTGTCGTAGGGCGACGACACGGTGACGTCGAAATCGAAGACGTTTTTCCCCGAAGCGCGCACCTTGACGCCGACGATGTCGGGATGACGCTGCTCGCCGGCGCCCATGACCGCGGCCGCCGGAATCAGGCTCGCCGCGGCCAGCGCGAGGACGGCCGTAAGCCGAAGGAAACGCATTCGTCCCTCCAAGTATGCAAGCATGAAAGCATAAAAACCCTACGGCCAGTCGCGCAGGTGATCGGCGATCTTGCTCGGCGGGCGCGCTTTTGCCGGCGCGATCGGCGTGCCGAGCGAGATGAACCCGACCAGATGCTCGCTCTCCTCGACCCCGAGCGCTTGCCGCAGCGCCCGCGACAATACGCGCTTGCCGCTCAGGATCGTTCCGGCGAACCCGTGCGCGTGCGCCGCGAGCAGGAAATGGTCGAGCGCCGCGCCGACGGCGATCCATTGCTCGGATTCGGGAATATGCGGGTGGCGCGGATCGAGCACCGCGATCGCGGCGATCAGGCACGGGCAATCGAACGCCTTCCGGCGCGCGTCGCGCAAGACATCCTCGCCGGCGTCGGGATCGGCTTCCCGCGCCGCCGCCGCGAAGGCGTCCTCGAGCCGGGCCTTGCCCCGCGCGTCGATCGCGAGCAGCCGCCAGGGCCGGAGCATGGCGTGGTCGGGCGCGGTCAGCGCGGCGGCGGTGCAGGCCTCGATCACCCGGCGGTCCGGATACGGGGGGCCCAGGACCTTCGGCTTGAACGAGCGCCGTCCGGCCATCAGCCGGAGCAATTCCGCCGCGTCGGTCTTTGCCGGGATCGCGCCCGCCATGGCCTTATTCCGCGCCGTTTCGAAGCCCGAGGACGCGAGTCATGTTTCATCACTCCATCCGGCGGCACCTTGACCTTGGTCATTCCACCGGCGCGCCGACGCCTTGATCATAAGTGTTCGGAGGGGTCATGTTCCAGGTACGCATTCACGGCCGGGGCGGGCAGGGCGTGGTGACGGCGGCCGAGTTGTTGTCGGTCGCGGCGTTCCTGGAAGGCAAGCACGCCCAGGCGTTTCCCAGTTTCGGCTCCGAGCGCATGGGCGCGCCGGTGGTATCGTTCTGCCGCCTGGACGACAAGGAAATCCGGCTGCGCGAGCCGATCCAGGAACCGGACGCGCTCATCGTCCAGGACGCGACGCTGCTCCATTCGGTCAACGTGTTCCAGGGCCTGAAGCCCGACGGCTACATCCTGATCAACTCGACCCGCGACTTCGCGGCGCTCGGCATCGCCGGGTTCGCCGCTAGGTTCCCGCCCCGGCACGTGCGCGACATCGGCGCGAGCGAAATCGCGCTCAAGCACGTCGGCCGGCCGCTGCCCAACGCCGCGCTGCTGGGCGGGTTCGCCGCCGTCACCGGCAGGCTGAAACTGGAATCGGTCGAGCGCGCGATCCGCGAAAAATTCGCGGGCGCGGTCGGCGAGGCCAACGCGGCGGCCGCGCGCGAGGCGTTCGCCGAAGCCCGGTCGCAGGCCCAGGACGCGTGAGGAGGGTCCCGTCATGCTCCGCCAGATGGAAGGTTCGGAAGCGGTCGCGGAAGCGGTCGCGCGCTGCCGTCCCGAGGTGGTCTGCGCCTACCCGATCACGCCGCAGACCCACATCGTCGAGGGCGTCGGCGCGCTGGTGAAATCGGGCGCGCTGAAAAATTGCGAATTCATCAACGTCGAATCCGAATTCGCGGCGCTTTCGGTCGCGATCGGCGCCTCGGCGGCGGGCGCGCGCAGCTACACCGCGACCGCGAGCCAGGGCCTCTTGTTCATGGCCGAAGCGGTCTACAACGCCGCGGGGCTCGGGCTTCCCATCGTCATGACCATCGGCAACCGGGCGATCGGCGCGCCGATCAACATCTGGAACGATCACACCGACAGCATGGCGATGCGCGATTCGGGCTGGATCCAGCTTTACGCCGAAACCAACCAGGAAGCGGCCGATCTCCACATCCAGGCGTTCCGCCTGGCGGAGGCCCTGAGCATCCCGGTGATGGTGTGCATGGACGGCTTCATTCTCACCCACGCCTACGAACGGATCGACGTGCCGGACCAGGAGACGGTGGACAAATTCCTTCCGCCCTACGATCCGGTCCAGGTGCTCGATCCCGCCGATCCCTATTCGATCGGCGCCATGGTCGGGCCCGATGCCTTCGCCGAGGTGCGCTACCTCGCCAACGACAAGCAGCTCCAGGCGCTTAAGGTGATCCCGGATATCGCCGCCGATTTCAAAAAGATATTCGGGCGCGAGGCGGGCGGACTCCTGCGCGGCTACCGGACCGAGGGCGCCGAGACGCTGGTGGTCGCGCTCGGCTCGGTCAACGGCACCATCAAGGAAACCGTCGACGTCCTGCGCGCCGACGGCGCCGCGATCGGCGCGGTGGTGCTGACCGCGTTCCGGCCGTTCCCGCTCGATGAATTGCGCGACGCGCTCGCGGGCGCAAAACGCGTGGTGGTGGTGGAAAAAAGCCTGGCGCCGGGCCTGGGCGGCGTGCTCGCCTCCAACGTGCGCATGGCGCTGCGCGGGCTTTCGCTTCCGGTCGATACCGTGATCGCGGGGCTCGGCGGCCGGCCGATCCTGATGAATTCCCTGCGCGAAGTGTTCGAGGCGGCGGCGGAAGACCGCTTGCCCGACGTCCAGTTCCTCGATCTCGACCACGCCGCGGTCGAACACGAAATCGTCCGCGCCCGCGCCCGCCGCCGCTCCGGCCCGACCGCCGAACACGTGCTCAAGCGCAAGATGGGCGGAACGTGAGGGGCGCGGCCATGAGCGAAAAAGCGATCCAGACCGTCAAGTTCTACCAGACCGGCACCTTGACCGTCGGCAACCGCCTGCTCGACGAAGCGCGCCGCACGGTGCAGGCGAGCCTTGATCGCTCCAACGCCATCACCTCGGGCCACCGCGCGTGCCAGGGCTGCGGCGAGGCGCTCGGCGCCCGCTACGCGCTCGACGCCGCCATGCGCGCGAGCGGCGGCCGGCTGGTCGCGGTCAACGCCACCGGCTGCCTCGAGGTGTTCACCACGCCCTACCCGGAAACCTCGTGGCAGATCCCGTGGCTCCATTCCCTCTTCGGCAACGCGCCCGCGGTCGCGACCGGCGTCGCCGCCGCCTACCGCGTCAAGGGCCGGAGCGAAGTGCGCGTGGTCGCGCAAGGCGGCGACGGCGGCACCACCGACATCGGCTTCGGCTGCCTTTCCGGCATGTTCGAGCGCAACGACGACGTTCTTTATATCTGCTACGACAACGAAGCCTACATGAACACCGGCGTGCAGCGTTCCAGCGCGACGCCGCCGACCGCGCGCACCGCCACCACGCAAGCCGTCGGCGACGCCCCCGGCAACGTGTTCGGCACCGGCAAGAACCTGCCCTTGATCGCGATGGCCCACAACATTCCCTACGTCGCGACCGCGAGCGTCGCCGAGCTGCACGATTTGGAGGCGAAGGTGACCAAGGCGACGGCGATCCGGGGTGCGCGCTACATCCACATCATGGTGCCGTGCCCGCTCGGCTGGGGCTCGGCCGCCGACGCCACCGTGAAGGTCGCGCGCCTCGCGATCGAAAGCGGCTTCTTCCCGCTGTTCGAGGCCGAACACGGGCAGGTCACCCGGGTCCACAAGATCCGCCGCAAGGTGCCGATCGAGCGCTACCTCGAAACCCAGAAGCGCTTCGCGCATCTTTTCAGGAAGGGCGCGGTCGATACGGAACGGATCGCGGCGCTGCAGCGGATGGCCGACCACAACATCGCCCGCTTCGGGCTCCTCGATGAAGGGAGCGCGGCGCGATGAAGGACCTTCCCTACGCCATCACCCTCGATTCCGGCACCAGCCTCGCCAACCGCACCGGCTCGTGGCGGACGGAACGCCCGGTTTACGTCGACCGCCTGCCGCCCTGCAACCAGGCGTGCCCGGCGGGCGAGAACATCCAGAACTGGCTTTACCGCGCCGAGGAAGGCGACTATCGCGGCGCCTGGCGCGCGCTTCTCCGCGACAACCCGATGCCGGCGGTGATGGGCCGGGTCTGCTACCACAGTTGCGAAACCGCGTGCAACCGGGCGAAGCTCGACGAGCCGGTCGGCATTCACGCGGTCGAGCGTTTCCTCGGCGACCTGGCGCTGAGGGAAAACTGGAAGCCCGAGCCCGCCGCCGAGCCGACCGGAAAAAGGGTCCTGATCGTCGGCGCGGGACCGAGCGGCTTGTCGGCGGCTTATCACCTCGCGCGCCTCGGCCACGCGGTCGTGATCCGCGAGGCGGGGCCGATGGCGGGCGGCATGATGCGCTTCGGTATCCCCAAATATAGGCTCCCGCGCGACGTGCTCGACGGCGAAATCAGGCGAATTCTTTCCCTGGGGGTCGGGCTCGAACTTAATCGCAAGGTGGAGGACGTGGAAGCGGCGTTCGGCGAAGGCTTCCACGCGGTGTTCGCCGCGGTCGGCGCGCATTTGGCGAAACGGATCGACATTCCGGCGCATGCGGCCGGTCGCATCCTCGACGCGGTTTCGGTGCTGCGCGGAATCGAAACCGGCGAGAAGCCGCAGCTCGGGCGCCGGGTGATCGTCTACGGCGGCGGCAACACGGCCATGGACGTGGCGCGCACCGCGAAACGCCTCGGCGCCGACGAGGCGATGATCGTTTATCGACGTTCGCGGAAGGAGATGCCCGCCCACGACTTCGAGGCGACCGAGGCCGAGCAGGAAGGGGTGATGATCCACTGGCTCCGCACCATCAAGACGATCGACGCCGACACCTTCACGGTCGAGAAGATGACGATCGGCGACGGCGGCAGGCCGGTGCCGACCGGGGAATTCGAAACCCTCAAGGCCGACACGCTCGTCTTGGCGCTCGGCCAGGACGCCGACACCACGTTCCTGGAAAAAGTGCCGGGGGTCGCCATCGCCAAGGACGGGATCGTGAAGGTGGACGCGCGCATGATGACCGGGCGCGAAGGCTTGTTCTGCGGCGGCGACATGGTGCCGGCGGAACGGACGGTCACGGTCGCGGTCGGCCACGGCAAGAAGGCCGCGCGCCACATCGACGCCTGGCTCGGGGGCGGAACGTACGCGCCGCCGCCCAAGCACGAACCGGCGGTGTTCGAGAAATTGAACACCTGGTACTACGACGACGCGCCCAAGACGGTGCAGCCCGCCCTCGACCTGGTGCGCCGGCAAACGAGTTTCGACGAAATCGTGGGCGGCCTCGACGAAGGCAACGCGCTGTTCGAGGCGCGCCGCTGCCTTTCCTGCGGCAACTGCTTCGAATGCGACAACTGCTACGGGGTCTGTCCCGACAACGCGGTGATCAAGCTCGGCCCCGGCAAGCGGTTCCGCTTCAATTACGACTTCTGCAAGGGTTGCGGCCTCTGCGCCGCCGAGTGCCCGTGCGGCGCCATCGC
>CAYPQV010000013.1:0-98840 GCA_964412955.1 uncultured Hyphomicrobiales bacterium
GAACCTGCAACAGCCGGACGCCGAGAATGGCGCCGGACGCGCCGGAAATGCCGACAATGATGCGCCGGGTATCCGGCTTGGGTTTGCGGTTACGGGGGCTCATGGGGGCGGCACTATAGCAGTCCGGGGGTCGCGCGGGCGAATCCCCGCGTGCGAACCGGATAACATGCCGGGCGACCGCCCCCAGCGCCCGAATTGGAGGGACAATTGTCCGGGCCGGGCGGGCGCGCTAACGTCTTGAACCATTTTCGGGGGGAGGAAACCCATGTCGCGTCGTTCGTCGCGTTTCGCCCGCGCGTTGCTCGGGCTCGCTTTTTTGGCGTTCGCGTATCCGGCTCATGCCCTGGATCAGCTTTACATCATGGCTCCGGCCGCGCCCGGCGGCGGTTGGGACGGCACCGCGCGTGCCATGCAGGAGGCGCTGCAGGGAGCCGGCATCGTCCGCGCGGTCCAGGTCGAGAACGTGACCGGCGCGGGCGGAACCATCGGGCTCGCCCAGTTCGTCAAGCGCGAACGCGACGGCAAGGCGCTGATGGCGACCGGTCTGGTCATGGCGGGCGCGATCATGACCAACAAATCGCCGGTCAATTTCTCCCACGTCACGCCGATCGCGCGCCTGACCCAGGAATGGCAGTCGATCGCGGTGCTGAAGAACTCCGACATCAAGTCGATCAAGGACCTGATCCAGAAGCTCAAGACCAATCCCGGCGCGGTGTCGTGGGGCGGCGGTTCGGCCGGCGGCGCCGATCAGATGACCGCGGGTCTGTTCGCCAAGGCGGTCGGGGTCGATCCCGCCAAGATCAACTACGTCGCGCATTCGGGCGGCGGACAGGCGATGGCGACCATTCTCGGCGGCCACGTGACGCTCGGCGTTAACAGCGCGTCCGAATTCCTCGATCAGGTCCAGGCGGGGAAGATGCGTTATCTGGCGGTGACCAGCGACAGGCGGATTGCGGGCATCGACGCGCCCACGTTCCGCGAGGAAGGCGTCGATCTGGTCTTCTCCAACTGGCGCGGCGTGGTCGCGCCGCCCGGCATTTCGGCGGCCGATCGCAAGGCGCTCGCCGACGCGGTCGACAAGATGGTCAAGTCGGCGCAATGGAAGGCGATCCTGGAAAAGCGCGGCTGGATCGACGCCTACATGCCGACCGCCGAATTTGAGGCCTTTCTCAAGGACGAACGCGCGCGGGTCGAATCGACGCTGCGCTCCATCGGCCTGGTGCGCTGAGAACGGCGCATGGTCCGGCGCTTGGCGCGTTCGCCCGAGGCGTTGTTCGGCGCGGGCGTCGCCGCGCTCGGCGTTTTCGCGCTGGTGGTGGCCCGGGATATCGTCTCGCCCGCCTTGTGGGGCCCCGCGCTGATGCCGCGGATCGTCGGCGCCGGGCTGGTTCTGCTCGGGCTCGCGACGTTGATCGAACGAATCCGGATTCCCGCCGAAGGCGGCGATAAGGCGGAAAGCGATTGGCGGGGCTTCGCCTGGACGCTCGCCAGCCTCGCCGTGTTCGGCCTGCTGGTCGGGCCGATCGGGTTTCCGATGGCCGCCGCCGCCTTGTTCGTATGCGTCGCGCGCGGGTTCCGCTCGCGCAGGCCGGTGCGCGATTTCGCGCTCGGTCTCGCGATCGCGCTGTCGGCGACCCTGCTGTTCGCGCATTTCCTCGGCCTGCCGCTGTCGTGGGGCGGCGCGCTCGGATCGACGTTCAAGCCGGGCTAAAGGGGCGCCCGGTCATGGAAGCGCTCGCCGGTCTCGCCTCGGGGTTCGCGGTCGCGTTCACGCCGATCAATCTCGTCTGGTCGCTGGTGGGCGTGACGCTCGGCACCTTCATCGGGGTGCTGCCCGGCATCGGCCCGGCGCTCACCATCGCGCTGCTTCTCCCCGTCACCTACAAGTTCGATCCGACCTCCGCGTTCATCGTCTTCGGCGGCATCTATTACGGGGCGATGTACGGCTCCTCCACCACCTCGATCCTGATCAACACCCCGGGCGAAACCGGTTCGATCGCCACCACCCTCGACGGCTATCAGATGGCGCGGCGGGGGCGCGGCGCGGCGGCGCTCGCCACCGCGGCGATCGGCTCCTTCGTCGCCGGCCTGATCGGAACCCTGTTGCTCGCGTTCCTCGCGCCCGAGGTGGTCAAGCTCGCGCTTCTGTTCGGTCCGGCCGAATACTTCGCTCTGATGTGCGTCGCCTTCGTCGCCATTTCGTCCATGCTCGGCGCGTCGGTGCGGCGCGGGCTGGTGGCGCTCTTTCTCGGCCTGGCGTTGGGCCTGGTCGGGATCGACCAGCAGTCGGGGCAGGCGCGCTATGCCTTCGGCGTGCTGGAGCTGCTCGACGGCATCGGCGTGGTGGTGGTCGCGGTCGGGTTGTTCGCGCTGGGCGAGGCGCTCTATTTCGCCTCCCGCCGGAGCGGGGACGGAGACGCGGCCATCCCGCTCAAGGGCTCGCCGTCGATGACCGCCGAGGAATGGCGGCGTTCATGGAGGCCGTGGCTGCGCGGCACCGCGATCGGGTTTCCGTTGGGCGCGCTGCCGGCGGGCGGCACCGAAGTGCCGACGTTCCTGTCCTATCGGGTCGAACGCGACTTGTCGGCGCGCAAGGAGGAATTCGGCCAAGGCGCGATCGAGGGCGTCGCCGGACCCGAGGCCGCCAACAACGCCGCGGTCGCGGGCGTGCTGGTGCCGTTGCTCACTTTCGGGCTGCCGACGTCGTCGACCGCCGCGATCATGCTTGCCGCGTTTCAGCAGTACGGCATCAATCCGGGGCCGTTGTTGTTCGCCAACAACGCCGCCCTGGTATGGGGTCTGATCGCGAGCCTGTTCATCGGCAACGCCATGCTGCTGGTGCTGAACCTGCCGATGGCCGGACTCTGGGTCCGGCTGCTCCATATTCCGCGCCCGTGGCTGCAGGGGGGCATCGTGCTGTTCGCGGTGCTGGGCGTGTTCGGCGCTTCCCGCTCCCTCGCCGACGTCGCCATCCTGGCGGGCGTCGGGTTGCTCGGGTTCGTGTTGAAGCGTCTCGATTACCCATTGGCGCCGGTGGTGGTGGGCCTGATCCTCGGGCCGATGGCCGAGGTCCAGTTCCGCCGCGCGCTCCAGATCGCCCAGGGCGACTGGTGGGTATTCCTGGAAAAGCCGATCGCGGCGGCGCTGCTGGCGCTCGCCGCGATCCTGCTCGTGTTGCCGTCGCTGATTCGCTTTTACGCGACGCGGAAAGAAACTAGCCCCTGAGCCGACGGACCAGCGACCAGGCGGCGGGCAACAGCGCGCCGCCGAGCGCGATCTTGAACGCGGATGACAGCAGGAACGGGGTCACGCCGACGGCGACCGACTTGGAGAATCCGTACATCGGCGCCAGCCAGGCGAGCCCGAAGACGAACACGACCGCGGTCGCGACGAAATTGACCGCCGTCGCCTTGAGAAAGGTGCGGTCCCAGCCTTTTTCGGCGAGCCAGCCGGCGAGCCACGCGGCGGCCACGAACCCGATCAGGTAGCCGCCGGTCGGCCCGAGCATGTAGGGAAGCCCGATGCCCTTTTCGGGCGTGCCGGCGAATACCGGTAGGCCGATCGCGCCCTCGAACAGATAAAGAGCCAAGGTGGCGAAGCCGAGCTTGGCGCCGAACGCCATGGCGATGACGACGATGGCCAGCGTCTGCATGGTCATCGGCACCGGCCAGAACGGCACCTGAATCTTGGCGGAGACGGCGATGATCGCGGTGCCGGCGAGCGCGAGGAGCGTGTTGCGCACCGCGCGCCCGAGCGGCGTCGTCTCGGGCAGGACGGAAACGAGTGTGGCGGTCCGCGGAGTCATGTCATGGCTCTCCTCTATTAAGGGTGTCGCGCGCGATGTCGATCCGGCGGGCGACTATAGCCGAATCGGGAAGCCCGCTCAACGCGCGGCCAAGCCGGCGAAGGCGGCGTGCAAGGCGCCGATCAGACCGCCCTTGGGGTTGCCGACGCGTTCGACCAGGCCGATGCGGCGGGTCAAGGGCGGCTCGCCGAACGGGACGTAACGGACCGGAAGGGGATACGGCCCTTCGACGCAGCGCTGCGGCACGATGGCGACGCCGAGGCCGAAGTAAACCATGAGCAGGATCGTTTCGATCGAATCGAGTTCCATCGCCTGGCGCGGGCGCAAACCGCGCGCGCGCAAGGACTGCTGGATCGGGCGCGCGACCCAGGCGCGTCGGTTGTAGCGGATGTAGGGCCAGGCGGCGAGCAGCTCGCGATCGGTCTTTTCCGTGCTTTGCGGCGGGGCGGCGACGATGATCTTTTCGGTCGCGATCGGCCGCCACGCCAGATCGGCGGGGACGTGGCTCGGCTCGCTGATGAGGGCCGCGTCCAATTCGCCGCGTTCGACCCGCGGCATCAATTCGCCCGACATGCCGTTGATCAGGTTGACGGCGATTTGCGGATGGACTTTTTGCAGGCCCGCGAGCGCCTTGGGCACGATTCCCGACAGCGCGGTCGGTATCGCCCCGATCTCGATCAGGCCGGCCATGCCGTCGGCGGCGGTGCCCGGCGGGTCGCCCATGCGTTCGTAGAGATCGAGGATTTCGCGCGCGCGCCGCACCAGACGCTTGCCGTGGTCGTTGAGCGTCGGCGGCCGCCGGCGGCGGTCGAACAGCCGGACGCGCAACTCGTCTTCGAGACCGCGCAGCTGCATGCTGACCGCCGATTGGGTGAGCCCGACGGCGCGCGCTGCGGCCGCGAAGCTGCCGTGGTCGGCGACCGCGATCAGAGTGCGCAGGTTGCGAATGCTCATGGAAAACTCCGGAATTTTGACTCATTACATCAAATTATTTAAAGTAATGGAACAATCTTATTCGATTTTCTTCTCTTTTTATGAAGTGTAACGTCCGCCGCAATCGCCGATTTTGCCAGGGAGGACTTGCCCATGGGCCACGTTTCCACCGCCACCCCAGCCATCGCCAAGGACAAAGACCCGCTGCAGATGGAAAAGGACCGCGCCACGGTCGCGGGACTGGTGGCCAAGGCGCGCGCCGCCATGACGGTGTTCGCCCACGCCTCGCAGGAAACGGTGGATGACGCGGTACGCGCGCTCGCCTGGACCATCTACGAGCCGGGCCGGGCCAAGGCGCTCGCCGAAATGGCGGTGAAGGACACCGGTCTCGGCAACGTGCCCGACAAGATCGTCAAGAACCAGCGCAAGACCTTCGGCACGCTCCGCGACCTCCTGCGCGCGCGCACGGTCGGGGTCATCGCCGAGGATCCGAAGCGCGGCATCGTCCAATACGCGAAGCCGGTCGGCGTCGTCGCGGCGATTTGTCCTTCGACCAATCCCGCCGCCACGCCCGCCAACAAGGCGATGATGGCGATCAAGGGCCGCAACGCCATCATCATCGCGCCGTCGCCCGCGGGACAAAGCACCGCGCTGCGCCTGGCCGAGATGATGCGCGCCGAATTGACCCGCGCCGGACATCCCGCCGACCTGGTCCAGGTGCTGCCGCCCCCGGTATCGAAGACCTTGACCCAGGCGCTGATGGAAGCGTGCGACCTCATCGTCGTCACCGGCTCGCAGGACAACGTGCGGCGCGCCTACCGCTCGGGCAAGCCGGCGATCGGCGTGGGCGCCGGCAACGTGCCGGTGATCATCGATTCGACCGCCGATTTCGACCAGGCGGCGGCCAAGATTTGCGCGTCCAAGACGTTCGACAATTCGACCTCGTGCTCGTCGGAAAACTCGCTGATCATCGTCGACGACGCCTACGACGCGGCCATCGCCGCCCTCAAAAAGGCCGGCGGCTATCTCGCCACCCCGGCGGAAAAGGCCGCGATCCGGGACAAGCTCTGGGCCAACGGCTCGCTCAACCGCCACATCATCGCCAAGGATCCGCAGGTGTTCGCGGAAGTGACCGGGCTCCCCGAGGCGGCGAAGAAGGCGAAGTTCTTCATGGTCGAGGAAACCGGGGTCGGGCGCGACCATCCGTTTTCGGGCGAGAAACTGTCGCTCGCGCTCGCCGTCTACCGGGCCAAGGACTTCGACGCCGCGATCGCGCGGGTGCGCGAAATCCTCGCCTTCCAGGGCGCGGGCCATTCCTGCGGCCTGCATACCCGCGACATGGACCACGCCCGGCGGCTCGCCGTCGAACTCGACGTGGTGCGCGTGCTGGTCAACCAGGCGCACGCCTTCGGCAACGGCGGAAGCTTCGACAACGGCCTCAATTTCACCCTCAGCATGGGCTGCGGCACTTGGGGCGGCAACAGCATCAGCGAAAATCTCAATTACCGGAACTTCATCAATATCACCAATCTTTCGACGGTGATCCCCGAGGACAAGCCGACCGAGGACGAATTGTTCGGGCCTTACTTCGCCCGCCACGGTCGCGGCTGAAGCTTACCGATGAATTTCGAAGAACACGTCGCCAAGGCGCAGTTCGCCCAGGCCGGCATTCCGGTGCCCGAAGGCCGTCTGGCGACCACGTCGGCGGACGCCGCCGCGGCGGCCCGAGCGCTCGGGCCGGTCGCGGTCAAGGCGCAGGTGCCCGCCGGCAAGCGCGGCAAGGGCGGCGCCATCGCGCTGGTGGATTCCCCGGCCGAGGCCGAGGCGGCAGCCAAGCGTATCCTCGGCATGACGCTGGGCGTTCATCGGGTCGAGCGGCTGCTGGTGGAAAAGCGCGTCGCCATCGCGCGCGAATTGTACGCCGCCGTGCTCAACGATCCCGCCAGCAAGGGTCCGCTGGTGCTGTTCTCGACCTTGGGCGGCATGGACATCGAGGAAGCGGCCGCGCGCGACGCGAACGCCGTCCGCCGCCGCCCGGTCGACATTCTCGCCGGTTTCACCGCCCGGGACGCGGAGGCGATGCTCGCGGGCCTCGACCTCGGCCCGGCGCGGGCCAAGGTCGCGGGCCTTCTCGCCCGGCTCTACGATTTCTATCGCGCGCGCGACGCGGAAATGGTCGAAATCAATCCGCTCGCGCTCACGAAAACGGGCGATCTGGTCGCCCTCGACGGCAAGCTCACCTTGGACGACGGCGCGGCGTCGCGCCAGGAAGCGCTCGCCAAGCAGGGCGTCGCCGAACCCCTGTCGGCGCTGGAAGCGCGCGGGCGCGCGCTCGGGCTCCGCTTCATCGAACTCGACGGCAACATCGGCATCCTCGCCAACGGCGCCGGGCTCACCATGACCACCATGGACGCGGTGCGCCACTTCGGTGGCCGGCCCGCGAATTTCCTCGAAATCGGCGGCGACGCCTACACCCAGGCCAAGCCCGCGCTCGAACTGGTGCTCGCCAATCCCGGCGTGAAAAGCCTGGTGGTCAATTTCTGCGGCGCGTTCGCGCGCACCGACGTGATGGCCGAAGGCGTGGTCAAGGCTTGGGAGGAACTGCGGCCCAAGATTCCGGTGTTTTTCTCGATCCACGGCACCGGCGAGGAGGAGGCGGTCAAGCTGGTCAAGGCGCGCCTCGGCATCGAGCCGTTCGACGTGATGGACGACGCGGTACGCAGCGCCGTGGAGGCCGCGCGATGATTGTTAAGCGCGAGCACCGGGTGCTGGTCCAGGGCATCACCGGCAAGCAGGGTACCTTCTGGACCGAGAAGATGATCGAGTGCGGAACGCGCGTGGTCGGGGGCGTCAACCCGAAGAAGGCGGGCGAGACGCACCTCGGCCTGCCGGTGTTCGCTTCGGCGGTCGAAGCCGCGAAAAAAACCCCCTTTGACGTCGCCGTCCAGTTCGTGCCGCCCATGGGCGCGCGCGCGGCGGCGGAAGACGCCATCGCCGCCGGCGCCAAGCTGATCGTCATGTTGACCGAACACATTCCGGCCCAGGACGTGATGGCGGTGCTCGCCCGGGCCAAGGCGCGCGGCACGCGCGTCGTCGGCCCCAACACCGCCGGCCTGGTCACGCCGGGCGAAGGCTTCGTCGGCATCATGCCGGGCTTCAACGTCAACGTGTTCAAGCCGGGGCGGATCGGCGTGATTTCCCGGAGCGGCAGCCTCGGCACGCTCGTCTGCCTGGTGCTGACTCGGGCCGGGTTCGGCCAGTCGGCGTTCTATGGCATCGGCGGCGACGCCATCATCGGCACCACCAGCCGCGACGCGCTCGAAATCTTCGAGAAGGATCCCGGCACCGACGCGGTGGTGCTGGTGGGCGAGATCGGCGGCGCGGCGGAAGAAGCGGCGGCCGAGTACGCCAAGGCCATGACCAAGCCGGTGGTCTCGTTCATCGCCGGCCGCGCCGCGCCGCCCGGCAAGCGCATGGGCCACGCCGGCGCCATTGTCCTGGGCGATCGCGGCACCTATGATTCCAAGCGTCGCGCCCTCGAGGCGGCCGGAGTCGAAGTCGCCGACCTTCCTTCCGGCCTCGCGCCCGCGCTGACACGGGCGCTGGCCCGCGGCCGCGCGGCCGCCGCCAACTGAATCGTCGGCCCGCGGCGAAGGGGGGGGCCATGACCGGCCACATCGCCGTCGTCAACGCCGGCTCTTCCAGCGTCAAGTTCGCGGTCTACGACGTGGCGGGGGTGCCGTCGCGCGACGCCGCCGGCGCGCTCGCGCCGCTCGCGCGCGGCCAGGTCGCCGGCCTCGGCATCGCGCCTCGGCTGACGGCGTATGCGGCGGACGGCCGTGCATTGATGCCCACGCGCGGCGCGCCGGAACGCGACGCGGACCATGCGCGCGCGATCGACGCCATCGTCGCCAATCTGCCCGACTGGGTGCCGGGCTTCCGGCTGGTCGGCGCGGGACATCGCGTCACCCACGGCGGGGTCGAATTCGACCGGCCGGTGGTGGTGACGCCCGAAGCGCTCGGACGGCTCGCGACGCTCGGGCCGCTCGCGCCCCATCATTTGCCGCACAATCTTGCCGCGATCCGCGCGCTGATCGCCCGCGCGCCGGACGCGATCCAGGTCGCGTGCTTCGATACCGTGTTTCACGCGAGCCAGCCGGCCTGCGCGCGCCTGCTCGGGCTGCCGCGCGAGCTTCACGCGCGCGGCCTGCGCCGCTTCGGGTTCCACGGCCTCTCCTACGAATACGTCGTCGGCGCGTTCGCCCGCGTCGCGGGAACGCCCCTGCCCGAGCGCGCCGTCGTCGCCCATCTCGGCAACGGCTGCAGTCTCTGCGCCGTGCGTGAAGGGCGGAGCGTCGCGACGACTATGGGCTTTTCGACCCTGGACGGACTGCCGATGGCGACGCGCAGCGGCGCGGTCGATCCCGGCGCGCTGCTCCACCTTCTGCGCGAAGGCATGGACGCCGACGCGCTGGAGGACCTTCTCTACGACCGCTCGGGCCTGCTCGGGATTTCCGGAATCAGTCCGGACATGAAAACCCTGCTCGCCAGTCCCCGGTCGGAAGCCAAGGAAGCGGTGGAATTCTTCTGCTACCGGGTCGCGCGCGAGATCGGCTCGCTCGCGGTCGCGCTCGATGGCCTGGACGCGGTCGTATTCACCGGCGGCATCGGCGCCAACGCGGCTCCCGTGCGCGCCGACGTTTGCGCGCGCCTCGGCTGGCTCGGGCTCGCTCTCGACCCGGATGCCAACACTCGTGCGCGCACCCGAATCTCGCGCGGCGGGTCGCGCGTGTCGGCCTGGGTGATCCCGACCGACGAAGAAAGCGTGATCGCCCGCCACACCCTTCGCCTCATGGCCGCGCGATGACCGACCCGGCCTTGTTCTACGGAGTTCTGGTACCGGCGACGGTGATCGGCGGATTCCTGCGCGGGTTCGCCGGGTTCGGCGGCCCGCTGTTCATGCTGCCGATCCTCAGCTTCTTTCTCCCGCCGCCGGTCGCGGTCGGCATGATGATGTGGATCGATATCTTCTCCAACGTACATCTGATTCCCGATGGCCGCGCCAACAGTTCGCGCGCCGTGGTCGTCCCGCTGCTGATCGGCACCGCCGTCGCCATGCCGGTCGGCGCCCACGTTCTGCTGAGCGTGGAGCCGGCATTGATGAAGAAGATCATCTGCGGCTCGATCCTGCTGATGGCGCTGGTGTTGCTGACCGGCTGGCGGTTCCGGAGCGCCCTCGGCGCGCCGGGTTACGTCGGGATCGGCGCCTTGAGCGGTTTTGTCATGGGCTCGACGGCGATCGCGGCGGTGACGCCGCTCTTTCTCGGCGCCGGGCACCGGAGCGCGGCGCAAAACCGCGCCGACTTCATTATGTGGGTTTTTTTCGGGACCATCCTGCTGATCGCGCTGTTGACCTGGCGCGGCGCGCTCGCGGCGGGCGACACGGTCGCGATCCTGGTCCTGACGCCGATCTATCTCGTAGGCGTGATATTGGGCACTCGCACCCATCGGCGCGCTTCCGACCGGGCGGTGCGGCGCACGGTCCTGGGGCTGGTCATCGTCACCGCGATCGTCGGCCTCGTTCTCTGATTTCAGGCTTGCGCGAGCAGGATGGCGCCCGCCGCGACGATGTCGTCGGCGCTGGCGCCGCGCGACAAATCGCTGATCGGGCGGGCGAAGCCTTGCAGCACCGGGCCGACGGCGCGCGCCCCGCCCAGGTGCTGGACCAGCTTGTAGGCGATATTGCCGGAATCGAGGTCAGGAAAGACCAGCACGTTGGCGCGTCCGGCGACGGCGCTTCCGTCCTTGATCTTGCGTTGGGCGACGGCCGCGACCAGCGCGCTGTCGGCCTGCAACTCGCCGTCGACGGCGAGGCCGGGCGCGCGGGCGCGCGCGATCTCGACCGCGCGGCGGACCTTGTCGATGCGCGCATGCTGGGCGCTGCCGCGGGTGGAGAAGGAGAGTAGCGCGACCCTGGGCTCCTCGCCCAGCAGCCTCCGCGCGCTGGCGGCGGAGGCGAGCGCGATGTCGGCGAGCTGCTCGGAATCGGGCTCGACGTTGACCGCGCAGTCGGCGAACACGAGCGGCTTTTCCGCGCCGGTTGCGCTCGGGGTCACCATCAGGAAAAAGCTCGACGGCGTCGCGATCCCGGCGCCGGGCCCGACCGTCAGCAGGCCGGCCTCGATCACCCGCCGGGTCGGGCTGGCCGCGCCGCCGACCAGGGCGGCGGCGAGACCGGTTTTCACCATCATCCCGGCGAAATAGAGCGGTTTTTTCACCAGCCGGGCGGCGACGCCCGGGGTTACGTCGCGGGCGCGCGCATAATTTTCGGCGAAAGCGGGCAGGTGTTCGCTGGCCTCGGGATCGATCAGCTTGAATCCGTCGAGGGCGACGTTCGCTTGGCGCGCGGCGGCCTCGATCTCGCCCGGCGCGCCGAGCAGCACCGGCTCGGCGATACCGTCGTCGCAGAGCGTGCGCGCGGCGTGAAGCACGCGCGTATCCACACCTTCGGGCAGGACCAACGGTCGCCGCGCCGCCTTCGCGGCCGATAAAATCCGCTCCATGATTTGTGCGGTCATGGCGGGAAGGCTAGGATGTTCGGCCGAAGTTGTAAACGCATCCCGGTCGGAGCGGAAGCCATGAGCGACGAAGCCGAAACCAAGGTCCACCGCGGGCTGATGGGGGTCTATTTCGACCGTTCGTCGGCGACCTTCATCGACGGCAAGGCGGGCGAACTGCGCTATCGCGGCTATTCGATCCACGATCTGGCGGAGCATTCCAACTTCGAGGAGACCTGCTATCTCCTGCTCAAGGGCGAGCTGCCGAGCCGCGCGCAGCTGGCCGCGTTCGATGCCGAACTCAAGGCCGGACGGTACCTGCCGGAGCCAATTTTCGACCTGATCCGGCGGATCAAGGCCGCGCACCCGATGGACGTGTTGCGTACCGCCGTGTCCGCGCTGGCCGCGTTCGAGGCGGACACCGCCGACATCTCCCCCGAAGGCACGCTCCGCAAGGGTATCCGGCTTACCTCCCAGGTGCCGATGATCGTCGCCGCCCACCACCACATCCGCGAGGGCCGGCCGCCGATCGCGCCCGATCCCGCCCTCGGCCACGCCGCCCACTTTCTATATCTGCTCAAGGGGGAACGCCCGAGTACCGATGCCGCCCAGCTGTTCGACAAGGACATGGTATTGCACGCCGAACACAGCTCGAACGCATCTTCGTTCACCGCGCGCGTGGTGGCCGGGACGCAGGCGAACCTGCACGCGGCGGTTACGGCGGCCGTCGCCGCGCTCTCGGGTCCCGCCCACGGCGGCGCCGCCGAGGACGTGATGAAGATGGCCCAGGACATCGGCGACCCCGCCAACGTCGCGGCTTACGTCAAGGCCAAGCGCGCCGCCAAGGAGGCCATCACCGGTTTCGGCCACCGGGTCTACCGGACCGAAGACCCGCGCGCGCGCCACATGCGCGAAGGCGTCAAGCGGCTCTCGCAGGCCATGGGTCAGCCGCAGTGGTATCAAATCCTGGAAGGCGTGGTGGAGGCGATGAAGCCCTATGCCCGCCACGGGGTCAATGTGAACGTCGATTTCTACTCGGGCGTCATCTACCACTTGCACGGCATCCCGAAGGATTTGTTCGTGCCGATTTTCGCGGTCGGGCGCGTGCCCGGCTGGACCATGCAGGTGCTGGAGCAGATGGTCAACAACATCCTGATCCGGCCGTTGCTGCAATATACCGGCCCGGAATTGCGCCCTTACGTGCCGATCGACAAGCGCTGACGTTTAATTCGGGCGGAGTCCGAGGAGGCGGCGCGCTTCCGCCGGCGTCGCCGGGCGGCGGCCGTGGCGGGCGCAGCGTTCGGCCGCCATGCGCACCAGTTCGGCGTTGCCGTCCGCGAGCCGCGTCTTGTCGGCCTTGACGTTGTCCTCGAGCCCGGTGCGGGTGTGCCCGCCGAGTTCGATCGCCCAGTCGCTGACCTCGGCCTGGTGGCGGGCGATGCCGGCGGCGGTCCAGGTCGCGCCCGGCATCACGTCCGCCAATTCCTTGATCATGAATTCGAGGATGCTGCGCCGGGCCGGCAGCGCGTTGGGAATGCCCATGACGAACTGGACGTGGGCCGGCGCCTTGAGCAGGCCCTTTTTGACCAGATTGGCGGCGTTGTAGAGCATGGCGAGGTCGAAGATCTCGATTTCCGGCTTGATCTCGGCATCGAACATGGTCTTGGCGAGCCCTTCGACGAAATCGGGCGGGTTCTCGTAGATCGCGGTCGGAAAGTTGACCGATCCGGTCGCGAGCGAGGCCATGTCCGGCTTGAGATATAGCATCGCGCCGCGTTCCGCCTGGTTGCGCCCGCGCCCGCCGGTGGAAAACTGGATGATCATGCCGGGGCAATGTTTGCGCACGCCTTCCTGCACGGCGGCGAACAGCTCGGGCTTGGAGGAGGGCGTCTCGTCCGGATTGCGGGCGTGAATGTGGACGAGAGACGCGCCCGCCTCGAACGCGGCATGGGTCGATTCGATCTGTTCGGCCGGCGTCACCGGAAGCGTCGGGTTATCCTTCTTGCGCGGGATGGAACCGGTGATGGCGACGGTGATGATGACGGGGGTGCTCATGGGAATGTTCCGCTAGCCGGACGAGGGGGCTATTCGATAGCGTCGCGTCGGGCGGCGCAAGGGGCAAGTCGCCGGGTTCCGCCGGACCAAAATCGGGTCTAAAGTAGCGCCGTCATCTCCATCGCCGCCTTACGGGTTTTCCCATGCGCGACGACCGGCTGGCCGTCCTGAGCGAGCTCGAGCGCAAGGTGCTCTGGCTCGCGGTCTGGACCATCCATCACGCCAACCATGTCCGTCCCGACGCGGACGGGCTCAAGGTCGGCGGCCATCAGGCGTCGTCGGCGTCGCTCGCCACCATCATGACCGCGCTTTATTTCGGCGTGCTCCGGCCCGAGGACAGGGTCGCGGTCAAGCCGCACGCGAGCCCGGTCTTTCACGCCATCCAATACCTGCTCGGCCGGCAGACCCGGGAGAAGCTGGAAGGCTTCCGCGCCTACAAGGGCGCGCAAAGCTATCCCTCGCGCACCAAGGACGCCGACGACGTCGATTTCTCGACCGGATCGGTCGGCCTCGGCGTGGCGCAGACGCTCTTTTCCTCGCTCGCGCGCGATTACGTGCGCGCGCGCGGCTGGGCGGGCGAGGAGGCCTCGGGGCGGATGATCGCGCTGGTCGGCGACGCCGAACTGGACGAAGGCAACATATTCGAATCCCTGCTCGAAGGCTGGAAGCACGGGCTGCGCGATTGCTGGTGGGTGATCGACTACAACCGGCACAGCCTGGACGCGGTGATCCGCGAAGGCTTGTGGGAACGCTACGAGGCGCTGTTCCGCGCCTTCGGCTGGGACGTGGTGATCCTCAAATACGGCTCGCTTCTGCAGGCCGCGTTCCGCGAGGAAGGCGGCGAGGCGCTGCGCGACTGGATCGACCGCTGCCCCAACCAGCTCTATTCGGCGTTGGTGTTCCGGGGGGGCGCGGGCTGGCGCAAGCACCTGCGCGAGCATTTCGGGGACGAACATCCTCTCGCGCGGCTGATCGCCCGGCGCTCGGACGAGGAATTGGCGCGGCTGATGACCAACCTCGCCGGGCACGACCTGCCGACGCTGCTCGACGCGTTCGGGCGCATCGATCATCACCGCCCGGTCTGCTTCATCTGTTACACCATCAAGGGGTTCGGGCTTCCCTTCGCCGGGCACAAGGACAACCACGCCGGCCTGATGACGCCCGAGCAGATGGAGGGCTTTCGCGCGGCGATGGGCATCCGGCCCGGCCGCGAGTGGGAGAAGTTCGAGGGCCTCGCGCTGCCGGCCGATCGCGCGCGGGCGTTTCTCGATCGCGTGCCGTTCGCCCGGCGTCCGCTCGGGCGGAACAAGGCGCCCAAGATCGCGGTCCCGTCCGAGCTTCCGGTCGCGGTCCAGCCGGTGATGTCGACCCAGGCCGGTTTCGGCGCCATCCTCAACGAAATCGCCAGGGAAGATTCGCCGCTGGCCGAGCGCATCGTCACCACGTCCCCCGACGTGACGGTTTCGACCAACCTCGGCGCCTGGGTCAACCGGCGCGGCCTCTTCGCCCGCGAGGAATTGGCCGACACCTTCAAGAGCGAGCGGATTCCCTCCCCTTTCACTTGGGAGTTCTCGCCCAAGGGCCAGCACATCGAACTCGGCATCGCCGAGATGAACCTGTTCATCCTGCTTTCGGCGCTCGGCCTTTCGCACGCGCTGCACGGCGCGCGGCTGCTGCCGATCGGCACGCTCTACGATCCGTTCATCGCGCGCGGCCTCGACGCCCTCAATTACGCCTGCTACCAGGACGCCCGCTTCATTTTGGCGGCGACGCCGTCCGGGCTCACGCTCGCGCCCGAGGGCGGCGCGCACCAATCGATCGGCACGCCCCTGATCGGCATGGCCCAGGACGGACTGGCGGCGTTCGAACCCGCGTTCGTCGACGAACTCGCGGTCGTACTAGCGTGGGCGTTCGACTACATCCAGCGGGACGGCGCGGACGGGGACCCGGCGCGCGACTGGTTGCGCGACGCGACCGGCGGTTCGGTCTACCTGCGCCTCTCGACCCGGCCGGTCGAGCAGCCGAAGCGGGCGATGACCCCGGCATTGCGCCAGGCGATCGTCGACGGGGCCTATTGGCTGCGCCCGCCCGGTCCCAACTGCCAGGCGGTGATCGCTTATGCCGGCGCGGTCGCGCCCGAGGCGATCCAGGCGGTGGGACTGTTGGCGGATTCGCGCCGCGACATCGGCCTGCTCGCCGTCACCTCCGCCGATCGGCTGAACGCGGGTTGGACCGCGGCCATGCGCGCGCGCGAGCGCGGCCTGGTTCACGCCCGATCCCACGTCGAACGGCTGCTCGAAGGACTGCCCGCCCATTGCGGGATGGTTACGGTGCTCGACGGCCACCCGGCGACGCTCGCCTGGCTCGGCTCGGTCGGTGGGCATCGGGTGCGCGCGCTCGGGGTCGAGCACTTCGGCCAATCGGGCGCGATCCCCGACCTCTACCGGCACTACGGCATCGATTCCAACGCCATCGTCGCGGCGGCGGAAGCGATCGCGCCGGGGCGGCCGATTCCCTACCTCAAGGCGTTGCCCTGATTTTTCGCGTTCGCCGCAGCGTCGGTGACGGTCGTCGGTTCGCCCTTGAGGGCGCGCCGAACGTTGTCGGCGACCAGGGTGCTGATGCGCAGGTTGGAATCGCGGGTCACGCCCGAAATGTGCGGCGAAAGGATCAGGTTGGGCACGCCGACGTAGGCGCTTCCGGCGGGAAACGGTTCCTCGGCGAAGACGTCGATGGCGGCGCCGCCGAGGTGGCCCGCGCGCAGCGCGTCCGCGAGCGCCGTTTCGACCACGACTTCGCCGCGCGCGGTGTTGATCAGGTACGACCCCTTGGGCATGCGGGCGAGCGCGGCGGCGTCGATCGCGCCCCGGGTCTCGGGCGTGAGCGGCGTGTGGACGCTCAGAATATCGACGCGCGGGAGAAAGTCGGGAAACGTCGCGCGCTCGACTCCGTAGTGGCTCCAGGCGGGATCGTCGGCGGCCACGAACGGATCGGCGGCCGTCAACTTCATCCCGAACGCGGCGGCGCGGCGCGCGACCTGGCGGGCGATGGCGCCGAAGCCGAGGAGGCCGAGGGTCAGCCCATGCGCCTCCCGCCCTTCCAGTTTCGTGCGCGGCCAAAGGCCGGCGAGCACGTCGGCGCTCGCGTGATAAGCGCCGCCCCGCAGCAGGGCGAGAATGGCGCCGACGGTGAATTCGGCGACCGAAATCTCGTTGGCGCCGGTCGCGGGCAACACGGGGATTCCGCGCGCCCGGCACGCCTTGAGGTCGATGTTGTCGAGGCCGACCCCGAGCCGTCCGACCGCTTTCAGTTTGGGCGCGAGCGCGAGCAGCGATTCGTCGACCGGCGTGCGGTTGCGCACGATCAACGCGCGGGCCCCGGCCAGCAGCGGCGCGAGCGCGTCCCGCCTGCCGACCAAGGCGGGGTCGTAATGGGTGTCGAATTCGCCGGCCAGCATGTCGATGCCGGCTTGGTCCATGAATTCGGTGATGACGACGTCGGGCATAGCGGCACCTTATATATTGAACGACCGGGGACTCGCCAGGGCGACCCGCGCGAACGTGGTTGACGCGTCGCTCGGTCGCGGGGATAGTCCGTCCGCCATGCCTTCGTTTTCCGCTTCCGCTTTGTCCGATTGGCTCGGCCGGGCTTTCGCCGGCTTGGGCGTCGAACCCGCGTCGGCCCTCGGCGCCGCCAGGGTCCTGGTTCGAACCAACGCGCGCGGCATCGACACCCACGGGGTTTCGCGCGCGCTGGTCTACGCGCAAAAACTGCGTTCGGGCGAACTCAATCCCCGCCCCCGGGTGCGCTACGAGGAGCGCCACGGCGTGCTCCATTGTCACGCCGACGGCGGCCTCGGCCAGAGCGTCGGCATGGAGGCGATCGACCGCGCCGCCCTGCGCGCGAACCAATCCGGCTTCGTGCCCATGGTCCTGCATGAAGTCGGCCATTTGGCGGCGCTCGGCATGTTCGCGCTGCGCGCGGCCGAACAGGGCATGGCCGCGTTCGTCACCCAGACGACGCCGCCGATCATGGCGCTCGCCGGCTCCAAGGGCGCGGCCATCGGCAACAACCCGCTCGCGTTCGCGGCGCCGGTTCCCGGCGGGCCGCCCCTGGTGTTCGACATGGCGGCGAGCGGCGTCGCGCGCGGCAACGTGCTGGCCGCCAAGCGCGAAGGCCGCGCCATCCCGGAAGGCTGGGCGATCGACGAGGAGGGCCGCCCGACCACCGACGCCGACGCGGCGCTTCGGGGCGCGATGCTGCCCATGGCCGGGCACAAGGGGATCGGGCTCGCGATGATGGTTGAATTCCTGGCGGGAAGCCTTTCCGGCGCCAAACCGCCGGCGACCGCGGGGGCCAAGCCGGGCAGCGCGCCCTCGCGGGTAGGCTCGTTCCTGTTCGTCGTCAATCCCGGACTGGTGACGGAGCGCGCCCAGTTCGACGCCCACGTCGCCGGATGGATGGCCACCTACAAAACAGCGAGCGGCGAACAAGGCCGCTACCCCGGCGAGCGCGCCGCCCAACTGGAACAAAAGCGCATGTCCGAAGGCATCCCGCTGAACGCGAGCGTGATCGCGGAATTGAAGCAGGTGGGGGATCTGGCCGGCGTTCCGTTCGATCCCGCGGCGCTCCCGGGGTAGGCTCGCCCGAGGCTTGGGCCCGCCGGGCCAGGCCATTTCCGTCGTTGGTTTATTTTCCCATTATGACTTGATCGCGGTCAGGACTCGGGCCGACGATCGTGATCGAATCACGGTTTCCAAGTGGAAACCCGCCCATGACATCGCCCCTCGACACCTTGCGCCGGGAACATCGCGACATCGCGCGCGTGTTGTGCGCCGTGGAGGATGCCGTCGCCACCGACGCGGCCGTGGCGGAAAACCTGCGATCGGGGCGGCTCGCCCCGCTGCTGCGTTATCTGCGGGTTATGCCGTGCTCGATCCACCACCCGAAGGAAGAGAGTCTCCTTCCGATACTGGCGGCCAAGGATTTCGGTATCGCCCCGGAGGTGGAAAAGCATCATCGGGATCACGCCATCGGCTACGCCCTGCTGCGCGAAATAGACCGCGCCCTCGCCCGGACGAAGGACGCGAAGGATTACGCCCGCTTCAGGGAGATCGTGCTCAATTACGTGGAACACAAGCGCTGGCATATCGCGCGCGAGGACGAAGTCCTGCTGCCGCTTGCCGAACGCCTCCTCGACGCCACGGACCTTGTCCGGCTCAAGGATTCGTTCGACCGGATCGGCGGCGGGATCCCGCTGCCGGATTTGGAAACAGACATCGGCACCGCGATAGGCCCAACGCCGGCGCCCGCCGCCCGATCAACCAAGCGGCATTCTAATCTCTGAGTCACTGAAACTTCCGACAATGGCCGTATCGCGTCATTTGTCCTTACCCGCTATGTGGACATAAGGGGTTGATTTTAATCAAAGCGACACAAATGTACGGCGGCTATCACGATCTGCTTTTGGACGAGAGCAGACGATCATGGCCGCCGCTTTGGACGTCATTCGCAAGGAACACCGGGCCATCACCCGCGTCCTGCACATGCTCAATGACATCGTCGAGGACGACGCGGTCCTGGCGCGCGGGGTGGAATCGGGCCTGATCGCGTCGATACTTCGCTATCTTCACGTCTTTCCCTACGGCATTCATCATCCGAAGGAAGAACAGCAATTGTTTCCGGCGATATCGGCCAGGGATTCCGGCGCGGCGGCGGTGGCGGCGGCGTTGGCCGCGGAACATGCCGCGGGATACGCGATCCTGGGCGAAGCCCGCCGGGCCCTGGCCGACGTCGATGGACGGAAGGAATTCGATCGTCTTCGGCGGGCGATCCGGAACTGTATCGCGCACGAAACCGAGCATATGGCGCGCGAGGAACGCGATATCCTGCCGGCGGCGGAACGGGTGCTGGACGGCGATACTCTCGCCGCCATCGCCCGGGCGTTCGCCGCCAGCGATAAATCGCAAAAGAGCGCACACATCCGGAAGATGTTTAAGACGATCCTCGGCTCCGACAAATAAGCGGGCCCGACGATCAAACGCAATCGCGCGCGCCGGGAGACGCGTCAGCCGCCGTCGTCTTTTTTCTGGGCCGAGGCTTCCGGGAACAGCCAGATGGCGAAGACCATGAACAGCGACAGCAGGAAGGCGATCAGGCCGGTGTGCGCCAGCTCGCCGCCCCGCTCGTAGGCCCAGACCGCGATCCCGACCAGGACGATCACGACCGACAGGGGAATCTTGATGCGCGGGGGCATGGTTCGCTCTCCGTCCCGGGTGCGCGCGCGCGGCCCCTTGACCGCGTGCGCGCCGCCGCTGAAGATACCGCTAGTATATCACCGGTTCGTCAAGGTTCTCAATCCTGCCGTCCCCGCGAGGAAACGCGATCATGAGCAAACGAAAACCGGGGCGCGCGCCCCGGCCGGGGCCGTCGGCGCCGTCCGCGCCGCCGTCCCCGCCGCGCAAGAAGCGCACCATCGGCGAAATCCGCGATTCCAAGAAGACCGGGGAAAAGATGGTCTACACCTCGGTGCCCGACTACACCGCCGCGCGCTGGGCCGAGGCCGCCGGGGTCGACGTCTGCGTGGTCGGCGACAGCCTGGCGATGATCGCGCACGGGCACCCCAGCACCATCCCCGCGACCATGGACATGATGGTGATGCACGCCCAGGCGGTGCGGCGCGGCGCGCCCAACACCTTTTCCCTCGGCTGCATGCCCTACCAGAGCTACCACACGATCGAGCGCGCGCTCGCCAACGCCACCCGCTTCATGCAAGAAGCCGCGTGCGACGCGGTCAAGCCGCAGGGCGGCAAGAGCCAGGCCCACATCCTGAAGGCGCTGGTCGACGCCGGCATCCCGACCGCGTCCCACATCGGGCTCACGCCCCACACCATCGCCATGTTCGGCGGCTTCAAGATTCAGGGCCGCACGGCGGAAGCGGCGATGAAGATTCTCGAGGACGCCTTCGCCATCCAGGACGCGGGCTGCTTCATGCTCGAATTCGAGGCGGTGCCCGCGCCCATCGCCACGTTGATTTCCGGGCAACTCGAGATTCCGACCATCGGCATCGGCGCCGGCAACGGCTGCGACGGGCAGATACTGCTCAGCTACGACCTGCTCGGCGTGTTCACCGATTTCAAGCCCAAGTTCACCAAGCGCTACGCCAACCTGACCGAAGTGGCGGTGACCGGCCTCAGGAAGTACATCGACGAGGTGAAAAGCGGCAAATTCCCGGACGACGAGCACAGCTATTCGGTCGATCCGAAGGAATACGAAAGGTTCGCCAAGATGGTCCGCCGTCGGCGGCAACTGTGAGCCGGGCATGGGCGCGAAAGAATCCCCCGCGACATTGGCCGACACGGTCGAAAGCGCGAAACCCGCGTCTCTTTCCGACAAGGCCTACCGGCAGCTGGAGGAGTTGATCGTCACGCTGCGCCTGGCCCCGGGCGAGGTGTTGTCGGAGGCGGCGCTCGCCAAAAAGCTGAAAATCGGTCGCACCCCGATCCGCGAAGCGCTGCAACGGCTCGCACGCGAAGGCCTAGTGCTGATCCTGCCCCGCCGCGGCGTCCTGGTGTCGGAAATCAACGTCATGACGCAACTGCGCCTGATCGAGGTCAGGCGCGAAATCGAGCGGCTGATGGCGCGCGCCGCCGCCGGCCGGGCGACCGCCGAAGAGCGCGATGAATTCCGCGCCATCGCCGAGGGCATGGACAAGGCGGCCGGCGCGAACGACGATATCGCGTTCATGCGCCTGGACCGGAAATTGAATCTGCTGGTGGCGCACGCCGCGCGCAACGAATTCGCGAGCAAGTCGATGGGCCTGATGCACGGCCTGTCGCGGCGCTTCTGGTACCTCCATTACAAGGAGGTCGCCGATTTGCCGTTGGCCGCCCGGCTGCACGCCGACGTCGCGCGCGCGATCGCGTCCGGCACCGCCGAGGACTCCGCGCGCGCCTCGGACCGGCTGCTCGATTACATCGAAGACTATACCCGCGCCACCTTGGACGCCCGGCGGGCCGGCGAGACCGAGGTGTCGGCCGTTTAGACCGGCGGCCGGCCGTCCTTCATGCCGTAATCGCGAAACACTTCGGCGACCCGGATGCGGTAGTCGCGGAACACGCCCTTGCGGCCGACGGCTTGCGCGTCTCCGTGCCCGGCGTGGCGATACCACTTTTCGACCGCAGCGCGGTCGCTCCAGATGGAGAGCGACAAATACTTGCCCTTTTCGGTCAGGCTTTCGAAGCGTTCGACCGAAATGAACCCATCCGCCCGTTCCACGTCCTTGCGGAGTTGGGCGGCGAGGTCGAAATACGTCCGACCCTTTTTCGGGTCGGGCCAGACTTCGAAAATCACGGCGATCATGGCGGTTTCCCCTCCAGGCATGGCGCACGGCGCGGAATTCCGGGCGTCAAAACGCTTCACAACCCCGGAACCCGTAGCTAGTATACACGAAATATATCAGGGACAACCGGAAGAGCCGGCGCCGAAGCCGGCCGCATTCCGGAGCAGGCGTCGAAGGGACCAGAGGGGATGAAACGCTACACCGGCGACCGGACGATCGACGGGCTCCAGGTCATGGTTGACGGCCGCCCGCTCGATCCAGCCTACGGCGTTCGCCGCATTTCGGACAAGGGATTCGAATGGAGCTACGAGGGTGCCGCGCCGGCGCAACTCGCGCTCGCGATCCTCGCCGATCATTGCGGCGATCCGGCCAGGGCGCTCGCGCTTCACCAGGGGTTCATGGCCCGCGTGGTCGCCAATTTCGACAATGAATGGGAAATGACCAGTGCCGACGTGGATGCCGCGCTGCGGGCGCTGGAGGCTGGTCAGCGGTAACGGCGTAAAAGGACGATTCAACCGATAACCACCGAAAGGGAGGACGACATGAGTCTGATTCGAAACAGTTTGATCGCGATGGCCGCGGCGACAGCGCTGCTCGCGGGGGCCGATTCGGCCTCGGCCCAGCAGCACAAGTGGAAAATGGCGACATCCTGGGACGGCGGCCCGCTGATGGACATCGGCGCCAAGGCCTACGCCGAACGGATCAAGTTCCTGAGCGACGGGCGCGTCGATATCCAAGTCTTCACCGGCGGTACCCTCGGCAAGGCGCTCGAGGTCACCAACACCGTCGCCAACGGCGTCGCGGAGGCCGGTCACTTGTGGATGGGTTACGATTGGGGCCGCGACAAGACCACCGTGCTGTTCGGCGGCTATGCCGGCAGCATGGATTCCGAGCGCATGCTGCATTGGCTGTACGAAGGCGGCGGCGCGGGTCTGTGGCGGCAGTTCCGCGAGGAAAAGTTCAACGTCGTCTCATTCCCGATGTTCATCCGCACGGCCGAGGCGTTCCTCCATTCGCGCAAGGCGATTCGGACCCTCGACGACCTCAAGGGCGTAAAGCTCCGCACCGCCGGTGCGTGGCTCGAAATCGCCAAGGATCTCGGCGCCGCGCCGGTGACGACCCCGGGCGGCGAGGTGTATCCGATGCTCGAACGCGGCGCCATCGACGCCACCGAATGGGGCACGCTCTGGGAAAACATCCCGACCGGCTTCCACAAGGTCGCCAAGTACGTGATCATTCCCGGCGTGCATCAGCCGACCGCGCCGTTCGAACTGGTCATCAACAAGGCGGCGTGGGGCAAGCTTTCCCCGCGCGACAAGGCCCTGGTCGAAACGGCGGCGAAGCAGGTGACCTTCGAAACCTGGACCCGGATCGGCCACGAGGACGCCAAGGCGCTCGAATTTTACCGCAAGGCGGGCAACGAAATCATCGAGCTGGACGACAAAATCCAGATCGAAACCAAGAAGATGGCGCTCGCCTGGGCCGAAAAGCAGGCCAAGGACAACCCCTGGTTCGACAAGGTTCTCAAGAGCCAGCGGGAATTCGAAACCCTATGGAAGGACGCGGCCCGCTATCGCAACGTGAAGTCGGGCAATTGAGACTGCAATAGACGGGAGCGCGGGGGTACACTCCGCGCTCCCGTTCGTTCGGTAAGGCGGCGCTCGCGGGGAATCGCGGGCGCCGCCGGTTTTAAGGAATTTCGATGGAAACGCTGCTGCGCTGGATCGATCGGGTCACCGGCGGCGCGGGCATTATCGCCGGCTGGCTGATCGTGCCGATCATCTTCGCCACCGCCTACGAGGTGTTTTCGCGCTACGTGCTCCATGCCCCGACCATCTGGGCGTTCGAGGTCGGCTACATGGCCATGGGCGCCAACTTCCTGTTCGGGATCGCCTACACGCTGCGCGAAAAAGGACACATCCGCATCGACGTGCTCTACGGCCACCTGTTTTCGCGGAAAACCCAGGCAGTCGTCTCGCTGCTCGGCTATCTCGTCCTGCTGCTGCCGGCGGCGTGGCTGTTGTCGGACGCGCTTTGGACCTACGCCTATCAGGCCGCGCAAACCATGGAAAAATCCGGCCAGTCGGCCTGGAATCCAGTGATCTGGCCGTTCCGTATGGCATTTTTCGGCGGATTCGCGCTGCTGCTGCTGCAAGGCATCGCCGAAACCATCCGCGCCGTTCGGTTCCTGTTCGGACGCGATCCGGATTGGAGCGCCGACTGATGGAATACCTGATCCCGGCGCTGATGTTTCCGGCGCTGCTCGCCGTCCTCTTTCTCGGCATCCATGTCGCCGTCACGATGATGGGCTTGGCGCTGATTTTCGGCTACATCGCCTTTGGCCCCTCGATCGTCTACCAGTTGGTGCAGAAGGTCGACGCGACCGCCTCCAATTACGTGCTGGCGGCGGTGCCGCTGTTCGTCTTCATGGGCTCGATGCTCGAACGCGCCGGCATCGCCGAACGCCTGTTCGAGGCCATACACCTTTGGACCCGGCGCCTGCCCGGCGGACTCGCGGTCGGGACCATATTGATGTGCGTGGTGTTCGCGGCTTCGACCGGCGTGATCGGCGCGACCGAGACGGTGGTCGGCCTGCTCGCCATCCCGGTCATGCTCAAGTATTCCTACGATAAGTCGTTGATTTCGGGAACCATCTGCGCCGGCGGTTCGCTTGGCACCATCATTCCGCCGTCGGTGGTGGTGGTGGTTCTCGGCCCGGTCGCCGAAGTATCGGTCGGGGATCTGATGTACGGGATGCTGTTTCCCGGGCTGATCATGGCCGGACTCTATGTGGTCTATATTCTGGTCTATTGCGTGATCAAGCCGGAAGCGGGTCGGCGTCTGCCCCCGGACGAGAACGACCCCCCGCTTCATGAAAAGCTGCGCATCACGGCGGTCGCTCTGGTTCCGCCGTTCATTTTGATTTTCGCCGTGCTGGGCTCCCTCATCCTCGGCTGGGCGGCGCCGACCGAGGCGGCCGGGTTGGGCGCGCTCGGCGCGCTCCTGATGGCGTTCGGCTACGGCCGGTTCACCTGGAAAATCCTGCACGAAGCGGTGATGAAGACGCTCCGCATCACCTGCATGATCATGGCGATTTTGCTCGCCGGCAGCATGTTCGCCGGCGTGTTCCTGGCCTCGGGCGGCATCCGCATGGCCGAGCAATTCGTCGCCTATGCCCAGTTGGGACCGTGGACGCTGCTCGCCATGTTCCTCTTTCTCGCCTTCATCGCCGGGTTCGTGCTGGAATGGATTTCGATCCTGCTGATCCTGATTCCCATCTTCATGCCGCTGTTGAAGGCGGTCGGATTCAACCCGATCTGGGTGTGCGTGTTGTTCCTGGTCATGATCCAGACCAGCTACATCACGCCGCCCATGGCGCCGGCGATCTTCTATCTGCGCGGCATCAGCCCGCCGGAGATCACCATCCATCACATGTACAAGGGCGTGGTCCCGTTCATCGTGCTCCAGCTGGCGACCCTGGCGCTCACCATGGCTTTTCCCGAAACAGTGCTGTGGCTTCCCGAAAAAGTGCTGTCTTTCCGGTAGGTTAGAAGGATAATGCAAATCGGTTTCGTTTGTGATGTTCTGGTGATATATTACGGGGCAGATTGATAACGGGAGGGGACCCATGACGCCCGAGCAAGTTCTCGCGCTTCCGCCCAAGGTGTTGAGCCGGAAACAGCGCGAATTCTATTTCGCCGAAGGCTACCTGCTGCTCGAAAGGATCATCCCCGAGGACTGGATCGCCCGGCTTCGGCGCACCACCGACGAAATGGTCGAGCAGTCCCGCTCGGTCGCCAAGTCCGACAAGATCTGGGATTTGGACGCCGGCCATTCGGCTTCCAAGCCGCGACTCCGTCGCCTTTCCAGTCCCAACGACCATCATCCGGTCTATTGGGAATACGCGTCCCGCTCCCTCGTCCCCGACATCATCGCGGACCTGGTCGGCCCCGACGTCAAGTTCCATCATTCCAAGCTCAACTTCAAATCATCCAAGGGCGGCGCCGAGGTCAAGTGGCACCAGGACATCTCGTTCTGGCCGCATACCAATTACAGCCCGCTCACGGTCGGGACCTATCTCTACGACTGCGGTCGCGACCAGGGCCCGCTCGGCGTGCTGCCCGGCAGTCATAAATGGAAAATCTACGACCAGTACGACAAGGACGGTAACTGGACCGGGTGCCTGTCGGACGCGGACTTGGCGGCGATCGATTTTTCCAAGGCGGTTTGGCTCGACGGCCCGGCCGGGTCGATCACCATCCATAATTGCCGCATGCTGCACGGCTCGGCCGCGAACAACTCGGACCTCGAACGTCCGCTGCTGCTCAACGTCTATTCGTCCGCCGACGCGATGCCCTATACGCAGAATCCGCTTTATTCGAAATACGACCAGGCGATCGTACGCGGCCGGCGCGCGCGCTGGGCGCATGTCGACCCCGATCCCTGCCTGATCCCGCCCGATTGGGCCGGCGGGTATCAATCCATCTTCGCCTATCAACTCGACGGAAAGAAAAGCGCCGCCGCCGAATAGGCGCGGGAAAGGAGATTGACGCCATGACCACCACCGCCGCGAAGTTCGACAGCGTGATGCCGGAACGGCAGCGCAAGTACCGCGACATCTACCGTTCGCGCATCGCCACCTGGTACAACGGCTACATCCACGTCGCCGTCATCTACGCCATCGGCATCGGCGCGTTCGCCTACTACGTTCCGCATATCCATGACGTGCAATGGTGGGAATGGCTGACGATCCCGGTGATCGGGGTGATCTGCAACATCTTCGAGTGGTTCCTGCACACCTATGTCATGCACCGGCCGCAGACCAACAAGGCGCTGCGCGCCATCTACACCCGTCATACCCTGATGCATCACCAGTTCTTCACCGACCAGATGATGACGTTCGAGGGCCAGCGCGACTGGCGCGTGACCTTCTTCCCGCCCTACGCGCTGGTGATCTTCATCCTGATGTCGATTCCGGGCGGGCTGATCCTCGGCTGGCTGATCACGCCCAACGTCGGCTGGCTCCTGATGTGCACCACCACCGGCATGTACCTGGTCTACGAGTGCTTCCATTTCAGCTGCCACGTGGAAGACAACGCCTTCGTCCGCAACTGCCCGTTCATCAACACCATCCGGCGGCACCACCGCGCCCATCACGCCCAGAACATCATGATGGAGCGCAACATGAACCTGACCTTCCCGATCGCCGATTGGCTGTTCGGCACCTCCGACCTCGATCGCGGCCTGCTCGGTCACCTGTTCAACGGCTACGACGAGACGTACCTGAAAAAGGACCTCCGCCGCACCTCGCGCACGCCGATCGGCGCCGCGCCGCAAGCGGCCGAATAAATCCCGGGCGGGCTCGGGCCGCGCCCGCGGGAAAGGCGGGAGACGGGCGGCGGGATGGCGAAGGACGAAAATTCGCAAACGCCGCGCCGGCGATTTCTCGCCGCCTTGTCGGGGGCCGGATCGGGTTCCGGCCGCGCCCCGGTCGCCAGCCCGACGTCGATCGTCACCCTCGAATTGCAGCGGCGGACCGGGGCTTTTTTCCCCGAGGCGCATCGCGATCCGGCCTTGATGGCGAGGCTCGCGCTCGCCGGGCATACCATTTGCGGCTACGACGTGGTCTTTCCGGTGTTCGGCGGCGGCACGCACGAGGCCGAGGCGCTCGGCGCGCCGGTCGATTGGCGCGACCGGGACAACCTTCCGGTCGTCAAAACCTCGATTTGGAAGACTCCCGACGACATCCGTGTCCCCGAGGACTTTCTCGACCATCCGGCGATCCGCACGGTCGTCGATGCGATCCGGATTCTGCGCGCCGAGGTCGGCGACCGGGTCGGCATCATCGGTAAGGTTTACGGTCCCTGGAGCCTCGCCTACCACATGTTCGGGGTGCAACGGTTTCTGCTGGCGACCGCCCGCGATCCCGGGGCGGTCGACGCCATGCTGGCGCGTCTCAAGGCGGCGACCGTCCTGTTCGGGCGGGCGCAGATCGAGGCGGGCGCCGACGCGCTGACGCTTGGCGACCACATCACCGCCAATCTCATCCGGCCCGACGCCTATCCCCGGTTTCTGCTCGATCTCCACCGGCAACTGGTGCGCGAACTGCCGGTTCCCCTGATTTTCCATTGCTGCGGCAAAACCAGCGACCGCATCGGCTATTTCAACGAAAGCGGCGTGGCGGCCTTTCATTTCGATTCCGCCAACGACGCGCGCGACATGCGCGCCAAGGCGCGCATGGTCCTGATCGGCAATGTCAACAACGTGCGCACCCTGCTCGAAGGCGGGCCCGAGGACGTGCGCCGGGAAGTGTTCTACGCGCTTGACGCCGGAATCGAAATCATCGCGCCGGAATGCGCCGTGCCGGTGGGCGCGAAGCTGGCCAATATCGTCGCCGTGCGCGAGGCGGTCGAGGACTATTACCGCGAGCGATGACTCTCAAGGGCCGGGCGTTCGCCGATAGGCGCGGGCCTCGTCGAACATGGCGAGAAGATTTTCGGTCGGGACGTCGTCCTGGATGTTGTGGACGCTGTTGAGCACGTACCCGCCGCCCTCGCCCAGAATGTCGATCACGCGGCGGACTTCGGCGCGAACCTGATCGGGTGTGCCGAAGGGAAGTATCTCCTGCGTATTGATCCCGCCCCAGAAGGCGACGCGGTTCCCGAACCGGCTCTTCAAGTCCGAAGGGGCCATGTCCGCCGCGGTGACCTGGACCGGGTTGATGGCGTCGACGCCGATATCGACCAGATCGTCGATCAGGCGCGAAACCGCGCCGCAGCTGTGGTAGAGCAATTTGACGTCGGCCTTGGCCTTGACCGCGGCGATCATGCGCCGATGGCGCGGCTTGACGATGGCGCGATACATTTCGGGATCGAACAGGGGCGCCAACTGGGAGGCGAGATCGTCGCCGAAAAAGACGACATCGACGTTGCCGTCGCACAGTTCGAGCGCCTTGGTCGCGACCGCGATCCAGCGGTCGGCGACCATGTCCATGGTCCGTTCGGAGAACGCGCGGTTCTTGTAGAGGTCCTTCAGCCAATCGCCGAATCCGCGCAGGAATTGGCCTTGATGGACGACGCCGACGGGCAGGTTGAGAATCACGGCGCGGCCGGTGGCGCGCGCGGCCCGGGCCCGCTCGCCCAGGCTGCGGTAGTACCCCGGGTTGTCGGGGTCGGGCCAGTGTCTGTCCTCGAGAAGATCGAACGAGGGTTTTTTCAGGTTGAAGAAGGGGCCGTCGACGTAAAGGTAATGCCCGTCCTGGGCCTTGCGCCACGTCGTTCCCCATTCGTCGAGATATGTATCGGCGTCGATTTCGCGCTGATCCCCTTCGTAGGGGCCGAGGCCGAGAAATTGCGTATCGATGTCGAACCGCTCAAGAACCGACGGGTGGGGGATCGCGAGCCGCCGGGTCTTGGAATAGACGACGGTGGGGTGTTCGAGGCCGAGGCTTTTCTTGAGCCGGTCGTAGGCGGAATCGTAGATGGTCGTGGTGTACGTTCCGCCGAAATCGATCGGCACCCTGTCCGTTTCGCGGTGCGCCAAGGCGGCCAGGATGCGATCGCGATGGGATGGGGAGGTCATGACGTCCCGTCAATGGGTGGCGAGGAAACGCTCGAATTCGCCGTATCCGGTATGGCGCATCTCGAACGCGAGGCCGACGCTCGCCGCCGCGGCTTCGGCCAGTCTGCGCAGTTCGGGGTCGTCGCTTTGCGCCAGGTAGACGACTTTCTTGTATTGCCCGAAATAGGTCTTGCGGAGTTGGGGGAAGCGGTCGAGGCCGAGGCCGCGGAAAACCAGTTTCTCGAAATGACGGGCGAGAAAATCGGTCAGAAAGAAACTGCCCGGCTCCTCGGCCATCATCCGGCCGAAATTTTCGGAACCGGAGAACACCTCGTAACAATGCGCGCCGCCGATTCCCTGCACATCCTCCTCCTCGAGCACGGCCTGGATGCGCCCGCCGGTGCCGCAATCGCTGTAGAGAACGAGGATGTTGGCGTAGCGTTTCCGATTGGCGCGGATCTTGGCGCGAATTCCTTCCGGCAGATTCTCCGGCGTGTTGTGGAAATTGGCGGGCAGGCACGTAACCTCGATGTGCTCCCAGCCGCGTTCGCGCACAAGGCCGAGGATTTCCCGCGCTACGGCGCCGCAGCAGATCACCAGGGTGGAAGGCTGGGCGGCCACGGGTCCCCCTAATGGTAGCGATGGGCGACGCCGGTTTCGTACATGGCGACGATGTTCTCGGGCGGAACCTCGGCCTGGATGTTGTGAACGGCGTTGAGCACATAGCCGCCGCCCTTGCCGAGAATGCCGATGATGCGCCGGGTTTCGTCGGCTACTTCCTTGGGCGTGCCGAAGGGCAGGATGCGCTGGGTGTTGATCCCGCCCCAGAACGCCATCTTGTCGCCGAACTCGCCTTTCAGGCGTTCCGGTTCCATCTTGGCGGCCGTCACCTGCACCGGATTGAGGGCGTCGATGCCGATGTCGATGAAATGCGGGATGAAGTGGTAGACCGAGCCGCAGGAATGGAAGCAGACCTTGGCTTTGTTGTTGGTCAGGCTCTTAACCGTTTCGACCATCCGGCGATGGCTCGGCTTGAAGAACTTCACGTAGATCGTGTTGGGATCGTACATGCAGCTGTCCTGGGTGCCGAGATCCTCGCCGAAATAGAAGATGTCGATGTTTTCCGGGCCGGCGGCTTCGATCATGTTCCGTGCCGTATCGCACCAGAAATCGCACAGCCTATCGATCAACCGCGTGAGCGCTTCGGGACTTTTATAGACATCCTTGAGATAGCTTTCGAAGCCGCGCATGGCGTAGCCGCGATGGATGACCCCGCCCGGAAGGTACAGGCAGACCGCGTGGTCGCCGCGCGCCTGGATCTGCTGGACCCGTTCCTTGACGCCCTTGACCAGGCCGGGATTGTTGCCGTCGGGCCAGTTGTAGGATTCGACGCGGTCGACCGTGAGCTTGCCGCCGTGGAACGGCCCGTCCTGATGGAGGAAATGCTGATCGACGTCTTTTTCCGTCCGTTTCCACAGGACGTTGAAGATGTCGATATAGGTGTTGTTGTCGATCCAATGATCGACGCCGCCCTGATAGGGGCCGGGCTGCACGTTGCGCGTATCGACGCCGAACCGCTCGAGGATGGATTCAGCGGGATGGGCCGCGGAATGGATGATCGACATGACGTCGGTCGGCTCGTCGACCTTGAGATATTTCTTGAGACGCTCGTAGCCGGCGAGCGTGATGGTGGTGAATTCCGCCCCGCCGAGGTCGATCGGCACGCGATCCGGCTCTTCGTGGTTCAGCGCGGCGAGAATTCGTTCGCGATGAGTCCAGGTCATGGTGTTTCTCCCTTACGCCGTTCTTCCGGTTAAGCCGCCGCCACGGCCATGATCGCGCGCGCTTTTTCCACCGCCGCCGGCGCGTCCTGGCCGTAGGCGTCGGCGCCGATCTTGTCGGCGAATTCCTGGTTTACCGGCGGCCCGCCGACCATCACCTTGACCCGGATGTTGCGGTTCTTGATCGCCTCGCGCACCGCCGCCACGGCCTTGGCCATCTCCGGCATCGAGGTGGTGAGCAGCCCCGACATGGCGACGATATCGGCTTCGTTCTCCTGGGCGGCGGTGATGAACGCCTCGGGGTCGACGTCGATGCCGAGATCGATGAGCTTGAATCCCGCGCCCTCGAACATCATGCCGACGAGATTCTTGCCGATGTCGTGGAGGTCGCCCTTGACCGTGCCGAGAACGATGGTCCCGACCGGCTTGGCGCCCGTGTTGGTTAGCAGGGGGCGGAGAATGTCGAGCCCGGCCTTGACCCCCTCGGCGGCCATCAGCATCTCGGGCACGAAAATCGTTCCGCACGCGAACTTGGCGCCGATCTCGTCGAGGGCCGCAATCAGGCCTTCGTCAAGGATGGTCTTGATGTTGGTGCCGGCGGCGACTTCCGCGTTCACCAGGCGCGAGACTTCCTCCTCGTCATAGTCCATCACGGCTTGGCGGATTTCCTGGATGCTCATGGTCGGCGATTCCTCTCTCCCCGGGGTGGCGATTATGAACTAACTCTAACATACAACTGATATATCTGTCGCCATAAAACCATTATGGATATTAGTTGAGGGAAAGACTCGGTCTTGGGAGAATCGCCCGCCAAAATGGCGCCCGCAAAGCCGGATCAAACGACTCCGCCGGCGCGGCGGGCGCGAAGAAAGGCCCGCATATGAAAATGGGCCTGGGCGGGCTCGTAGGCGTAGGCGCGGCCGACCGGGCACGCGTGACGCGCGCGGCAACCCCGATCCATGCAGTCGTGCCCGGCCGGCGCGGCGATGTGGCGCGCGCACGCTGGCACGTCGTAGCTCTTGCCGTCGAACGCGCCGACGGGGCAGGCGGTGAGGCACGGCTTGTCGGGACACGTGGCGCACGGGCTCGGACGCGGGGCCGGTTCGGGCAGGACCAACCGCGCGGCGAAACCGAGCGCGCCGCGATAGGCGTGCCAAAGTCCGTAATCGGGATGAATGAATATGCCGAGCGGCGACGGATGGCATTCCTCGGCGCGTCCGGCCCAGCGCTGGAAAGGCAGCGGCGGCTTGGCGAACGGGAACAAGGCGCGGGCGTCGATCGTCTCCGCCAGCGCGCCGATGCGCTCGCGCGACCAGTCGTCGAGCGAATCCTTGTCCGGGTCGCGTTCCCGGCTGAAGTTGCGCCACATCTCCGGGCCGGCGTTGCCGACCAGCACCAGGGTGGCGGTCGGGATTCCGGGGGAAAATTCGGGCACGCCGTCGCCGTCGCCGGGGTGAAACGCACCGCGATACGCGAACCCGGCCCGCGCGATCGCCGCAACGATGTCCGCGAACACCATGCGGACGATATTAGGGAGACGTCCCGCCGCCGTCACGGCCGTTTGCGGCGCGCCGTCCGACTATCGCGATCCCGGCGGGGCGACCGCGCCCTTGATGCCGTGGGCGTCGAGGATGCGGCGCACGGTGCCGTCGGCCTTGGCCTCCTCGATGAAGGCCGTGACGTAGGCGAGCGCCGCCGGACGGCCCTTGGGCACCGCGGGCGCCGTGCCGGCGGCGTGAAAATGGCCGTCGAGGACGCGGGCGCCGGGCAGGCGCGCGGCCAGGCTCTCGAGGCCGTCGCGTCCCATCGTCACCGCGTCGGCGCGGCCGTCGCGCAGCAAGCCGAACAGGGCGTCGCCCGAGCCGACGCCGGTCACCTCCACGTTCTTCAAGGTCCGCCGGGCGCCGCGGATGGTGGTGGTGTTCTCGACGCCCACGACGCGCATGCCCGGCCGGTCGACGTCGGCCAAGGTGCGGATGGGCGATCCCGGCGCCACCAGGTAGGTGCTGACGAACAGGTAATAGTTCGGGCCGAAATCGACCTTCCTGATCCGCTCGGCATCGACCGGCAGGAACGTCGCGTCCCATTCGTCTTTGTTGCTCGATTCCGTCAACGCGCTGGAATTGGCGTAGGCGACGTAGACCACCGGCGCGCCGAGCTTGGCCGCGAGCCGGGCGCCGAGATCGACCGCGACCCCGCTCGGATTTCCGCTCGCTGGATCCTTGACCGACCAGAAGGCGGTCTTGGCCGGGCCGACGCCGACGCCGACCCGAAGCGCGCCGGTCGGCAGCAGTTCGCGCCGTGCTTGCGCGTCGTCGGCGAAGGCCGTGCCTGCCGCCAGCAGCGCCGCCGCCAGGGTCGTCGCTTTCCGAATCATGGTCGGGTCCTCAAAAAACACCGGCCGGTTTGCGGGCGTCGAGGCGCCTTCGCGATCAGCGCTTTAATCTGGAAATCGCGTCCGCGATTTCGGGAGCAATCCTGGCGTGCGCCGGTTTGCCGGCGGCGAGTTCTCCGGCCTTGGTCCAGGCGGCGAGCGCCTGTTCCGGCATCTTGAGCGTTTCGTAGAGCTTGGCGAGCCAGACGCGGGCCTCGACGTTGTCGGGCGCCTTCTGCGCCGCGGCTTCGAGGTTGAGCTTGGCGCGCTCCAGGCTCACCGGCGGCACGCCGGTCGATCCGTCGGGCAGCTTGCGCGGCATCATCGACACGCGGCCTTGCAGGATCATGCCCTCGATGTTGCCGGGATCGACCTCGGTCGCCTGGTCGGCCTCGGCGATCGCCTTGTCGATTTCGCCCCGTTCCAGGCGCGCATAGGCGGCGGCGAGGTGCGGCCGGGGCGACGCGCGATCGACCTTCTTGGCCGCGTCGTAGGCGGCGAGCGCGTCGTCGTATTTCCTGAGGGCGCGGTAGGAATCGCCCATCCCCATGCGGGCGTCCAGCGAATCGCGGTTCAGCTCGGCCGCCTTCTTGAATTCGGCGATCGCTTCCTCGTGCTTGCCCTGGGCGGCGAGTTCGGTCGCGGCCTTGACGTGGGCGACGGCCTTTTCCTTGTCGCCCGGGCCGCACGCGGCGAGCGCGAACATCACGACAAACGCGGCGGCGAAACGCGAAACGCGGACCATGTCTGAAAACTCCCCGATCGTGGCGCGGGGAGTATAGCCGAAGCCGCCGCGGCCCTGAACAGGACTAAATCACGCGGGCGCGCAGCTTTTCGCAGATCCAGTCGGACACGAACACCAGGACGAAGATGACCAGGATGCAGGTCGCGGTCTGGTGGTACTTGAACAGCTTCATGGTCTGGATCAGCGAGAACCCGAGGCCGCCCGCGCCCACCAGACCGAGCACGGTCGCCGAGCGGATGCTGACGTCGAGCCGGTAGATGGCGTACGAAATGAACGCGGGGATCACCTGCGGAATGACCGCGAACAGGATGACCTGCATCTTGGTGGCGCCGGTCGCCTGCAACGCCTCGACTTGGCCCTTGTCGACGCCTTCCACCTCCTCGGCGCAGAACTTGGCGAGCATCCCGGTCGCGTGCAGCGCGATCGCCAGCACGCCGGCGAAGGGGCCGAGACCGACCGCGCTGACGAAAATCAGCGCGAACACCAGCTCGTTGATGGCGCGGAGCGCGTTGAGGAAAAGGCGCGTCGCGTGGAACACGACCGGGTGCGGCGTGGTGTTGACCGCTCCCAGCAGCGCAAGCGGGATCGAGAGCAGAATGGCGATCAGGGTGCCCCAGGCCGCGATCTGGACGGTTTCGATGGTGGCGTCGATCAGCAGTTGGGCGTAGCCGAGCTCGGGCGGGAACATGCGGGTGAGGAAATCCCACATGTAGGGCAGGCCCCGGACGATCGCGCCCGGGTTCATGCCGATCTGGTGGCCGGTGAACCAGAGGACGGCGACGCACGGGATCGCCCAGAGGACGGCGGTTCCCGCGCGCCGGCGGCGGCGGAGCGCCTCGCCCGCGAGTCCGGCGGCGACGGCGCGCTCGAAGGTGGCGGCGTCAGACATCGTCGCTCCCGCTGTTGTCGTTGCCGGCCGACCGCTCGCGGTAATAGATGCGGTGAATCGCCTCGTCGGTCAATTCGGCGGCCGAGCCGTGGAACACCACCGCGCCCCGGTTCATGCCGACGATGCGTTCGGCGAATTCGCGCGCGTAATCGACCTGGTGCAGGTTGCACAGCACCGTGATGCCGAGTTCATGGCTCACCTGCTTGAGATAACCGAGCACCTGACGCGCGATCTTGGGGTCCAGGCTGGCGACCGGCTCGTCGGCCAGGATCACCTGCGGCTGCTGCGCCAGCGCGCGGGCAATGGCGACGCGCTGCTGCTCGCCGCCGGAAAGGGTGTCGGCGCGCTGGAACGCCTTGTGGTCCATATTGACGCGAGCCAGGCATTCGATGGCGATGCGCTTGTCGTCCTGGGAGAAATTGTAGAAGAGGCTCCGCCAGGTGCTGCGGTAGGCGAGCCGCCCGGTCAGCACGTTGGTCAGCACCGAAAGCCGCTTCACCAGGTTGAACTGCTGGAACACCATGCCGAAGCGATGGCGGATTTCGCGCAGGTTCTTGTTGGGGCCGGTGATCTCCTCGCCTTCGTGGATCACCTTGCCCTCGGTCGGCTCGACCAGGCGATTGAGGCAGCGCATCAGGGTCGACTTGCCCGCGCCGCTGGGGCCGAGGATGACCAGGAATTCGCCTTCGCCCACGTCGATGCTGACGTTGTCGAGGGCCTTGATGCCGCCCTTGTAGGTCTTGGAGAGCCCCTGGATCGAGAGTTCCGTCTTGCCGGTTTTGGGCCGGGCGGCGGTTTGGAGGGCGGCGGTGGGATTCATGGTCCGGTTCCCGTGTTCAGTAGATGCGGCCGCGGATATAGGTCGAGGCCATGTCGATGACCGTGACCATGCCGAGGATGATGAGCAGGATGAGGCCGACTTCGCGCCATTCGAACAGGCGGATCGCGGTCACCAGTTCAAAGCCGATGCCGCCCGCGCCGACCATGCCGAGCACGGTCGCCGAACGCACGCCGACCTCGAACCAATAGAGGTTGTAGGTGACGAACTGCGGCAGCGCCTGGGGCAGGATGGCGAAGAGAATCACTTGCAGGCGGCTCGCGCCGGTGGCGCGCAACGCCTCGATCGGGCCGGGATCGACGTTTTCCATCGCCTCGGCGTAAAGCCGGCCCAGGATGCCGCCGTAGTTGACCGCGAGCGCGAGCGCGCCGGGAAACGGCCCCAGGCCGACCGCGGCGACGAAGAAGATCGCCCAGATCAATTCGGAAATGCTGCGCAGAAGATTGAGCACCGCCTTGGCCGAATTGCGCAAAACGGCCGAGCGCACCACGTTGCCGGCGGCGAGAATGCCGAGCGGCAGGCCGATCACCGCCGACAGCACGCTGCCCCAAACCGCGATGTAGACGGTTTCGAGCGCGGGCTTCCACACGTTCTCGGCGAACTGCCACTTGGGCGGCCACATGCGCGCGAAGTATTCGCCGATCACCGGCGCCGCGCTGAACACCTCGCGCGGGCGAAGATCGACCCCGTCGGCGGCCCAGGCGAGGAATCCGACGGCGACCGCCATTCCGATCATATGCGGCAGGCGCCAGCGCTTGCGCGCGGCCATTTCGGCCAGCACGCGCTCGACCGCGCGCGCCTGGACGCCGCCCGCTTGATGATCGGCTGGTGCCAACGTTCCCGTGGTCACGTTACTTCCCCCGAACCCGCAAGACGGCGGGCGGGCGCATCGTTGCGCCCGCCCGTCTTCCGATCACTTCATCTTGGTCAGGTCGAGCTTCAGGGCGCTCGCGATCTCGCGGATCGGGTCGTAGTCCTTGTCGGTCGCGGGATCGAAGCGCGCGACCGTGCCCATCTCGCCGAACGGCAGGTTCTTCACCTCGGCGAAGGCGGCGCGGATCTTCTTCTTCAGGTCGTCCGGCAGCGCCTTGCGGTAGAGCAGCGGATCGTTCGGGATCGGCGCCGACGTCCACACCACTTTCAGCGTGTTGCAGTCGGCGAGGCCCTTGGCGCAACCGCGCTCGTAGATGCGGTCGGCGACCGCGCCGGCGTCGACCTTGCCGCTGCCGACGGAAACGATAGTCGCGTCATGGCCGCCCGAATACATCACCTGCTTGAAGTCCTTCTGCGGGGTGATGCCGGCCTTGATGAACGCGGCCGACGGCACCATCGAGCCCGAGGTCGAACCCGGATCGACGAAGGCGAAGGTGCGGCCCTTGATGTCGGCGAGCGAATTGATACCGCTGTCCTTCTTGGCGATGATGATCGACTGGTAGCTCGGCCGCATGGTCTTGGCGACCACGGTGACAGCGAACGCCTCGACCGGCGCCTGGGTGGTCGCCAGCACATAGGAGAACGGCCCGAGCAGGCCGACGTCGACGTGGCCCGAACGGAACGCTTCGATGGTGGCGTTGTAGTCGGAGCCGACGAAGGTCTCGATCTTCATGCCGGTGTGCTTGGCGACGATGTCGAGGATCGCCTGCGATTGGCGCACCATGGCGCGCGAATCTTCAGCCGGGATGAAGCCGATCCGGAGCACGCCGGTTTTGCTTGGGTCATGGGCCTGCCGCGGCTGGGCGGCGGCTGTGGAAATCCCCGCGCCCGTCGCCACCAGGGCGGCGAGGGCGGACAGCGCCAAGTATTTCGATATCTTCATGTCGTCGTCTCCTTTGCTAGAACCTGCCGTGTGAAACGCGTCCCCGGTTCGGAAGGATTCCATCCGGGGATCATGTTAGTGATTACCAACGCAAGTTGATGTTCTTGATCTGGGTATAGCTGAGCAATTCCTCGAAGCATTCCTCCTGGCCGAGGCCGCTCTGTTTCCAGCCGCCGTAGGGCGCGCCGATGTAGCGCCCGTTGGAGTTGATCCAGACGTAGCCGACGTCGACCCGGTCGGCGGTTTCCATCGCCCGGTTGAGGTCGTTGGTGACGATGGCCGCGGTCAGGCCGTATTCCAATCCGTTGACGCGGGCGAGCATGTCGTCGAAGTCCGACCACGTCATGATCGACATGACGGGCCCGAAAATCTCCTCGCGGCCGATCTTCATGGCGGGCGTGACCCTGTCGAACACGGTCGGCGCGACGAAGTAGCCGTCGGCGAGGGCGGAATCCTTCGGTCGGCCGCCGCCGGTCAGCAATTCGGCGCCTTCCTGCTTGCCGGCGTCGATGTAGCCCATGACGCGCTTGTACTGGCGTTCCGACACGATCGGGCCGAGTTCGTTGGCGTCGAGCCATGGAAACCCGACCGGCAACGCTTCCGCGAGCTTGACCAGTTCGTCGCGCACCGCCTTATGCAGCGATTCGTGCACGAACACGCGCGAGGTCGAGCTGCACGATTGCCCCTGGCGGTTGAGGTTCATGCCCTTGACCGCGGCCGAGGCGGCCTTCTTCGGGTCGGCGTCGGGGAAGATGATGATCGGGTTCTTGCCGCCGAGTTCGAGGGTGACCCGTTTCAGGCCGTCGGCGGCGTCGCGGGCGATGGCGCGCCCCGTGGGCACCGAGCCGACGAAGCCGACCCGGCTCACGTCCGGGTGCTTGACCATGGCCGATCCGGTGGCGCCGTCGCCGGTGATGACGTTGACCACGCCGGGCGGAAAGATGCCCTCGCACAATTCGCCCAGTTTCAGGCTGGACAGTGGCGCCTGCTCGGAACCCTTGATCACCACGCAGTTGCCGGCGGCGAGCGGAGCCGCCGCCTTCTCGGCGCAGAAGCGGAACGGATGGTTGAAGGGGTTGATCTTGGCGACCACGCCGTAGGGCTGGCGGCGGGTGAAATTGAGATGGTTGGGCCCGTGCGAGGAAGTCTCGCCCTTGATCTCGGTGATCAGGCCCGCGAAGTACTCGAGCGAATCGGCGGTCCAATCCATGTCGCCGCGCATGCCCTTGGCAGCGTTCCCGGAATCGACCGCGTCCATGAGGCCGAGGTAATCGCGGTTGTCGCGGATGCGCTGGGCGAGCGCACGCAGCGCCGCCGCGCGTTCCTTGATGGTGGTCCGGCGCCACTGGGCGAAGGCCTTCCTCGCCGCCGCCACCGCGCGATCGACGTCGGCCGGTCCGGCGAGCGGCACCTCCGGCAGTTTGCGCCCGGTCGAGGGATTGACGTGGCTGATGGTGCGGCCGTCGGCGGCCGCTTCCCACCTGCCGCCGATGTAAAGGCCGCGCGGGGTGAATCCGAGATCGGGTTCCTTGGATGATGGGGCGATTTTGTTCATGGGCGTATTTCCCTTCAGGGGACGATGGCCGCGCGCAGGACGCTCCGTTCGGCGGCGCGCTTGATGGCGACGCCGACCTGGTCGAGCGGGAACTTGGCGTCGACCAGGGCGTGGAACGGAAACCGCTTGCGGTTGGCGGCGACGAAATCGAGCGCCTCGATCAGGTGGCGCGGATGGTAGTTGTGGACGCCCTTGAGCGTGACCAGCTTGCGGAGAATGAGATTGGCGTCGATGCGGACGTAAGCCTCGGGGTTGACCAGGCCGCCCAGCACGTAGCGCCCGCCGACGCGCACCATCTTGAGGCCGGACGGGATCACCTCGGGCGAGCCGCACACCTCGATCACCGCGTCGGGACCCTCGGGCGGGCAGAGCGCGCGCACCTTCTTGACCAAATCGTCCTCGCTCATGGCGCCCGGATCGAAGGCGGCGTCGACACCGAATTTCATCGCCAACTCGCGGCGCGACGCGACCGTGTCGAGGCCGATCACCAGGCGCGCGCCCCGGGCTTTCGCGATGGCCGCGCCATAAAGGCCGAGCAGCCCCAGGCCCTGCACCACCACCGCTTCGCCCATGCCGATCCCGGCCGCTTCGGTGACCGAGATCATGGTGGCGACGCCGCAGTTGACCGGGGTCGCTTCCTCGTCGCTGATCTCGTCGGGCAGCTTCAGTATCCAGGACTGCGGCAGGATGTAGCAGTACTCGGCGAACCCACCGTGGAAATGCGGGTCGTCGCCGACCGCCATGTGCCCATATTTCTCGACGCCGGGCGACTTCTGCGGGATGTCGAGCACCTCGGTGTAGTAGTTGGGGCCGCGGATGAAGAATTCGCTCCAGGTGATGCGGTCGCCGACCGCGAGCGGGTCTCCGCGCATGTCGCGGTCGATGTTCGAGCCCAACTCGACGATGGTGCCGATGATTTCGTGGCCGAGCACGCCGGGGCACGGGTTCGGCCGTCGCCCCTCGTAGGAATGGATGTCGGAGCGGCAGATGGTGGACATGCGGATGCGCACCAGCACCTCGTCCGGCCGGGCCGGGCGCAGGGGAAACTCGCGCAGCTGGAACGGCTGGTTGGGGGCGTCGTAGACGGCGGCCTTGCCGCGGGCGGGCTTCATGACGGTCGTGGTCTCTTCCCTCAGTGGGCGGCGGCGCCGTTCAAGGCGTATTCGAAGATGTGATGGCTCTTGAGGCCGCCCGCCTTGGCCTTCTTGGCGTAGGCGTCGCCGACCGGTTCGCTGACGACGAACGGCACGCGCGCCTCGGACACGCCGCCGTGGGTGCGAAGCCGATGGCCCTCGAGCCCCTTCAGGTCGTGATCCGCCCTGGAGGCGCCGACGCAGGTGCCCCGGTCGGAAATGACCGCGACGTCGCCCTCGCGGTCGGGCGGCAGGTCGAACTGGGCGCAGATGGACTGCTTGTCGAGCACGGTCTCGATGCCCTTGATCGGCTCGACCAGTTTCATGATCTGGTCGGGCTTGGCCCGGCCGCCCCGGCAATAGACGCGCACGAAGCCGCCGAGCGCCCCGTGATGGGCGACGAAATAATCGGTGATCGGGCAGATCACTTTCGTGTCGCCCTTGCCGAATTCGGAATCGAGGATGTCCTGGAGCCAGATCACGTTGGGCGTGCCGTCGGGCTTGGACTTGTCGTTCATGCCGTGGTCGGCGGTCAGCGCGACCACCGCGCCCAGGTCCGCGAGTCGGCCGAACTTCTCGTCCAGGTTCCTGTAGAACTTGTTGGCTTCCGCCTCGCCCGGCGCGTACTTGTGCTGGATGTAGTCGGTGAGCGAAAGATACATGATATCCGGGCGCTCGCGCTCCAGGAGACGGATGCCGGCTTCCAGCACGAACAGCGACAATTCGGCCGAATACATGTCGGGCAGCGGCTGGCCTACGAACTTGAGCACGTTGTCGATGCCGTGCTCGGCCTTGGTGCACTTGTCGGCCTGTTCGGAGGAAAAGTTGATGTTGCCGCGCGAGATGTCGAGGCCCTTGCCGAGCTGGCGGCGCAGCTTGTCCTTGGCGGTGATGGAAACCACCTTGGCGCCGGCGCGGGCGAATTCGGCGAAGATGGTGGTGCCGCGCAGCAGTTCGGGTCCGGTCATCACCACCGCCTCGCCGGTCGCCGGATCGAGGTAGAAGTTGCCGGAAATGCCGTGGACCGAGGCGGGCGCGCCGGTCACGATTGACATGTTGTTGGGGCAGGTGAAGCTCGGCACCGTGCCGTCGGCGACCGCGTTGAAGCCCTTCGCCATGAACCGCTGGACGTTGGGGATGATCCCGTCCTTGAGGCCGCGGTCGAAGTACGAAGGATCGCCCCCGTCGATGCACACCACCACCAGCGGCCGCCTGGGCCAGCGGTAATCGGTTCCGTTGACGCGCACGGTCGGTTTGTCGCCGTTTTTCGGCATGTCGGTCCCCTCCACAAAGCTGATGGGCGAACGGTAGCGAATGCGCTATCATCCGAAAAATCGATTATTCAGCATATATCATTGATTTGACAAATATATAACCGGACTGAGATGGGAGCGTGAAAGAGCGTTGATTCATGTATGAAAAGTGGCTGAAGGCATTCCACATGGTCGCCACCCAGGGCGGCTTCACCCGCGCGGCGCGCGCCCTCAACGTCGGCCAGCCGACCGTTTCGAGCCACATCAAGGCGCTCGAGGACCATTTCCGGGTCGAACTGTTCCATCGCCAGGGGCGCAAGTTCGAACTGTCGGATACGGGGCGCAAGCTGCTCGCCATCACCCAGGGGCTTTACGGTCACGAAGCGGAAGCGGCGAGTTTTCTCCGCACCGTCGGCCGGAACGAGCGCGGGCTGCTGCGCCTCGGCGCGGTCGGGCCCTACGAGGTGATCGAACTCGCGCACCGGTTCCGCGAGAGCTACCCGGCGGTCGAAATCGCGGTCAACGTCGCCTCGCGCGCCGAGATCATGGCGCGGCTTTCCAATTTCGAGATCGACGTCGGCATCCTCGCCGACGACATCGGCGGGCCGGAATTTTTCTCCATGCTCTACGACCGCCATCCGGGGCTGGTGATGATGCCGGCCGTGCACCGGCTCGCGCGCCAGAAATCGCTCCGCATCGCGGAGTTACAGGGCGAGCCGGTGATCTTCCGCGACCCCTCGTCGGCGACCCGGCGCGCGTTCGAGGGCGCGCTCGCCAAGGCCGGGGTTACGGTCAAGCCGATCCTCGAAATCAACAGCCGCGAGGCGATCCGCGAGGCGGTCGCGCGCGGCATGGGCCTCGGCGTGGTCTCGGAGCGGGAATACGCGCCGCACCCGGACATCCGCGCGCTCCCGGTGCGCGACGCGGCGATCGAGATTTCGGCCTACATTACGGTGCTCAACGCCCGCCGTCCGCGCCCGCTGATCGAGGCGGCGATCGCGGTGGCGCGCCAAACCGCGCGCGCGCGGGACAAGCGATAGGCTATTATTTATTGCGCGCGGCGATCGCCTTTTCGAGATCGGCGAGTTCCTCGCAGCCCTTGGGACAGAGCGCCTTGAGCCGCGCCGCCATCGCGCGCGCTTTGTCCATCTGGTCGGTCTCGACGTACAGTTCGCCGAGGTATTCGAGCGCGCCCTTGTGCTTGGGATCGAGGTCGAGCGCCTTTTGGTAGTGCGCGAGGGACTGCTTGAAATCGCCGCTCTTGCGCAGACTATATCCCATCAGGTTATGGGCGTCGGCGTTCTTGGCGTCGGCCTTGAGAATGGGCGTCAGCAGGGCGATTGCCCCCTTGTAATCCTTGGCCTCGATTTTGGCCCGGATCGGCGCCAACTCGGTCACCGCGCGGAGCGGATCGGGATCGTCGACCGCGCCCGCGCTTCCGCCCCACAAAGCGAAGATGATAATCGCCGCCACCGCCCGCATGGGCGCACTCTATCATGGAAAAACCCTCGGCAGGAGTCGGGCTTGACAAACCCCCTTTGGAAAATATCCTCGGGTCCGGCCGGTTCCGCGCCCGCGGCATGATCCATGGCGGGGGCGGACGGGGGGGTCCATGGTCCGCTATCTCAAGCAGGCCGCACCGCGTTCCGCGCAGACCGACCGGCAGTTGGTCGAGCGCGTCCGCGCCATGATCGAGGACATCGAGCAGAACCGCGACGCGGCGGTTCGGCGCTATGCCCGCGACCTCGACAAATGGACCCGCGACGAATTCCGCGTGTCGGCGGACGAAATCGCCGCCGCGCGCAAGGCGGTGAGCGCGACGTTCAAGGACGACTTCGCCTACTGCAAGAAACAAGTCACCGATTTCGCCAGGCGCCAGCGCGATTCCCTGCAAGAATTCGAAGCCAAGTTCGGCGACGGCATTTCGCTCGGGCAAAAGATCATCCCGGTCGAGGCGGTCGGCTGCTACATCCCGGGCGGCAAATATCCCCTGATCTCGGCCGCGTTGATGAGCGTGGCGACCGCCAAGGTCGCCGGCGTGCCGCACGTCATCGGCGCCGCGCCCCCGCGCGAGGGTAGGGCCATCTACGCGCCGACGCTCTACGCGCTCGCCGAGGCGGGCGCGGACGACATCTTCACCATCGGCGGTGTCCAGGCGTTCGCCGCGATGGCGTTCGGCTGCGTCGGCATGCGCGCCGTGGACATGATCACCGGCCCGGGCAACGCCTACGTCGCCGAAGCCAAGCGTCAGCTGTTCGGTCGGGTCGGCATCGACCTGCCGGCGGGCCCGACCGAAATTCTGGTGATCGCCGATTCCTCGGCCGATCCGGCCCTGGTCGCGACCGATCTGCTCGGCCAGGCCGAACACGGGCCGGACAGCCCGGCATGGCTGGTGACCACCTCGGAAAAATTGGGACGCGACGTACTGGCCGAAATCGACCGGCAGCTGGTGACCCTGCCGACGGCCGAGATCGCGGGCGCGGCATGGCGGCGCTGGGGCGAGGTGGCGGTCGTCGCCGGCGACGACGAAGCGATCAGGTTGAGCGACGCCTACGCCCCCGAACACCTGGAGGTGATGACGCGTCGCGACGACTATTATCTCGCCCGGCTGAGAAATTACGGCAGTCTGTTCGTCGGCGAGGAAAGCACCGTCGCCTACGGCGACAAGGGCGTCGGCACCAACCACACGCTGCCCACCGGCCGCGCCGCGCGCTACACCGGCGGGCTGTGGGTGGGCAAGTTCCTGAAGACCGTCACCTACCAGCGGCTGACCGCGTCCGCGAGCCAGACGATCGCCCCGATCATGGCGCGCATGTGCGCCGAGGAAGGCATGCTGGCCCACGAAGCCACCGCCACCGCGCGCGCCCAGCGCTACCTGCAACGGCCGCGCCCGGGGTGACCAGCGACGGGCTGACGATCAAGACATCCGACGATCAAGCGGGCAGATCATTTGTCCGCCAACTCCAGGGAGGAGACCGATGAGCATCGACAAGACCAACATTCCCCGCCGTGATTTTCTTGCCGGGGCGGCGGCCGGCGTCGCCGGCGCGAGCCTGCTGGGCGCGTTCCCCGCGGCTGCGCAAAGCGCCAAGACCGGCACCGTGCGCTGCTGGGGCGAGCCGGGACCCTACGGCGGCGTCGCGGTCGCGGCGATGAACGAATGGGCGCAGAAGAACGCGCCCGGACTCAAGTTCGAAATCGAATCGATCCCGTGGGACGGCGTCTACGTCAAACTGATGACCGATCTCGCCGCGCAACGGCCCCCGTCGCTGATCAGCGTCGAATCGCCGATCGCCATGCAGTTGATGGCCGAGGGGCTGCTGGTGGAGCTCGACGACGTGGTCGCCAAGGTCGGGCGCAACCGGATCGCCGACGGCGTGAAATGGGAATTCTGGGGCGCCTGGAAGGGCAAGCAATATGTGCTGCCGGCGCACCACCAGCCGCATCTGTTGCTGGTGCGCATGGACGTCGCCAAGGAGTTGGGGCTCAAGGACCCCGACACCTGGGACTGGAACGACATGCTCGCCGCGGCGCGGACAATCTCCCAGAAGAAGCCGGATATGGCCGGGTTCACCATGGCGCTCGGGCGCAATCTTTGCACCGATTACCACTTCTCCGCGCTGCTGCATTCCGCCGGCGGGCGCATGTTCGACGCCGCCAACAAGTTCCAGGTGGTGTTCGACAGCCCGCAGACGGTGGAGGCGCTGACCTTCGTCAAGGAGCTGCGACCCTATATGCCCAAGGGCGCGGTCGAATACAGCTTCCTGCAGGTGGTCGACGCCCACGTCACCGGCAAGACGGCGATGAGCTTCTACTGGGGCCGGACGCTGGGGCGCGCGGCGGAGGAAAACAAGGCGGTGTTCCAGGCGACCGAGGCGTTCAATCACGCCCGCCACCCCAAGACCGGCCGGCGCCACAACTGGAACGATTTCCAAGGTTGGTGCATCCCCATCCGGAACAACCCGTTCATCGACGAAGCCAAGGCGGCGCTGGTTTATTACCAGACCAGCAAGGATTGGCTGATCAAGTACAGCCACTCGCTGGTGCCCAACGTGGCGCCGACCTACAAGGACGTGCTGGATGCGCCCGAGCTGCGCAACCACCCGATCTTCCAGGCCAAGCCGCGCACGGTGCAGACCTACTTCAAGGATTCGCTCGCCCATTCGAGCAGCTCGGCGAACGAATTGCTGCAAGGCGTCAATCCGCTTGCCGGCATCGTGCACGGGCGCTCGGTTCTGGCGCAGACCGTGCAGAAAGTGGTGATCGACAACATGGCTCCCGCGGAAGCCGCCAAGTGGGGCGCGCGCGAGCTGGAGGCGATCCGGCGCGACAACATGCGCCTGCTCGGCTAATCGCCGGGCCGGGCGGCCCCGAGGCCGCCCGGCCCGTGCCGCTTCCGTCAATTTCCGTCGTATCGGCAAGCCATGAATCGCAAAACCACCGTGCTGCCCGACCGGATCGTCGGGCTTTTGTTCGTCGTTCCGTTCGTCGTCCTGGCGGCGGTGTTCATGGTCTATCCGGTGGTCGAGGCGGTGCGGATGGCGTTTCTCAGCTACAATCCGCTGCGCCCCGACCTCACTACCTTCGCCGGCCTCGCCAACTTCGCGTTCATTTTCGAAGACCCGCTCTTCTGGGATTCCTTTTGGCAGGCGACCGTGTGGACGGTGCTCTCCATCGTCTTCCAGACCGCGTTCGGGGTCGGCATCGCGCTCCTGCTGCACCAGGCGCTGGCGGGCATGGCGATCTTCCGGGGGCTTTTGCTCTTTCCCTACATCGTGCCGACGGTGGTGATCGCCCTGATCTGGCGCTGGATCTTCAATCCCGAAATCGGCGTGGTGAACCACGCCTTGCTCGCCGCCGGGCTGATCCGCGCGCCGATCTATTGGCTTTCCACCCCGGACATGGCGATGGCTTCGACCATCATGCTCAATGTCTGGAAATACACGCCGTTCGTGGTCATCTGCGTGTTGGCGCGATTGCAGACGGTGCCGCTCGAATTGTACGACGCGGCCAAGGTCGACGGCGCGGGCGTGATCCGCCGTTTCCTCGACGTGACGTTGCCGCAATTGAAGGAAGTGCTGATCGTCGTGATCGTGTTCCGCACCATCTGGACGTTCAACAAATTCGAGGAAATCTACCTGCTGACCAAGGGCGGGCCGGGCACCTCGACCTTCAATCTCGCCGTCTATTCGTTCGAGCAGTCGATCGCCTCCCTCAGGCTCGGCGTCGGCGCCGCGACCGGCGTAGTGATGATGGTGATGTTGTTTCTCGGCAGCGTCATCTACCTGCGGGTATCCGGCTTCGGCGGGGACGAGAAATCGTCATGATCCGGGATCGCCTGGGCCCGATCGTTCTCCGCCTCGCGCTGTACGCGGGTCTGGCCGCAATCACGTTCCTTGTCTGTTTCCCGCTGATCTGGGCGCTCACCACCTCGCTCAAGCCGAAGACGGAAATCTTCGCCGTTCCGCCGACGCTCTGGCCGCAGACGGTTACGCTGGAGAACTACGCCGCGCTGCTCAGCGGCAAGTCGCAGTATTTCCAGGCCGAGGGCCAGGCGGCGGTCGGCACCTCGCCGGCCCAGTTTTTCGTGCGCTGGTTCGCCAACAGCGCGATCGTGACCTTCGGCTCGACGGTCATCAGCATCACCGTCGCGACGCTCGCCGCCTACAGCCTGACCCGGTTCCGCTATTGGGGGCGGCGGTTCGTTCCCTATTTCAGCCTGCTCGGCTACATGATTCCCTCCATCATCTTCGTCTTTCCGCTGTTCCTGATGATGGTGCGGATCGGGCTCACCGATTCGCTCTGGAGCCTGATCCTCGGTTATGTCTGCGTCACGCTGCCGTTCTGCATGTGGCTGATGTGGGCGTTCATGCGCTCGATCCCGATCGAAATCGAGGAAGCGGCCCTGATCGACGGCGCCTCGCGTCTGCAGGTATTCGGCCAAGTGGTGCTGCCGTCGGCGCTGCCCGGAATCATCGCCGCCGGCATTTTTTCCATGATCGTGTCGTGGAACGACTATCTGTTCGGGCGCGTGTTCATGAACTCCCTCGACAATCTCACGCTCACGGTCGGGGTCATGCTGTTCTTCGAGGGCACGCACGTGGACTGGGGCCTTTTGATGGCGGCCTCGGTGCTGATGACCGTGCCGATGGCGCTGGTGTTCGCGGCGCTGCAACGCCACCTTGTCGCCGGGTTCGGCGCCGGCGCGGTCAAGGGTTGAGGCCGCCGGTCATGGACGTTCGCCTCGAAGCGATCAACAAGAGCTTCGGCATCGTCCGGGTGCTGAAGGACATCGACCTCGTGTTTCCCGACCGCAAGTTCGTGACCCTGCTCGGCCCCTCGGGCTGCGGCAAGACGACGCTGCTCCGCATGATCGCGGGGCTCGAAACCATCACGTCGGGCGTCATCAAGTTCGGCGATCAGGTGGTCAACCGGCTCGCGCCGCGCGATCGCAATATCGCCATGGTGTTCCAGTCCTACGCGCTCTATCCACAGATGACCGTGCGCCAGAACCTGAGCTACGGATTGCGCGTGCGCGGAACGCCGAAGGCCGAGCAGGACGCCCAGGTGACGCGCGTCGCCCGCGTGCTGGAAATCGATCATCTGCTCGATCGCAAGCCGGCGCAGCTTTCCGGCGGCCAACGCCAGCGTGTGGCGCTGGGGCGGGCGATGGTGCGCAAGCCCGATATTTTTCTGATGGACGAGCCGCTGTCCAACCTGGACGCCAAGCTCCGGGTGACGATGCGGGCGGAATTGCGCCGGTTCCACCTCGATCTGAACGCGACCACGGTTTACGTCACCCACGACCAGCTGGAAGCCATGACCATGTCCGATCTGATCGCCGTCATGCACGGGGGCGTGGTGCAGCAGTTCGGGACCCCGGCGGACGTGTACGGCCGTCCCGCCAACCTGTTCGTCGCCGGATTCATCGGCAGCCCGCCGATGAATTTTCTCGAAGGCGAGATCGCGGCCGACGCGGGGGCGCCGACGTTTGTTTCCCCGGGTATCCGGCTCGCGTTGCCGCGCTTGGCCCACCGCCTCGAGCCCGGCCAGCGGGTGATGTTGGGGGTGCGGCCGCAGGCCGCGGCGCTCGCCCCCGCGGGCGTGGCCGCGACCGTTCGCGGCCGGGTCTGGGTGGTGGAACTGCTCGGTTCGGAAAAACTGGTCGACGTCGAACTCGGCGACAAGCGGCGGTTCACCGTCCAGGTCCGCGCCGACGCCACCGTCGGCGTCGAGGAGGAAGTCGGCATCCGCCTCGATCCGGAAACGGTGCACGTCTTCGACGTGGATTCGGGCAACGCGGTTCGGCCGGAAAACTGACATGCTCAAGGGCAAGAACGCGGTGGTGACCGGGGCGACGGGGGTCATCGGTGGCGCCATCGCCCGGGCGCTCGCCTCGGCCGGGGCCAACGTCCTGGTTTCCGGCTTCGGCGCGCCCGACGCGATCGGAAAACTGTGCGGGGAACTGAAGGCGCTTTCGGGCGGCGCGGCGGTTCATGACGGCGCCGACATGCGTCGGCCCGATCAGATCGTCGCCATGATCGATTCCGCGCGGCGGCACTTCGGAACCGTCGATATCCTGGTCAATAACGCCGGGATCCAGCACGTCGCGCCGATCGAGGATTTCCCGCCCGAAACGTGGGACGAGATCATCGCCGTCAATCTGTCGGCGGCGTTCCACGCCATCCGCGCGGCCGTTCCCGGCATGAAGGCGCGCCGCTGGGGGCGGATCGTCAACATCGCCTCGACGCACGGCCTGGTCGCCTCGGTCGACAAGAGCGCCTACGTTGCCGCCAAGCACGGCCTGGTCGGCCTGACGCGCGCGGTCGCGCTGGAAACCGCTCCGTTCGGCGTGACGTGCAACGCGATCTGCCCGGGTTTCGTCGATACGCCGCTGATCCGCGCACAGATCGCGGCCCTGGCGGCGAAGGAGGGGCATTCCCCCGATGCCGTCGCCGCGTCGATGCTGCGGGAAAAGCATCCGAGCGGCGCCTTCGTCGCGTCCGAACAGATCGGCGCGGCGGCGGTCTATCTGTGCTCGTCGCCGGCGGCGGCGATTACCGGAACTGCCATTCCCATCGACGGCGGCTGGACCGCGCGATAAAGGGCCGCTCAAACCTGGCCGAGCACGGCGTCGAAGCGGCCGAGGAACTCCTCGCAGATCGCCTCGTCGTGGGCGACGGAAAGATAAAGCTTGGTGCCCATCGGGTTGATGAACACGCCCCGGGCGAACAGACCCAGCATCAGTTTGCGCGCCTTCGCCTTGTCGCCGCGCGCGGTCGAGCGGTAGTTGTTGACCGGCCGGTCGGTGAACACGACCTGGGCCAGCGGCCCGTCGCCGATCACCTGGGCGCGGATCTGGCGGTCCTGCAGCACGCGGGCGAGGCCGTCGCGGAACGTCCGGCCGAGGGCGTGGAGCTTCTCGTAGGTGCCCGGCCGGCGCAGCACGCCGAGCGCCGCGTTGGCGGCGGCGGTCGAAACTGGGTTGCCGCCCAAGGTCGACGCCATCCACACGTAGCCGTCGCCGCCGATCCGGCTTTCGTCGACCTGCTCCATCAATTCGCGCTTGCCGCCGAACGCGCCGATCGGATAGCCGCCGCCGAGCGCCTTGCCGTAGGCGACCAAGTCCGGGATCACGCCGTAATATTCCTGCGCGCCGCCGTAGGCGAGGCGGAATCCGGTCACCACTTCGTCGAAGATCAGCGGCACGCCCGCCTGGCTCGCGAGCGCGCGCACGCCTTCCAGGAATCCGGGTTCGGGGGGCGTGCAGCGCTGCAACGGCTCCATGATGATGCCGGCGAGTTCATGGCGGTGGGCGCGCGCGATCTCGGTCGTCGGGCCGAGTTCGTTGTAGGGCGCGACCAGCAGTTCGTGGGCGGCGGCGGGCGTGCCGGCGCTGGTCAGCTCGGGCGTGGGGAAGGGCAGGTTCTTGTTCGGAAAAAGGCTGGTGACGCCGGCTTCGTTGGCGCCGTGGTAGGCGCCCTCGAACTTGAGGATCTTGGCCTTGCCGGTCGCGGCGCGGGCGAGGCGCAGACAGTACATGGTCGCCTCGGTGCCGGACGCGCAGAAGCGCAAGCGTTCGGCCGCCGGTGAAACGCGCCGGATTTCCTCGGCGAGCGCCAGCACCTCGGGGTTGAGGTAGGCGAAGTTGGAGCCGAGCGGGGCTTGGCGGCGAACCGCCTCCACCACCTCGGGCCGGGCGTGGCCGACCAACGCCGAGCCCCAGCCCATGGAAAAATCGATGAATTCCCTGCCCTGGGTATCCCAGAGCCGTGCGCCTTCCCCGCGCGCGATGGCGACGATGGCCTCGGCGGGCAGGCCGAATTCGCCGTTGGAAATGCCGCCCGGAAAGACCGCGCGGGCGCGGGCCGGGATGTCCGCCGTGCCGTCCGACGTCATGTCCGTTTCTCCCTGGCGGGCGATTATCGGCGGGACGGGGGAAAACGCCATATAATAATGTGTCGTAATAATTATGTCGGGCGATTCACCCGTCGGGGAAACGGACCGCGCGCGTTCGACGCCTAATCCGCGCCTTCGATCGACCGGCGATCGAGGCCGACCTGCTCGCCGGCGGCGACGATGATGGCCCACGTTTCCTCGGGCAGCGGGATGCCCTCGGCCTCGCGCCGCGCGCGGGTGCGCCGTTCCGGCTCGCCGGGCGTCAGGATTTCATCCGCGCCGAGGGCGGGCTTGGAGCTTTTGAAGAATTCGACGTAACTCCGCGCCTCGGCGACGAAGGCATCCTCGCCCGCGAATGCCGCGGGCTTCAGGAAAATCGACAGCATGCCGTTGTTCACGGGTCGCGCGGGCGAATCCCCGCGCGCGTCAAATATTGCGCCCTTATCGGGGCGCGGCGGCGGTCCGGCGCAACCCGATCCCGTCAACGCGCCCGCCAGCAACTCGATCATCAGCGAAAGCCCGGAGCCCTTGTGTTCGCCCATGGCGCGGATGGCGCCGCGACCGCCGCTCGAATGGGGAATCCGGCCCGGGCGCTTCGGTCCGTAAAAGACGGTCGGGTCGGACGACAGCCGTCCGTTCTCGTCGATCAGGCTCCCCTCGGGCAAGGGCTTGCCGCCGCTGTGGGCGACGATCGCCTTGCCCTCGGCGACGGCCGAGGTGGCGAAATCGAGGATCAGCGGAGGCTCGTCCGGCAGCGGCACGCCGATGGTGATCGGGTTGGTGCCCATGCGCCGCTCGCGGCCGCCGAAGGGCGCGACCAGCGTGCTGCCCGCGACGTTGACGAAATGAATCGACACCAGCCCCGCCGCCGCGGCCATTTCGGCGAAATCGCCGATGCGGCCCAAGTGCCCGCTGTGGCGGAGCGCGACGATCGCCGTTCCGGCGACCTCGGCCTTGCGAATCCCGATTTCGGTCGCGCGCGGCCCCAGGGTCTGGCCGAAGCCGTAATGGCCCTCGAGCAGGACCATGGCTTCGGATTCGACGACCACGGTCGGCGTCTGGCCGGGCTTGAGCCAGCCCCTGCTCATCCAGTCGAGATAACGGGGGATGCGGATGACTCCGTGGCTGTCGTGCCCGGTCAGGTTGGCGAGAACCAGGTAATGGGCGATGCGCGCGCTTTCCTCGTCGGAGCAGCCGGCGGCGACGAAGATGCGACGGGTCAGCGCGCGCAGGCGTTCGGCGGAAACCAATATTTCGGGCATGGGATCGATGCGGCCGACGATAGCCTACGCGACGATGCGCGGAAGTCTAGAAGATGTAAAGTATTGCCGCCGCCGCGGGCAACCGTGAAAGCACCGGAAGACCCGGATTTCGATTGCCAGCGCCGTCTTCTGCCCCCATTATTCATCGCTCAGGGGGCCAGCGGATCGTCGGATCGCCAGCTGCTGAAAACGGCCAATCTCATGAAAAACCTGGCGTTGCGTTTTTTGCTCCACGAACGGGGCTTGTTCGCCGGTGCCATTGTGGTCGCGGGCGTGGCGACCGCATTCGGGGCGCCGTTCGAGTTCGTTCTGTTCGGATTGACTCTCGGCGGCGTCGCGATTTTTCACCACCACACGTTGCAGGTCGCCCTGATCGGTCTCGGCGTGATCGTGCTCTACAAGCTCGGGTTCACCGGATTCAAGACCGGACAAGGTCTGCAGGGTCTTGCGCTGCATATGGCCCACGAATGGGTCATTCTCGTCAACCTGTTCTGCCTGCTGATGGGATTCGCGCTGCTCTCGCGTCATTTCGAGGAAAGCAAGGTACCCGACGTGATGCCGGATTTCCTGCCCGAGGGCTGGAAAGGCGGCTTCGCGCTGCTCGCGATCGTGTTCGTGCTGTCGAGCTTTCTCGACAACATTGCCGCCGCCCTGATCGGCGGAACCATGGCGCGCCATGTTTTTCGGGGCCGGGTTCACATCGGTTATCTCGCGGCCATCGTCGCCGCCTCGAACGCGGGCGGGGCGGGCAGCGTGGTCGGCGACACGACCACGACCATGATGTGGATCGAGGGCGTCAGCCCGTTCGCCGTGCTGGAGGCGGCGGTCGGCGCGGCCGCGGCGCTCGCGATATTCGGCGTGCCGGCGGCGCTGGCCCAGCACAAGCATTCGGCGATCCTGAAACACGCGAAGAAATCCGCGCACGTTGAATGGTCGCGGGTTTCGATCGTTTTCCTGATCCTGATCGCGGCGATCGGCTCCAACGTCTGGGCCAATCTGCGGGCGCCGGAACTGCTTGATCATATCCCGATCATCGGGCTGGCCGTATGGGCGGCGATCCTGGTAACGGCGCCTTGGCGGGCCCCCGACTGGAAGGTCATGCCCGAAACCTTCAAGGGCACCATTTTTCTGCTTTCTCTGGTGACGTCCGCATCGCTGATGCCGGTCGAAAAACTGCCGCCGGCTTCATGGCAGACGGCGCTCAGCCTCGGTTTCGTTTCGTCGGTGTTCGACAATATTCCCTTGACCGCACTGGCGCTCAAGCAGGGCGGGTATGATTGGGGCTTTCTCGCTTACGCGGTCGGTTTCGGCGGCTCGATGATCTGGTTCGGCTCGTCGGCGGGTGTCGCGCTCTCGAACATGTATCCGGAAGCGAAATCGGTCGGCCTTTGGCTGAAGCACGGCTGGTTCGTGGCGGTCGCCTATGTCGTCGGATTCGTCGCCATGCTCGCGGTTCTCGGCTGGCACCCGGATGTCGACCACAAGAAGCGGGCGGGGATGGAATTCCCGGCGGCGGCCGTCGCGAGTCTTCCCTGCCGGTCGGTTTGAGCCGAGTCCGCGCCGATAATTTCACAAAACCGTCACGTTCGGGTCGAAATACCTTGACCGAGCTTTGCTAGGGTGCGGACCGCACGCATTCAGCGGCGAGGAGAAAGGTAATGACACGTATGTCCATGGCCGCCCTTCTGGCGGCGTCGATGCTTTTGAGCCATGCCTATGCGCCCCCGGCTTTTGCGCAGGCGGTGACGCTGGACCCGAAGCTTGCCGACTACAAGGCGGCGAGCGGGGTTTCGGGCAGCCTCAAGTCGATCGGCTCGGACACCCTGAACAACCTGATGACGCTGTGGGCCGAGGGCTTCCGGTCGGTCTATCCCAACGTCAAGATCGAGATCGAGGGCAAAGGCTCCTCGACCGCGCCGCCCGCCCTGATCGCCGGCACCGCCCAGTTCGGGCCGATGTCGCGGCCGATGAAGGGCGCCGAGATCGACGGGTTCGAGAAGAAGTTCGGCTACAAGCCGACCGCGATCCGGGTGGCGGTCGATGCGCTGGCGGTGTTCGTGCACAAGGACAACCCGGTCAAGTGCCTGTCGCTGCCGCAGGTGGACGCGATCTTCTCCAAGACGCGCAAGGGCGGCAACAGCGCGGACATCGCGACCTGGGGCCAGGTGGGCCTGAGCGGCGAATGGGCGAGCAAGCCGATCTCGCTCTACGGCCGCAACTCGGCCTCCGGCACCTACGGGTATTTCAAGGAAGAGGCGCTGTTCAAGGGCGACTACAAGGACACGGTCAAGGAACAGCCCGGCTCGTCGACGGTGGTGCAGGGCGTGGCGTCCGACAAGGGCGCGATCGGCTACTCCGGCATCGGTTACAAGACCGCCGACGTGCGCGCGGTGCCGCTCTCGGCCAAGGCCGGCGGCAAGTGCCTGGAGGCCACCGCCGACAACGCCTACGCGGGCGACTATCCGCTGGCGCGGTTCCTGTACATCTACGTCAACGCCGATCCCAACCGCAAGCTCGACCCGGTGCGGGGAGAGTTCATCCGCTACGTCTTCTCCAGGCAGGGCCAGCAGGCGGTGCTCAAGGACGGCTACTTCCCCATCACCGCCGGCATCGCCGGCGACGACTTGAAGGTGGCGCGCCTGGCCGAGTAAGACTTCGGCGCGTGCCCGCGAGAACAAGGCTCATGGTTGATGCCCGAGGGTGAACGTTCCACCGTCAGCCGACGCCGCGACCGGCGGACGCGCCGGTCCGTGCTGCTCGCCGACCGGATCGCCGATTGGACGATCCGGATCGGCGGCATCGGCGTCATCGTCGCGGTGTTCGCGATCATCGTTTTTCTCGCGCAGGTGGCGGCGCCCCTGTTCGGCGGGGCAAGGGTCGAGAGCGAAAGGAAGTTCTCGACGCCTGCCGCGACGGCACGGGCGCTCGGGCTATGGGTGGACGAATATAAGACCCTCGCCCTCACGCTACTGGAATCCGGGGAAATTTCCCTTGTTCACATCGCGAGCGGCCGTTCGCTGCCCTCCGCGCGGTTCGATTTCGGCGGCAATCGGGTCACCTCGTTCGGCCGGACCCTGACGGACAATTATGTCGCCTTTGGATTCGCCGACGGCCGGGTGCGGCTGGGACGGCTCGATATCTCGGCGCAGACCCTGCCCGGCGACGCCATTCCGGCGAACGCGGAACGACTGGATGCGGGTAGTTTTGTCGACGGGCAGACGCTTTATACCCGCATTGCCGGCAACCAAGTCCGTAAAATATCCGTCGCGACCAGGCTCGAGACGGCGCAGGACATCGCGCCGGGCAAGGCCATCGTCGCCATCGATTACCGGCACGGCGGCACCGCCGAGCGCCCCAATGAAGCCTTCGTCACCCTCGATTCGGCCGGTATCGTCCGCTTGAGCCGGACCGAGACCCGCCGGAACATGCTGACGGGAAAAGAGCAGAAAACGGTGACCTCGGTCGAGTTTCCGCCGCTGCCGGCAGACGCGGCGACGCGTCGAATCCTGATGACCGAGGGCGGCGACGAGATTTATCTCGGCGCGCGCGACGGCACGGTCTATCGCTACGACGCGCGCAACGTCAAAGGCCCGGTTCTTGCCGAAACCAAACGGCTGCTGACCGGGGATGCAACCCTCGGCGTGTTCGGGTTTCTCAACGGCGACCAATCCCTGGTGGTCGGCGGTTCCGACGGCTCGGTTAATATTTATTTCCGCCTGCGGCGCGCGGCGCGCGCGGATGCCGGCGAGCCGACGGCCGACGATTTCGTATTGGTCCGCGCGCACGCGCTGGAGAAGCAACCGGCGGGGATTGTCGCGTTCGCCGCCAGCCAAAGGACCAAGCTGTTCGCGACCGCCGACGCGCGGGGCAACGTCTGGCTTCGCCATTCCACCAGCGAACAGACGCTGCTCAAGCTCGCCGCCGCCGTCGCGCCGGAAGCGGTCGCGCTGGCGCCGCGCGATAACGGCGTAATCGGCCGCGGAGGCGGCGGCGATTTCGGGGCCTGGAATATCTCGGCGCCGCACCCGGAAACCACCCTTAAGACCATCTTCGGCAAGGTCTGGTACGAGGGCTACGACGCCCCCGCCTACACCTGGCAGTCGTCGTCGGGGACCGACACCTTCGAGCCCAAGCTGTCGTTGACCCCGCTGATTTTCGGAACCTTCAAGGCGACGCTCTATTCATTGCTGTTCGCGGTGCCGATCGCGATTTTGGCCGCGATCTACACGTCCGAGTTCGTCCACCATACGGTGCGCGCCGTCATCAAGCCGACGATGGAGGTGATGGCGTCGTTGCCGTCGGTGGTGTTGGGGTTCATCGCCGCCCTGGTGCTGGCGCCGTTCGTCGAAACCTGGATCATGCCGATCATCCTCGGCTTTTTGCTGTTGCCGTTGTCGCTGCTGGGCGGGGCGATGGTTTGGCAGACTCTGCCGGCCCCGCTGGCGCTGCGGTTCGGGGGTTTGCCCAAATTCGCGTTGATGTTCGCGGCGCTCGGCCTGGGCGGGATTGCGGCCTATGTTCTTGCCGCGCCGTTCGAGAAATTATTCTTTGCCGGCGACTTCAAACTGTGGGCCGACGGCCAGATCGGCAGCGACCGCTCGCTTCTGGTCTTGATCCTATGGCCGTTGTCCTTCGTCGTCACGTGGCTTGGATTCGAACGCCTCGGCGGACCATTCGGCGGGAACGTCTGGCGGGGGAAATTGCGGGCCTGGCCGAGAACCTTCGCCGGCGTCGCCGACGGCGCGCGCACCGTCGGCCTGCTGATTCTCGCCGGATTGCTGGCCGCCGCCGCCGGGGTCGGCCTGGATTCGCTCGGCCTCGGTCCGCGCGGCGTGTTGGTCGATACCTACGTGCAGCGCAACGTGTTCGTCGTCGGCTTCGCAATGGGTTTTGCCGTGATCCCGATCATCTACACCATCGCCGAGGATTCCCTCAACGCGGTGCCCGCGCACCTGCGCGCGGCCAGCCTCGCCTGCGGCGCGACGCCCTGGCAGACGTCGATTCGGGTCGTCCTGCCCACCGCCATCAGCGGCGTGTTCGCGGCGGTGATGATCGGCATGGGCCGCGCGGTGGGCGAGACCATGATCGTGGTCATGGCCGCGGGCAATACCCCGATTTTGGACCTCAACGTATTCAGCGGCCTGCGCGCGCTTTCCGCGAACATCGCCGTCGAGTTGCCCGAAGCGGTGCGCGACGGAACGCTCTACCGGATGCTGTTCCTGGCGGCCATCGTGTTGTTCGTGATGACGTTCGTCGTCAATACCCTGGCGGAACTGGTTCGTCTGCGCTTCCGCAAGCGCGCGGCGCAATTATGAGCCACGGAGATCGCCAATGAACGAAGCCGCCTCGGCCGCGATGCCGCTCCGACCCGACGCCCTCGATACTCGATTGCGGTCCGTCCGGACGAGCGATCTGTCGGCCCACGGCGAACTGCATTTATGGATGCTGGGCGGCGCGTTGGCGCTGGGCATCGTGATGGTGGTGGGGTTTCTGTTTTTGGTGGCCTGGAACGGCTTAGATACCTTCCTGCCCCGGCCGATCGAAGTGGTGACGCTCGCCGACGGCACGCGCGTCGCGGGCGAACCGTCGCGCACCGAGGTTTTCCGGGTTCCCGCCGATAAACTGGCGACATTGCCGCCGGACGTACGGGACCGCGTCCAGGCGAACAACGGAACGGCGCGCCGCACCATTTATCGTACCGGCAATTACGACATCACCAACGAGGACTTTCGTTGGGTGTCCGATTTCGAGGTCCGCGAACGCGCCTTCCCCCGGAACATGGTGTTCGTCGAACGGCTCGAATGGGGACCGTTCGTCGGCCACGTGAAGGGGCTGGTGGCCGACGGTCGGCGGCTCGAAACCGTCGATTTGCGCGCCCTGCAGGCGGTCCGGGCTCTGGCCGAAGCGCAAAAGCGGCTGCGGCGTATTTTCACGATCGAACGGGAGGAGATCGGCGCGGTCAATCATGCTTTGGAGCGCGACCGACTCGCGCTGCGCAGGGAACTGCTGGCGTCGGGCGAAAATAGCGAGGACTATCGACGCCTCAAGGCGCGCCTCGACGCCAACGCGGTCGCGCTTCAGGCCCGCTTCACGGTGTTGGCCGAGGAAGCCCGGGGACTCAAACAACGCGACGAACGCGATACGATCACATTCGCCGATATCGGCGGCGCGGAAAAAACCCTGCCCCTTTCGGCCGTGGTGCGGGCCTATTACGCTAACGACCTGTCGTGGAGCGAGGCGACGGGCATCTATCTGTCCCGCTGGTGGGAATTCCTGAGCGAAAGCCCGCGCGAGGCCAACACCGAAGGCGGGGTCCTGCCGGCGATTTTCGGCACCTTCGCCATGACCCTGCTGATGGTCATCCTGGTGGCGCCGATCGGGATCATCACCGCTCTTTACCTGCGCGAATACGCGAAGCAGGGACGCTTGATGGCGCTGGTGCGCATTTCGGTCAACAACCTCGCCGGCGTGCCGTCGATCGTATACGGCGTGTTCGGCCTCGGTTTTTTTGCCTATCTGCTCGGCGGCAACATCGATCGCCTGTTTTTCCCCGAGCGTCTGCCCAACCCGACTTTCGGCACCGGCGGCCTGCTGTGGGCGTCGCTCACCCTCGCGCTCCTGACCGTGCCGGTGGTGATCGTGGCGACGGAAGAGGCGCTCGCCGCCGTACCGCGCTCGATGCGCGAAGGTTCGCTCGCCTGCGGCGCGTCGAAATGGCAGACGATCCGCCGCATCGTCCTGCCGCGGGCGATGCCGGGCATTCTCACCGGTATTATTCTCGCCATGGCGCGCGGCGCGGGCGAAGTCGCGCCGCTGATGCTGGTGGGCGTGGTCAAGTTGGCGCCGGAAATGCCGATCGACGGCATCTTCCCGTTCATTCACCTCGAGCGGAGCTTCATGCACCTCGGGTTTCACATCTACGACGTCGGCTTCCAATCGCGCAATTCCGAGGCCGGAAAGCCGATGGTCTTCGTCACCACGCTCCTGTTGATCGCCCTGGTCGCGGCCATGAACATCGCGGCGATCGTCATCCGCAACCGGCTCAAGCGCAAATTCGCGGGCGGACATTTCTAGCGGCGTGCGGCAGGAACGATTTTTCCCAGGACCGCCCGCAGGATATCCTTCAGGCGCGCCGCCTTGGCGTCGTCGTAGCGCCAGGGGGGCGATTCCTCCATGTAGGCCGATTGCGCCAGCTCCATCTGAATCGCGTGAATTTGCCGGGCCGGATCGCCGTAATGCCGGGTGATCCAGCCGCCCTTGAAGCGTCCGTTGACGGCGGTGCGGAACCCGGAGGCGGTCGCGCAGGCCTCGGCGGCGGCGGCTTCGACCTCGGGTGCGCAGCTCCGGCCCGAATGGGTTCCGATGTTGAAGGTCGGCAATTCGCCCTCGAACAGGCGCGGCACGACCGAACGAATCGAATGGCAGTCATATAAAACGGCAAACCCGTGACGGCGCCGCGCGGAGTCGAGCAGGGCGGCGAGCGCCCGATGGTAGGGATCAAACACGTCGCGGCGGCGCGCGGCGATTTCGTCCGCGGCCGGTTCTTCCCCCGCGCGGTAGAGCGGCTCGCCGTCGAAGGTTTCGGTCGGGCAGAGGCCCGTCGTCACCTGCCCCGGATAGAGCGACCGTCCCTCCGGGTCGCGGTTAAGGTCGATCACGTAGCGCGAATGGCGCGCGCGGACGACGCTGGCATCCAGTTCGGATGCGAAGTCGTAGAGTCGGTCGACCCACCAGTCGGTATCGGGAACGCCGCGCGCCGCGTCGGTCATCCGTCCGGCCAGGGATGCGGGAATTTCGGTCCCCACGTGCGGCTGACTCAGCACCAGAGGCCCGTTTCGCCGCTCCACCGTCACCGCGTCGTCGGCGTCCGCCACGACTTGAACCTTTCCGGTCAAATTGCCTTGTCGCCGCGCGAAGCGGCGCGACATAATGCGGACGCTACCATAATGGAAAACGCGGTTCCATCGCATGGCCGTCATTCATCTTGAGCACGCCCTTCTGCCCGACGGCTGGGCGGAAAACGTCCGCTTGACCGTCGATGACGCCGGCATGATCGCGGCTCTCGAAAAAAACGTCTCCGCTTCGGGCGCGAACGTCGTGCACGGCGTCGCCGTCCCCGGCATGGCGAACGTGCACAGCCACGCTTTCCAGCGCGGCATGGCGGGCCTGGCCGAAACCCGAGGGCCCTCGGCGGACGATTTCTGGTCGTGGCGCGAGATCATGTATCGCTTTCTCGAACGCCTGACGCCCGACGATATCGAGGCGATCGCCGCGCAGGCCTATGTCGAGATGCTCGAGGCCGGGTTCACCGCCGTCGGCGAGTTTCATTATCTGCATCACCGGCCCGACGGCCGGCCGTACGATAACCCGGCGGAAACAGCGGAACGGATCGCGGCCGCCGCGCGCGCCGCCGGAATCGCCGCCGTCGTCCTGCCGGTGTTCTACGCCTACGGCGGTTGCGGCGGACGGCCGCCGGGGCGCGGGCAAATCCGGTTCCTGACCGATCCCGATCTTTTCGGCCGCCTCGCCCAACACGCATTCGCCATGGCCCGGCGCGGCGACGTCGCCGGCGCGGGCGTCGCGCCCCATTCGCTGCGGGCGGTCACGCCGGAAACGCTGGCGGCGATCCTGGTTCACGCCGGAAGCGGGCCGATCCACATCCACGCGGCGGAACAGGTGAAAGAGGTCGAGGAGTGTTTGGCCTGGTCGGGCCGTCGCCCGGTCGAATGGCTGCTCGCGCACCAGGCCGTGAACGAACGCTGGTGCCTGGTGCACGCCACCCACCTGACCGCGGCCGAGATCGAAGGGCTTGCCGCCAGCGGCGCGGTCGCCGGGTTGTGCCCCGTGACCGAAGCCAACCTCGGCGACGGAACCTTCGACGCGGTTTCCTATCTCGGCCGACGCGGCCGCATCGGCATCGGCAGCGACAGCAACATCCATCTCGACGTCGCCGGGGAACTGCGCCAACTGGAATACAGCCAGCGCCTCCGCGATCACGGTCGCATCCGCCTGGCCGAAGCCGGGCAATCCAACGGCCGGCGCTTGTTCGACGCGGCCGTCGGCGGTGGCGCGCAAGCTTTGGGACTTCGGGCCGGGGCCCTCAAATCGGGATTGCGGGCCGACTTCGTCGTGCTGGATTTCGATCATCCCGCCCTGTTGGGCAAGCGTGGGAACGGGTGGATTGACGGGTGGGTTTTCGCGGGTGGCGCCGGGGTGGTTCGGGAAACCTGGGTCGCGGGCGCCCGACGGGTCGCCGAGGGTCGACATGCGCACAGGGACGAAACGCGAAAGCAATACGCCGCTGTTCTTAACAAGCTGATGTCTCCCTAATATTCGTGTCGGTTTTCCGCTTCGGGACTATGGACAAGGAATGGACCGCCCGGCACACTTTGCCTCAGGCGTAACGGCCGCTATCCCGCCGACCGCCGCCATCTCACCGCTTTATCCACCACCATCAGGGAGTCGATCTCAATGAAACGGAAAATGATCGCCATTGCCGCCGCCGCGGCCGTCGCGACGGCGGCCGTCGCCGCCGAGGCGCAGCAGCGCGTTTTCTTCGGCATCGCCACCGGCGGTACCGGCGGCACCTATTACCCGCTGGGCGGCATGCTGGCCCAGGTTCTGTCCAACCACGCGGCCGTCGGCGGCAAGAAACTGGCTGCGACCGCCGAAACCGGCAACGCCTCCGTCGCCAACGCCAAGCTGCTCGGCCGGGGCGAAATCGAATCGGCCTTCATCGCCGCCGACATTCTCGATGCCGCCTTCAAGGGCGAAAACCAGTTCAAGGACGGCGCGGTCAAGAACCTGCGCGCGCTCGGCGCCCTTTATCCCGAAACCGTCCAGTTGGTCGTGCGCGCCGATTCCGGCGTCAACAAGTTCGCCGACCTGAAAGGCAAGTCGGTGTCGTCCGGCTCGCCCGGTTCCGGCCAATGGCAGCTGCTGGGCGATCTGCTCGCCGTGCACGGCATGAAGCGCGAGGACGTCAAGGAGGACTTCTCGTCCTTCGCCCAGTCGGTGGACAAGATCAAGGACGGCAACCTGATCGCCAGCCTGATCACCGCCGGCGCGCCGACGGCCTCGGTCGTCGATCTCGCCAACGGCCATCCGATCCGCGTCGTTCCGTTGGCCGGACCGGAAGTCGAGAACCTGAAAAAGAAGCAGCCCTATTACGCATCGGTCGAACTCGCGGCCAATACCTACAAGGGCCAATCGGGCGCGGTCAAAACGCTCGCGGTCATGGCCGTATGGGCGACCCACGACAAGCTCTCCGACGAAACCGCCTACGCGGTGGTCAAGGCGGCTTACGAGAACACCGAGACGCTGGCCAAGGTCCACGTCCAGGGCAAGAACATCACCCTGCAGTCGGCGCTCCAGTCGGTCTCGATCCCGCTGCATCCCGGCGCGGCGAAGTACTACAAGGAGAAAGGCCTCATCAAATAAAGCGATGGGAACGGGTTCGGGCGCGGCGGCGCAAGCCGCCGCGCTCGCCCTCGCTCTTCTCGGCTGTTCCGCTCCCGATCCCCGGACGGCGGTTTTGATCGTGCAAAGCCATCCCGACGGCGGCGAATTGGCGCGGATCGCCGTCGATGAAAACGCCGGGTTTGCCTTGTCCTATATCCATTCGGTGACGCTCACGCCGGTCGTTGCGCGGTATGCCGTGGCGGGCTGCGATATCACGCAGGTCCGGGAAACCTTCTCTCGGCATGGACCCGGCCTCGCGTCCTCGGCCGATGCGCCCGGCACGGCGTGGCGGCGCCAAGGCGACTCCTTCGTCGTCGAGATGCGCCGGCCGATCTCGAACCTCGTCGTTCGGGCCGATCCCGAATACCGCAACCGCCTCGACGCCGGTTCCGCCCTCGATCTGACCCGATGGGGCCGCCGCGCGCTCAGGATCGTGCCCGCCGGCTGTCGTCGCGCAGGTTGACCGATGGCCGGAACGGCACCGCCCCCTCCCGACTCCCTGAAGCCCGAACTGTCGCGGGCCGATCTCGACCGCCTGGTGGAGGAATACGACCCCGAATCCAACTTTCGCCAGCTGATCGGGCGTTCGGCCCTGGTGGTCACGATTCTCGGCGTGGCGCTGTCGCTCTTTCACGTCTACACCGCCGGGTTCGGCCTGCTCAACGAGATCGTCCACCGTTCCATCCATCTGTCCTTCGTCCTGGCGCTGATCTACTTGGTCTTCCCGGACCAGCGCCGCATGCGACCGGCGGCGGAATGGCCGGTCAGCCTCGGGTTCGTCGCGTTCTATCTCTATCTCGCCTACGATCTGGCCCGGGCGCTCGGCGCGCGCGGCGAAACCGACGGCCTGTGGGCCTTTGTCGCCGTCATCGTGGTCGTGTCCTTCCTGACGCTGCCCCTGAAAGCCTTTGCCGGGCACCGGACGTTGATTTCCGTCCGCGATTGGATCATGGCGGGTGTGTCGGCCTCGGTTTCGCTCTATTTCGTGGTTTTCTTCGAGGAGATTTTCATCCAGCGGGTCGGCGCGCCGATCGGCCGCGATTTCATGATGGGCGTTCTCGCCATCATCGTGGTGATCGAGGCCACCCGCCGCACCATGGGCCTGTCGCTGCCGATCATCGGCGTGCTGTGCGTGCTGTACGGCATGTTCGGCCCGTATTTGCCGGACGCGTTGGCGCACCGGGGCTACAGCATCATCCGCATCATCAACCACCTCTACGTCGGAACCGAGGGCATTTACGGCATTGCGGTCGGCGTGGTCGCGACCTACGTGTTCCACTTCGTGCTGTTCGGAGTCCTGATGCAGCTGACCGGAATCGGCCAGTTGTTCATGGACTTGGCCTCGATCGTGGCGGGAAGGCAGGCCGGCGGCGCGGCCAAGGTTTCGGTCGTTTCGTCGGGATTGTTCGGGATGATTTCGGGCTCTTCCATCGCCAACACCGTCACCACCGGCGCGCTGACCATTCCGATGATGAAGCGGACCGGATTTTCGCCGCGCTTCGCCGGCGCGGTCGAAGCCTCGGCGTCCTGCGGCGGGCAGATCACGCCGCCGATCATGGGGGCGTCGGCGTTCGTCATGGCCGAAATGCTCGGCGTGCCCTACAACGACCTTATTCTCGTCGCCATCTTTCCTGCGATTTTCCATTATCTCGCCATCCTGATGATGGTTCACCTGGAGGCGAAACGGCGCGGCCTTTCCGGCATGGACGCGCGTTACATCCCCTTGTTCGTCGACGTCATGCGCCGGTCGTGGCATCTGCTGATCCCGCTTGGGATCATGGTCGCGTTGCTGCTGATGCAGTACACGCCGTTTCTGGCCGCGTTCTGGGGGATCATCCTGACGCTGGCCTGTTCCTATCTTCCTCTGGTCCTGCGGCCGGTCGGCTTCACCAGTCTGGATGCGTCGTCGGCGCTGCGGCCGCGCCAGGTTCTGGAAGGCTTCGAATTGGGCGCGAAATACGCGCTCGGCATCGGCGCGGCCTGCGCTTCCGTCGGGTTCGTCCTGGGCATCGCCACGCTCACCGGGATCGGATTCAAGTTCTCGGCCGCGGTCCTGCAGCTGGCCGGTTCGATGGCCGATGCGTTCCTGGCGCTCGACGTCCTCGGTTTCTTTTCGCAAAAAGGCGTGACGCTGTTCTTCGCCCTGCTGTTCGTCGCGCTCGCCTGCATCATCATGGGCGCCGGGCTTCCGACCACGCCGACCTACATCATCCTGGCCTCGATCGCCGCCCCGGCGCTGGCGGACCTGAACGTGCCGCTGCTGGCGACGCACTTCTTCGTCTTTTATTTCGGCGTGCTGGCCGACGTGACGCCCCCGGTGGCGCTGGCCGCCTTCGCCGGGGCCGGCATCGCGGGGTCCGAGCCGATGCGCACCGGCATGACCGCTTTCCGCCTGTCCATGGGCAAGGCGCTGGTTCCGTTCATGTTCGTCTACGCGCCGAGCATGCTGTTGATCAACTTTACCTGGCTGGAATTCACCATTGCCATGTCGAGCGGGATTCTCAGCATCCTCGCCATGTCGACGGCCTATATCGGATATTTCCGGGGCGAACTCGACGCCTTGTCGAAGATTCTTCTCACCGGCGCGGGCCTGTTGCTGGTCGGCAACGACTTGACGGCCATCGCCGTCGGAACCGTCGTTGCCGTCGCGGTTTTCGGCTGGAACTGGATCGCCAACCGCTCCGGTTCGCCGCCGCGTCAGGACACCGCGCCCGCGCCGTAGGCCCCGCGCAACGGCATGCCCTCGGCGAACCGCTCGAAGCGGTACGGACGAAGGCTGATGTCGGGTTCTTGCCCGAGGGCGGCTTGCGCCAGAAGGCGGCCGACGACGGGCGAGAGCTTGAACCCGTGCCCGGAAAACCCGAAGGCGACCAGCAGTCCTTCCACGCCCGGCGCCGGGCCCAGGACCGGATTCCAGTCGGGCGTCGTGTCGTAAAGCCCGGACCAGGAGGTGACGAAGCGCGCTTCCGCGAACTTCGGCATGCGATGGGCCAGGGCTTCGCCCTGTTCGGCGATCCAGTCGAGGGGTATGTCGGCATTCCAGCCTTCGGGCGCGGCGACGGGCACGCCTTCGTCGCCGGTTCCCAACAGGATCCGGCTGCCCGCGACCGTGCGCAGATACAGAAGCCCCCGCGAGGCCAAATCCTTCACGATCGGAAACCGCGAGGTGTAGGGTTCGTCGACCTCGAAGCTGGCCAGATCGTGACGGGTGATGGTCATGGGAATGTCGAAGCCGGCCCAGCGGGCGATATCGCCGCTCCAGACGTTGGCCGCCGACACGACGACGCCGGCACGGACCGAATCCGCTCCGATTTTGATTCCCGTTACCCGGTTTCCGTCGCGCAGCAGGCCGGTCACGGCCGTGCGCAAGCGGGTTTCCGCCCCCTGCCGCCGGGCGGCGCGCGCGAACCACGTCGCGGTCAGGTACGGATCGGCGAAACCGGCCTGGGGCTCGTAACCGATCGCGTCGATGTCGTCGAGATGAAGCCAGGGATGAAGGGCCCGCGCTTCGGTCTTGTCGATCAGCCGCGACTCGATGCCCGCGTCGCGCTGATATGCGATGCTTGCCCGGACCGCGTCCGCGGGCGCGCCCGGCGGCGCGACGATGAGGTAGCCGCAGCGCACCAGCCCGGCGTCGGCTTCGCTGTCGCCGATCAGGTCTGCGAACCGGTCGAACAGCTTGAGCGATTCCCGCGCCAGCACGACGTTTTCGGGCACCGAATAATGGGCGCGCAGAATGCCGCTCGACTGGGCGGTGGTGCCCGAGGCGATCTCGCCTTTTTCCACCAGCAGGACCCGCCCGGCGCCGAGCCGGGTCAGGTGAAAGGCGGTGGCCGCGCCGATCACGCCTCCGCCGATGACGACAACGTCGTAATGCCCGGACATGGATGCTGGTTATGCACCTATCGGGGGCGGATGACAAATCCGATCGGCTGATCGGGCACGCCAACTGGCACGCCTATCGGGGGTTGGCGAAGATGGAATCCCGAGGCCGCGTCAGGCGGCGCGATAGCCGCCGGCGACGGCGCGGACCGCGCCTGCGGCCTCGGCGCGCGCAAGCCAGCGCCGCGCCTGTTCGGGGGCGAGTCCGAAATGGGCGGCGATGTCGTCTTCCGTGCGCGGTGCGGCGGTGAAATGCTTGAGTTCGGCGACAAAGACCGCATAAAGGTCGAACGGCGCCGAGGCATGACGCCGGGGCGCGATCGACTCCGGATCGGAGGGTCGCGGCGCGGCGGGCGGGGGGCGGGTTATTCCGTTGTTCGCCGCGAGTGCGCGGGCGACAAATAAGTCGCGCACGCTCGCGCAACTTTCCACTTCCGGTTGGGTGATCGGCGAAAGCCCGAGATGGAGCAAGGCAAGGTTGCCGGAGGGCATTACCTCGTCGGCGCGCACGAAGGCGGGGACCCATCCCTCGTTCCGGTTCTCGTCGGCGCCGAGCCAGATGCCGCCGGTGCGGCGGGTCTCGACGATGACGGCGATGTCCGAAAGCGCGTATTGGTATTTATTGGCGCGAATGGCGTTGGCGATCTTGAAGCGCGCCTCGGGCGAGAACGGGGTCGTGAGCGCCACCGTACCCGCCGCCAGGGCGTCGCGGTAGCGCCTGGCGGCGAGAGTTTTTTCCAGGCTGTCGGAGAGCACGCAGATAACCTTGCCCCCGTGGGCGAGGGCGGCGGCCACGACTTCGCGGTCGGTGCCGCGCATGTCGCTCGAAATCACGGTCAGGCCCTCGCGCCCGCAGCGCGCTCCGATGACCCGGGCGAATTCAAGCCCGCGCGGGGAGCTGTCGCGCGACCCGACGATGCACACGCCGCCGCCGTCGAGCAAGGCGCGCGGCCCGGCGCCGAACAGGAGCGGCAGGGCGGAACGCCCGAGTCGTTGTCGGAGCCGGTACGGATAGCTCGGATCGAACTGGCCGACGACCCAGATGCCGAGGCTCGACCACCGCGCGTGCGCGGCCTCAAGATCGTCCGTCCGACTGAGCAGGACGCCGAGGCGGTTGAGCAAGGCCGCGGAACGGGCGTAGTTCCTGAGGACGGACTTGCCTTCGCTTGTGAGCAGGTCGCCCAAGGCGATCCGGCGCGCTTCCAGCCAGCGCGCGAGATCGTGGAATTCCGAAGGCGACAGGGACTTGTACCCCTCCCGGGCCGCGCCAAGGCGTCCACATAAAAGCAAGGTCGCGGTCGTGTCGGGATGCGGGGACGCAACGCCGCCCATTTGCGGTGCGCCGCCCGTCAATGTCCAACCGGATCGGCCGGCGATTCGAATACGCGGATTTCGTCCTTGAGCCGTTCGCGCGCGGCGGTCCGCAACCGGTCGAGTTCGCCCGGCGCGGAGGGAAGGAAACGCGCCCGATTGGCGTTCAAGGCGGTCCATACCGCCGGCGGCACGTCGTAGGTGGTGTCGTGGTAATTGAGAAATACCGACGCAACGCCCATCGGTTTTTGCAGCAATCCTTTGGCGACCAGCGGATCCAGGAATCCGTCGTTATGCAGCGAAACGACCGTGGAGCTGCCGACCAAAAGCAAATATTCCATTACCAGGCGTTCGGCGGGCGGAAGGCGATGCCAGATTTCGTCCAGGCTTTCGGCGACGGGAACTCCATCCCGATGCGCGATCTGGCTGGCGGCGGCGCGCTCGGCATCGGCGCGGTAGCGCTCGCCATCCGCTCGGTTCCATAACGTGGGACGTTTGGCCGCCATCGTTCTTTCTGCCTATTAATACAAATAATAAAGCCCGTAACCGATCGCGCGCCGGCGATCTTAAGATATCGCTCGGCGGCAAAGAAGTCCGGGGTTTCAGACGTCTTCGGCGATAGCCCCCTTGACGCCCGCATACCGGAATGCCACGGTGAGGGCCGCAATAACGGGCTTTTGCAAGACGGCTCGCCGTCCCAGCCCCCTTCGTTCGAGAGATCGTTTTCTTTCGGAGACGAAAGGGTTTTTGCTGGTGCAAGCCCCTCTATTCACGACCCCGTTTCGGTTCAACCCACGCCCGGCGTGCGCGAGCGCTTTAGGCCCGCGAGGGCGCGCCTTGTCGGCGGTTTTGCCGCTATTCCCCAAGGAGTGAGCGAAGATGTCCGGTTACGAATACGACTTCAGCAAAGGCATCAAACAGTACAAGTCGATCATGAACGGCGAGGACGCGGAGTTCATTCCCGTCACCACGCAAATGGCCGAGTTCTGCATGCAGCACCTCGGCATCAACGGCAAGAAATTCTTCAGCGATCCCGAGGTATTCGTCCGCGGCAATCTGGATGTCCAGCAGAAGTTCGGCCTCGATATTCCCGACATGGTCTGGGACGTCTACTCGGTCGAGGCGGAGGCCCTCGGCGGGCAGATGGCGTGGTTCGACGAACTCTATCCGGCGCTCGACAACACCACCCCGGTGATCCGCACCGAAAAGGACCTGGCGCGCCTCAAGGCGCCCGATCCCCTCAAAACCGGACGGATGCCCTGGGTGCTCGAATGTTTGCGGCTATGCGAGGAATTGACCGGATTTCCCCATCACATCCACTATTGCGCGCCGATCAACCTCGCCGCCCAGGTCATGCAGTTCGAGAAGCTGATCCAGGCGATGCAGGAGAACCCCAAGTTCGTCCACAAGGTTCTCGATTTCCTCGTCGAGGAGGTGCTGGCGCCTTATATCAACGCCTATTTCAAGTACGTTCCCGGCGCGGAAATCGCCAACGGCAAAGACGCGGTCGGCTCGCTGCCGTTCATCACCGAGGACATGGTGCACGAATTTTCGGTGCCGTACCTGCACAAGCTGCGCAAGCTGTGCGGCGACCGGCCGGGTATACGCTGTGACAACTGGTGGGGCGACGCGTTCGCCGAGAACGCCGAAAAATATTGGGATATCAAGCTTTCGGTCACGCCCCAATACTTGAAGGTGCAAGACCCGGATTGCTTCCGGGTCGGGACCGAGCGGATCCGGGCCTATGCCGACACCAAGGGCTGCGCGCTGAGCTTCGGCGTCGGCACCTTGATCCTGCAAAAGGGTACCCCAGAGCAGATCACCCAACGGGTGCACGAATACATGGAGGTCGGCAGCCGCGGGCCCCACGGCAAGAAATTTTTCCTCTATTTCTGCAGCTTCAGCGCCCAGACCCCGGCCGAGAACGTGCGCATCGCGGTCGACGCGGTGAAAAGCTTCCGCGCCGGCGAACGCCCCTATGCCGGTCAAATCTTCTCCGGTCCCAACAGTGTCGCTCCCGAGGCCGCCGGCGGCAAAGGATTCATGGGGATCGGCGTGAAGACCTTGGGCGAGGGGCAAAAGGGCCCGGAACGGAAGGAGATTTTCCAGAACATCTTCGACTCGGTCATGGAGTTCGACGGCGAGCGGTGCGAAACGTTGGTGCGTCAGGCGCTCGAATCCGGCGAGCCGGTCCAGGATATTCTCGATCAAGGCTTGATTCCGCCCATGGGTAGGGTCGGCGATTTGTTCGCCACGGGCGAGTTTTTCGTGCCGGAGATGCTGATGGCGGCCCGCGCGATGAAGACCGGCCTCGAGGTACTGCGCCCGATCCTGACCCAGCGCAAGTCGAAACCCAAGGGGGTGGTCGTCATGGCGACCGTGTTCGGCGATCTGCACGATATCGGCAAGAACCTGGTCGGCATGATGCTGGAGGGCGCCGGTTTCAAGGTGGTCGACCTCGGCGTCAACACCAAAGCGGAAAAGATCATCGAGACCGCGAAGCAGGTCGACGCCGACGTGATCGGCCTGTCGGCGCTGCTGACCACCACCATGCCGTTCATGCGCATCATCATCCAAAAGATCAAGGAGGAGGGGCTCAATATCCCCGTGATCGTCGGCGGCGCGCCGGTAACGCGCGATTTCGCCAACGACGTCGGCGCCAACGGTTACGGCGACAATGCGCCGGAGGCGGTCGAATTGTGTCAGCGCCTGGTGGCGGAAGGGAAATCCGCCGCCGCTTGACGGCTTTGGAATGTTCGGTCCGGGAGAAAATACTTGGGAATTCGGTCGGTTATCGTCATCGCCCGTGGGGGAGTCATGCCCTTGACGCCGTTAGGGGTTTTGCATAGGTTGAATTTCGCGGCGCACGGTACAGCCCGCGCGACCGATGGGCTTTCCCACGACGGCTTGGCCGTCCCAGCCCTTGTTTCATTTGGGTCGGTTCCCGATCGCGGAATCGACAAGGGGAAGGCCGTGCGATCCGAATTCAATCACCCGTTTTCCCAAAATCAGTCCGCGCTTTCGGAAGCCCGGCGGAGGTAATCGCGTACGGCGTAAAGTCCTCGAGCCAACAATAGACAAGCGCGCCGGATAACAGGCCGGCAAAGGGAGGCGAGTTGACGTTACGAATTCAGAATCTGACCAAGAAATTCGGCCAGCTGGTCGCGTGCGACAATTTGAATTTCGACGTGCCCGCCGGTCAAATGGTGGGGATCATCGGACGCTCGGGCGCCGGCAAGTCCACGCTGCTTCGGATGATCAACAGGCTGATCGACCCGACCGAAGGCCGCATCCTGTGCGACGAGGTGTTCGATCGGGAAGTGGACGTCTCCACCCTCAAGGGACGCCAGCTCCGTCAGTGGCGCGGACGCTGCGCGATGGTTTTCCAGCAGTTCAACCTGGTGCCCCGACTTCAGGTCATGACCAACGTGCTGATGGGGCGGGTCAGCTATCACCCGACCGTGATGAATTTGCTCGGCGTATTCTCGGCGCGGGACCGGGCCTTGACCATCAAGGCGCTCGATCGGCTGGGAATGGTGCCGCACGCGATGTATCGGGCCGACGCGCTCTCGGGCGGCCAGCAGCAGCGGGTCGCCATTGCCCGCGCCCTGGTGCAAGAGCCGAAAATACTACTCGCGGACGAACCGATCGCCTCGCTCGACCTGCGCAACGCGACGATCGTGATGGACGCCCTTCGCCGCATCAATCAGGAAGACGGCATCACCGTCGTCAGCAATCTGCACCTGCTTCAGACCGCCAGGGATTACTGCGACCGGATCATCGGCATGCGGAAAGGCAAGATGGTCTTCGACGGACCGTCCTCCCAGCTCACGGATTCCCTGGCGCGGGAAATCTACGGCGGCGCCGAGGAAGGCGACGAAGAGGTCGAACTCGCATTTTCGGCGACCTCGGCGCCCCGCGCATCGGAAAACCAGGAAGCCCGCACGGGCACGGGGGAATAAGAGTACTTTCGAAATCGAAACGTCATCCAACCGCCGGCAAAACGACATCAACGACCGGCGGAAATTCGGAAAAAACGAAGCTTAACAGAGGAGGCTAACATGACGGCAATAAGACACCTCAGCCGGATCGGCGCGGCGGCACTGGCGTTGGCGCTGTCCGCGGCCGGCACCGCGTCGGCCGACCAATACATCGGCGGCTGGCAGAAAAAATACCCGGTGGTCAAATACGGCGTGATCCCGGTCGAGACCCAGTCCCAGACCATGAAAACCATGGATGAGTTCATCAAGCACGCCGAAAAAGAAACTGGCGCGAAATGGGAACTGTACACCGCGACGGATTATTCGGGCGTGATGAACGCCATGATCGCGGGACAAGTCCATCTCGCCTGGCTGAGCGGGTTCAGCTATTGCCAGACACATATGGACAGCAAGGGCGGGGTCGAGCCGTTGGTCGCGGCGCAGGAGCCGGACGGCTCGATGGGCTATTACGCGGTCATCGTCGTCAAGACGGAAAGCCCGTATAAAACTTTCGAAGACCTCAAGGGCAAGATCGTCGCCCGCACGGATCCGCTTTCGGGATCGGGCTATCTGATTCCGACGGCGGCATTCCGCGCCATGGGCAAACCGGTGGACGAATTCTTTCAAAGCCCGCTCTCCGGCGGCCATCCGCAAAGCGTGCTCGGCGTGCTCAAAGGAACTTACGACGCCGCTTTCACCTGGACCTCCAAGAACGACAACATCGGCAACTTGCGCATGATGATGAACAAGGGCCTCTTGAAGCGCGAGCAAATCCGCGTCATCTGGGAATCGCCGCCGTTGCCGTCCCCGCCGGTCGTGATCCGCAAGGACCTGCCGCTGGAAATGCGCGTCGATCTGCTCAAGCTGTTCGTTCGTCTCAAGGACCACAACATGAAGCTCGCCGAGGCCGTGTCCCAGGGCAAGACCAACGGCCTGGTCAGGGTCCATCACGAGGATTACGGGCTGATGTGCGAGGCGGCGACGATGGAGAGGGAAGCGCGCCGGAAGCAGAAGAAGAACTGATCGCCGCCGGCGGGTGCGGATCGGGGGGCCGCGCCCGCCCTGCTTTCCCGAGGGAGACACGTTCCATGACACGAGAATGGTCCAAAGCATGACCACGGCGAACGTCACGTCCATCGGCCGTTCCGGACCGGATGAAATCGCGGCGCGCTTCGAGCGCCAGTACGCGGTCTACGCCCGGCAGAAGATGATGTATACCGTGCTGCTCTGGGGCGTGTTTCTAGCGTGTCTGGTGGCGTCGGTCATCGTCGCCAAGTTCAACCTCGCCACGTTGATCCAAGGGCTTCCCCGGACGACGGATTTCCTGATCCGGATGGTTCCGCCGATCCACCTGGAATCGTTCGCCGCCGACATCGGCGAATGGTACTGGGGCATCGGGAAGTGGATGAACAACCTGCTCAATACGCTCCTGATGGCGTATCTCGCGACGGTGCTCGGCACGCTGATCGGCGGGGCGCTCAGCTTTTTCGCCGCCCGCAACCTGGTGAAATACTACGCGACTTATTGGATCACCCGGCGGGTGCTGGAAGTCGCCCGCACGGTTCCCGATATCGTCTGGGCTCTGCTGTTCGTGTTCGCGTTCGGAATCGGTCCCTTGCCGGGCGTTCTCGCCATCACCGTCCACACGCTCGGCGCCCAGGGCAAGTTGTTCGCGGAGGTGAACGAAAACATCAGCCCGTTGCCGGTCGAGGGCGTTCGCGCCGTCGGCGGCAGTTGGCTCGAGGAAATCCGCTATGGCGTTCTGCCCCAGGTGCTTCCGAATTTCATGTCCTATACCTTCTGGCGGATGGAATTGAATGTCCGCAGCGCCACCATCGTCGGCTTCGTCGGCGCCGGCGGAATCGGGCACGACTTGTTCACGTCGATCCAGCTTTTGTATTTCGCCGACGCGGGCGCGATCCTTCTCATCGTCATCACCACGATCATGTTGATCGACATGATCAGCGAGATATTCCGGCATCGCGTGATCGGCAAGGATTCCCTTGGGGGATGAACGGAAAACCATGACCAACCGCCTGACGGATATTACGGACGCCGACATCAAGACCGCGCGGGCGCGCGTGCCGCGGGCGTTCGCCGCCACCCCACAAGAACGACTCATGGCGGTATTGACTTGGGGCGGAGCGGTACTGCTGACGCTCTATTGTCTGTACCGCTTCGGTTTTTTTTCCGGGGGGTTTATCGCGGGTACGGTCAGCTTCGCCGAAACCGTGGTCGCCCAGCTGTTCCCGCCGAAGGGCCTCGACCATTTGCCGGAATTCCTGAAATCCATCGGCGAAACGATCGCCATGGCGTTTATCGGCACCCTGCTCGGCGCGGTGCTCGCGTTTCCGCTCGGGTTCCTCGCCTCCAAGAACATGATGCCTTTCCGGCCGGTTCAATTTGGCACCCGCCGGTTCGCGGACCTGTTGCGGGCTTTCGACTATCTGATCTGGGCGCTGATCTTCGTCCGCGCGATCGGGCTCGGACCGATGGCCGGGATCATGGCGATCGCCATCGTCGAAACCGGGACCTTCATGAAGCTTTATTCCGAAACGATCGAAAATCTCGATCGCAAGCAAATCGACGCGGTCCGTTCCGCCGGCGGCAACGGGCCCGAAATCATCCGTTACGGCGTGTTGCCCCAGGTTTTGCCGATGATGCTATCGAACACGCTTTATATGTTCGAGCACAACGTCCGCTCGGCCTCGATCTTGGGTATCGTCGGCGCGGGCGGCATCGGCTTTCTGCTCACCGACCGTCTGCGCGCCTACGAATTCCAGGAAGCGTGCCTGATCATCATCCTCATCATCGTCGCGGTTTACGCCATCGACTATCTGTCGAAGGTCCTGCGCGAACGCTTCATTCATGAAGACCCGGAAGCCGCGAGCAAGCGCTTCGCCAAAATGACGGCGGGAGAAGACTGATCGGCCGTTTGGGTGTATTAACCGGAAGACCTTTACTCGAACGAATCTGAGATTCAAGGAGGGGACCGGTTGAGAAAAGCGGGAATTAATACCCTCCGAGACTCGCGGCGGCCGTCATCAAAACCAGAATTTCGCCGACCTGCTGGAGCGCGCCCAGAACGTCGCCGGTTTGTCCGCCGATTTGCCGGCGGCAAAGCCAGGCCATCGCCATGCCGGCCAAGCCGATGAGCATGAAAGCGACGACGCCGCGCGCGGGTCCCAACCCGAAACCCAGGGCGATCACGCCCAAGACTATCGCCGCCACGGCGCTTGCGCTCGACGGCCGTCCGGCGCCGGCCGACAAGCCGTCGGTTCGGGCCGGCGGAACCCACGTCATGAACGCCGGCAGCGCCGCCCGCGAGGCCGCGTGCGCCGCGACCAGCGCGGAAAGAACGAGCGCGGCGTCGGCGAGGCTCGCAAGCGCGCCCACGCGCAATATCAAGGCAAGGACGAGCGCGGAAACGCCGTAAGTCCCGATCCGGCTATCGCGCATGATCGCGAGCTTGCGCTCGGGCGTCGCGCCGCCGCCGAATCCGTCCAGGGTATCGGCGAGTCCGTCCTCGTGCAGGCCGCCGGTGATGGCGATCACGGCGCCGACCGCGAACGCGGCGGCAAGCCACGGCGAAAGCCCGAGCGCGGCGGCGAGTCCGTAGGCGGCGGCGCCGATTCCGCCGACCAGTACGCCGACCAATGGCCCGGTCCATAGCGCGCGCGCGAGGGCGCCCCGATCGAGGGGCGATGGCGCGACCGGCAGGCGGGTGTAGAATCCGAGGCCCGCCCGGACGTCATCCATGAATGTCGACCGAGTCGATTTCACGGCCGTTCCTTTCTCGCCCACGCCGCCGTTAAGGCCTTGCGGCGGACGCTTTCGCCGGACAGTGTAGCCGCGATGCGACCGACCGCACCGCAAAGATCTCAACCATGACGTCCTCTTCCGCTTCCCGCTTCGCCACCCTCGAAGGCCTGCGCGCGGCCTGCCGCGACTTGCCCGCCGGGAACGATGCCGTGGCGACGGCCGTCGCCGCCCGCGAAGCCCAACTCACCAAGCCGCCCGGCAGCCTCGGGCGCCTGGAAGAAATCGTCGCCTGGCTCGCCCGCTGGCAGGGGCGAAACCCGCCCCGTCTCGAGCGGGTGGACGCGCTGGTATTCGTCGGCAATCACGGCGTCACCCGGCAGGGCGTTTCCGCCTACCCTTCGGAGGTCACGGTCCAGATGGTCGCCAACTTCGCCGCCGGCGGCGCCGCCATCAATCAGCTCGCGCGCCACGCCGGCGCGAACCTGCGGGTTATTCCGTTCGATCTCCACCGGCCGACCGAGGACTTCACCGAAGCTCCGGCGATGGACATTGAATCCTTTCTCGCCGCGATCAACGCCGGCGTCGACGCGGTTGCGCCGGAAGCCGATCTTCTGTGCCTCGGCGAAATGGGCATCGGCAACACCACCGCCGCGGCGGCGGTGGCGGCGGCGCTTTTCGGCGGCGGCGGCGAGCGCTGGGCCGGGCGCGGGACCGGCGTCAACGACCACGGGCTTGCGCGCAAGCGCGCCGTCATCGACCAGGCGCTCGCCCGCCATGCGGCCGCGCTCGCCGATCCGCTCGCCTGCGCCGCGACCTTCGGCGGCCGCGAGATCGCCGCCATCCTGGGCGCGTGTCTCGCCGCCCGGCTCCGGCACGTTCCGGTTCTGCTCGACGGATTTGTCTGTACGGCCGCGGTCGCGCCGCTCCGGAAGATTCGCGCCGACGCGCTCGATCACGTTCTCGCCGCGCACGTTTCCGCCGAATCCGGGCATCGCGCGCTGCTCGAACAATTGGGATTGAAACCGTTGCTCGATCTCGGCATGCGCCTCGGCGAAGGTTCCGGCGCGGCGGTCGCGGTTTCGGTCGCGCGCGCCGCACTCGCCTGCCATCTCGGGATGGCGACGTTCGGGGAAGCGGGCGTTTCCGGCAAGCCGCATTAATCTCACGCGCGCGCGATGATGTGGAAAAAAGTGCCGGAAACGCGGCCGCGCCGGCTGCCGGCGGGGCCGAGCGGCCGGTTTTGACCATCGCAGAGATCGGCGAGCGGCGCGTCATCCCCGGGGGAAACCACGGTGGCATAATGGAACTCGTGGCCGCGCACGATTTCGCCCTCCGCGCCGATCGGATTCGTCGCCATGAGCCGCGCCTCGCGGTAGCCAAGCTGCATCCGCCTTTTGACGAAACTGGTCGCATGACCGAGCAGCCCGACCATCGGGTGCGTCACGCCCGCCGCGTCCTCGAGGCTGCGGCCGAGCACCATGTAACCGCCGCATTCGCCGTGCACCGGCCGGGTTTCCGCGAAGCGAGCGAGCCCGGCGCGGAACCCGGACGCCGCCGCGAGCCGGTCCGCGTAGAGCTCCGGGTATCCGCCCGGCAACCAGCAGACGTCGCATGAATCCGGCGGCGGTTCGTCGGCGAGCGGCGAGAAAGTCATGATCTCCGCCCCGGCCCGGCGCCACCCCTCGATCACATGGGCGTAGACGAAACTGAACGCCGCATCGGAAGCGAGCGCGATGCGCTGGCCGGGCGGGATGAGTGCGCGGGGCATGGTGCCTGTCTCGGTTAAGCGCGGTGCCGCCGCAAGGGCGAGCACCGCGTCGAGATCGACCTCGCGCTCGGCCATTGCGGCAAGCCGAGCAAGGCGTTCCGCAAGATCGGCGTGCTCGCCCGCCTGCACCAAGCCTAGATGCCGCTCGGGCAGCGCAAGCGTTGCGTCGCGCGTGATTGCGCCGACCACCGGCACGCCAACACCCGCGATCGCGTCCGAGACCAAACGTCGATGCCGTTCGCTGCCGACCCGGTTGAGGATTACTCCAGTGACGCGCACCGCCGGATCGTGGGCCGCGAATCCGCGCACGATGGCCGCCGCCGATTGCGATTGGCCCGAAACGTCGAGCACCAGCAGCACGGGCAAATGAAACCGCGCCGCGAGATCGGCGGCCGCGCCGGTGCGGCCGGGTACCGGCACACCGTCGAAGAGACCCATGGCGCCTTCGATCACCAGCACGTCCGCCGCGCGCGCCGCGTCCGCGACCAGCGCGTCGAGCAGCGCGGACGGCATCGCCCAGCTGTCGAGATTGCACGACGGCGCGCCGGTCGCCGCCGCGTGAAAGGCGGGATCGATGTAGTCGGGGCCGGACTTGGCCGCGCGCACGGCGAGGCCGCGCCGGGCGAGCGCGGCGATGAGGCCGAGCGTCACCGTCGTCTTGCCCGCGCCCGAACGGGGCGCCGACACGATGAACCCCCGGGCGGTCATGGCGCCTTGCCGCCCCGCATCGCGCCGACGTGACGGCGAGGCGCGGGCGCGCTAGAAACATCCGCATGGAGAAGCCCGACCGCCCGTTGCGCTACGGCTGGACCACCGGAACCTGCGCCGCCGCCGCCGCCAAGGCCGCGTTCGCCGCGCTCGCGACCGGGGAGTTTCCCGATCCGGTCGAGGTGACGCTGCCGCGCGGCGAGCGACCGGCGTTTGCGCTGGCGACAACGCGGATCGATGGCGGCGCGGCGACCGCCGGCATCGTCAAGGACGCGGGGGACGATCCCGACGTCACCCACGGCGCGTTGATTCTGGCGACGGTGCGTCCCGCCGCGCCCGGCACCGGGGTTTGTTTCCGCGCCGGCGAGGGGGTCGGAACCGCGACCCTTCCCGGCCTGCCGATCGCCCCCGGCGAGCCCGCGATCAATCCCGTGCCGCGCGCCATGATCCGCGCCGCCATCGCCGAGATCGCCGCCGCGACCGGCAAGCCCGGCGATGTCGAGGTGGAGATCGCCGTTCCCGGCGGCGAAGCGCTCGCGGCAAAGACGCTCAATCCACGCCTCGGCATCGTCGGCGGCCTTTCGATCCTCGGCACCACCGGCATCGTGGTGCCCTATTCCTGTTCGTCCTGGATTCATTCCATCCGCTCGGGCATCGACGTCGCCCGCGCCCTCGGCCTCGGGCACGTCGCGGGCTCCACCGGATCCGCCTCGGAGGCCGCCGTCGCCCGGGTGCACGACCTGCCCAAGCCGGCGTTGATCGACATGGGCGATTTCGTCGGCGGAATGCTGAAGTACCTGCGCGATCATCCGGTGGCCAAGGTCACCATCGCGGGCGGAATCGGCAAGATGACCAAGCTCGCTCAAGGACTGCTTGATCTCCATTCCAAGCGCGGCGCGGTCGACCTGACGGCTCTCGCCGCCGTTGCCGCCGACGCGGGCGGAACGCCGGCGCTGGCGGAGCGCATCCGCGCCGCCAATACGGCGGCGCACGCGTTCGCGCTGGCATCTGCCGAGGGAATCCCGCTCGGCGACGCCGTCGCCCAGGCGGCGTGGCAAACCGCCGCGCGGACGATCGAGGACGTCCCGATCGCTCTGGAGATCCTGATTTTCGACCGCGAGGGTCATCAAGTCGGCCGCGCGCCGTTCGCGCCGGTTCACGACGAGCCCCCGCGAAACCGCCGCCGGTAATCGGGATCGTAAAGCGCGCTTTCGCGGAAATCCCCCGCCGCGAGCGCGCGTCCGACCAGGACGATCGCGGTGCGTTCGATCGGATCGGCGGCGAGCCGACCCGCGATGTCCGCGAGCGTGCCGCGCACGATCCGTTGATCGGCCCAGCTCGCGCGCGCGACCACGGCGACCGGGCAATCGGCGCCGTAATGCGGGATCAAATCGTCGACGATCTTGTCGATCGCGTGGACGGCGAGATGAATAGCGAGCGTCGCGCCGGTCGCGGCGAAGGCGGCGAGTGTTTCGCACGAGGGCATCGGCGAGGCGCGACCGGAAACGCGGGTCAGCACCACGCTTTGCGCCACCTCCGGCACCGTCAACTCGCGCCCGAGCAGCGCGGCGGCGGCCGCGAACGCGGGCACGCCCGGCGTCAGGGTGTAGGGAATACCCAAGCGGTCGAGCCGGCGCATCTGTTCCGCGACCGCGCTGAACACCGAAAGATCGCCGGAGTGCAGTCGCGCCACGTCGCGCCCGGCGGCATGCGCGGCGACGTATTCGGCCTCGATCTCGTCCAGCGTCATCGGCGCGGTGTCCACCAGCCGCGCGCCGGACGGGCAATGGGCGAGCAGTTCCTTCGGCACGATCGATCCGGCGTAGAGGCAGACCGGGCAGCGGCCGAGCAGGTCGCGCCCGCGCACGGTGATGAGGTCGGGAGCCCCCGGCCCGGCGCCGATGAAATGCACGGTCACGGCTTCACCCACGTCCATTGCGCGACCGGCAGGGCCGGCCGCCACGTCTGCATGCGGCCGAGGGCGTCCGCGCGCTCGATCGCGATCCGGATCAGTTCACCGCCCAGCGCCGCGCGGCGCTGGGCGATCAGCGCTTCGGTTTCCAGGGTCACCGCGTTGACCACCAGCCGCCCGCCGGGGGCAAGCGCGGCGCATGCCGCATCCAGCACCGCCGTATCCGCCCCGCCGCCGACAAAGACCGCCTGCGGCGTCGGCAGCCTGGCCAGGGCGCCGGGCGCGGAGCCTTCGACCACCTCCAGCCCCGGCACGCCGAAGGCCGCCGCGTTGCGGCGGATGCGGGCGGCGCGGGCGGCGTCCGCCTCGATCGCGACCGCGCGGAGCGACGGATCGGCCAGCATCCATTCGATCGCCACCGAACCCGAACCGGCGCCGATATCCCACAGCAGTTCGCCGCGGCGCGGCGCCAACGCCGACAAAGTGACCGCGCGCACCTCGCGCTTGGTGATCTGCCCGTCGTGCTCGAACAGCGCGTCGGGAAGGCCGGGCGCGCGCGCCAGCACCCGCGCGTCCGGGCCGGCGACGACTTCGATCGCCGCGATATTGAGCGGATCGATCGTGTCGAGAGCGAAGGCATCGGCGCGTGTCCCGCGCACGCGCTCGCGCGGGCCGCCGAGCGCTTCCAACACCGTGAGCCGCGAACCGCCGAAGCCGGTTTCCGTCAGCAACCGCGCCAACGCGGCGGGGCCGTCGCCGTCGGAAGTGAGCGCGAGCACGCGGGCGCCCGGATGCAGGTGAGGGCGCACGAGGTCGAGCGCCTTGCCGTGAAGCGAGATTATCGCCGCTTCGGGCAGCGCCCAGCCGAGCCGCGCGGCGGCGAGGCTGAAGGCCGACGGCGCCGGCACCACCACCGTTTCGCCGGAATCGACGTGGCGCGCCAGCACCGAGCCGACGCCGTGCAGGAACGGATCGCCGGAAGCGAGCACGCACACCGTGCGCCCGCGCCTGGCGAGCACTTCTTCGACCCCCCGCTCGAACGGGCTCGGCCAAGGAAACGCCGTTCCGCGAATCAATGGCGCTGCGAGCGCGAGATGACGCTCACCGCCGAAGACGATCTCGGCCCCGGCGATGAGCCCGCGCGCGATCGGGCTCAATCCGTCGACGCCGTCCTCGCCGATGCCGACGATGGACAGCCACCGAGGCGATGCGGCATTATTGCGCGCGAGCGGATCGGTACGCATGCATATCCTCATTCTCGGCGGCACGACGGAAGCGCGGTTGCTGGGCGAACGGCTGGTCGGTCGCGGCCTTCAACTGACGTATTCCCTGGCCGGGCGCACGCAATCGCCCTTGCCCATGCCGGGGCCGGTGCGCATCGGCGGCTTCGGCGGCGCCGCAGGATTGGCCGAATACCTGCGCGCCGAGCATATCGACATGCTGGTTGACGCCACCCACCCTTACGCGGCGGCGATGTCGCGGAACGCCGCCGATGCCGCCGCCATGACCGGCATTCCCTTCATCGCCCTGCACCGGACGGCGTGGACGCCGGTCGCCGGGGATCGTTGGACGGAAGTCGCCGACGCGCGGGAGGCCGTCCGCGCCCTCGGGGCCGTGTCGCGCCGGGTGTTCCTGGCCCTCGGCCGCCAGGAGATCGCGCCGTTCGGTCGCGCGCCGCAGCATCATTATCTGGTCCGCAGCGTCGATCCCATCGATCCGCCCCTGCCGGTGCCGCACGCGATCTACATCGAGGCGCGCGGACCGTTTTCGGAAGCGGACGACCGCGCGCTTCTGGAGACCCATCGCATCGAGGTGGTGGTGTCGAAGAACAGCGGCGGCAACGCCGCCTACGGCAAGATCGCGGCGGCGCGGGCGCTCGGCCTCGAAGTCATTCTGCTCCGCCGACCGGCCTTGCCCGATGTGCCGAGCGTCGGGTCGATCGCGGAAGCGGTCGCCTTCATCGATCATGCGCTCGACTCCGGGACCGAATTGGCGCAACCGGAGTGAGACATGCCGCGCGGCGAATAGACCAGCGGCGGAAGACCCGGCCGGGCGACCGTCCGCGTTTCGGCCGTGCCGATGATGACGAGCGTCGCCATGTCGACTCCCGCCGGATCGGCTTCCGCCAGGGCGGTGACCGTGATCCGTTCGTCGGGCCGGTTGACCGCGCGCCCGAAAACCACCGGGGTCGTCGCCGGCAAATGACGGCGCAACCGCTCCAAGGCCGCGCCGATTTGCCACGGGCGCGCGCGCGAAGCCGCGTTGTAGAGCGCGATCACGAAGCCGGCGGAAGCCGCGGCGTCCAGCCGCCGCTCGATCGCCTCCCACGGTTTCAGGTTGTCGGAGAGCGATAGGGCGCAGAAATCGTGCCCGAGCGGCGCGCCGACGCGGGCGGCGACCGCCAGCATGGCGGTGATCCCCGGCACCACGCGCACATCGAGCGCGCGCCACGCCGCCGGTCCCGCCTCGATCTGTTCGCAGACCGCCGCCGCCATGGCGAACACGCCCGGATCGCCGCCGGAAACGACCGCGACGTTGGTGCCGGCGGCGGCGTGGGCAAGCGCGGCGGCGGCGCGGGCGCCTTCTTCGCGGTTGTCCGAAACGTGGCGGCTTTGGCCGTCGCGCGCGGGAACGCGATCGAGATAAGGCCCGTAGCCGTAGAGCGCGTCGGCTTCGGCGAGCGCGGCTTGCGCCTGCGGCGTCAGCAACGCGCTGTCGCCCGGTCCGAGCCCGATGACGGTCAGCCGTCCGCTCACGGCAATTTCTCCCAGCCGGGAACCAACACGATCGAAAAATAAGGCGCCACGTCGTCCAGTTTCTGCACCAGCGGCTGCGTCCGCGCTTCCGCCATGGTACCACGTTCCACGTAGATGGCCCTCTCAAGGCGGCCCGCGCGCTCGATGGCGCGGCGCACCTTGGGCAGGTTGCGCCCGAGTTTCATCACCACGACGGCGTCGGCTTCGCCGATGCGGCGCTCCAGTTCCTCCTCCGGCAGGGTCCCCGGCAACACGGCGAGCACGTCGTCGCCCTGCGCGATCGGCGTGGCTACCGCCGACCAACAGCCGCTCATGCCGGTGACGCCAGGAATGACCTGGGTCGGGTAACGGGGCGCGAGCCGCGCATGCAGGTGCATGTAGGAGCCGTAGAACAACGGATCGCCTTCCGCGAGCACGGCGACGGTGCGGCCGGCGTCGAGCAGCGCCGCCAGCGCCGCCGCCGAACGTTGGTAGAAATCGTGCAAGGCCGCGCGGTAGACCGGATCGTGACGCAAGACCTCGGTCGTCATCGGGTAATAGAGCGGAAGCTCCTCGATTCCGGGGCGCAAATGGACCGCCGCGATGCGGCGCGCCGTGCTGGTGTTGCCCGCCTTGGCGAAAAAGGCGACCACGTCGGCGGCCGCGAGCGCCCGCTGGGCCTTCAGGGTGATGAGCTCGGGATCGCCCGGGCCGACTCCGACGCCGATCAGTTGTCCGGTCATATGCCCGCCCTCGCCAGTGCGTTGACGGCCGCGGCGGTCATGGCGCTGCCGCCGGCCCGACCGCGGACGATCAGGAACGGCACCCCGCGCGGGTTCGCGGCGAGCGCGTCCTTCGATTCGGCCGCGCCGACGAACCCGACCGGAATGCCGAGGATCGCCGCCGGTCGGGGCGCGCCGTCGTCGAGCATCTCCAGCAGGCGAAACAGCGCCGTCGGCGCGTTGCCGATGGCGACGACGGCGCCATCAAGCCGATTTCGCCATAGTTCGAGCGCGGCGGCGGACCGGGTGGTGCCGAGTTTTTCGGCGAGGGCGTGCGTGCGCGGATCGCGCAACGTGCAGACCACCTCGTTCGCCGCCGGCAAGCGGGCACGGGTGACGCCGTGCGCGACCATTTCGGAATCGCAGAGAACGGGCGCACCGCCGGCGAGCGCCGCGCGCGCCGCCGCGACCAGCCCGGCGCCGAACGCGATGTGCGCGGCCAATTCGACCATTCCGCAGGCGTGGATCATGCGCACGGCGATTTCCGATTCCTCGGGCGAAAAACGCGAAAGATCCGCTTCGGCGCGGATGATGGCGAAAGAACGCTCGTAAATCGCGTGTCCGTCGCGCAGGTAATCGGAAGAACTAGCCATGCATCGCCTCATGCTCCGCGGCGAGGCGGGCGAGGCTTGCCGCCAGCGTTTCCGTCGCCACTATCCCTGCCGCCGCGCCGTCGATGAACAGATCGCAATGCCCGTTTTGGCCGATAACGGTAAATGTCGCCGGATCGCGGCTCGCGCACCGCTTGACGCATCCGGAAACATGGACGGTGCAGCGATGCGGGGCGATCGCCGCCGCGACCGCCGGCGCGAGCGCGCGCGCCGCAATCCGCCCCGACGCGCACAAAGGCGCGCCCGAGCAGGCGACGACCCGGCGGCGCGGATCGGCCGGGTCGACGATGAACCCCAGGCGTTCGGCCGCGGCAGTAAGGGGAGGGGCGGCGTCCTCGCCGAGCCCGACGAGCAGCAGCGCGCGGCCCGGGGCCGGGCGCACGCCCTCGGCGCCGACCTGGCGGGCCTTTGCCATCAGTTCCTGCAGCGCCGGAGCTTCGGCGTACCCGAACGGAAGGCCGATGCCGACAACGCGGCGGCCGTTCCCAAGCGTATGCAAGCCGACCGGTTCCGCCGCCGCTCGCGCGGGCGGCGCGGCGGACGCGAACAGTGTTCCCGACAACACCGCGCGGAAGGGGCCCGCGCCCTCCGCCGCCGTCACCTCGCGCGCGCGCGCGGCGGGACCTCGGTCGGCGAGTGTTCCGAACAGGCGGATAACAGCTTCGGCCGCGTGCTCGGGCAAGACCGCGCCGAGGAACACCGCCGATTCCGCATCGCCCCCGACCGCGACGAGCAACCGCCCGCCGTCGGCGCGAAGGCGCACGTCGGCGGGAACGCGGTCGAGATGCAATGCGTCGCCGCCGTCGATCGCGACCGACGTCTTCGGCGCAAGTGGGCGGGATTCCCGGGCAAGGGCATGCCGCACTTCCGCCGCGAGCCGGGCGGCGTCGAACGCCGCGCCGGGGTCGAGCCCGGCGAGCGGATCGGCCATGACGGGAACGCCGTCCGCCGCCGCGATGTCGATGGCTCCAACCGCGTCGGCAAAGCGGGGCGCGGAATCCGCCGTCAGCCCCCGCATCTGGAGGCTTCCGCGCCCGGTCACCTCGACGATGCCGTTGCCGTGGAGTCGCGCGGCGGCGCAGAGATCGGCGAACGCCTCGGGCGCGATCGTGCCGGTCGCCGTGACGCGGGCGAGCAGGCCGTCCCCGGTTTCCATCGGCCGGGCGAGCGCCGGACAAGCGCCGCGGCGCAGGTCGGCCGTCATGGCGCGCCTCCCGACCCCAATGCCGAAAGATCGGCGTCGACATCGTTGCGGCGCGGATGCCACAACCCCTGCCTCCGCGCGCCGTCGAGCCGCTCGGCGACGGCGCGAGCCGCGGCCGGATTTTCGCGGTTGAGAAAATTGCGCACGCGCGCGTCGGCGACGTAGGCATCATGAACGAGATCGATCAGTTCGCTCGGCACCGCGTCGGTCGTTTCCGCGAACGCCACCAGCCGATCGACGGTTTCGGCGATCTCGGCCGCGCCGCGCGGGCCGTGGCGCATGAGGCCATCGATGAAGCGCGGGCTGATCGCCCGCGCGCGCACGATCCGCGCGATCGAGGCCGCGAGCGTCCGGGCGCGCGGGCGATGGGGATCGGCGGTGTCGAGCACGATCAGGTCGGCGGCGCGGTCGAGCGTGGCTGCGGCGGCGGCGAACCCGCCGATGAAGGCGACGTCGGCCTCGCCTTCGAGCAGGTCGCGTCCGGGATCATTCGCCGGGTGCACGAGCAGGTCGGCCGCCGCCACCCGCGCGGCGAACGCGCCGGGCCGCGCCGTTCCCTCGCCCTCCGCGCCGCCGTAGGCGTGCGAAGTGGCCGCCAAATAGGCGGTGCCGAGCGCTTGGCGGTCGCCCGCGCGGCCGAGCATGTCCTCGATGCCCGCGCCGTAAGCGCCGGGCGCGGCGCCGAACACGCGCGCGAGCGCGGCCGGCCCGGACGCACGCCGGGCGGCGGCGAGCGGGTTATCCTCGTCGCTTTCCTCGCGCGCGGCGACGGCGCGCACGGCCGCGTCGATCAGCGCGATCTGCGCCGGGAACAGATCGCGGAATAGGCCGGAGACCCTCCAGGTGACATCAACGCGCGCACGCCCGATCGCGGCGGGCGGCAGCACCTCGACGCCGGTGACGCGGCCGGTCGCCGCGTCCCAGGTCGGCCGGCAACCCATCAGGGCGAGGCCTTGCGCGATCTCCTCGCCGCCCGAGCGCAACGTTGAGCTGCCCCATAAATCGATCACCAGGGCGCGCGGCGCGTCGCCGTGGTTTTGCAGATGAAGACGGATGATCTCGTCCGCCGCGAGCCGGCCGAGATCCACGGCGAGCGGCGTCGGCAGCATCCGGGGGTCGGCGGTGAAGAGATTGCGCCCGGTCGGCAGCACGTCCCGCCGCCCGGACGCGGGCGTACCGGCCGGGCCGGGCGCGACGCGCCCGCCGTCCAGCGCGGCGATGAGCGCGGCCCGCTCGGCCTCGGCGCTCGCTCGCCAGGCCGGGTCGGCGTCGGCCGCCGCGCGCCCGAACACATGCAGGCCGTCCTTAACCGCGAGATCCTTGAGATCGCAGAGCCAGGCGTCGATACGCCGAAGCGCCTCGACATCGTCGGCCGCCGCGATATCGGCCTCGCGCCCGAGGTTTCCTCGCCGCGCGGTTTCGACGATCAGTTTGGCGAGCTGCGCGCGGCGGCGGGGATCGAGACCGTCGGCCTGGGCATACTCGTCGACCAGACGTTCCAACTCGCGCGCCTCGCCGGTGAGATCGCTTCCGACCAGCGGCGGCGGCACGTGGCCGATGGTGACGGCGGCGATGCGCCGCTTCGCCTGCGCCGCCTCGCCCGGATTGCTGACGATGAACGGATAGATCACCGGCAGCGGCCCCAGCACGATTTCGGGAAAACAGGACTCGGTCAGCGCCACCGCCTTGCCCGGCAGCCATTCCGATGTGCCGTGCGCGCCCATATGCACGAGCGCGTCCGCCGCGAACGCCCGGCGAAGCCACAAGCCGAAGGCGACCAGCGCATGGCGCGGCGGCAAGGCCGGATCGTGATAATCGGCTCGCCGCGCGCCCGCGCGTCCGCGATCGGGCGGACGCGCGACGACGATATTGCCGAACGCGCGCGCGCGGAACCGGAAGGCGCCGTCGCTAAACTCCGGGTCGTGTTCCGGCTCGCCCCAGGCCGCGCGCATGGCGGCGGCCGCGCTTTCGGGCAGCGCCGCGAGCCATTCCCGGTAGCGATCGACGGGCAGCGCCGCTTCGGCGTCGCCGGCCTCGAGCCGATCGAGCAGCGCGCGCGACGACACGGGCGCGCCGGCGACCGTGTAACCGGCGGCAGCGAGATCGGCGAGCAGCGCGAGCACGCTCGCCGGGGCGTCGAGCCCGACCGCGTAGCCGGTCCGGCCCGCCATGCCGGGATAGTCGGGGATCAGGACCGCGACCCGGCGTTCCGCGCGCGGTTTCGCCCGCAGCCCGACCAGGGCCGCGATACGGTCCGCGACCATCGCCACCCGGTCCGGTTCGGGCCGGTTGGCGAGCGCCGCGAACGCCAGCCCCTCCGCCGCCGGCAGCGGGTCCTTGAAGGCCAGCGCGCCCGCGAGCACGCGGCCGTCGATTTCCGGCAACACCACGTGCATGGCGAAGTCGGCGGCGCTGAGGCCGCGCGGATTATCGCGCCAAGCCTCGCGCCGGGTGGTCGCGATCACGGCCTGCAGCACCGGTGCGTCGAACCGGTCGAGGGAGGTCCCGGTTCCATCGCCGGCGGCGAACGCGGTCGTCGTGACGATCACGGCCGGGTCAACCCGCGCCAACGCGGCGCGCGCGAATTCCGCCGCGTCCGCGTCCTTGAGGCTCGGAACCGCGAGCGGCGCCGGCGCGAGGCCGCGCGCCGCGAGCGCCGCACAGAGCGCATCGATCGGCCGGGTATCGGCGGCGTGCAGCATGGAGCGATAGAAAAAGATCGGAACCACCGCCCGGCCGGGCGCCAGCCGGGCAACGAGGCGGTCGAGGTCGATCGCGCCTTCGTCAGGAAGGTACGCCGCGCATAGCGGCAGCGGGCGGGGCGGCGGAACGTCCAGGCGCGCGCCCGCGTGGCGCGCGAGCCGCCGCAACAGCGCCCGCAGGTTGTCTTGCCCGCTGGCGCGGAAATAGGCGAGCAGCTGGGCGAGTTCGGGCTCGGACACGGTGGAATTTTCGGCGAGACGCGGATCGTCGCGGTCCTCGCCCGGGAGCAGCGCGAGCGCGATGCCTCGCTCGCGGGCGAGCGCCGCCAGCCGTTCGACTCCATACGGCCACCAATCCATCCCGCCGAGCAGGCGGACGACGATCACCTTGGCGTGCGCGCCGACGCGATCGATCCACAGATCGACCGACATCGGATGGCGGAGATCCCGCAACGACGCGAGCCGCACGCTCGGCAACCCGTCCCGTTCGGCCGCCCAGGCGGCGGAAATTCCGGCAACGTCGCTGTCGGCGAACGACAGCACCGCGATGTCGCCCGGCGATTGCCCCAAATCGACCGGCTGGGCGATTTCATCGAGGGATGCGGTGCTGACGGCGAGGATGTGCATGAATCACCCGACCAGCGCGCGCGTGACAGCGGCACGGTCCAATCCCTTGACGCCGATGACCACGAGTCGGCCTTGACGCGCTTCCGACGCGGACCACGCCCGGTCGTACTGGTGATTGACCCGCGGGCCGACCGCCTGGATCAACAACCGTCGCGGCTTGGCCGTCACCGCCGCGAACCCCTTCATCCGCAGCACGCCGCCTTCCTCGGCCGCCTTGCCGACCCGATCGGCGAACTGGGCGGGGTCGCTGATTTCGGGAAGAGCCACGACGAAACTGTCGAAGTCGTCGTGACCGTGATCCGGTTCGCCGTCATGGAGCGAAGGGCGGTTTACGATGTCGGTTTCGGCGCCGACGCCGAGGCCGAGCAGCGCTTCCGTCGCGACCCGGCCGTTCATGGCGGGAATCATCTTCACCGCCGGCCGGAGCCGACCGACGACAGCCGCTTCGGCCCGTGCCCAACCGGCGGCATCGATCAAGTCGCGCTTGTTGAGGACGACCAGGTCGGCGCAAGCGATCTGATCCGCGAATAGTTCCTCGACCGGATTGTCGTGGTCGAGCGTATCGTCGGCGGCGCGCTGACGGGCAAGCGCGTCGAGATCGCCCGCAATCCTGCCTTCGGCGAGCGCGGCGCCGTCGATTACCGCGATCACGCCGTCGACCGTAACCCGGCCCCTGATCGACGGCCAGTTGAACGCCTGGACCAGCGGCTTGGGCAGCGCGAGGCCCGAGGTTTCGATGACGATGTGCTCGATCCTCGGTTCGCGGGCCAGAAGCAGATCGAGGGTCGGCGCGAATTCGTCGGCGACCACGCAGCATAAACACCCGTTGGTTAGCTCGACGATGTTCCCGTCCGGGCAGGCGGCTTCGCCGCATCCCTTCAAAATTTCGCCGTCGATGCCGACATCGCCGAATTCGTTGACGATGACCGCGAGCCGGCGGCCGCGCGCACCGGCAAGGAGATGACGGATCAACGTCGTCTTGCCGGCGCCGAGAAAGCCGGTGACGATGGTGCAGGGCACGCGCGCGAGGGAAGCGGTCATTCGGCCTCCCGGTAGCCGGGCGGCGGCACGCGGGCGATGAGTCCGCGCTTCAACGGCTCAGGCCGAAAATTCCATGGCATCAGGCCGTCGGTCGAGCGGGCGAGCAATTGCGCGCCGGCGATCAGCGCGGCGCCGTCCCTCGCCGGATCGAGATGGCCGAACACGTAAGTCCACGCGCCGTCGCGCGCGATCATGGCGCTGAGGCCCCGCCTGCAATTCCCGAGACAGCGAATTTCCTCGACGGCGATGCCGGCGCCTTCGGCCGCCGCCGCCACCGTTCGCGCGAACGACGCGCCCGCGCGCGGCGCATCCTCGGAGTCGCCCGGACGCCGGCAGGTAATGCAGACATATATCGTGGCCGGCAGGCCGGTTTCCGCATCCGGTCCGGCGTCGCGCGCGGCGTCGATCCGCATCCCAGTGCCTTTCGCCGGCGTCATCCGCCGGTCCCTGGGTGCCCGAACGCTCCAACCGAAAATCCGGGTTCGGTTCTCCGCACGTCAACCGTTGCCGAGGCACCCCGCCCAGCGCGCGATTGAAGACGGCAGGTTTCCTGGCTCGCGGGTCGCCGCCCGTCACCGCCTTCCCAGGTTGATCCCCAGTGGCTATGTGGCACGGGCTCGCCGCTTACAGTTGCGGGGGCAGCCGCGGATTAGGAACAATCGTTCCGCACCGCATTCCCTCTTCGCTCTCTTGCGAAAGGCCGTCGATAACCGCCAATAAACGTCGCGACCCGTCCTTTGTCAATGCGATCCGACCGTGGCCGTCGCAGTCCCCGATGCGCGGGCCGGATGGCCGAATCCTTGCAATTAACCCCTCGGCGGCTATAGTTTCCGGGGTCGCCGGTTTCCGCGAAGCGGACCCGCCGACTTGCCCCTCGACCATTCCCGGCATTGAGGACAACACCCGTGATTCGGCGGATTTTCGCGACGATCCTCGGCGCGCGGCGCGGCAGGTTCGGGTGCTGACGCTCGTCCTCGGCGGCGCCCGATCCGGCAAGAGCCGCCATGCCGAGGGCCTGATCGCGGCGCTGCCGCCGCCGTGGTCCCCCCCGTGGTCCTATGTGGCGACGGGCGAAGCGCGCGATCCCGAAATGGCCGAGCGGATCGCCCAACACCGGGCGCGGCGCGGCGCGGATTGGCGGACGATCGAAGCGCCGCGCGACCTCGCCGCCGCCCTCGGCGCTTGCGGCGACGCGCCGGTCCTGATCGACTGCCTGACCCTGTGGCTTTCAAACCTGATGCTCGCCGACGCCGACATCGACGCGGAGATCGCGCGCCTCGAACGGGCGCTTGCCCGGAAAGCGCCGGTCGTGGCGGTCGCCAACGAAGTCGGCTTCGGGATCGTGCCCGACAATGCGCTCGCGCGCCGATTCCGCGACGCCCAGGGGCAACTCAATCAGCGTCTTGCCCGGCGCGCGGACCGCGTCGTCCTGGTGGTCGCCGGCCTGCCGCTGGTCGTGAAGGAAAGCCGATGAGCAAACCGGCCGACGATCGGACATCGGCGCGCCACCGCGACAAGATGGCGAAGCGCAAGGCGGCTCAGGACGCCGAGGTCGCCGCGAAGACGATCGAAAAGGGCCTCCTCATCGTCCACACCGGGACCGGCAAGGGCAAGTCGACCGCCGCGTTCGGACTCGCGCTTCGCACGCTGGGGCGCGGCCAGCGCGTCGGGGTCGTGCAGTTCATCAAGGGCGCCTGGCATTCGGCGGAGCGCGACGCGCTGGTCGCCTTCGGCGATCGGGTCTCCTGGCACACCATGGGCGAAGGTTTCACCTGGGAAACGCAGGACCGGGCGCGCGACGTCGCGGCGGCCGAGCGCGCCTGGGCGAAGGCGTCCGAACTGATGGCCGATCCGTCGTTCGCGCTCGTGATCCTCGACGAACTCAACATCGCGCTGCGATACGACTATCTCGACCTCGATTCGATCGTCGCCGCCCTCAAGGCACGCCGGCCCGGACTGCACGTCGTCGTCACCGGACGCAACGCCAAGCCGGAGATGATCGCCGCCGCCGATCTCGTCACCGACATGACCCTGGTCAAGCACCACTTCGCCGCCGGGGTAAAGGCGCAACCCGGCATCGAGTTCTGACGTGGCCGCGCGCGCGATCATGTTCCAGGGCACGGGCTCGGACGTCGGCAAGTCGCTGATCGTCGCCGGGCTCGCCCGCGCCTTCGCCGATCGCGGCCTGATCGTGCGGCCGTTCAAGCCGCAGAACATGTCCAACAACGCCGCCGTCGCCGTCGATGGCGGCGAAATCGGCCGCGCCCAGGCGTTGCAGGCGCGAGCCGCGCGCACGCCGCCGAGCGTGCACATGAACCCGGTACTGTTGAAGCCGCAGAGCGACGTGGGCGCCCAGGTGGTGGTCCAGGGCCGGGTGCACGGAACGGCCGGGGCCGCCGCCTATCAGGGATTGAAAGCGGAGTTGATGTCCGCGGTCCTCGCCAGCTTCGCGCGGTTGCGCGACGAATCGGATCTCGTGCTGGTCGAGGGCGCGGGCAGCGCGTCGGAAGTGAATTTGCGCGCGGGCGACATCGCCAACATGGGTTTCGCGCGCGCGGCCGACGTGCCGGTCGTGCTGGTCGGCGACATCGAGCGCGGCGGCGTGATCGCGAGCCTCGTCGGCACCAAGACGGTGCTCGCCGCCGCCGACGCGGCCCTGATTCGGGGCTTCGTCGTCAACAAGTTTCGCGGCGATCCCGCGTTGTTCGCGGACGGCATGGCGTTGATCGCGCGCGAGACGGGATGGGCCCCGCTCGGCCTCGTTCCGTTTTTTCCCGACGCGGACCGCCTGCCGGCGGAAGATGCCCTGGCGCTGGCCAAGGCCCGGCCGGCGAAACCCGGCGCGCGCGTTCGCGTCGCGGCCGTGATTTTGCCCCACATCGCGAACTTCGACGATCTCGACCCGCTCGATGCCGAACCGGCGGTCGACCTGGTTCGCGTGCGGCCGGGATCGGCGCTTCCGGGCGACGCCGAGCTGGTCGTCCTGCCGGGATCGAAAACCACCATCGCCGACCTTGCCGCCCTTCGCGCGGCCGGGCTCGACATCGACATCGCCGCCCACGTGCGCCGGGGCGGCATGGTCCTCGGGCTGTGCGGCGGCTACCAGATGCTCGGCCGCACGATCCGCGATCCCGGCGGCATCGAAGGGCCGGCGGGCAAGGTCGAGGGTCTCGGGCTCCTCGACGTGGAAACCGTGCTGTCGCCGGAAAAACGGCTCGAATCGGTCGGCGGCGCGACCTGCGACGGCGTGCCGTTTTCCGGCTACGAGATGCACATGGGCGTGACCGGGGGACCCGACCTCCGCCGTCCCTTCGCGCGTCTCGCGGACGGATCGCCCGAAGGCGCCGTTTCCGCCGACGGCCGCGTGATCGGAACCTACATCCACGGGCTGTTCGCCGACGACCGGCAGCGCGCCGCGTGGCTCGCGCGGTTCGCGGCCGGCACCGCGACGATCGCCTACGACCACTTGGTCGATGAAACCCTCGACCGGCTCGCCGCGCATTTATCGCGGCACCTCGATCTCGACCGGCTCCTCACCCTAGCGCGATAAGCGCCGCCGCCACGGCCGCCAGGCCGATCAACAAGGCGTCGGCGCGGCGATAAAGCGCGAGCGCGGCGCGAATATCGGCGGCGGTCGCTTCGCGCCGGCCGTTTCCCATGGTCGCGTCGTCGACGAGCGCGCCGCCGTAATGACGCGGACCCGCGAGCGCAAGGCCGAGCGCGCCGGCCATGGCGGCTTCCGGATATCCCGCGTTGGGCGAACGGTGACGCGGGGCGTCTCTCAGCACCGCGCGCCAGGATTCGGCGGCGGAAGCGCCCTCCATCGTCGCCGCGGCGGCGACGATCAGCAGGGCCGAAAGACGGGACGCCGGAAGATTGACCAGGTCGTCGAGCCGCGCCGCCGCCCAGCCGAAGGCCAGATGACGCGGCGTGCGGAAGCCGATCATGCTGTCGGCGGTGTTGACCGCCTTATAGGCGGCCGCGCCGGGGAGACCGGCGACGGCCATCCACAAAACCGGCGCCACCACCCCGTCGGAAAAGTTCTCGGCCAGGCTTTCGATCGCCGCGCGCGCGACGCCGGCCTCGTCGAGGACGGCCGTATCGCGCCCGACGATGTGCGCCACCGCCGCGCGCCCGCCGGGAAGACCGGCATGATCGAGGGCGTCGGCGACCCGCGCGACGTGGGCGTGCAGGCTCCGCTGGGCGATCAGCGCGCTCGCGACCAGCGCGACGGGAATAATTCCGAACGGCAGAAGCAGGAGGCCGTGCTGCAGAATCGCCGCCGGCACGACGGCCGCGCCGACGAAAACGAGGAGAGCGGCGATCCCGGCCCCGCGGCGGAGCGCGCGCCCCGCGCCGTCGCGGTTCCATCGCCGGTCCAACGCGCCGATCAGGCCGCCCATCCAGGCGACGGGATGACCGATAGAACGCCCTAGCCGATCCGGATATCCGATAATAACCTCGATCAGCAGGGCCAACAGGGCAAGCGCGACGGTCATGGTCACCCGAACGAACGGAACACCGTTGATCCACGGCGGCAATCTGGACGCCGCGCGGCGGATGTTTCCGGATGCTCCCGAACCCCTGATCGATCTGTCGACGGGGATCAACCCCCGCGCCTATCCCATACCACACGTGTCGGCAAATGTGTTCGCCCGCCTGCCGCAACCGGCGGCGATGGATCGGCTGCGCGCCGTCGCCGGCGCCGTTTACGGCGCGCCGGGCGCGGCCCACGTGGTGGCCGCGCCCGGGACCCAAATTCTGCTGCCCATGGCGGCCGCGTTGGCGCCGCCCGGCCGGGTTGCGGTGCTGGGCCCGACCTACGGCGAGTACGCCCGGGTGGCGGCCCTGGCCGGACATGCCGTGATCGAAGCCGCCGACGTCGGCGATATCGGAAACGCCGGCTTGGTATTCCTCGCCAACCCCAACAACCCGGATGGACGGACCCTCGCGCGGGAAACGCTTCTCGCCCTTGCCGACCGTCTGCGCGCGCGAAACGGCCTGCTGGTGGTCGACGAAGCGTTCATGGACGTAGGCCCTCCGGCCGGAAGTCTCGCCGGCGAGGTCGCGCGCGGCAACGTGGTCGTTTTGCGGTCCTTCGGAAAGTTCTTCGGGCTTGCCGGCCTTCGGCTCGGTTTCGCCATCGCCGGAATGGAGATCGCGGCGCGCCTCGATGCCCTATTGGGCCCGTGGGCGGTCGCCGGACCGGCGATCGCCGTCGCCGAAACGGCATTGGTCGACCGGCCCTGGATCGAAGCGACGCGCGCGCGGCTGGCCGCCGACGCCGGGCGGCTCGACCGTCTTTTGACGTCGGCGGGCTTGACCATCGTCGGAGGAACGTCGCTGTTCCGGCTTGCGCGCGCGCCGGCGGCGGACACGGTGTTCCGCCGGCTGGGGCGCGCCGGAATCGTCGTGCGCCGTTTTCCGTACGAACCGGCCTGGCTGCGGTTCGGCCTGCCCGCCGACGAGCCGCAATGGCAGCGCCTGCGCGCGGCGCTGGTCCCGGCCGGCGGCGACGGGTCGGCGCGCTGACCCGTTATCCGAGGTGGTCGAACAGCGGGTCCGCGTCGCGGCGGGCTTGCCAGCGGTCGATCCAGAGAACATCGGACAGGGGAAGACGTTTGCGCCAGCCGACGGTTTCCAGTTCGGGCTTTTTCAGGAAATGGGAAACATAGCCGAGACACAGATAGGCGATCGGCTGGATCGAAGCCGGAATGCCGAGGGCATCGCGCAAATCGTCGTGGCGCATGATGCTGACCCAACCGAGACCGACGTTCTCCGCCCGCGCCGCGAGCCAAAGATTTTGGACCGCGCAGACGGCGCTGTAGAGGTCCATTTCCGGTTGATGGGTCCGCCCGATGACGACGGGACCGGATCGGCTCCGGTCGCAGGTGACGCAAATGCCGATCGGCGCGTCGACGATCCCCTCCAGCTTGAGCGCGCGGTAGGTTTGTTGGCGCTCGCCTTCGAACATCTCGGTTGCTTCCCGGTGGGCGACCTGAAACGCGTCCCGAATGCGCGTCTTGATCGCCGGGTCCCGGATGACGATGAAATCCCAGGGTTGCATGAACCCGACCGACGGCGCGTGGTGGGCGGCGCGAAGAATGCGCGCCAGGACGTCGTCGGGGATCGGATCGGGGCGGAATTGTCCGCGCACGTCGCGGCGGTTGAAGATGCACTTGTAAACGGCGTTCCGTTCGTCGGACGAAAATTCGGCGTCGGTTTGGGTTTGGGCGGTTTCCATGGCGGTCCCCTCATGGATCGAGTGCGAGCGGCCGTCGGTCCATGACGGCGCCCTGTGACGTCCAGGCCGGCCTTCTGGCTGAGGTTCATCCCGGTCCGGATGTCTTCCCGGCGCGCGCCAGTGACATCAATCCGGACGGTCCCCATCACAGCGTTGGGCACGCGGCGGAATCTCACCGCCTTTCCGATTATCCCGAAGCGGCGCTTCGGGCACCTGAACGTAAGCGTTTATCGCATGAACGGGGGTCGGCGTTCCATACGGAAACCACTGTTCCCGCCAAGAACGTCGTTCCGGCGGCCCGAAGCCCGAGGTGGGTAAACCGTGGGGCGCTGTCGGGCCCCCGTCTTCACCAAAAGCGCCAACGGCTTGGCGGCGGCAAATAGTCGGGCGGCTAAAACCGACCGCCCGGGACCGGGTGTTCATTGCCGCGATCTACGGCCGTGTCGACAAATGGAGTATGACATGGCTGGAACATCGCATGGCTCAATTCCCGTAGCGGTAGCGAAGACAAAAAAACCCTGTCGGGTCAGTGATGTTTTTATTGTGGACAAAGAGTTCGAAGCGCAAAAAAATTGCTTTAAAAGCAAAGCGCTTGAAATGGAGGAACCCTTTAATAGATATGAGGGAGAACCCCAATAGGTGAAAAACCCGAATTGGTGCAGAATTAATTTAATACGATAATATTCAAACCAAGTTTTTAAGAGTGTTCGAACGCCGAGCGCGACCGATAACGAATAAGCAACGCCCTCCGCCTTGAAACCGCGCAGTGCGCTTCACTGCCGCAAAAAAAGAAAGCAGGCGCCGCCTTGAACGAACGGACAATGTCCCTTGGCGATCCCGCTCCCGGCGCGGTGGGGGCGGAGCCGGCGACGATCGAGGATCGGGCGTCGCGCCGTCGGCCGGCGGGGGAGCGGGGCCTGCGCGCGCGGCTGATGCTGTTCGTTACCGCCGTGCTGCTCGGTCCGTTCGCCCTGATCGGCTACGACGCCTACGAATACCACGCCCGCAAGACCGAAGGGGCGCTCCAGCAGGCGAGCGCGCTCGCGACCGGCATGGCGGACGACGAGTTCGGCGTCGGCGTCCCGATCCGGCAGCTGCTGCTTTCGCTGTCACGGCAGGAGGACATCATCCGTCAGAACGCCGAAGCGTGCGCGCGGACCTTCCGGGCGCTGCGCGCGAACGAGCCGCGCTACGCCGTGCTCGGGGCCGCGCGGCCGGACGGAACGCTGTTCTGCGCGAACGCGGACTATACGTCCCTGGTCCCGGGCGCGAACGTGGCGGACTTCGAATGGTTCCGGCAAGCCCTCGCCGGGCGCGATCTCAGCCCGGGTCATTACGATCCCGGCGGCGTATCGGGCCGGCGGGCGCTGATCTTCGCCTATCCGGCGATTGAGGCGGGGGAAGTCAAGACCGTCGTGTTCGCCGGGCTCGACCTCGTCTGGATCAGCCGGGCGATCCGAAGTCTCGCCGAGCGGGACTACATCCTGACGTATCTGCTCGACTGGAACGGCCAGGTGCTGGCGCAATCGCGCGACGAGGATGTCTCGATCGGCCGGCGGCTCGATGATCCGCGCTTCATCGGCGCGATGGCGCAAGGATCGCTCGGGAATTTCGCCGCGCGGGACCTGGAGGGGCTGGAACGGATCTACGTCACCCGCCCGCTCCAATCCGTCGGTTCCGATACCCTTTATTTCGCCGCCGGGATCGATACCGGAAAACTGAACGCCGAGAGCCTCGCGCACCTCGCCGAACAAATGGTCATAATCGCGCTGATCGCGACCCTCGCCTACCTCGTCGCCTGGTGGGGCGGCGCGTTCGCGTTCGTCGAGCCCGTCCGTCGGCTCCTCGCCACGATCGAGCGGTTCAGGGGCGGCGATCTCTCCGCCCGAGCCGGGCCCGCCTACGCGTCGAACGAGATCGGACGGCTCGGCCGTTCCTTCGACCGGATGGCCGACGCCATGGGGCGCCACCGGGACGAACTCGAATCGGCGGCGACCCGGCTGAAAAGCGTCATCGACAACGTCGGCGAAGGCATCGTCACCGCCGACGAAAAGGGCACGATCCTTTCCTTCAATCCGGCGGCCGAACGCATCACCGGCTATACGGCCGCGGAGGCGATCGGCCAAGACGCCGCCCTGCTTGTCGCCGAGCCGCACCGCAGCCGGCACGCCGGGTACATCGCCAACTACGTGGCGACCGGAAAAGGAAATATCCTCGGCCGCCCGCTGCATTACCGGCCGGTGGAGGCGCAACGGAAGGACGGAACGACCGTTCCCATCGAACTCGGCCTGGTGGAAAGCTGGATCGGGGACCGGCGCGTCTTCATCGCCGTTCTCCATGACATCAGCGCCCGGGTCCAGGCGGAGGCCGGCGAGAAGCGCCGCGCGCGCGATATGGCGGCGCTGTTCGAGACCTCGCCCGCCGCCATCATCGCCCTCGACCGCGAGGCGAAGGTGATGTGGTGGAATCCGGCGGCGGGGCGCATCTACGGCTATTCGGCGGAGGAGGTCATCGGCCAGCTCACCCCGGTCGTTCCCGAATCGGAGATCATGGCCTTCTGGAGCCAGTACGCGCGCGTATTGCGCGGCGAGGCGCTGCGCAACGTCCGCGGGGTGCGGCAAACCAAGTCCGGCCGGCGGATCGAGATCGAATTCTCGGCCGCGCCGCTCGTCGACGACACCGGTTGGGCGGTCGGCGTCGTGTTCGTGACCAACGACGTCACCGAGCGTGTCCAACTTCAGCGGCAGTTCCTCCAGGCGCAGAAGATGGAGGCGGTCGGTCAGCTCACCGGCGGCATCGCCCACGACTTCAACA